>JBEKPO010000014.1:0-84655 GCA_049520675.1 Occallatibacter sp. | reverse complement strand
TGCTCGGCTGAAGCGCGCGCGATCTGCGCGGGAATAGCGAAGCCTGCGCCGGCGAAGGAACCGCTGTCGGAGATGATGAAGGTGTCGATGCCGATCAGCTCACCATGCGAGTCGACCAGCGGACCGCCGGAGTTGCCGGGATTGATGGCCGCGTCGGTCTGGATGAAGTCGCCGGGCTTGCGCGGATCGTCGGTGTAGGGATTTGGCCGGTCGAGTGCGCTGATGATTCCGCGCGTTACCGAGAACTGGAAGTAGCCGAACGGGCTGCCGAAGGCGAGCACCGTCTGGCCCGGATGCAGCCTGGCCGAATCGCCCCAGGGAATGCTGGGCAGATCGTGCGCATCGATTTTGATTACGGCGACGTCGTTGAGCTTGTCGACGCCGAGCACCTTGGCCGTGAACACGCGGCGATCGTTGAGCGTGACGCGCACCTGGGTGGCGCCATCGACCACGTGGCCGTTGGTGACGATGTAGCCGTCGGGCGAGATGATGACGCCCGAGCCCACGCCGTGCTCAATCTGCGGCTGCGGCTTCATGCCCTGCATGCCCTGGCCGCCCATCCCGCCGGGACCGAAGAAAAACTGGCGGAGTCCGGGAGGAAGATCGTTGGGGTTGATGCCACCGAATCCCTGGCCCCGTCCGTGGCCGTGGCCTTCGCCTTCACCCTGATCGTCGGGCGAGACCTTGGCAGTGACGGCAACATTGACAACGGCGGGCGTAACGCGCGCCGCAACTGCTTCGACGGCGTTGTCGAGCGCGGTCAACGCCGACACGCTCGAGTCGTCCATGGGTGCGGCCGCAGCGGCAGCGAGGGCGCGGTTGTGATCGAGAGCGAATGTGAAAACGAAGAGCAGCGTGGACAGGAGCCCGGCGGGGATGGCGAGCTTCTTGATCCAAGCTACTAAAGAATTAGTTGTTGAGGGCATGACTTTGTCTCCTTCGAGATTTGAAATCAATGGTTAAAGTTGGGGGTTAGAGTTGGAAAACCAGCCAGCCGTTGCCGAATGGAATCATGGCGGGCTGCTGGACTGAACGCGGTGCTGGTGCGGTCTTGATGGATGAATTTTGAGCCGGCGTGCCGGTTGCGGCGGCAGGCGTCGCGGCCTGCGAAGTGGGAGGCGCGGCGGCCGGAACGACTCGGAAGATCAGGCGCGCGATCACGATCTGCGGTGCGGCCGCTGGAGCCGGCTTGCCATCGACTGCAGCCGGCTGGGCGTCAGACGCGGCGCCGGTGTCATAGTCGGATATCTCGCGCGAGTTCAGCGGAATCAGTTGGACCTTCTCGACAGCCGCGAGGACAACAAATCCTGGTTGCGATGGCGAGCCCTGGTTGGCTTCGGCAGACTGCGTGTCCGCCGAGGGCATCTCGGCCTTCAACAAAGTCTCGTGCGCCGGACCGTCGATGGCTTCGCGAGAGGCAATCTCACTTTCCGTGGGGCGGGCAATGGCCTGGCGTGTGTGCGTCGGCGTCGAGATCACACCTTCATTCCGGCTCACGGGCAGAATCGCCTTGGCCTGCACCATGTGGTAGCCAGCCTCGCTCTCGGCGAGAGCCGCTGCGCCAGACGGCGCGTTTGCGACGCTGTTCATTTTCGCTGGGTAAGCCTGCGCCAGCTCGTGCGGCTGTGGCGCGGCAAAGCCGACTACCTGCGGGCACCGGGCGAGCTCGACTGAGCCGGCTATCAATCCACAACCTACAACAGAGAGCAGAACGCGCGAGGCAATCGGGTTCAATGCCGGCTTGCGCCAGAGAATCGAGTGCACGCGGTGAACCAGCTCGGGCCGGCGACGCCACGCGGCGAGCGAAAGAGCTTCGGCGCGCGCAGCAAACTCACGCTCCATTCCGCGTTGGGCCAGACTGGCAAGGCACGCGGCGTAAGCCCGCGGCGCCTGAGTCTTCTGAACAACACCTTCATCACAAGCCATCTCCCGTTCGCGGCACAAGCGGCGCTCGATCCAGGCGAGCGCCGGGTTCAGCGGGAACAGGACCAGGAGAAGCTTCTGGATGAGATTGGTCCAGTCGTCGTGCCGGCGCAGGTGCTCGATTTCGTGCAAGACAACTTGCTTGAGCTCCTGCGGGGAAAGGCGGGCATAAAGCCATTCAGGAATAAGAATTCTTGGTGCGAAAAATCCAATCACGCTGGGCCGGTCGAGCCGGGTGGTGGTGCAGATCTCGAAGGAATGTACGGCAGGGGCTAAAGCCCCCATTGACTGGAGTCGATCTGCGTACGGGCTAAAACCCGTACCCTTCACCTCAGGGGCTAATGCCCTGATTGACTGGAGTCGATCTGCGTACGGGCTAAAGCCCGTACCCTTCACCTCAGGGGCTAAAGCCCTCATTCTTTCGCCGACGTTATCGGCACGGCTAAAGCCGTGCCCTTTCAAAGCGAGCTGACCGCCGAGTCTGTGAGCGCGTTGAGGGCCCCCGTTGGCGACGGGGATGGCGGTCTTCCAGAGCTTTTGCAAACGAACGAAATGAGACACCAGGGCGGCCAGGCGGAGCACAGATGCGGCCAGCCAGAGGCCCGCAATTGCGAGGGCCCATCCTGCGTTCAATTCAAGCCAGGGCCTGGCCGAACTGGGAACAGCGAGAACCGGACTGACAACGCCCGTGACGGAAAAGAAATGCGAGAGAACCGGCAAGAAAGGCAAGGCGGCAACCAGGGCGAACCCGGCCGACCAGGCGGCGAAGCGATGCGCGGCGCTGACCCGCGGCGCCAGACGAAGAGCCAGAAGCAAACCGAGGGCAACTGCCGCACCCTGCCACATTGCGTCGATAACCGACTTGGCTGCCGCCGGAACCGACTGGGCTGCCGCCCGCTCGGCTTGGGCAGTCATGGATGAGACGGCGCCGGCAAATTGTGCAAACGCGGCGGGAAATGCAATGCGGATGCTCCCCAAGACCCACATTGCAGCGGCATCGACAGTTTGCAGTCCGATCACGGCGCTCAGTCCCCTTCTTCCCGGTTCAAGGATTCAGTGTTGGCCTCTGCGGCCGCAATATCTTTTGCATCTTCTTCACGATCAGGGGCCGCGCTGCGGATGACCTCTTTGAGCCTTTCGAGCTCCTCAGTTGTGATCTCGCTGTCCCCCAACAGCGAGAGCAACAACTGTTCGCGCGAATCGCCAAAGAAGCGGCTGAGCACGTGGCGAACTTCTGACCGGCTCGCTTCGTGCTCGGCAATGCAGGGCCGGTAGACGAAGGCCCGGCCTTCCTGCCTGTGTTCGACGTAACCCTTCTGTTCGAGGATGCGAATGGTTGTGAGCACTGAGTTGTAGGCCAGCGCCTCGCCTTCGGGCAGGGCGGCAACCAGATCGGTGACCGCCGACTCGCCTCGCCGCCAGAGAATCTTCATGAGCCGGAGCTCCGCTTCTGTCAGCGTATTGGATTTTCTTGGCGGCATCGCTATCCTGTTGAATCCATTGGAACAACGCCCCGCGGGGGATCGCTGTTCTTTACGTCGTACACTGCTATAGACTCGCAACTAAAGGATTAGTTGCTAAGGCTGCGGAAAATTCTTGAGGGATTGCGGCGGCGCGGCCAGGGCCGGCAATGGATGGGGGCCAGCCAGAGCGGTCTAAGGCAGACGGTTGCGGGACAGGAAGCCCCTTGGGGTGCCCGGTCGGGTCGGGCGACTATCGGCCCGTTCGGGAATTGAGCGCAAGTTAGCGGCTAGACGCTGGACGGATTGATGCAACCATTCCATTGATATCCGCTTGCGTAAGCACCTGGCCATGTCCCTCCGGCCCTTCTATGTCGAACTTTAAATGCCGGTCGTCTCTATCGAACAAATCCAGGTGTGCTTCATAAGGCGCAACGCTCGGGTTGCCAATCTGAAAACCGCGAAACTCGCCGCCGTCAATCTTATAAATCGGACCAAGGGTGAAGCCGTAACGCGAGGGGACAGCCAGCAGGAAGAACTTCGCCACGAGTAAGTACTCGATTCTCTGATTCTCTAAGGCACGAAGCCTCCACCATTTCGCCTGGTCTGGCGTCGCCCACATTGCCGCCTGCATCAACTTAAACTTTGAGCTGAGTACTTCTTTCCCAAACAATCTCTGCGTGTTCCGTTCGCCGATCGCGATGCCGAGCCACCCAGGGTTGTGCGACGTGTCTTCAACCATGAGGATTCCACCATTGCGAAACCGCACTGAGGTGATCCAATCGCCTTGAAAAACATCAACGACGCTTTCGCTGGGTAATGAGAGCCTGATTCCGTAACAATCGATGCTTGCATTGGATAATGGCGATTCAGCGTTGGTCGGGAGATTCGCCGGCACGAGGCTCAATCGAGGGTCGACTTTGCTCATCCGTTTTGCAGACAGCCACGGCGACATCAAGTAAAGAGCGGAATAGCCAATCGCAGCAATTAGGCAAAGCGAACCGATGATCTTGCCTGAAACGATTGCGAACCGGGAAATTGCGCGTCCCGCCAATCTCCACCGCACATGCCACCATTTCAGCTCTTGATCTTGCACGCCGCGATGATAGCAGGCTCGTGACTCGTCATTGCACGGCGAGCAGTCACACTTGCCACAGCCATCCTGAGAGTGTGACCGCCTACGAGGAGGCTGCTGGCTGTCCAGCGTGCTACACACCTTCGGCGTAGGTGAGCTGGCTCATTCTCTCAGACGGCCCGCGCTGCGAGGGGCCCCTGTGCTACGATCCGTGCAAGCGAAAAAGGCGAAACATGAGCTACCAGTTGCGGCCATTGTCGCTGGGCGAGATCCTCGATCGCACCGCCGAACTGTACCGAACGCATTTCCCGTTGTTTGGCGGAATCTCAACCATCTTTGCTTCGGTGATGCTGGGGATTCAGTTGCTCTACGTGCGCTCGCTGGTGCTGATGGGCTATCCCAACCTGATGGCCAATCTGCGCTGGGGCACAGCGGTGGCGGCGGTGCTCGAGGCCCTGGCAATGTTGCTGCTGGCGGGCCTTTCGATCGTCGCGATCAACCGGGCAGTGTCGTGGGTTTACCTCGACCAGCCGGCGTCGATTCGCCAGGCTGCTCGAAGCGTGCTGCCACGTTTGCGGCGGTACCTTTGGTTGATGACTACAGTCGCATTTCGCGCCTGGTCGCCTCTGGCGGTGCTCTACGTGGCCTATTTCGTGCTGCTTTTTACTTTGATGCCGCATGACCTGCTGACCAATCCGGCGGCGGCGCAGAACGCTGTCCACAATAATCCGACGGCATTTATTGAGTTCGGGGCGGGCATGCTGATTCTGGCTCCTCTGTTGCTTGCCGCGACAATATACGGCGTCCTCATGTCGTTGCGCTATTCGCTGGCAGTGCCCGCGTGCGTTGTCGAGGATCTGCCAACCGGAAAAGCGATCAAGCGCAGCATTGAACTGAGCAAGGGATCATGGGGTCGGATCTTTGTGCTTGGACTCCTGGTGGGGATGATTCGTTTGCTGCTGGGCATGCTGTTTGGCTTTCCGATTATTATCCTGGCGGTAAAGCACCCCGGCCAGCCGATGGCGATGCATTGGCTGGTACTGGAACAGCTGGGGATTTTTCTGAGCAATGCGCTGATCGGGCCGATTTATGCCATCGGTTTGACGCTCTTCTATTATGACCAGCGTATTCGCAAAGAAGGGTTTGACATCGAGTGGATGATGCAGGCGGCGGGACTGGCGCCTGCAGCGACGCCGGGGCTGGCAGAACCGGAGCAAATCTAGCGCGTTGTCGAAGAAGCCCGTTGCAGGGGCGTTGCGCTGAAATGCAGGTCCTTCGACTCCGGTGGTCCGACCGGGCGGACCACCTTCGCTCAGGATGACCGTGCTGTTTGGTAAGTGAACGCTATGACTGAAACCTTACGGCCTTCGACGCTTGGCGAGATTCTGGACCGGACGGCGCAGCTCTACCGCCGCAACTTCTGGCTGTTTGCGGGCACGGCGGCGATGCCGATGGCTCTGGCATTTGTAGTTGCGATTCCCGCAGTGGCGGTTCTTGCGATTCCGGGAATTCCGGGCAGCGGATCCTTGCAAAACACGGTGGTGACGGGCCTCGTCGCGACGGCCATTGTCGCGCTGATCTTGCCGGTGTATGTAGCGGTCTACGTCTTTTGCATCGCAGGCATCACGCAGTCGGCACTCAGCGCGCATCGCGGAGAGAAACTGACCATTCGCGCCGCACTCAAGAGCGTGCAACCTCGCTTCTGGACCTACTTTTTGTTCCTGTTCCTGGAGGGGATTATGGCAGGGGTTCTGCCGCTGATGGCCGCGTTCGCTGTCATCGGCCCATTGGTCTATCTCATCTCCCGGCCCGGCGTGGGCATTGCAGGAGGCATAGGTCTTGGATTCCTCGCATTCCTTGCCGGCGCCGCGGCCATTGGCGCGATCATCTGGCTGGTGCTGAGCTATGCCATGGGGATGGCGGTTTGCGTGGCGGAAAAGAAGACCGCGTGGGAGTCGCTGCAGCGCTCGTACAAGTTGAGCCAGGGAACACGCGGCCGAATTTTCGTCATGTTTCTGCTGGTGGCAGTGCTGTCGATGATCGTGTCATCGATCGGTTACATTTTCATTCTGCTTATCGGCGCAGTGGCCGCGGCGTTTGGGCAGGGCTCAACGGCCGCGATCGTCGCCATGGTAGTGGGCTTTCTGCTTTACGCCCTGGTGAGCATTGGTGCGCAGATTGTGCTGCAGCCGGTTTCGTGGATCGCGCTTGTGCTCTTCTATTACGACCAGCGCATCCGCAAAGAAGGCTTTGACATCGAGTGGATGATGGAGCGGGCGGGAATGACGCAGGCGCCAGCTCTGGCGCCTGCCGGTCAACGAGAAGCGGCCGAAGGAGCGGGACTCGCTGCGTCCGCCGCGGCTCCTGATACTTTGGAAGAACGATGACCTTCTCGCGGTCGGCGCGCGTTTCGCTTCGTGTTGCAGTTCCGGGACGTTTAGCGGCTCTGCTTCCGTTCCTGATTCTCGCCGGCGCGCTCGCACGCAGCCAAATCCTGACTAGCAATGCCGGAACGCAAAATGTAACTCTCCAAAATTCAACTCTTGTGGAGTATCGCCAGCATCTGGAGCGCCTCGATGGGGTGGTCACCGATTGTGTAGCGCGGCAAAAGGTCAAGAGCGGGCCGCCGGCGAACGACAACGCCTGCGATCCCGCCCGCGTCGGTCCCGACGATCGCGTGAGCGGCGCCGTAAGGGGAGACCCGCAGCCACGCGAAGTCCGCTACGATTGGCTACGAGCTGTGCTGGCGCGTGCGGGGAACAAGAGTGTTCCGTGGATGCCCAGCGCCATTTCGCTCGGTTCCCACAAAGCGATCGCACAGCCCGCTGTGGATACGCAGCTTGCCGATGCGCTTGCGCGGCTGAAAAGCGATGAACAACAGGCAGCGAGCCCTGCCGATGCGGGATCGAACTACGCGGGCGAGCGGAAGGCACTCACAGGAATCTTGTCGCAGAAGGCCTACCAGGGCGTGACCGAGGTATCGGCGGCAAGCCGCTTCCGCGAATGGCTCTACGCCCAACTCGACAGATTCCTTTCCAGCCTGGTGCGCTTTGGGGCGCGGTCTCCCTGGATCGTGTGGACGCTTCGCGTGCTGTTGCTGTTGGGCATCTGCGTGGGCCTGGTATGGATTTTCGTGCGCATCGAGCGCGGGTCGCGGCTGAAACTGGTCCCGGACGATGTTGCGCCGGCTTCGGGGTCGCCTTCGGCCCGCGAATGGCAGCTCTGGCTCAAAGACGCGCAGGCGATGGCGACGAAGGCTCAATGGCGCGATGCGATCCATTTCATGTATTGGGCGGCCATTGCTCGCCTGGAATCGAATCCTGGCGCGCGGCGCCCCTGGCCGGCCGACCGCGCGCGCACTCCGCGCGAATATCTCGGGTTGATGCCCGGCGCCGACTCGCGCAAGCCGGCTTTGACCGCGCTGACGCACAGCTTTGAGCGAACCTGGTACGGCGGCCGGCCTGCCGACCCCGCCGATTTCAACGCCGCGATGGAGCAGGCGGCGACGCTCGGGGTGAAGACGGAATGACTTTCTTTGCTTCGCTGGACGCGAAAGACCGCAAGCTGCTGGTCATCTGCCTGTGCCTTGTGGTGGGGCTGTCCATCGCCACCGCGTTCTTTTCGCGCAATCAGAACGACGACAGCAATACGATACCCAGCAGTTATCTGACGGGCAGGCACGGTGCGCGAGCCGCTTACGATCTGCTCGATGCGAGCGGCTACAACGTGGAGCGCTGGGAAGACCGGCTGAGCAATCTTGCCGCGCAGGCCGATGGGCAGACCGTGGTGATTCTCGCCGAGCCGATTCTCACTTCGCCTGCCGACGCGAAGGCGGTGCGGGAGATTGCGTCGCGTGGCGGCCGCGTGCTGGTGACCGGGTTCATGGGAGGAGAACTTGCGCCTGATGGAGATGTACAGTCGCCGATGCAGTTTCAGTCGGCGTGTCAACTGACTCCGCAAGGACTTGACCCGCTCGCCACCTCTGGCGAAGTGTGGATGGTTCCCGAGGCCGGCTGGGCGATGGACCGGCCAAGCGACCGCATCGAATACAACTGCACCGGCGCGCCTGCCGTGGTGGAATACAGTGTCGGCAAGGGCAAGGTGGTGTGGTGGGCCGCTTCTACACCGCTCGAAAACGGATCGATCGCCCGCGCAAATGACCTGAACCTGTTGCTCAACGCGCTGGGACCGCGCGATGGACATCGCTTTTACTGGGATGAGTCGCTGCACGGGGAGCTTCACTCGATTTGGTTCTTTGCGCGCGGGCCGGCACTTTATCTGCTCATCTGTGGTCTGCTTGGGATTGCGTTGCTGGTGATTTTCAGTTTCAGCCGGCGCAGCGGGCCGGTTCGCGATCTGCCGCAGCCAGCGCGAGCTACTCCCGTAGAGTTTCTTGAAGCGCTGGGGTCTCTGTACGCCGAGGCCGGCGCATCGGCCACGGCGGTAGAACTTGCGCTGGAGCGCTTCCGGCGCAAGATGGGCGAGTTGTGCGGCCTGAAGGGATCGCAGCTGAGCGGGGAGGGGTTGGCCGTTGCGTTGCGCCGGCGCTTTCCGCAAACCGGCGCGGAGCTTGAAAAAGATTTGGCCGATTGCGAAGAGGCAGTGAAGGACGACCGGCTTGCGCCCAAGCGCGCGCTGATTCTGGTGCAGGCGCTGAACCGGCATAGCGAGGCGCTGATGGCGGCAGCGCGGGCGAAGTGAAGACAGGGATCAGGGGTCAGGGATCAGGGGTCAGGGATCAGGGGTCTGGGATCAGGGGTCAGGATCAGGGATCACATGCTTCTTGGGGAAGCGAGCCTCACGAGGGAATGCCAGAGAAAAGCAGGAGAGACGAATGACGGAAGAACGGGAAGTGGAGCAGAGCGCGCAGGCACCGAGTGCCGCGCTGCCGGCGACGCAGAAGTTGATCGCCCAGGGGCGCGCCGAGCTGGGGCGCGTGATCTCGGGGCAAAGCGAAGTGATCGGCCAAGTGCTGGTGGCAGTGCTCAGCCAGGGTCACGCGCTGCTCGAAGGCGTGCCGGGCATCGCGAAGACGCTGATCGTCAAATCTGCCGGGAGGCTGCTGGGACTCGGCTTTCAGCGCGTGCAGGGAACACCGGACCTGATGCCCGCCGACATTCTGGGAACCACGATCTTCAGGCCGGGGTCCGACGCGTTTATCTTTCACAACGGGCCGGTGTTCACCGATCTATTGCTGGTGGATGAAATCAATCGCATGCCGCCGCGCACACAGGCTGCGCTGCTGGAATGCATGGAGGAGCGCCAGATAACAGCCGACGGCGTGCGCCATCCGCTTCCCGCGTGGTTCACCGTATTTGCCACAGAGAACCCGATCGACTTTGAGGGCACCTATCCGCTGCCGGAAGCACAGCTCGACCGCTTCTTGCTGAAAATCAAGGTGGGTTATCCAAGCCTGGACGAAGAGCGCGCGATGTTGGAGCGGCACCACGGCAGCAACACGAACCTGCTGGACGATGCGAATATTGAACCGCTCTCGCCCGGGCTACTTGCAGCCGCACGCGACGAAATTCGCCGCATACGCGTGGAGCAGGATCTGTATGGCTACATTCTCGATCTGGTCCGCCGCACGCGTGAATGGCCGATGTTAGCGCTTGGAGCGAGCCCACGCGCGGCAATCTGCCTGCTGCGCGTGGCCCAGGCCCTCGCGGCGTTTGAAGACCGTGACTATATCATCCCCGACGATGTGAAGCGCGCCGCGCTTCCCGCTCTGCGGCACCGCATCCTGCTCAAACCAGAGGCAGAGCTGGAAGGATTCGATGCGGATCGCATTTTGAACGATGTGCTGGCTGCGGTGGCGGTGCCAAGAGGATAGATCCCGCACGATGACTAGCGGCTCACTCCAACCCGAGACTGTACGCGCGACGTGCCGGCCGCGCCGCCGCGTTCTCTCGTTCGGCCTTACTCCGCGTGCCATCTGGCTGCTGGTGGCCGGCCTGCTGCTGGGCCTGCCGGGATTCTTCCATCCGTGGTGGGGACTCGGCATGGTCGAGTGGGACCTGCTCGTTCTGGCTGCGGCGCTGTTCGATTTGCTCCGCCTTCCATCGGCCGGGCGCATCACCATCGAGCGTTCGTGGAGCAACGCGCCCTCGCTCGACAGCGAGACCGAAGTTGAATTGGCAGTGGAGCAGAGCGGCAGGGGGCTGCTGCAATGCCGCATCGTCGACGATCTGCCCGAGGCGCTGGTAGCCACTCCATCGGAGCACAACCTGCGCGTGTATCCCAACGTGCGCGCCAGCCTACGTTACCGCTTCGCGCCGCGGGAGCGCGGCGATGTGCGAACCGGCGCAGTGTACGTCCGTTACTCTTCGCCTCTTGGCCTCGCGGAGCGCTGGGCCATGGCGCCGCTGGAGCAGAGAGTTCGTGTCTACCCCACTTTGCGGCGGGGAGAAGACCAGGAGATCTTTCTCGCGCGCGGCCGCCAAATCGACATGCAGCTCAGGCAAGCGCGCGAGCGCGGACTGGGGCGAGATTTCGAGAGCCTGCGCGAGTACGTCGAGGGCGACGATTTGCGCGACGTGTGCTGGACGGCGACGGCGCGGCGCGGGCAATTGATCACGCGGCGCTATCAGACGGAGCGGAACCAGGCGGTATGGATCGTCCTCGACGCGGGGCGGCTGCTAAGAGGCAGAATTCTGCCCGATAGCGACGATCCGAATCGATGGGGCCACTCAAAGCTAGATTACGCGTGCTCGACCGCAATCGCTCTGGCGCAACTGGCGCTCTATTCGGGCGATCGCGTGGGCCTGCTTGTCTACGGCCTCGAAATCCAGCAGCGCGTTCTTCCTGGCCGCGGTCTGGCGCATTTGCGGCTGATCGTGGAAGCACTGGCGGAGGCGCGCGCCGAGTCGAGTGAAGCCGATCACCTGCGGGCGACGGCGACTCTCAACCGCTGGCAGCCGCGCCGCGCGCTCATTCTCTGGGTCACCGACATTTCCGAAACCGCGATGCGGCCCGAGGTCATCGACGGCGCCATGCAGTTGCTGCATCGCCACGTGCTGCTGTTCGTGGCCATGGCGCAGCCGGATGTGGCAACCATCGCCAATGCTCGGCCCAGGACCGTCGCGCAGATGTATCGCGCCGCCGCGGCCCAGGAGCTGGCCACCCGCCGCGAGCTGCTGCTCGCCCGGCTACGCGAACAAGGCGCACTCACTCTCGACCTCGACCCCGCGCGCCTTACCTCGGCGGTACTGAATCAATATTTGAAGGTGAAAGAGCGGGCGATGGTGTAATGGCGACCTGCTACGCTGCCTCCATCGTTCACAACGGAACGATCCTGTCATCCTGAGCGAAGTTTGCCGCAGTCATGCGGCAAACGCAGTCGAAGGATCTGCGGTCGTCTTTCCGTCGTCTGACAAACACAGGTGCCCGCTAAGCCGCATTAAGTCCGGAACACCGCGAGCGCTACTCACTCATTGCCACGGCGGATTTTGTGGCAAAAGGCATTTCTGAAAAGTCGGAAATCTACGTATCCGATAGCTGCCCCGAAAACTGTCCCGATAAGCGTCGTCATCAAATCGCGTTCCAAGACGGCCTTTATGGCCAATACCGTCATCATCGCAAAAAGGAAAAACCAAAGCGCCGCAAAGACGAGCAGTCCAGCCCTCTGGACGGGAGTCGCTTTGGGATCGCCCTTCCAGAGAAACTCGTCCACGCTCCTGCCCGCGCGAAGTGTATCCGGCCACACCGTCGCGCGTTGCCTCTCTTCCAAGTCTTCACGCAGCCGATCTTTTCCGGAATCCTGCCTCATGACATCCAACCCCTTTGCAGACCCTTGCGAGACACAATTCCCGCATCTCTTACGCTCTCGGCGTCGTCGTCCTCACCGGCCGGAACAGCCACGACAGCAGCAGCACAAAGAGCAAGCCGCCGACGGTGAACTTGAGCCACACCGGGGCATTGGACGGCGAGAAAAATCCTTCGAGCGCGCCGGCGATCACCAACAGCGGAATGATCCCTGACACGAGACGCGCGGCCTCCACGCCGGCTTGGGCAATCGAGTCGCCCCAGCGGAGGACGCCGGGAAAGAGAACGCCGTGGCCGAGGCGCAATCCGGCCGCCCCCGAGAGGATGATCGATGGCAGCTCGAGCGAGCCGTGTGGTGCGACAAAGCTCCACAGATCAAGCGACATTCCGTGCTGCCGGCAGGCCACGCCGATCACGCCGAGCAACAGTCCATTGAAGAACATGGACCAAACGGTGAGCAGCCCGAACAAGATGCCGCCGGCGAAGGCGATGAAGCAGACGCTCAGATTGTTGGTCATGATCATGCTGCTGGCCTGGGGTTCCATGCCGACAATGGAGTGGGTCCACATTTCGTGGCGCTCGATGGTGGCAACCATATCGGGCCCCAGCATGTGGCGCATGAACTCGGGGCGCGCCAGGGTCAGCACCGAGCCCAGGGCCGCCCCGGCGAGCAAGATGACGAGGGATACGAGAACATAGCTGATCTGGCGCTGGAAGACGGCCGGATAGTCGTCGCGCAGGAAATGAAAGACCTTGCGAACGGTGGCCCCGCGGCCTGCATAAATGATATGGTGGGCGCGAGCCAATAATTGGTTAACGTGCTCGGCGTAAACGCGCGCGGTGGGGTCCTGGCGCAGCGTCGAGAGGTCGCTTGCCACCTGCCGATAGAGGAGGGCGGTTTCGCGCAATTCGGCGCGATTCAGCTGCCTGATTCCGGTCGCGCCTGCCTGCCCGAGCAGCGCAGAAAGCCGTTCCCAGTAAGGCCGGCGATTATCAAGCCAGTGGTTGGAGAGAACGATGGCCATGGAGCCGATTCGAGAACAGCTTAACATCGACACCCCGGAGCTGGTGGCCATTGAAGCCTCGCTGGCCGGGATTGGAAGCCGTTTTATCGCCATCCTCATCGACTACCTTCTTTGCGGCGCGTGTTTTCTTCTTCTCGTCTTGCTGTTCGTGGTTATCGTTCCGGCTCTCCACATGTTTGGCGGAGTCTCGGCAAATTGGGCCGTCGGCATCTTCTTTCTCATCATGTTTGTCGCGCAGTGGGGATACTTTTCGCTTTTCGAGGCGTTCCACAGCGGGCGCACGCCCGGCAAGCAGGCGGCCAAGATCCGCGTCATCCATCAGTCCGGGCGAGGCGTCAGCTTTCTGGAGTCGCTGGCGCGCAACCTGGTGAGATTTATTGACTGGCTGCCAAGTTTTTATGCGGTGGGCATCGTGGCCATGTTTGCCAGCAAGCGGAACCAACGGCTGGGCGACATGGTGGCCGGAACTCTTGTGGTTCGCGACCGCGACACCGAGCAGCCGCACTGGAGCACGTCAACCTCGCGCACCATCACCGGCCCGGCACTGAGCGCCAATTCACCTATTCCGCCTCCGCACCTTGGGCTGGTTTTGCCCGCATCGGCGCTGGCCAAGTTATCAGTGAGCGATCTCGAAGTGCTGGAGGGATTTTTCGCTCGCCGGCTGGATATGGATCTGACCACGCGGGCCGCGCTGGCCGAGCGGATCGCATTGGCGCTCTCGGCCAAATCGGGCCTCGCAATCGCACCGGACGTGAGCGTGGAGACGTTTCTTGAAGCCGTGGCGCATCAACTGCGGGAGATTGGCAGGATGCGGTGATGCCGTGCCCGGTGGCCGCCTAAGCGGTCAATGCGATGGCGCCGCGTCATGGATGAGAAACCGGTTCCCTTTCCATTTCGCTGCAAGCCAGTAGAAACGCCGCGACACCTTTTGGATCGTTGTCGACCACAGGCGCCGAGGTGTAGTACTCGAAGCTGCCATCGTGCGACGGCTCAGTGCCGAGTTCAATCGCTTTGACGGTATGGGAGATCGTAACCGCGCCATCACTGTCGAGCTTGACGAAGTTCCGCAACATGCCTGCCCAGGCGCGTTGGGCCTTGCCGGTATATTGCGGCGCTAGATAACCAAGCCGCACGCCTTTTGCCAGGGCATAGATGAACATGCCTGCGGCCGAGGATTCGAGGTAATTACCCTGTTGCCCCGGCTTATCGAGAACCTGATACCATAAGCCGCTTTGCGCATCTTGGTAGCCAGCCACGGCTGCGGCGGTCCGTTGGAAGATCGCGAGGAGTGTCGCTCGATCGGGATCGTCTTTCCTGTAATAGGGCAACGTATCAACCAGCGCCATGAGGTACCAGCCGGTGCCACGAGCCCAGAAATTGGCGGACGTACCGGTGGTCTTGTTGACCCAGGCCTCGGAATGAGGCTCGTCCCATTCGTGGTACAGCAGACCAGTCTTCGGGTCCCGAGTGTGTTGCTCTAACAGCGCAAATTGACTCGCGATGTCTGCGAAGTCCTTTGGTTCGTGAAAGAGGGTCGCATATTCTGCGAGGAACGGTGCGAACATGTATTCATCGTCGAGCAGCATCTGATTCGGGAACTTATGCATGTGCCAAAAACCGCCGGAGGCATTTCTTGGCTGAGTTGCGAGTTGCTGCCGAAGATGTGTTGCAGCGATTTTGTATTTCGCGTCACCGGTCTTCCGGTAAAGAAGCAATACCGATCGTCCCAGCGAAATGTCGTCGAGCGAAGCTGCGCTTGGGTCGTAGGTTGGTATGGAACCATCCGGCAGGATGAGTCCGTCGACGGTTTGTCGAATGTAGTCGAGCGCCGCCGGATCGCCGGAGATCTCGTCAATGGCTTCAACTCCGTTGAGGAGAACGGCAAGCTGGTAGTTCCAGGTCGCTGGAGCCTTTCCACCTCCGAGGGCGCCCTGGGGCCAACGCAGGATAAAACTGTCGAGCGAACGTGCAGACCATTGCGTTTGGCCGATCTGCTGCGATGGGGCAGTGCCTGCTATCAGTAAAGCCGATAAAAGAAGCAGTCTGGGCCTAAACCTCTGTATGCTCCGCGTCAATTCCTGGTGATGCCGCTGCATGGCCACGCGCCAACCTCGTGTATTCCAGAATGAATGGTCGGCAAGAACCCTCTGCATCCGATGCCTTCTTGGTAGCTACTAAAGTAAATTTGTTTCTGCGAAAGGGTCAACCAATTCGGCCCTGCAGCCAACGATCAGGGAGCTTCGAGTCGATGCTTGGGCTGACGGCATGTGCCGTTGGAACAACTTCGGTCGCTCGCTTATACTTCCGGCAGACCTGAATGGCATCGCGAGAAGGAGTTCTGCACTGCAGCGATCGAGTGTGCCGGGGAGAGATGAGCGGTCCTGGAAACCGGTTTTTGCACGGAACGAGACCTTTGGCCGGGCTTGACACCAGGTTTTTGGCACGCGACACGAAGAGATTGAGTGAGACGGGAGACACGAGATGGCTAAGAGCGTTAATAAAGTCATTCTGCTAGGAAATGTAGGGAAGGACCCGGAGATCCGGTCGACCGGCGGCGGCACGATGGTGGCGAATTTCACGCTGGCCACGAGCGACCGCTTTCAGGACCAGCAGGGCAACTGGCAGGATCGCACGGAATGGCACAACCTGGTTGCATTCAAGCGCCTGGCGGAGATTGTTCGAGATTACGTGAAGAAAGGCTCGAAGCTTTACGTCGAAGGAAAGATCCAGACGAGATCGTGGGACGACAAGGACACCGGCGCCAAGCGTTACCGGACAGAGATCATCGTCAACGACATCTCGCTGCTTTCGGGGCGCGACGATTCAGCGGGCGGATACAGCCGCTCGTCGGGCACTGCGGCCAATAGCGCCACGGGCAATATGGATCAGCGCCAGCCGGCCGGTCACGACGACTTCTCGCAATCGGCGGAAATCTCCGACGAAGACATACCCTTCTAGAACCAGGGGACAAGGGAAAGAGAAAGATTCCCTGTTCCCTTGCCCCTCGCTGGCTTGTCAGCTTGTTCCCTCGTTCTCCGGCTCTCCCAGCGGATCATTGTCGCGGTCGGTCATCTCAGCAAGCGCTGCCAGCCGGTCAGCCAGTTCTTCTGTCCAGCAATGCTCCGGGGCGCGCCAGCTCCAATTTCCAGCCGCCACGGCGGGCGTGTTCATGCGTGCCTCGGAACCCAGCTCGAGCAGGTCCTGCGCGGGGACAACCGCGATTTCGGCCACGCTGCCCTCGGCGGCACGAATCAGCGGCCAGACGGGCTGCCCGTGTACCGGACCCACGAGCGCCTCGACGGCTTTGTGCTCGGCATCGCTCGCCGACTGCCACCAGCCTTGCGTGGTGTCGTTGTCGTGCGTGCCGGTGTAGGCTACGGTATCCGTGGTGTATTGCTGCGGCAGATGCATGTGAGCGCCCTTGTTGCTGAAGCCGAACTGAAGGACCTTCATGCCTGGCATTCCCAAATCGTGCCGGAGCGCTTCGACCTCGGGCGTGATCAGGCCCAGGTCTTCGGCCACGAGCGGCAGCGGGCCGAGAGCACGCTCCAGAGTGCGAAAGAGCTCGAGCCCCGGCGCCATGACCCACTCGCCCTTTACCGCCGTCTCCTCTTCGGCTGGAATCGCCCAGTAGGCCTCGAACCCGCGGAAGTGGTCGAGCCGGATGATGTCGTAAAGGCGGGTGGCGCGGCGAACGCGATCGATCCACCAATCGAAGCCGCGCTCGGCGAGCACGTCCCAGCGGTAGAGCGGGTTGCCCCACCGCTGCCCGGTCTCGGAAAAGTAGTCGGGCGGCACGCCGGCAACATGGATGGGTTTGAAGTCTTCGTCGAGCTCGAAGATTTCCGGATGAACCCAGACGTCAGCCGAATCCATATTCACAAAGATCGCGACGTCGCCGAGGATGCGTATCGCGCTGCTCGCCGCAGCATCGCGAAGCTGGTTCCATTGCAGGGAAAAGGCAAACTGCAGGATGCGCTCGAGGGCCACAGCCCGCTGATGCTGCACCGAGAAATGGCCCAAGGCCTGCGGATCGCGCCGCCGCAGAGGCTCGGGCCACTCGGTCCACGCGCCGGTCTTGAGTTCGCGGCGCAACACGGCGTAGAGCGCGTAGTCGTCGAGCCAGGAGGCCTCGGCAGTGCGAAAACTTTCGAAGTCCTTCCATTGGCCGGCAAGCTCATCGCTGTCGAGCGCGCGGTCGAGAAAGTTTCCGGCGGCCTCGTAGAGCAGGGGAGATTTCCGGCGTTCCACTTCGTCGAAGTTGACGGCGCCGGAGTGGCCGGGAAGCCCTTCGATTCTCTTTTTGTCGATCCAATTCCAGTCGGCAAGTACCTCGAGACTGATCAGCGAGGGATTACCGGCGAAGGCCGACGAGCCGGCGTACGGCGAGTTGCCAAACCCCGTGGGGCAGAGTGGCAGCACCTGCCAGATGTGCTGCCTGGAGCGAGCGAGAAAATCCACAAACTCGTGCGCGGCTGGGCCGAGGTCGCCGATGCCTCCATAGGAAGGCAGAGAACTGACGTGCAGCAGAACGCCGGAGGAACGCTGGAATTCCATATGCGTCTATTATGGACGTCTGCAAGCGGTTATCGAGGACTGAAGGCTCCGATCGATTGCGAAGGCTCCTGTCGACGCGCGTGTGCAGACGCCACTCCGCAAGCACTTTTGCGATAATCAATGAATTGTCCGATATGTCCGTGTCACCTAAGGATTCCGAATCGGGATTTTCAGGAGCGCTTTTGTGAAAACTCGCGTCATCAAGTTGTTTGTTCTGGCTGTGGCGCTGTTTGGGGCGATCTTCTCTGTCAGTGCGGTGCGGGCCGCCGCGATTCCCCAGCCCGTGGCTCTTTCGAGCGGCTGGCAGTTGCAGGACGTGGCCAAGGCTCCCGAATCGGGAGCGCAGATTTCAACTGCCACATTTGCGGCAAAAGGCTGGTACGCCGCCACAGTTCCAGGCACGGTTCTCACAACGCTGGTGAACAACCGCGTATATCCGGAACCGCTCTACGGCGAGAACAATCGCCCCGAAATCATCCCCGAAAGCCTGGTACACACCTCGTATTGGTACCGCACAGAGATCGTGATTCCCAAGAGTTACAAGAACCGGCGTGTATGGCTGAACTTCGACGGCATCAACTACTCCGCAGAGATTTGGGTCAACGGCGTGCAGGTAGGGACAACACGCGGCGCGTTTATCCGCGGGAATTTCGATATTACCCAGCATGTCGAGCCGGGCCAGAAGGCCGTGGTCGCTTTGCTCGTCTCGCCGCAGCCGCATCCCGGCGTTCCTCACGAGCACACCATTCGCGATGGAGTGGGCCCAAACGGCGGCATCACGGCAATCGACGGGCCGACGTTTCTATGCACGATCGGGTGGGATTGGATTCCTGCCATTCGCGACCGCGACACGGGAATCTGGCAGAAGGTTTATCTCTCCGCGACCGGTCCGGTGACGATCGAGGATCCGTTGGTTACCACGGACCTGCCGTTGCCGAAGACGGACTCTTCAGACGTGACCGTCGAAGCGACGCTCACCAATCTCAGCGACCAACCCCAAAAAGGGATAGTCCGCGGCACCATCGAAAACATCCAGTTCTCGCGGACCGCCGAGCTCGCGCCGCACAGCACACAACCAATCACCTTTGACGCGAAAAACACTCCTGGGTTGCACCTGGAGCATCCTCGCCTGTGGTGGCCGAACGGCTATGGCGAACAGAACATGTACCACCTTCATCTTGAGTTCACAACCGGCCAGACCGTGAGCGACGCGCAGGATGTGAACTTCGGAGTCCGCAAAATCACCTATTCGGTTCCCGGTGTCGAAACTCTGACCATCTCGGTGAATGGCGTGCCAGTGTTTATTCGCGGCGGCGACTGGGGACTGGATGAAGGGTTGAAGCGGATTCCGCTCGATCGGCTGGAGACGGAGATCAAGCTGCACAAGTTGGCGAACCTGAATTTGATTCGCAACTGGGTCGGGCAGAGTACGGGCGAGGATTTCTACGAGCTCTGCGACAAGTACGGAATCCTGGTTTGGGATGAATTCTTTCAGCCGAATCCGGGGGACGGGCCGGACCCTGACGATCTCAAGACCTACATTGCTAACGTTCGCGACAAAATTCTACGCTTTCGCAATCACCCGTCCATCGTGTTGTGGTGCGCGCGCAACGAGGGCGATCCGCCACCCGAAATCGACGCGGCGCTGCGTGCGGTTCTGGCGGAACTGGAGCCATCGCGCCGCTACCAGCCCAGCTCGACCGACGGCGCCGGCGTGCGCTCTCACGGACCCTATTCGTGGCGCGAGCCGCGGAAGTTTTACGAGATCAACGACGACTACTTCAAGACGGAGACCGGCAGCGTTTCTGTGCCCACGCTCGAGTCCATCCACGGCATGATGCCCGAGAAAGATTGGGAAACGATCGACGACGCCTGGGCCGAGCACGACTTTGCCAAAGGGAACTCCGGCGCTGACAAGTATCCAGAGGAAATTGCCGCCCGCTACGGGGGCATTCGCAACCTGGCAGATTTCGTGCGCAAGGCGCAGCTGGCGAATTATGAAGCGTTCCGCGCCATGTACGAGGGGCGCAATGCGATGCTCTTTCATCCCAACACGGCCATCATCACCTGGATGAGCAATCCGGCACAGCCCAGTTTCGTGTGGCAGGTCTATCACTACGATCTCGAACCGATGTCGTCGTACTTCGCGGTGATGCATGCGGGAGAGATGGTACACATTCAGTTCAACGAGTCGACTTCTGCCATGGGCGGTCACGTGCAGGTGATCAACAACAGGCCCGAGCCGGTT
The DNA here is from genome assembly GCA_049520675.1 of Occallatibacter sp. Classification (GTDB taxonomy): domain Bacteria; phylum Acidobacteriota; class Terriglobia; order Terriglobales; family Acidobacteriaceae; genus Telmatobacter. The sequence continues at coordinate 64,603 of JBEKPO010000014.1, read as the reverse complement.
GCAGATGCAGTCGCGCATGTGGCTGTCTATAACCTCGATGGCTCGCTAGCCTACGAGCACGAGATGAAGCTGACAGCCGAGCCTGATGCTGCCACCGATCTGGGGCCGATCGACTTTCCAGCGACAGTCTCGGCGGTACATTTCGTCAAGCTCGAACTGCGCGACAAGACGGGTCAGCTTCTCTCCTCTAATTTCTATTGGCACCCGCAGCCCGATCGCCAGGACGATCTGACGGCGCTGAATCAGTTGCCGATGGTGACGTTGACGGCGACGGTGAGGCGTGACAACAATGAGCAGCTGAGTGTAACCCTCAACAATCCGGGTCCGAATATCGCCCTCATGGCGCATGTGCAACTGAGGCATAAATCGGGTAAACGCGTTTTGCCGGTTTACTACAGCGACAACTATGTTTCGCTCGTTCCCGGTGAAAGCACGACCATCACAGTCGGTGCGGAGCTAGGAGACGACGTTCCCGAACAAGTTCTGGTCCTGGTCGACGGATGGAACGTGACGGTTAAGCCCGCCTCGTTCGCCGGTGCGGCCGTCGCGCCGGATCTCGAAGCACAGCCGGATCGCTCGCCCGAGACTGGATTGCCGCTTGCTGCGATTGGCTTGCGGTGAGTGTGCAGGGGTTAAGAAGCCCCGAGCCATTTCACTGACCTGATCGGCACGGCTAAACAGCTCGGTGAAAAAGTCACGAGCAGAACGAGATTTTGGAAAGGGAAAGACAGCAGGGGCTGAAAGCCCACCGTCATTCTGCTTACTTTATCGGCCCGACTAAAGTCGTGCCCTTGTTACAGAGCCCTCGGTACGAGCTTTCAGCAAGCTGTAAAAGCCGTGCCCCTCCAGAACAGCTCCCGGCCCAAAGGCCTTCCCTTTGGCATCTGCAATTAAGGGACACCGAGACCCCTGCTCCTTCCGGCGGCACGACTCGTGCCCCGATACTTCGCGCCCACCGCGAGGAGCCTGCGCGGCCTCGAACTACATTCCCGGCTGCGGCTGCTGCGGCTTGGCGTTCATGCGGATGAGGTTGCGCTTTTTGTAATCGTTGAACACGCCGCTCATAAATACGCTGAAGGCTTCGTTGCGGCGCTCACTCAGAAGCTGATCGCGCGACTGGTCGAGGTTCTTCGCGATTTCGTCGGCCGAGGGTTCCTGCTTCTGGATAATTTTGAGTACCACGCCGGTGCGTCCTGTGTTGATGGGCCCGACGATGGCGCCGGCATTCATGTCGAAGAGTTGCGGCGCCACCTGGCTCACTTCGCCGAAATCAGGCACCTGGTCGGTACTGCCCACCAGGTCGCTGGTTTTCACAGCCGCACCGTCGGCCTTTGCCGCTTTGGCCAGGTCGTTCATCGATTTCGCCTTGTCGGCGAGGTCCTTGGTCTTCTGAGCCAGCAAGACGGGAGCCTGCTGCTCGCGGTAGTCGTCAAGCACATGCGATTTCCAATCGGCAAAGCTGGGTGCATGCGCCGGCGCAATACCCGTGACCTGGAAGATGGCGTAGCCTTCGCCCGTAGGGGCCGACTGCGGCGGATCGCCCTGCTTGGCCACGAATGCCTTGGTGAGGAGCTGCGCGCTGTCGGGCAGTGCGGGAATCACGCCATCGCGCCCCACCGGCGGAGTGGTTATAAGTTCCAAATGGTGCGTTGCGGCAGTTTTTTCCAAGCCATTCTTGATGGCTTCGGAGGTCAGGGTCTCAGCGTAGCTTTGCTGCGCGGCCGCAGAACTCTGGCGTTCCAGCGCGGCCTGAATATCGGCCTGCACTTCGCTTAGCGGCTTGGTATGGGCAGTTTGCCGCGACTCCACCTGGACGATGTGATAGCCGAAATTGCTCTTCACGATCTGGATGTCACCGATCTTCTGCGTGAAGATCGCAGTGTCGAACGCAGGCACCATCTTGCCGCGCTGCGCCGGACCCAACTCGCCGCCGGAGTCCTTGCTTCCGGGATCGTCGGAGTATTTCTTGGCAAGATCGGCCCAGCTTCCGCCGGACTGAAGCTGCTTCAGGACCATCTCTGCCTTGGCCTTGGCCGCAGCGTCGGTCTTGGCGTCGGCGCCCTCAGGCAGGCTGATAAGAATGTGGCGCGAGGTGGCCTGTTCGGGAACCTGATATTCGGTCAGGTGCTCGTTGTAGTACTGCTGGATCTGCGGCTGAGTGGGCGGCGAGACTCCGCCGGGGATCTGGTTGGCTGTAAACGCGAAGTAGGCGATCTTGCGCTGCTCGGGCACAGCCTGGGCGTAGCGCGCGGCATTCTTCTTGAAAAATGCCTCAAGATCACTATCGGAGGGATTGATCGTCTTGGTCACGTCGTCAGATGAAATGACGGCGTAGTCAAATTTGATCTTGATGTTCTGCTTGCGATAGGAATCGCGGATTTCCTGGTCGCTGACAGTGACTCCGCTGGTGATGAGCGCTTCAAGACGACGCGCGGTAATGTCGTCTTTGACCCCATCTTCGAAGTCCTTGACCGACATGTTCAGCCGGTCGTTGATCAGCTGCGCATACGCCTGATCGCCGATGTATTTGCCGCCCGGGAACAGCACCTCGCCGGTGGGGCCGGTCTGCAGGTATTGGCGCAAATCGTCATCGGTCGCGTTGATGCCGAGCCGGTGCGCTTCTTGCAGCAGCACCTGCTGCTGGACCAATTGCTGGCCCACCTGCTGCTCGAAAAACTGCAGGAGCATGGGGTTGTTGGCGTACTGCGGGCTCCGCTGGCGAAGCTCGTTCCTGGCAACCTGCTCCACACGATTTTGGGTCACAGTGTCGCCTGAAGAAAGAATGCGGCTGTACCAGTGCGGATAGACGATGGCGTAGGTGTTGGGCGAAGCCGAGCCGGCGCCGGTCAGGCCGGGAATCAGGTACACCACCATCGAAATCGATGCGGCGCCGATAATGACCACCAGCAGCGCCTTGGTTACGCGATTGTCAGTTTGCAGAAAACGAATCATGGATGGACTTTAACCCTCAGTGCGCCCGCATGCTCTATGGGATGCCGGCGGACAAGAATCTATACGGCGTTCAGCGGCTTGCGCCTGCCTATTTTCGCTCGGTGCAACTCTCTGATTATAGACGACGACTCCTGGTAAGGCCGCCGGCGCGGTTCAGCGACAAGACGCACGCAGATCGTCGGAAAAATAATTGGGCATCCGCCGTCGCGGATGCCCAATTCTGAGCCCTGACACCTGACCCGACCCTGTCTTTTATCGCCAGTAGTAAAACCCGCCGGTCATGAAGTAGGGCCGGTAGTAGACCGCTGGGTAGCCGTAAGGATATGCGGCGTAGCCGTAATACGGTGATCCGTAGGGACCACGGCGGTAAAGGCTCGGTCCACCGGGATACAGCCCCTCTGCCAGACGCGCCGCTTCCTGCGGGCTTACGGGATCTACCGTTACGGGCGCGGCGATATGGAACTTGACGAGCGCCTCAGCGGGAATCCAGGCCCTTGGTCCGGGTGATGCGGCCGAGGCCGCTGTTCCGGCTGCCGCACCGGCTCCCGCGCCAATGGCGCAACCGGCCCCACGGCCGACTGCGCAACCGATGATCGTGCCAAGCAGGGCACCACCGACGACGTTGCCCGCCGTCTGCCCAGCTTTGTTCGGACTCTTCACCTTGAACTGATCGGAATCGAGAGGATAGCTATGTCCACCCAGATCGAGCGATACCAGCTTGAGCGCCAGGACCGAGCTTCCGGCCAAATCGCCAGAGCCAACGTTCTTGCTCTCGGTGACGACACCGTGCACCGTCGCTCCGCGCGGAATCGCCAACACGCCACCTACAGCCACGTCCTGAATCACTGTGAATTGAACCGGCTCTCCGTCCTTGGCGTGCTTGCTCTCGATCGGCTCGCTCGTCCGCAGGTATATCAACGTCCCCTGGGGAACCGTCACCGGTCCCGAAGCAGGCTGATAGCTCGGTCCGGGCGCATACTGCGGATTGCCATATTGCGGCCGCTGTGGAGGAGGAGGCGGATAATAGCCGCCCTGCTGCGGATAAGGTTGCTGAGGATAAGGCTGCTGTTGTGGATACTGGCTTGGAGGATTCTGCGCAATGCTGGGAGCCGGCTGATTTGCGGCCTGCTGATCGGGGGCCGGAGCGGGAGGCGGCAAGCCCGGAGTCGCTTCGGGCTGCCCATTGTCGGGCATCTCCTGAGCGCCGGCATCAGCAGGAGGCATATTCTGCGCATCTGCCCCGGGATTGCCAACCTTGAGATTGTTGTGAACCTTGGTGACGCCTTGGACATGGGCCCCGATCGATTCAGCCAACTGCCTTGACGCATCGCTCGACACCGTGCCGGAAAGCGTCACTTCGCTTTGAATGGTGGCCGCAGTGATCAGATCGTTCTTGAGCGCCGCCGAGGCGTCGAGGGCATGAACGACATCCATTTCAATCTGCCCGTCGGTGCGCGGCCCTTGAGCCTGTGCCGCCGCTTGCGCTTGCGAAGAGTCCCCAGGCGCGGCATCCTGCGCGATCGCCATGGTAGCGCCTAGAACTGCTACCCCGCTCCATGCCATCAGTTTCAGCATCGTGCGATTCATCTTCATTTCTCCTCTATTCTCCAGATGATTTTCGCCGGCAAAAGTCACGGCGAAAACGCCAATTTCGAACCATAGATCCCGGGACTCAGGCAATTAGACGGATCAATCCCGAGCCTGTTACTTACTTGAAACACGGGTCAGGGGAAAAAGTTTCCTAGCCGCGGCTTGCGCGTCGATGACCACGCCAAAGGTGAGCTTTTGGCCGGGAATCTCGACGTTGACGGAGTGGTCCGCGGTGATCTGCAGGAAGACGCCGCTGTTGGGTCCGCCCTTGTAGTCCTGCCCGGTGGAGTGCAGAAAACGCGGCCCGAAGCCAAGGCACGTGGCCACGCGCTTCCGGTCGCGCACCTTGTGACGAAATTGCTGGATCGCCGCCTCATGCTCCTCGAACATGGGCAGGAAAGCCAAGGTGGCAAAGTAGTCTCCGGCTTTGAGCTGATCGAGGTGCGCGCGCAGAATTCCTGGCAGCGTCTGGCTGGGCGCTGCGGCCTTCAGTGTGGCGGCATAGGCTTCCGTGGCATACAGGGCAAACGGGGCTCCGCCGTCGTCTTTTCCAGTGAGGAACGGCGTGCGCGCCGGCAGTTTGCCGGTCTTGTCGTACTCGTCCATCAGCGCGCGCGTTTCCACCTTGGCCGATTCCACATCAGGCTGGTTGAAGGGATTGATGCCCATCACCGAACCGGCAACCGCGGTGGCAATCTCCCAGGTAAAGAACTGGCCGAAGATTTCGTAGAGGTCGTCGATTTCGAAGTGCGCCACCGGGTGACCGGCCGCTTCGAGCGCGGCGACCTTGGCATCAAGATCCGATTGGGCGCTCGCGTCTGCCGAATTCTTCAGACGCACGTAGGCGAAGACGCGGTCTTTCCCGTAGACCCCGGGCGCGCCGATCGTTTCGCGATCTACCGGGGTAATTCCCTTCCCTTGCTTGCCGGTTGACTCGGCAATCAGCTGCTCGAGCCAGGCGCCGAGGTCGTGTATTTCCGGCGAGGTGAAGAAAGTGATCTTGTCGCGGCCGGCATTGTGCGCCGTGCCCAGCAGCAGGCCAAGCTGCACGCCGGGATTGTCGGAGACGGGACTCTTCGACGCCGCCACTCCCTTGGCCGCCTCGCTCAACAACTTCTCGGCGTTGAGTCCTGCCGCCGTTGCCGGCACTACGCCAAAATTCGAGAGCGCCGAGTAGCGGCCGCCAATCTCCGGATCGCCATAAAAGATATTGCGGAACTTGCCGGCCTTGGCCACCTGCTCCATCTTGGAGCCCGGATCGGTGATGGCGATGAAGCGGTTCCCCACTTCGGCCTCGCCCACTTCGCGCGTGACCTCGGAGAAGAAGAACTGCTTGAGGATGTTTGGCTCGAGGGTCGTGCCAGACTTGCTGGCGACAATCACCAGCGTCTCGGCGAGATTGACCTCATCGCAGGTCACCAGGATCTGCACGGGGTCAGTGGAGTCAACGATGCGCAACTCGGGAAAGCCCTCGCGCCGGCCGAAGGTCTTGGCCAGCACCTCGGGACACAGGCTCGACCCGCCCATACCGAGCAGCAGCACAGTGCTGAAGTCTCCCGCCACCACATCGCCGCCGAACTCAGCGAAGGTGGCCAGGTCTTTCTGCTGGCGCTCGACAATGTCGATCCAGCCCATCCATTTCTCTTCGCCGTCGCGCGTCCAGAGACTGGGATCTTTCTGCCAGAAGCGTTCAACTTTGTTGTTGGATTGCCAATCGGCGGAGGCCGCGGCGAAGGCGCCCCTGAGGTCAGCGGAAACTGCAAGACGATAATCCATAACACTATCGATTCTGCCCGAAGGGGGCGGGTTGCAAAGCAAAGATTGTGCAAATCGTGAGCTTGAACGGCCTGCGTGAGACGGACATAGACGCTCAGTAGAGGTTTTCGCCAGCTTCGGCTTCGATGGCATCGAGAAAGGCACCGAGCGCCGCAATACGAGGCTGGGCAAGCCTACGGGCGGGCTCAAGGCGCAGCTGGCCAGGCAGCCGGTCCACCGCATTGCGCAGCACGGGCAGGACGGAGGAGAAGGGGCAATAAATACCTTGACTAACCCATAAAATTCTGGCATACTGTCTTTGGGTTAATCAAGGTGTCGACTATATGCACATTCCAAAGACATTATTAGAAGCGATTCGGTATTACAGTGATGAGCAGGTCTGCATTGACACCGTAGCTGAGATGCGCTGGCATGAAGGCAAGCCCACTTGCCCCAAATGCGGCGTGATGGAAGGCGAGCGCAGGCATTATTGGTTAGCGGCTCAGAAACGGTGGAAGTGCTATGCCTGCCGGAAGCAATTCTCGGTCAAGGTGGACACGGTGTTCGAGGATTCTCCGCTTGGCTTGGATAAATGGCTGGTGGCTCTCTGGATGCTCTGCAACTGCAAGAATGGTGTCTCTAGTCACGAGATCAGCCGCGAGTTAGGGATCGCCCAACAGCATGCATGGCACATGCTTCACCGGCTTCGCGTTGCTCTACAACTGCCCGATGGCGAAAAGCTGGGTGGGGTTGTCGAAGCCGATGAGTGCTTTCTCGGCGGCAAGGTTAAGAACATGCATCGGTCCAAACGGGCGATGCTTGGCGGAAAGAAGATCGGGACCAAAGGGAAGGCTGTGGTTGTGGGAATGGTTGAGCGCGGTGGACGCGTTCGGGCACAAGTCACTGTAGAGCGCAGTCAGGCCGTTCTTCATCCCATAATCGCGGCCAACGTTGCGAAGGATGCGACTCTGGTGACAGACGAATGGGGCGGTTACGTTGGATCTGCTCCGATCCATGAAGTGATCAATCACGCCGTCGAATACGTCAACGGGCACGTTCACACAAATTCGATTGAGAACTTTTGGAGCCTGCTACGGCGTGCTCTCGGCGGCACATATGTGAGTGTCGAACCGATTCACTTGCAGGCGTACATCCATGAGCAGGTTTACAGATTCAACTTTCGTAGCCGTAAAGATGAGAAAATTACCAATGCTGACCGGTTTGCTCTGGCGCTATCCAATGTTGCCGGAAAACGTCTGACTTGGACTATGCTGACCGGGAAGGAGGACGGCTCAGAAGTGCCGTTCTAGGGCTTGGAGAGGTGCCCTGCGGGGACGTACTTGTATCGCTTATGCCGTGAAACGGACTCTTTGGGAGCTTCTGCAAGCCGCTCCTGAATCTCGGAACGAGGAACCGAAACAAGGCGCTTGAGCGCTTCTGAAAACGGAGATTTCGCGGGTAATTCGCCCTTCTGAGTTTGGCCGCTCTTTGGCGTATGCCCGTCCATCTGACGTTACTATACCACGCCGGAAAGACGGGAGTGTGCGCTCATCAAAGAGAGAGGCTAATCGGCACTTGAAAGCGATTGATAAATTGCTCGATAACGCGGTCGCTGAGTATTTTCTCCGGAGGCCAGGAGAGATTACTGCCATTGAAAGGCCAAAACTGGGTAGCGGCGGGCTGCCAGTAGGAATCGGGGGAAAGCGTGATGAGGGGTCTATCCCTGTGACGTATATCTCTCCATCGTGGCGCAAGAAGCTGAAGGGTCAAATTCTTCACAACGTACGTGTAGCAGAAAAACTCAAGCCCATAGAGGGGACCGGGCGTATCAGGTGTAACAGCATAGAGATTACTGCGGAAGTTGAGACGTGCGGCTCCCTCATACATGGAGAACCAAACCTTAACGAGCGGGGGAATTGCGAGAGTTTTTCTCAATTGCTCTCTTGCGTCCCGAGTGAAAAAAGGCTCGTCCCGATGCGAACAATCTTTGACGATCGCCTTCATGAGAGTAAAGGCCGTGAGAAGATGAGCACCTTTGATATCAAGAGAAAAAGGCGCTCCATCTAGAATAGCGGCTTGAAAGCGCTCTTTCATCCGAGCAGTGAGGGCGCTCATCCATCCCCCATTGCAGGGTGTGCAGACAGTGGGAATTTTTTCTTTTAGGCCTCTTTTGGAAAATTTGACGGGAGGCAAATCCTTAGACCAGCTCTTTGTGGCATTGAAGCGTGTCTTTGGGTTGATCTCTTGATTTATCCAATCATCCCAAAGATGCTCACCGCCTTTTGTCACAGCTTTCGCATCACAAAAGGCGCAGGTCTTAATTGGCCTTGCCATGCATCCATTGTACTTGGGTTAGCCAAGGTATTTAGCACCGGAGAAGGTTGCGTAACGCGTGTCGCGCCCTACTTTAGCAAGGGCTCGCAGCGTGCCAATGGCGCCGAGTTGCTCAAGGATGTCCGCGTCATGGAGGAGGACTGCCTCGATTCCCTGTGGATTGTCGTAGGGCTGGTGGGTGCGGATGGCTTCGGCGACGGCATCGAGCTTCTGTGGCGGAAAGCCCCAGCCGGCCAGCAGGCTGCGGGTGCGAGCGATGGTATATGGCACGTGATCCCAGTGCTTGAGCTTTTCGGGATCTTCTGGACGGTGACCGATGAACACACCGAGATCGTGCATCCAGGCCGCGGCAAAGAGCACATCGTCGTCATAGTCCAGGCCGACGCCAAGACGCGTGGCCAGCGCGTAGAGGCGCGGCTGGTGACCGTATTTGTCCGCGGGCCGAGCATGTTCGCGGAGATACGCCGCAACAGATTGCCTCCACCCGTCTTCAGTCATAAGTGTTGGGCTGGCCAGTTCGGGGTGATGCGGATCAGGTCGAGCCGATCGCTCTGGCGGCTGGTATCTTCAACCACGAACTCCGGCGACGAAGCCGGCACGGCGACGATGCCGCGCGCCGGCAAATCGATGGGCTCGATGCCCGTGCCACTCAGTCGCCCCGCACCTGCGGCAGCAAACAGATAGGCGAGTCCCGGATTTTCGCCTTCGCGGCGCAGGCTCGCGCTGGTCCGGCTTGCGTCGATGTCGATCTGCTCCACGCGGAAATACTCGACATCGATCAAAACCGTCCGGTCGGCGAGCCGCTGTGGCGCGATTTTTCCGGCGCGCGTCACCAGCTTGGTCGCCTCCAGCGCCTTCTCAATGTGCAGCTCGCGGGGACGGCCGTAGTCGAACATGCGATATGTCGTGTCACTGTACTGCTGCGTTTCAAGCAGAATCGGGCCGGGCCAGATGGCGTGCACCGTCCCGGAATCGACAAAGATCATGTCTCCTCGAGCGACGGGAACCGCGACGAGGCTCGATTCCAGCGTGCCAGCGGCGATCTCTTCCCTGACCTGCTCGAGCGTCGTGCCGGGTTTGAGGCCGAGAGCCACCTTCGAGCCTGGCTCAGCGGCCAGCGCGAACCAGCACTCGGTCTTGCCGCGCGGCTCGCCGTACTTCTGCGCCATTTTGTCGTCGGGATGCACCTGCACACTGAGTTTTTCGCGGGCAAAGATGACCTTGATGAGAAGTGGCGATCCTGCCGGCCTGCCCGCACCGACCAACGCGTCATGATTGGCGCTGAAGACCGCGCCCAGCTGCTCGCCTTTGTGCGGGCCGGTGGCGACCAGGCATTCGTCTCCGGTGAGCCAGGCCTCGCCAATGGGTTCTCCTTCGGCCACGCGGTCAAACCAGGGCCGCAGATCGCAAAAACCCCAGGGACGCGGACTATACCACGGATCAATGCGAAAGGGAGCGAGTTGTGCAGAAGAAGCCTGTCCTGAAATCGCCATCAAGCAGGTGGGTACCTCTGTTTCTCACTCACTTTAGCAGAGCGGCGAGCACGCTCTCTGGGCCACTTGCGGGCACCTGCGCAACTTTTGCGTGAGCGCACCGCCTGCGGTTTGCTAATCTTGGCGCAACATGAACAAACCGGCTGCACTGATTGCCGCTTTTTTTCTTCTCAGCTCTCTCTCTTCGCTTGCCCAGAAAAAAGCTCCGACTACACAAAGGAAGGCGCCCTCCGTCCGCTTTCAGGGAGCGCCGCAATACACGCAAGATGAGCTGCTGGCTGCTGCGGGCGTAAAACCCGGCGCGCGGCTGAGTTCCACCGAAGTGAAAGCTCGCGCCAAGCAACTGAGCGATACCGGCGTCTTCGCGGTGGTCAAGTTCAGCAGTGACAGCAAAGGTCTGCTCTTCTCGTTAACGCCTTCGGGCCAGCTCTTCCCCATCCACCTCGACAATCTGCCGCTCAAAACAGGCGACGGGCCGGGCAAAGAGCTCGACGAGAGGCTTCACGAACGCTTCCCGCTCTATCACGGCCTGTTGCCCGCCAACGGCGCGATGCTCGAAGGAATCCGCCAGATGTTTGAAGAGATGCTCGCCGCCGAAGGGATCAAGGCGAATGTAAAAGCCGACGTCACCAGCGGCCTGGGCCCGCGGAAGATCACGGCTATGAACTTTACCGTCACCTCGCCGGGAGTTCTGATCGGCTCCATCCAGGTTTCCGGCGTTTCGCCTGCCATGCAGGCTAAGGTGAATGCCCTTGTCGCGGGCCAAACCGGAAACGCGTTCGACACCGAGAACACGGCGATCGGCCTGCAGCGCGCTTTCGAAGATCTTTACCAGGACCAAGGGTACGCGGCGGTACAGGTCGAAGTGACCCAGATCGCGGCTCCCGTGGTCGCGGCGCAATCCATCGAAATACTCTACGCGGCCGCGATCAGGGAAGGCGGAATCTATAAGCTTGGCTCGATCAGCTATCCGGCCGATGCGCTGGTTCCGCGCGCAGAGGTGGAGAAGATCGTGTCGAAAGACCAGGCCGGATCAGGAAGGCCGCTCGATCTGTTTCTCCTGGCCGTCCGCGACGCCTATCACGCCAGAGGATACCTCGATTGCTCCGTCGTCTCGCACCCCTCGTTCAACGAGGCCACGCATCTTGTGAATTACAGCGTGGAGATTGCTCCGGGCGATGTCTACAAGATGGCAGCGGTTCAATTCGAAGGCGCCCCCGACGCGATGGCCGCCAGACTCAGGGGCGCATGGAAGCTCGCGCCCGGAGCGGCTTTTGACGAAAGCTACGTTTCGGGATTCGCGGCTCTCGCGGAAAAGAAAGACAAGCCGCTGGCAAAATGGATGCAAACCGTCATCGTCACATTTGACATAAAGCCGGACGAGGCCACGCACCAGGTGAATTGCATCTTCCATTTTGCCAAGGCTGCGGGGAGCGGGCGCTAACGCAAAACCTCAATGGGAACGCCGACCTTGGCTCGCGTCCAGGCTTTGTCCGTGGTCCAGGCGGCGGCGGCGCGAACCTTGGTCAGCGCCAGGCAGGCCCGGTCGCCCAGCGAAAGCTCCGGGTAGGTGCGGGAATAGTCCGCGGCCAGATCCGCCTCTGCCCTTGCAAACGGTACCAGTTCAACACCGCCAAGAAGAGCGTCCAGTTCCTGAATTGTCATTGACGCATGATCCCGGTACAGCCGGGTGAGGATCTCGCACCAATTCATTACGCCGATCATAATTCGGAGATCGCTATCCGATTCCGCCTGAGCCAGAAGGCCGCCAACTTTGTTCCCGCCTGGCTCCCTCAAAATCAGCGCCAAAACTGCCGATGAATCGAGGACTACATTATTTCCTGGCTTCACGAGCCGCTTCCTCACGCCGTTCGGCTAGAAATTCGTCAAGAATTCCCTTCAGACTGCCGCGCTTTTTGATGATTCCCGCACGGATGCTCTCCAACGCCATTTTACGGCTAAGAATTCTGATCCCGTTAGGTTCGCTGATAACAGTCAGCCGCTCGCCCGGCTTGATGCCCAGCTCTTTGCGAATTGACGCAGGAAGGACAATTCTGCCACTTTCTCCAAGAATTACCGTTTCCGTCATGATCTGCCACCCTTTTGCAATTATGGCATATCTCTGATCCTTATGCCATTTTGGCGGAAGAGACCAGACCGTTCCGATGGCGGCGCTGCACGGGCCGGCTGGCCAGGATGGGCGCAAAGCGCGCAGGCGCCTTGATGGCCAGTCACTCCCACTCGATGGTGCCGGGCGGCTTGGACGTGACGTCGTAGACCACGCGATTGATGCCGCGCACCTCGTTGACGATGCGGTTGGAGATGCGTTTGAGCAGTTCGTAGGGCAGCGGCGTCCAGTCGGCGGTCATGCCGTCTTCAGAGTGCACGGCGCGAATCGCGCAGGTGTAAGCATAAGTGCGCTGGTCGCCCATCACTCCCACGCTCATGACCGGTAGAAGAACCGCAAAGCTCTGCCAGATTTTGTTGTAAAGGCCGGCAGCCTTGATCTCGCTGACGACAATGTCGTCGGCTTCCTGCAGCAGGGTCACGCGGCCGGGCGTGACCTCGCCGAGGATGCGCACGGCGAGGCCGGGACCGGGGAACGGCTGGCGGCCCAGAATCTCCTCCGGCATGCCGAGGTCGCGGCCGATGCGGCGGACTTCATCCTTAAAAAGATCGCGCAGCGGCTCGATGAGCTTGAGTTTCATACGCTCGGGCAATCCGCCTACGTTGTGGTGACTTTTGATGGTCTGGCTCGGGCCCCTCACGCTCGACGACTCGATCACATCGGGATAGAGGGTTCCCTGTACCAGCCAGTCCACTTTGCCAGATTGCTGCTCGATACGATGCGCCTCATCTTCGAAGACGGCGATGAACTCGGCGCCGATGCGTTTGCGCTTGATCTCCGGGTCGGTTACCCCGGCGAGCTGCTGCAAAAATCGCGCACTGGCGTCGACGGCGACGATATTCAGGCCGAGCTTGTCGCGCAGGTTTTTTTGTACGTTTTGGAATTCATTCTTGCGAAGGACACCGTTGTTCACAAAGATGCAGGTCAACCGGGCGCCGATGGCGCGATGCACCAGGACGGCGGCGACCGAGGAATCGACGCCGCCGGAGAGCCCACAGATCACGTGGCCCGAGCCCACTTTCTCGCGGATCGAGGCGACGGTGGATTCGATAAAATGCGCGGGCGTCCAGTCGCCGCGCGCGCCGCAGATGGCCAGGAAGTTCCCGATCAGCTGCGAGCCCAGCGGCGTGTGATGCACCTCGGGATGGAATTGCACCGCCCAGATTCTTTTCCGGTCATTGGCAATGCCTGCAAGTGCGTTCGCGGTGACGGCAATGCGGCGAAACCCTTCGGGCAATTCCAGCGCTTCGTCGCCGTGGCTCATCCATGCCTGGATGGAAGGGGGCAGATCGGCGAACAACTTGGTTGAGGGGTCCTCTAACGCTACCTCGGCATGGCCATATTCGCGCTTGGGCGCAGAGCGCACTTTGCCGCCGAGGTGATGCACGATGAAATGGAGGCCGTAGCAGACGCCGAGCGTGGGTACGCCGAGCTGCAAAATCTTCGGATCAGCCGCGGGCGCATCGGCATCGTAGACTGAAGATGGCCCGCCGGAAAGCACCAGGCCGATGGGGTTGTAGGCCCTAATCTCGCCGAGCGGCGCTGTGCAGGGCAGCACGACAGAGAAGACATTTTGCTCGCGGATGCGGCGCGCGATGAGCTGGGTATATTGCGAGCCGAAGTCAAGGATGACGACTGTCTGCGTGTCCACGTTCCAGTGTGGCAGGGTGGTCGAGGGCGTGTAAAGAACCGGATCAGCACCCGACTTAGGGTCTCTGCTTTTAGGTGCAGTGCGCTACCCATGATAGCCTGGTGCGACGACGTAACCTCTACCTGCTGCTCCAAGGACCACTGCCTTTGGTTTCCTGCAACTTTCCTCTGCTACCCTGCCCCATCCGGCAGACGGTTGACGATTTCCGGGGCGCGACGTCTAACGGCAGTTCGTTTTCCAGGGAGTTCTGAGGATGTGTAGATCCGATGCCGGGATCGCGCGAGAAGAAATGGAATGATTCAATGAGAGCGCCCCCATTCAGACGCGCATACTGCAATGCTTTTATCGACGACAGGCCACAGGTACGGCTCCGGCGGGATTCAACGGCATGGCATGTCGCGTGAAGTTGAGGCATAGGCGAAGCGGGTTCGTGATATCGGCGCTAGGCATAACCGGCCCTCGCCTTTTACAATGCAGCAGGGGCTCCATCCCAACCCAGCAAGGCTGCGGAATGTTCAACTTGGCGGCGTACGCCTGACCAGGACGAAGGAATAGCATGAGGTTTACGAAATTCGGTAAGGCGCTATGCATGGGCGCCGTTTCGGCAGGCGTTGTTTTTGGCGTTGCGTCTTGCATTGAGAGTTATTCAGTTGGCTATCTGTATGTGACCGGAACCGAAACTGCCCAGTCTGGAAACAGCGGCATCGTCTCGGGCTACAAAATCAATCACAACACAGGGGTTCTAACGCCGATCCACGGAATGCCGGTTGCCTCGGGCGGTTCCAACCCGGTTCGGGCGGTGCTCACTCTTGGCAGCAATTTTATCTATGTCCTGAATCGCGGCACGAATAGTGCGGGGAACGGCGATTGCTACGGCACCGGGGCCAACGCCTGCCAGAACTCCAACATTACCGAGTTTGCGGTGGGCGGAAACGGCGTCCTGACTCCTCAGGAGACGTTTTATACCCAGGGAATCAACCCATTCCGTTTAATTGCCGACTCTACCGGCAGCTACCTCTTTGTCCTGGATCATGACGCTCCTGACAATGCGAGCCCATCGGCCGCCGACAACTGCGCGCTGGCGCTTGGCCCGTCGACTACCACCTGCGGCGATATCACGGTTTTCAAGATCAACTCGACCACGGGGCGTCTGTCGCTGGTGGAAAATGCCCAGGTAACGGCGGCCAATGGGCAGCCGATTACTTACTTTCCGGTTCCCGTGAATCCTGTCGACTTCGTTCTCACAGGCTCCTATATGCTGACGCTTACCGGCGCGCCGGCTCCGACCTCTTATCCATATACAGGCGGTACTGCCGTGTGGCCTTATGCCTACGGTGGCGGCCAGCTCGGGCTCAGTCAAAACGGCGTGCAGCAATTGAACATCGGTGCGGGTAACGCGATTGTCAGTGCTGGGGGCGTGGTCTATGTGCTCGACAATGAGCCCATCACCGTGACGTTCAACAATACAACGACCACGTCGCAAAGCCAGATTCTGCCGTTTTCAGTGGGCACGGGCGGCTCGTTGCAGGCAGAGCCCAGCGGCATCATTCCTGACGATCCCACACTCTCCAATCCAATCTATGTGCTGGTGGAATCGAAGGGTAAGTTCGTCTATGTGGCCAACCAGGGGAACAACACCTCCGGCCCCAATCCGGAAAGCGGCATCAGCGGATACTTTTTGACGACCGCGCCCTCTTACCAATTGAGTTTCATCGCCGGCGAACCGTTCGGGTCCGGATCGGGTCCGCAGTGCATTGTCGAGGATCCATCCGACCAGTTCATTTTCGAAGCCAATGGGTACGACTCGACGGTCACAGGAAGGTTGCTGGATCCAGACTCAGGCGTGCTCAACAATATGCGGAGAACCAGCACCTATTCGCTTAAGGGTCCGGCTACGTGGTGTCTGATGGATGGGCGCGTCGGGTAGCGCAATGTGCGCCTACCGCCGACGAACGGACAAGGATAGCGCGGGCCGATTCAATTTCGAATGCAAAGATCGGCATTTGGGGTCTGATTACAGGCTCCGTGCCGCGTAGAATGGGCGATTTTGCGAGCCGGCAGCATTCGGCCGCGAACGAGATTTTCAGAGGCCGTCAAGTGCGGCCTATTTGAAAGAACGATGCACATCAAGTTGAACAAATCGAGTCAGCTCTTTTTGGCGGCAGCGGCAAGCCTCCTGGCGGCTTTATCAGTGACGGCATGCTCCCAGATCACGCAAACGCTGACCGTGGATTTTGTCTATGTGCTCAGCTCGAAAGCAGCGGGCACCAACCAGTATGGAGAGATCGACGTCTTCGAGATCAACTCGGAGTCGGGGCGGATGCGGCAGATTCCGACGTCGCCGTTTCCCTCAGCAGGGCGAAATCCGGTGGCTGAGGCAGTCTCCTCCGACAACGAGAATCTCTTCGTGGTGAATCAAGACGACAACACGATCGTGCAGTTCGTGGTTGGGTCTGACGGCAAAGTCTATCCGTTCAACACGGTGAACACGCCCGGCATCTATCCCCTGGCGGTGGCCGTGAACAAATCGAATTTGTTCGTCCTCGATACCTACGAACCGCTTCCGCTCTGTTCCTCGGCTGATCCCTGCCCTGGTTCGGTTGCGGTTTACCCACTGACGGCAGGTGGCGCCTCGGCGTCCGCGCCCTGCACAGCGACCGTCTGCCTGGGCGCGCCACTGGTGAACTCGGCAGTGAATGGCAGCTACTGGCCGCTGACACTCAACGGCGCCAGCTCAACACATGTGATTGTTCCCACCGCGGTCAACGTGTTGGCTTCGGGCGACGATCTCTTCGTCGCCGCGTACGACTCGTCGGTGTCGCCGTCCGTGGGCTATGTCTTTGGCTTCTCAGTGGCGTCGGGCGGAGCGCTGAGCCCACTGCCGGGCTCACCTTTCGCGGCCGGGGTTCGGCCCTCGGCCATCGCCAGCGATCTCACAAGCACCTACGTTTACGTCACGGACTCCGCGACAGCCCAAGTGCTGGGATACAGCGTGGCCTCGGGCAGCCTGGCGCCGCTGGCGAGCAGCCCGTACCCGGCCGGTAGCCAGCCTTCGGCGATCGTTATCGACCCGACCTATCCGTTCGCCTACGTTGCGAACGCGGCGGATGCAACCGTTGAAGGTTATTCAATGAGCAACGGTGGTTTGACGAGCATTGGCACATTCACGACCGGGGTAGATCCTGTCGCGATTGGAATCGATCCCTCGACAAATCATTTTCTGTACACCGTCGACTTTCTCGGGAACACTGTCTCCGATTTTGAGCTGAGCACCAGCGCCGGGACGCTGATCGATGCGCAGTTTTCACCTTACCCAACCGCAGCTCAGCCCGTGGCCGTGGCTGCGGTTCCACACAACGGTACCGGAGCGGGCATTCACGCAACGGCAGGCAGAACCGACCTGCTGGAACACCGGACCCGTTCGCAGCATCCCGAATAAGCTTTTACAATAACGGCGGGACTACCTCAACGACTGAATCAGGGCTTGAATATACAGGCCCACAACGAAGGAAGCGCATGAAGTTCAACAAATTGAGCCAGCTGTTTCTGGTCTTGGCCGCCGGCCTGATCCTGGCCTCCCTCTTCACTGCTTGCCAGCTTGTAAACATCGACTTTGTCTACGTCGCCGCTTCGGCGGGAAGCGCCGGAAGCAATGGGCAGATTTATAGCTACGAAACTGATGGATCGTCGGGCGCGCTGCGCACCGGACATCCCACGATTTCCTCGGGTGGGACCATCCCCGTGGCCATGGCCGACACCTCAGACGGTTTCAACTTGTATGTTGCCAACGCGGGAAACGATTCCGTCGTGCACTTCGACATCAACATCCACGGTGTTTTGACTCAGAAGGAGTCCATCACACTCCCTAATACCCCTGTCGCCATTGCGGTGAGCGAGTCCAACGATTATCTCTTCGCAGTTTCGGGAACCACCTCGGCGACCTTAACCGAGTATCCCCTCAGCAAAGGCGTCATCGGCGCGGCGTCAGCGAGCGTGCCTCTGACTCTTGCCGGCTATCCGAGCGACACGATTGTTCCCACGGGCGTGATCGTTCTGACCAACAACAACGCGGTCTATGTGACCGCTTACGATCAATCGGCCTATAATCCCGGCGGGACCACGACCAGCAACGCGAACCCCGGCTGGGTGTTTGGATTCACAATTGGTTCCGGTGGCGCGTTGGCCCCGGTGCCTGCAGGTCCCTACCAGGCCGGAGTCAAGCCCGTGGCCCTCGCCTCCGATCCGGTGAGCCGCTTCGTATACGTTACCGACTTTGCGTCCAATGAGCTGATTGGCTACACCGTTCAGTCCGACGAGTCACTCAACTTCATGGTGAACGGCCCGTTCAAAACGGGGGACGAGCCTTCGGCGGTTACCATCGATCCCCGCGGCATTTACATCTACGTCGCCAACTCTCTGGACTCGTCAGTTTCGGCCTATACGATTTCCCTGCCAACGGGCACGCCCTCGGCAACAGCAAGCACATCGGGCGCGGGAGCCAGCGCCACTGATAGCTATCCGGTAGCCATCGTCGTCGAGCCCGCTCTGGCGCGCTATGTGTATACAGCGAATAAACTGGGCAATGATGTTTCCGGGTTCCGACTGACTCCGAACACCGGCGTGATCAACACTACGCTGGCGAGCCCATACCCAACGGGCGATGGCCCGACCGCGCTCGTAGCCATTGCTCACGGCAATCACGCAACGCAGTCGGTCGCGCCGTGATGCAGCCCAGTGAAGAAGTGAAAGAGTGAACCCATCCAGGGTATATCGCTTCTTCACTCATTTCACTCATTTCGCTCCTTCACTTTTTCACTCGAGGAATCACGATCAGCGAACCGCGGTCTACGCGCCTGCGTGCAGCCACTCCCGCAGTTTCCGCTGCGCAGGCTTCTCGATGAAATACAGGGCGAAAAGAGCCATGACAATGAGCAATACGTAACTGATCCACGGATCGAAGCGGCTGAGGTCAAGCCGGTCGAGAAGATGCGAATCGTGAATCAGGTTCCACAAGTTAAAGTGCAGCAAATAAAGGCAATAGCTGGCTTCACCCACAAAAACCAGCGGGCGCACCCCGAGTGCTGAGGCGAGCGGATTCTCGCCGGCAAGGCCCAACACGATGCAGCCGAAGAGCGGCATCAGCAATCCATCGTGAATGATGGCATAGGGCACCAGCGGTCCCAGGCTGAGAAGTGAGTAGATGCCGCCAAAACCGATGATCCCCAGTCCGAGGCGCAGGCGACTCGCGCGGTTGATCATCTGGTCGAGATTGGCCAGCATCACGCCAAAGACAAAGCTGAAAAGGTGCGAATAGGGCGTATATTTGAGCGCCGTAAGCCACGGTCCATAGCTCCAGCGGTCGGGATGCGCGATACTGTCGGGATTAAAGGCTATATAAAGAGCGCCGGGAACCAGTCCCAGCACCCATATTCCGGACATCTTTGCGAGATATGGCCCGATCCGCTCCGGCCGCTTCCATCGCGCCAGCCAGGGAAAGATGGCATAGTAGAACGCTTCAGCAGACATCGTCCAGGCCGGGGTGTTCAGAAATATCGCGATGGCGGGAATCCAGCCCTGCAATAGCAGCGGCGTGAGCACAACACCGGCCCAGAACATCGCATGAGTGTGACCCTGATACTCAGTTCCAAGCTGGTTCAGGCTTAACAAAAGGCTGAGAAGGTAAATCGGGTAGATGCGCGTGAATCGCGTCTTGAAGAAACGCGTGCGATCGAGCTCGCCGTTCCGTGCGCGGTTGTTGTAGTTATAGCCAAGCACAAACCCAGACAGCAGGATGAAATAGCTGACGGAGACGAATCCGGCATTGACCACCGGCGCTAGAAATCCGAACCACTGCGGATTGGAGAAATGAAAGAAGACAATATTCAGGGCTGCGAAACAGCGCAGGCCTGTCAAGGCTTTCAACGGCGCTGGCTTGGTCTTCGGCGGCGCTTGCTCGAGGGTTGCCACGCAGTGTTAGACGTCTCCGGACTTGCCCCAGCCCTCAACCGTTAGCTTTTGGCTTTCAGCCATTAGCCATTAGCTTTTTCGTGCTGGGCAAGACCTTGTGATTGATCGGTACCAGGAATGCGAACCAGGAAGCCTTCGTCGCGGCATCTCGCAGCCGATTCCAACGCCTGGGTGCGTCCGCGCTATTAGCTGAAGGCTGGTAGCCGACGGCTGTTCTTACGCCGTCACCATCGATCCGACCTTCTCGCCCAGCACAACCCGGCGGATATTTCCCGGCCGGTTCATATTGAAGATGATCATCGGCAGGTTATTGTCCTTGCACAGGCTCACTGCAGTCAGATCCATGACCTTCAGTCCCTGGCGCAGGATATCCATATACGTGATGACGTCGTATTTCACGGCGTCCTTTACGTGCTTGGGATCAGCGTTGTAAACGCCCTCGACCTTGGTGCCTTTCAGCAACACATCGGCTTTGATCTCCATAGCGCGCAGACTCGCTGCGGTGTCGGTTGAAAAGAACGGGTTTCCGATGCCAGCTGCAAAGATGACCACACGCCCCTTCTCCAAATGACGAACGGCGCGCCGCCGGATATAAGGCTCGGCAATCTGGTTCATGAACACGGCGGACATCACCCGGCACTGGACGTCGAGCCGCTCGAGAGCGTCCTGCAGAGCGATGGCATTGATCACCGTCGAAAGCATGCCCATGTTATCGGCGCCCACCCGGTCCATCTCTCTGGCTTGCTCCTCGACGCCACGAACAAAGTTGCCGCCGCCGACCACCAGGCCTATTTCTACTCCCAGCCTGTGAATCTCTGCCAATTCGTTGGAAATTTGCGACACCTTGTCGGCGTCGAGACCAAAGCCCCGCTCGCCTGCCAGGGCCTCGCCGGATAACTTGAGAACGATTCGTTTGTACATGCCGCTTCGAGTATCGCATATAGGCATTTGGTCATGCCCCATGTCATCCCAGATTGGCGTGGGGCGGGGCCGGCGAGCCGAAACAGGAATTGTGGGGCGGATATGTTGCGTACTTGCGGCTGCATGTCGAGCTTCGTGCGTAGACTTGCCGAGTACTCAATTCCGCACCGACCTGTGAGTTTGCATGGTGGTCAAGTCCTACCGCAAAGGCCGCACAATGAGAGGCGTTGAAGTCGGCTCGGTCAACGTCCACCGCTATTTTCCCCGCGATGTTTCAGAGATCGAATTGCTGCTCGACCACCTCCACATCCAATGTGGTCTCTCACCCAGTTTCTGGCAGGGTGACACCGAGATTCGCGACCCGAGGCTCTGCGCCTGGCTGGAATCGAAGAACTTCAACAACCGGCCCGGCGATGCACCGATCCCTCTCGCACTTATTCCTTCAGGCAAGAACTGTTTCCGTCTTCAGGCCATCGCTTCGGGCGGCGCTCGCCCGCGCCTCAAAGCCAATGCGGCGCGCGTCAAAGCCGCGTGATCGATGTGTCGACTGCTACACTCTCACTGGAATGACCCCCTCAGATCTTCAGCAATCCATCGAGAGGTACTTTGCCGCCGGGGCAGCTGCCGCGGGCGACGCCTCGGCGATGGAAGCG
Source organism: Occallatibacter sp. (assembly GCA_049520675.1). Classification (GTDB taxonomy): domain Bacteria; phylum Acidobacteriota; class Terriglobia; order Terriglobales; family Acidobacteriaceae; genus Telmatobacter. The sequence continues at coordinate 43,159 of JBEKPO010000014.1, read as the reverse complement.
TTTCTCGCCGTGCGCAGCGCCCTCGAGCGCGGAGAAGTCCGCGCGGCTGAGCCCGATGCGGCCTCGCCCGCAGGTTGGCGCGTCAATGCCTGGGTCAAGCAGGGCATTCTGCTCGGCTTTCGCCTGGGAGCGCTCGAGCAGTCATTTGCCGGCTCTCTCTCATTTGTCGACAAGCACACCTATCCGGTACGGCTTTTCGCCCCGGAGGATGGTGTCCGCCTGGTTCCCGGCGGCTCATCTGTCCGCTCCGGGGCCTACCTTGGACGCGGGGTCGTCTGCATGCCGCCGATGTACATCAACGCCGGCGCTTATGTCGACGAGGGGACCATGATTGACTCTCACGCGCTGGTCGGCTCGTGCGCGCAGATCGGCAAACGCGTTCACCTGAGCGCCGCGGCGCAGATCGGCGGAGTTCTCGAGCCGGTGAACGCCAGTTCCGTCGTTATTGAGGACGATGTGCTGGTCGGCGGGAATTGCGGCGTCTATGAGGGAACGGTGGTGCGCCGGGGCGCGGTGCTGGCCGCCGGAACCATCCTCACCCGGGGCACCCCGGTCTTCGATCTCGTCAAAGGAGAGGTGCTGCGCGCCGCCTCCGGCCTGCCGCTGATCATTCCCGCCGAAGCTGTCATCGTGCCCGGCTCACGCGCCGTCAAGAAGGGCAAAGGACAGGAATGGGGACTGAGCCTTTACGCGGCTGTAATCGTGAAGTATCGCGACGACAAGACAGACTTGAGCACGACGCTGGAAGACTTGCTGCGCTAATGTGGTGTCCCCGAAGTTCGTGCATAATGAAGGCCTCAAAATACAGGTCCTTCGACTTCGTTCGGCCTCACCCCCCGGACGAAGACCTGTCCGTGGGGACCCCGGTGCCGGCCAAACTCCGCTCTGGATGACCGCAGCATTATGTTGTGAACCTCAGAAACAGGCCCTGGAAATCCACCTTTGCTTGGGGTAGAACACGATGGGAAAGGCGCGCTCAGAGCACTGGAAGCACTACGACCGGATGTTTGTATGTAGTGCTCTGGCCTGCCTGGCGGCAAGCGTCCTGGGCGGCTTGCTTCTTCATTATGCCTTCAACGCCGATCCCTCTGACACCGGCATTCCCCGGAACTACGCCGTTGCCCTCTGTTGCTGCCTGATTCTCAGCCTGCCGCTGTTGCTGCTCACCGTGAAGTCGAGCAAGCTGGGAGCGATTGCCATGTGGGCGCTGACGGTAGCCGTTGCTGTGATCGCAGCACTGGCAGGCGCCTTCGGCTTGGCAACGCCGGTGATTGCGGTCTTGATCTTCGCCGCGTCGATCGCAACCTCGATCTGGCATAAACACAAGAAAGTTGTCATAGATGATGCTCCCCAGCCGGGCCCTGTCGATGCCAGAGACTGACTGGGGCCGGCGAATGCAAACCCGGGCAAAATCATGCGAAGATCGTGTAAAGCCCGGGGGCAGACCCTGACGCTGTGAAGACGCGGTCAACGGAAGCGTTGTCACTTGCGTCTAACTCTTGGAGAACATCTCTAGTCCGCGGAATTGCATGAAAATCCAGATTTCCCGCCCACTTGTCGTTTCAGTTGCCGGGCTGCTCAGCCTGCCCGCCTCGGCGCAACAGCCCCCATCTCAGCCCGCCGGGCAACCCATGACCACCCTCAAGGTGCAAGCGCGCGAAGTGCTTCTGCCGGTGACCGTGATCGACAAACACGGCGCGCTGGTGACCACCCTGAACGCGAAGGACTTCACGCTGACCGAAGACGGCCGGCCGCAAGTGATCAAGAGCTTTACAACCCAGAGCAATCTTCCCTTTAAGCTGGGGTTGCTGGTCGACACCAGCCGCAGCGTCTCCGCGGCGATGGATGCCGAACGCAAAGCAGGCGAAAAGTTCGTCGATCTGATGCTGCCCGCGGATGCAAAAGAAGGAGTGCGCGGCGATGAGGCCTTCCTCATCCACTTCGATCGGGAAGTGGAGCTGCTCGAGGATTTCACGAACTCGCGAGAGAAACTGCATCGTGAGCTGGACGCGATGGGTCCAACATCGCAGGAACGCAGCAGCCAGGGACCTGAAACGAGCAATAACGGCGGGAACGGTGGCAACGGACAGCGCGGCGGCGCCCGAGCCGGAACACAGCTCTACGACGCCATTTACCTGGCCTCAGACGAGCTAATGAAACCGAAGGACGGCAGGAAGGCGCTCGTCGTCTTCTCCGACGGCGTGGACCACGGCAGCAAGGAGACGCTGAACGACGCCGTGGATGCGGCCGACCACGCCGGAGTGGAGGTTTTCACGGTTTACTTCAAAGGCGAAGAAGAGCGGCAGGACAATGGCTTTCCGGGTGGGCATCGGGGCGGCATGGGCGGCGGCGGTTATCCGGGTGGTGGTTATCCGGGGAGCGGCGGCGGTTGGCCGGGCGGAGGAGGAGGCGGCGGGCGTCGCGGCGGTGAAAACAATCCCCAGGCCGACGGAAAAAAGATCATGCAGCAGCTCGCCCAACGCACCGGCGGCCAGTTCTTCGAAGCCAAGAAGAAAGACAACCTGGATGATATCTATGGGCTGATCGCCGGGGCGCTTCGCCAGCAATACTTACTGACTTATACGCCCGACAAGGAGGACACCGACGGTGAGTTCCATCGCATCGCGCTTAAAGCAAATAACGGCGAGCTGACGGTGATCACACGCGAGGGCTACTACTCACCGAGTTCGGACAGCAAGAGCAGCGGTCAGTGAACCAGTGTCGAGGATGAGCGATCACCCGACTCGCTCCGTGGTCTTCCAGAAGAAGCGACGAATACACAAAAGGCTCACGTGGAACGTGAGCCTTTTGTCGCGGCAAAGGCGAGATCACGCTCAGCGTTCGTGCCCGTGTTCTTCCTTGGGCGCTGGCTGGTGCGCCTGATTCTGCGGGTGCGATTGATTCTGCTGGTGCGGCTGCCCATTGTTGCCCTTGGACGCCGCCGCATTGTTTTTGTTCGAGGATCCTTCAAAAGGATTCCTCTGGGTCTTGATCGCCATACCAGCCTGGCCCTGGTTTCCGTTCCCATATCCTGAGGTCGGTCTCGAGGCGTTGTAGGTTACCTTGCCTGCGCCGGCCCCGCTGGATTGCGAACCGATATTGGCCCGAGCGCCGGCGCTTGCGGTCAAAGGCCGTGCTACTGCCGCGTTCGCCGGATGCCCACCATTGTGACTGGCATAGTTGCTCACGTTGGCCCTGGCCGCGGTTTCATGCTGGGCCTGGAACGAGGTCGCAGACTGGTGCGGCTCGCGCGAGTAGGCAGCCTCCTGCGCCGTTGCAGGATGGTTGATGCCGCCCGGCCCGCCGCTGTAGGCCACATGCGTGTTGTTGACGATCGTCGTGTTGCGCACGATAGTGTTGTCGACGTAGGTGTTGTGAATGACTGTCTCATTCACATGCATCACTGCGGTGTTATAGCGGAACGCGCCTCCAACCCATAGGCCGCCGGCGAACCCGATTCCCATGTAGCCGAAGCCGTAGTTCACGCCGCCGTAGTAGCCCACGTGCGGACCCCAGTAGCCGGGGTGCCAAGCATAGAGCCCACCGCCCCACCCCCAGTATCCTGGCGTCCAAAGCGCGCCCACATAGGGTGAGGGTACCCACGTGCCCGGCACCCAGTAATAGCCATCGTCACCATAGGCCCAATATCCGGGAGTCCACATCCAACCAGGTTCGGGACACGGCGGCTGCACGTAAACCGGAAGCACCGGTGGGGCGAAACCAACACTGATAAAGACGCCCGCGTAGGAAGAGGCGGGAATCACGGCGAGCAGCAGAGCGAGAAGCATCCATCGCATGGAGCGAAGCACTTTCATTTGGGGGAACCTCCAATCCTTTTTTATCGATCGCGTCAGCAGCATTTGGCGAGCACCTAAAGAGGCTGACAGACACGTCCAGTCTATTCAAATCGAACCCTTTTTCGGCGCAGAAGTTGCACCAAAGTGCCTTTTAGCCAACGCTTTCGCGCCTCAGTAACGGTAGCTAAGTCCCATGCCGACAACGGTCCGGGCCTGAAGGTTCACAGGAGTGGGCACCACCGGAGTTCCAACCTCGGGAAAGTAGGGGTTGGCAACATAGATCGACCCGATATTGCCTGCTACCTGGCCAACGCCGATATCGAAGGCGAAGTGGGGCTTGTCTTTCTGCGTCACGCGCACCGCGTAATCGAGAGTTGTCGGTATGTGGGCGCTCACGAGGGGATACGACGAAGGATTGCAGGCTAATGCCTGTTCGCACTGATAGAGCGCCGCGTTCAGCAGGGTATTGAGATTGACCGAAGTCTTGGGCTCCTGCGTAAATCCGGCCGAGGGCACTGCCACGATGCCATGGCCAAGGGGCAGCGGGATACCCAGGCCGCCGAAGAAGCGCCCCTGAAAGTGCGTCGCCTGCCCACCGATGCCGAAGATGGTGGCATTGGTGGCCTTCCAGCCCAGGTTCAGCAGGAACGGCACAGGGGGCTTGGACCATGTCTTGGTAACGGCAACGTACACGTCTCCGTTGGTGTACGACTTGTCGCTTCCCGTCAGCGTCTTGTTGGCTGCGCCCGAGACAAAGTGATCGTTGGTGCGGACGACGCCGCCGACCGCGATCCCAGGCATCCACGCGCCGCCCTGCCCGTCTTTGAGAGCCACCACCTTGCCGTGAAAGACGTTCATTCCGTCGTAGTTCCACAAATTGCTGAGACCGAGCGGTGTAGCTGCCGCGGTGGGCTGGTCTCCAAACTGATGAATGCTGCGGGTATATCCAGCTTCGGCCCGGTTGGCAAAACCCTCGGTGATGCTGACGGTCTCAATATCGCCAATGACTGCCGAAGCATCGATGAAATGAAAGCCGACGGCGGGATGCGAGAAAAACTGGCCTTTGTCTGCGTAGACCACGTAAGCAGTGGGCGTAAGAAATCCGCCGGTCTGGCCTTCGAGCGTAAGATGCTGGGCTTTGAGCCGGCCGGCGGGCAAAGCCGCCAGCAGGATGAAGCAAATGACGAACCTGAACGGAACACGAAACATCATGCAGAGCTCCAGGGAGCCATGGCGTTGGGCCCGGCTCCGAACAATTTTTTGAAAAGTTAAGTTCTTGTATCACAGCGCGGAGAGAGTTGTCAGCAGCCGATGGCGCAGTGAAACGCCTCGGTTCTCAACGTTGTAAAGTGACTGAAGTTTTGATCCGCGTCGGCGGGGTGCGGGAGGAGTTAGCGCGGCCGCTGATTGTTAGGGAATTTTCCGCAGCAAGCCTTTTCCACGAGGCATTTTTTCGACTGCCTGTTCCCTCGTTCCCTTGGTCCCTTGTTCCTTCAGTCCCTGCCGTTTTATCCTCACCGCATGCCGCGCGGCGTTTTCATCACGTTCGAAGGGCTCGACGGGTCGGGCAAGACCACGCAGATCAAGCGCCTGACCGAGTGGCTTGGTAAACGCGGAATCGAGCCGGTGCTCATTCGCCAGCCCGGCGGCACCGAAACCGGTGACCGCATTCGCTCGCTTCTGCTCGACTCGCGGTCGGGAGCCCTTTCTCCCATGACCGAGATGGTGCTGATGTTCGCAGACCGCGCGCAAGCGATCGCCGAGGCAATTCAACCGGCCCTCGCCTCGGGCAAGATCGTGGTTTGCGACCGGTTTACCGATTCCACTGAGGCCTACCAGGGCGGCGGGCGCGAGCTGGGCTCGCAGATCGTACTGGATCTTGACCGTCTGATCTGCGCCGGCCTGAGGCCCAACCTGACGCTGCTGCTGCTGCCCAGCCTGGCAGCCTCATTGGCACGCGCGCGCCGGCGCAACCATCGCATTGAAGCCGAGACCGGCAAGAACGAAGGCCGCTTCGAGGCCGAGCAGGAGGCGTTTCACCGCCGCGTCTGGAATAAGTACCGCGAAATCTCTCAGCGCGAGCCGGATCGCGTGGTGCTGATCGAAGGCGACCTCTCGATTGACGAGGTCCACGAACAGATCGTCGAGGCCGTCGCCGAGCGCGTGCTGGTGCATACCCGCGACGCGTGAGCCTCGCATGGCGCACCGGCACTTTTCACTGCGCAACCGTTGCATCGACCGGCGATGACCAATGGGCATCGCGAAATCTCCAGCGCCCTTGCTTGCGCTCGAGGACGGCCGTGAAATACCCTCCCTCTGCGGTGCGACGCCCCGATTTGTCGACCTGAACTTCGTGCCAGGTTGCGCCGACAACGGCTAGTCCAGGAGCCAGTGGATCGACGCGCAGATCGTCGCCCCACTTCAGCTCGACGCTCCGATTTGTGTCGGCAAACTTCTGTGTGCCGTTCCGCGCAGCCGAAGGGTCCGGGAAGGCCATCGCTCCATTCACCGCCATGAAGAACGCGGGGCTGTCGTCGAAGAACTTGAGCCATGCGGTGGGCCCGTCCCGCGTAACGTCATGGGCGACGGTCCGCATGAATGCGCGAACGCTGTCGGTCGCGGCGGCAGACCCAGGCCCCGCTTGCGCACGCGCTTCGAGCAGTAGTCCCATTGCGCCGCAACAACACGCAAACGTAGGCACCGCAACCAAGACGACGGACAAGCAGCCTAGTGTCACCCCACGTCGCGGCGCGTTCCACCACTGTGAATCTGCCATCACCCACCTCCTTGACGCTCTTTCGCTCTGGTGCCGCCTACTTCCGACCCAGGCCCAGCGCCTTCACAACGTCATCGTCCACCTGCGCGGGTTGGCCGTCCTCCTTGCGCACCACACCGAAGCCGCCACGGTAGTCCCACATCGTCCAGCCAATTCCATCCGCCTCGAGCGCTGTCCGCACATCGCGGATCCAGTTGATGCGCGAGGCCGGATCGGTGTGCTCGCGATACGCGCCAAACTCGTCGCAAATGAGCGGCACATGATTTTCGCGCCCCCACTCCGCCGCCTCGTCAATCAGCGCGCGTATGTGGCCCGCATCCCAGTGGTTCAGCCAGTAGTTTTCGAGTTGATAGCGGTTCGCCCCGTCGGGAACCTGCTTCAGCAGTTGCTGCATTGAGCTCTCTGTTGCAGGATAGGGAATCGAGTGCGAGTAACTCCACCACGGCTCACCCCAGGTTGCACCCTGGTGCGTGAACTCGTGCGGCTCGTAAAAGTGAAAGTTGTAGATCACGTTGCCATCCGCAAGCGATTGCAGCGCCAGCAGATCCTGCACGTCGGACCACATGGCGCCCGTGGCAATGATGGTGTGTTTCGGAGCTGCCTGGCGAATCGCGGCGGCCACGCGCGCCTGGAGGCCGGCCCAGCGATACGGATCGCTGACCTCGGGCTCATTCATGATCTCGAAGAACACTCGCTCGGGATCGCGGCCGGCGTAGTGCGCAGCCAGTTTGCGCCAGAGCATGGCCAGACGGTCGACGCTGTCGTTGCCATTGCGCAGTCGCTGTTTGTAGTCGTCGCTGGGATGGATGTCGATGAGGACGGACAAGCCGTCGCCCAACATGGTGTCGACGGCGCGATCGAGGCGCGCGAGAAAGTCGGAATTTTCGCCGCCGCCCGGCAACGCTTGGAGTGAGGCCTCCAGCGGCGCCGCATCGATGCTGAGCCGCACGTGGTCGAAGCCGAGCCTGGCGATCAGCGCGATGTCTGCTGCATCGGTGTAGCGATCGGTTCGGCTTGCGGAGTAGTCTTCGGTTTGCGCGAACCACTCTGACGCATTGATTCCGCGCTTGAGATGCTGCGCGCGGCCAAAAGCATTCTGTACATCGGATGCGCGGTCTTGAGCTGCTGCCGCTGATGCGAAGGCAACGAATAGGGCAAGAGGAAAAAGAAAGGAGCGCATGAAGACCCTCGACGTTCAGACACGGCAACCATATCACGACAAGGATGGCTGGATCGGAGGGTCAGCTGCGACTCGCAGGCACGCTCCTATCTGCAAATGAAATCGGCTCCCAAGCTGCCGGGAGCCGATTGCGTGAGTAATGCCTGATCTTCGTCATTCACCCGGCGATTCGGGAAACAGGTTTGAAGCCTGCCCGTAGGTCACGCGCAGATACTTGTGCGGATTTACCGGCACGTTATGCACTCGCACTTCGTAGTGCAGGTGCGGTCCGGTGGCTCGTCCCGACTGGCCGATATAGCCGATGATCTGGCCGCGCGTGACATGCTGCCCCTGGAAGACCGCGAAAGCCGAGAGATGGCCGTAGACGGTAAGCAGCTGGTGGCCATGATCGATCACAATCTCGCGCCCGTAGCCAGGAGCCATTGAGGCCATGTCGACATCTCCATCCGCCGCCGCTCGCACCGGGGAGCCATACGGCGCGTCGATATCGATTCCGGAATGGAAGGCGCCTTCGCCGTTGATTGGATCCTCACGCTCGCCAAAGCTCGATGCCACTCGGCCTTCGACCGGCCACAGCGAGGGTGCGTCGGCCAGCTCGGTCCAATCGCCGCCGGCAAAGCTCGATGTGAGCCCGCCTTCCAAGGCTCGTGAGATTCGTCCAGAAAGGGCGTCACTGCGCAGGATGTTGAATGTGTCGACGGAGCTGGCAACCTGCTGGCTCACGTCATCGGTCTGCGTAAGCAGGGCAGGTGTGGGGGCCGTGGCCACTGGAACTACCGCACGGGCCGGCGCACCCGACTTGGCTGCTTCGAGCTTGTTTTGACGCAACCCATAAAGGGTCGTTACTTCATTTGCCAGCGCGCCCAGCGATGCCACCTGCACGCTGCGGTTACGGGCGATCTGCTCCATCTTCTGGTAGTTTTGACGGAGCGTCTCGCGCTCGGCGCGCACCTGGTTAAAGCTCTCAGTCTTCAGCAGCATGCGGGTGTATGAGCCAGCCAGGCCAACGATTGTGAATGCGCCGACAATGGCTGCGGCGAGGAACCCATAGGCATACTTCAGCGGAACCGGAATCTTGCGAAGCTGGCCGTCTTCATCCCTGGCAACAAAAAGTATGTAGTAGCGCTTGCGCAACGTCATTCCTCGTAACCCCCGGGTGACGTGAACAACGCAATCTCATCTGAGGGAATGCCAAATGTCCAGGCCACACGGCCCGCAACCAACGCAACAGCAAAGCGGGTTTACTACGATTACGTTGGTTCAGGCTAACAGAACTTTAGTTTGACGGTCAACGGAATCTCCCGTCTCCGATTACTTTCGCTTCTCGCCGAATCTTCGCTTGTTTACCCGCCTCCTTCTCGATCTAACCTCAATTTTATCAGCGACAAGACCCTCGCTCTGGATTCTGTGGAAAACCCGCCCCCAGACGGCTGCTCACAGCCATTGATCGGCAATTTTGCTCCTGGCAGGAGGGCTGGCGAGCCCTATCCTATCTCTGACCTCGAATGCCCTCAAAAGATCCCACCGCGATCGCCTCGGGCAAGAGAAGCGAGCTGACCCTTTTGGCGCGCATTCGCGACCGAGCCGCGCACTTCTCGAAGCGAAATTCATCTCTTCGCCTGGGAATTGGCGATGATTGCGCGCTTCTACGGCTCAGTCCCGGCGAAGAGTTGGCCGTCACCACCGATCTTTCCGTCGCCGGCCGGCATTTTCAGCTCCATTGGCATCCCGCTCAGGCCATCGGCCATCGCACCCTGGCGCGCGGCCTGAGCGACCTGGCCGCAATGGGCGCTCGGCCCGTCGCAGCTTTTCTATCGCTTGGCTTGCCCGGCGGGCTCACGGGAAGCTGGCTCGATCAATTCCTTGATGGTCTCTTTGCTCTCGCCGAAGCCTATTCGGTTCCTCTTGCCGGAGGAGATCTGTCAGAGTCCCCGATTGCCGTCGCCGACATCGTCCTGACTGGCGCAGTCCGCCGCGGCAAAGCACTGCTGCGTTCAGGCGCGCACCCTGACGATCTGCTCTATGTGACTGGAACACTCGGCGGGGCAGCGGCGGCCCTTGCGCGATTGAAGCGGTTGGCAAAGACGACAAGCGGGGCGCGATCTTTGCCGGGGCGGCTGGAGCGCTCGCTTGCGCCGCACCTTTATCCCCAGCCTCGCGTGGCCCAGGGCCTTTGGCTGGCACGAAAGCCGCTGGCAACCGCCGCCATCGATCTCAGCGACGGCCTCTCCACCGACCTCGCGCATCTTTGCCAGGAGTCGGCTGTCGCCGCCGAGATCGACGCCGACGCACTGCCCGTGGACGCCGCCGCAACTCTCGCCGAAGCCCTTCACGGCGGCGAGGATTATGAACTGCTCTTCACCGCTGCGCCGTCTGCACGCATTCCGCGCAGCATTGCAGGGGTGCCGGTTACACGCATCGGCCGCATTCTTCGTGTGCGAGGCAGGCCGCAGATCGCGCTCATCACGGCGCGCGGATCGGAGCCCCTCAGGCCGCACGGCTGGGAGCATTTTTCGTGAGACCGGCTGTGAATGGCGCGACCCGGCTGTAACCTTGGCAGCCTATTACTGATTGCATAAATCGCCTGAGGCCTCAAGAACTTTTCGTCGGGGGCTAAAGCCCCAGTGTCTATAAGGCTTTTCGCGGCACGACTCAAGCCACCCCAGCGACGAAGACCTGACGCTGGGGACCCCGGCAAGTCGTGCCCTGACGCTTCAGTTGCTGTTGCCGTCCCGTTGCGCCCGCGCCTCTTTAACCATGATGAGAAACCTGCGTGCAAGTTCGTGGATGGTCTCGCCCCGGCTATTGATGAGCGCTTCTTTCGGCAGGAGTTGGCTACCTACCCCGATGGCGTGTGAGCCGGCAAGAATGTAGTCGAAGGCAGTCAATTGATTCACGCCGCCCGTCACGATGAGAGGAATTTGCGGTAAAGGAACCTTGAGCGCACGAATATAGCTGGGCCCCCCCGCCGTGTCCGCAGGGAAGATCTTGACAAAGTCCGCGCCCGCATTCCAACCGGCGATGACCTCAGAAGGCGTCAATGCGCCCGGAAAGACCACGACATCCGCCTGCTTCGCGCAAGCCACGACTTCGGGAACAAATCCCGGACTGGTGATGAATCTGGCGCCGGCGTCGATGGACCGCCGCGCGGACTGCTCGTCGAGCACCGTTCCCGCTCCAACGATGAGGTCTGAATAGCGCGTGGCCAGATCCCCGATCAGTTCCGTGGCCTGAGGCACGGTCAAAGGCACTTCGAGCACAGGAATTCCCGACTCGTACAAAGACTCAGCGGCGAATCGTGCGTGCTCCGGCTTTTTGACTCGAGCACACGGAATAATGCCGATCTCACCCAGGCGTCGACTGACTTCCAACCTTTGCATCGCTCCTCCGTCCGGCGATTCTTCAACGTCTTATCAGGAATTTGCGATCGAGATGATTAGAGATTATTCCACAATGGGATGGATGAACATTTCCTGAAGGGCGACGCGGGTGCTTGGCCTCAGTCACCGCCTGGCGTCGCTCCGGATGACGCCGGCCGTGCGGCGCGCAGCACCGCGTCCGCCACTTCGTCTGGCGTCAGTGAATCCACAACGATCGAAACGTGCGCTGCGCGGTAAAGCGGAAGCCTGCGCTCGTAGCGGCGTGCCAGGTTGGCCTGATCGGCAAGAATGGGGCGCAGATGCTCGGTGCCGCGGCAGCGGGCAAGCGTCGTTGCCAGCTGGACTTCGAGATGAACCAGCCGGCCGTCGGTCATCGAGCTCAGCAGCGAACGCGTTTCTGCGTCTTCGATAGCGCCCCCACCAAGCGCCAGCACCAACGCGTCGCCGCCTGCCAGTTGGGCAATCGTGGCGCGCTCCCGCAGGCGGAACGCGGCCTCACCTTCGCGCGAAAAAATCTCGGCGATCGAGCAGCCGGCCTCTGCCTCGATTACGTCGTCCGCATCGACAAACCGCCAACCGAGCCGGCGCGCCAGCAATGAACCTACGGTCGTTTTGCCCGAGCCCATGAATCCGGTGAGGACAATGCGCCTCGGCGCCTGCGCGGCCGCATCGTCACGCTGATTTGCCGTAGTCACTCGATCAGTATAGAAAAGATGGGGCTGAGGGAACGAGGGAGCAAGGGAACAAGAAAACGGAAACTGCGCCAAAGATCACAATGCACTTGTCTGCTCTCTCGTTCTCTTTTCCCTGCCCTCTGTTCCCAGCTCCTTCACGACATCACCATTACCACCGCGCCGGCCGTGATCAGTAATCCGCCGGCCAATGCCATGCCGTTCAGCGTTTCGCCCAGCAGCAGCCAGGAGAACAGCATGACCAGAGGGACACTGAGCTTGTCGAGCGGCGCCACGCGCGAGGCCGGACCCAGTTGCAGAGCGCGGAAGTAGCACAGCCATGAGAGTCCGGTGGCAAGCCCCGAGAGGGCGAGAAACAGCAGGGTGCGCCGGTCAAGGGAGCGAATCTCGCCATGTTTACCCAGCGCCAGCGCGATGCCCCATGCAAAGACCACAACCACAGTGGTGCGCAGCGCCGTGGCCAGGTTCGAGTCAACATGCGCCACGCCTACTTTGGCCAAGATGGCCGTGGCCGCGGCAAACACGGCAGACAGTAGCGCCCATCCAATCCAACTTGATGTCCAGTTCATGGCAATCAGCATACGCGCCGCTGACCACACCGGCACTCGCGCCGGTTGGCGGCCACTTCCCTATCCCCTCTTCCGCGGGTCTTGTAGACTCCAGTTCATGGAAACCGGCCGCGCCAGCAGAACCGCCCTTCGCGTGGCGCAACGCCGCGCCATCCATCAAATTCTCGATCGGCCCCCTGTGCTCAACGATCCCGTCGCCGTGCCGCTGCTGGGGCCGCAGTTCACCTTCGATCAAGCCCGCGAGGCGCACCCGATTGCGCGCGCATTCCGCGCCTATATGGCCGCTCGCAGCCGCTATGCCGAGGATCATCTGGCTTACGCCGTTGCCCATGAAGTTGCGCAATACGTGATCCTCGGCGCGGGGCTCGATACCTTTGCCTATCGCAACCCGTTTGCGCCGTTGCGGGAGTTCGAGGTCGACTTTCCTGCCACGCAAGAATGGAAGCGCGCAATGCTGGCCGCAGCAGGAATCACCATCCCGAAACCGCTTACTTTTGTCCCGCTCGACTTCGAACACAACACCCTCGCCGAAGGCCTGGGCGATGGCGGATTCGACTTTTCTCGACCGGCATTCTTTGGCTGGCTCGGCGTGGTCCCCTACCTTACGCTGGAAGCGTTTCGGTCGACACTCGAAACCATCGCCGCGCTGCCGCCGGGAACCGGTGTGAGCTTCGACTATGGGCTCGCGCGCGAATCGCTCAGCCTGCTGCGCCGCATGGCGTTTGACGCACTGGCCCGGCGGGTCGCTGCTGCCGGGGAGCCCTTCAAGCTTTTCTTCACTCCGGATCAGCTTGAATCGGAACTCCGCCGGGCTGGATTCCACCGCACGGAGCAGTGCGATGGGGACATGCTCAACGCGATGTATTTTTCCGGCCGCAGCGATGGGCTCAAGCTACCTACACCCGGCCTGGGCATGCTGGCCACCGCCTGGGTGTGACGGCCGCGACCCCAGGGGAGCGCGGTAAGATTTGTGCATGCATCGGATGGTCCGTCTCGCCGCGGCGTGCTGCGCATTTCTCGTTCTGATCGCCGGCGGATGCGGCTACCACACGCTGGGGTCGGCCACGCATCTGCCGCCCGATGTCAAGACTCTTGCCGTGCCGGTATTCGCCACACGCACTGAAGCCGGCGGCACTGAGACAGTGCTAACGAATGCTGTGATTCGCGAATTTGCCGCTCGCACGCGTTTCCGCGTGACTGCCAACGCCGATTCGGATGCCGACGCAGTGCTGCACGGAACCATCCTGAAACAAGCCACCACACCGCTCACCTACAACGCCGCAACGCAGCAGTCGTCAAGCTTCGTCATCACCATCGTTGTTTCGGTCGTGGTCACTGGCAGAGACGGCAGGGTACTTTACCAGAACAAGAACTACGTTTTCCGCGAACAATACCAAGCGACAACCGACCTGCCCACCTTCATCCAGGAAGATCCGGCGGCGATCCAGCGCCTGTCGCGCGAATTCGCACGCCAGCTCGTAGCCGACGTGCTCGAAGGATTTTGACCCGGCGACCCGAGAGCCTAACAGACCCTAGTATTCCCAGGTACACGTCCTCACTTTCCTGCTGTCCACACGCCGCAGAGCGCTGTATTCTGGAGTCGCATGATGGTTAAGGCGTCACGCAGGGCGGCAAGGAAGCCGGTATTTGGGGAGCAAGAATCTTGACCGGCGCGCGCTGGGGCGCAGGGTTCGCCTCGGTTTCCCGCTTCGTTGCGGAGATTGAAGCCGCCGCATCGGGCATTGGCAAGCTTCGACCGGGATATGTCCTGGCCGGCGACGAGATCTTTCTTCTCGATCGATGCCGCGCCGCCGTCGTCAAGGCTTTTGTTCCCCCCGATCTCCGCGACTTTTCTCTCTCCGATCTGGATCTCGCCACGACTTCCATCTTCGAAGTTCTCGACCGCGCGCAGACGCCGTCGCTGATGGCGCCGTTTCAGGTGATCTTCGTGCGCAACGTGCGCCAGCTCTACACGCGGGGCGCAAAAAAGGACGAGTTTGCCGCGCTCGATCGCTACTTCCGTTCGCCTAATTCTCAGGCACTGCTGCTCTTTATCGCCGATTTTCTGCGCATCCCTTCGGATGCGCGTCGTATGGAGCTTGACGACAAGAACCGCTACGAGCGCCTGAACGAAACTCTCGGTGCGCACTGTGGCGTGGTGGAACTGGCGCGAGTGGAGGAGGAAGATGCCATGCGTTGGGCGGCGAACACGGCGCAGCAGTCGGCCATTCGACTCGACCCCGATGCGGCGCGCGAGCTGGTCGACGCGCTCGGCGCCGACATGATGCTGGTCGCTTCAGAGCTCGAAAAGCTTATGCTCTATGCCGTCGACCGGGGCCGAATCACTCTCGGCGACGTGGAGACCATGGTTCTTGCCGCCAAGCAACGCTCGCTCTACGAGCTCACTGACGCCATCAGCTCGCGCGATCGCGTGCGCGCCCTGGCGCTGCTGCACGGACTGCTGAACAGCTCTGACGCCGGCGAAGACGCGGCCATCGGTCATCTCTACATGCTGGCACGCACGTTCCGCCAGATGCTGGTGATTCTGGAGAAGAACGTGCGCGACTCGCGCGCCATTTGGCAGGCGCTGTGGCAGGGCTTCCGCATGCCGCCGTTCGCAGCCGACGACCTCATTCGCCAGGCTCGGCGCTATAAGAGCCGGCGGGAGCTGACTCGCGCACTTCGCCTTGTGGCGCGCGCCGACCTCGAGCTGCGCTCCTCGCCGCCCGACAAACGTCTGGTTCTGGAGCGCCTGGTTTACGAGCTGGCTTCCGGGCCGAGAGCCGGTGTGCCCGCCTGGTCTTCTGTTCAGCTCTCCTTCGAGACCTAGTTCGCGCCTGGCTCAAAGCGCATTCAGCCACGCTGAAAAATCGGTGATTCGCCGCCTCATAGCCTGTGAGCTGCAAGCTGTGAAACCTGAGTCTCGCCGCGTGGCACACAATAAAAAGAATGCAGTTCACTACTACGGCTCATTTTCGCCGCCGCTCTCCTTTTGCTGATTCCCTATCCGTACGCGCCAAACTTGAGAAGAATTTGATCCTTGTGCACCAATAGCGGCTCGTCCTCGATCGCGCGGTTTACGGGCGAGAGTGAATCAACGCGCGCTTGCGGGCGCTGCGGCCGCGGACGGATCATCTGTGGCCGTGAACGATGAGAGCCCAAAATCTTTCCAGTTGTTGTCGTGATTGTCGTAGAAACCGATGCCCGGATTTCCTGAAGGGAATGGCCCATACGCTCCAAATCCGCCTCCAGCTGCGCCCGTATCCACCGCCTGCAACACGGCCACGCCGTTTTTATAGAGCGTGATCACCACAGGATTTGCGCCGGTCGCAGTTGCCTTCATCACATCGCCATCGGCGAAGTAGATGGCTACGCTCTTCTTTTCGAGGTTCCAATAACTGTTGTCGGGGCCATTCCAGCGCGCGATATGGCAATAGGGATGACTGGGCATCACGCTGCAATAGCCTTCATATCCGGTAATGCTGCGATCTGAAATTGTGGTTCGCAGCCGCACTTCGACTTCATGGCAACAGGCGCCTCGCGGTGTCTTATTGACTTTGACGTTCGCTGTGGCTGTCTGCGTCTGTCCCCACGTACCGGTAAGGATGGCCGTAGGATCGCCGAATTCGGTTGGCTCATCTACACCGAAGGCCATTCCCGGCACAGTCTGCACATTGCCCCAAAGCCGATTGATCGATTCGCCGCTCCGTTTACCAAAATCGGTTTCGGCAAGGCTTCCTCCGTTCCAATTCCCGTTTTCGTTGACCGGGTTTTCTGCCTTTGGAAACGTGGTGCTATAGGAGTGAATTGCGGGTGCACCCGGCGCGCGATCGGCACTTGCAGGGCTGGTATTGTCGGCGCTCTTTTCGCTTGCGCGGCATCCGCCAAGCAGTGTGATGGCAAGGATGAGAACAAAAACATGAATCGGCGTGGTTCTGACTTGGTTCCAAGATGCCCGCATCTGGATTCTCCTGCTAGTGTCTCGCGCCATCATACATTGGCGCCGCAAACTGTGGACTGTTCCCATGCCTCACAATGGATGCAATGCTGTACGTTACCCTGGCCAACCTTATTGCCGCTCTCATCCTGCTGGTTCCCTACCTTGCCGTCTCCTTTTTTCCAGATGCCGTTGCAGCTCGCGCCCGCGCGATGCCCACCTGGCTCCAACTGACTGCGCCGGCGATGCTCTGCGCGCCCTATGTTTTGGTCGCTTCCGGCGGCGGTGCTTTTCGCTGGTCGTGGTTTGCGCTTTACCTTTTGCTTCCGGTCGCTGTTGCCGCGACTCTTTGGGACGCGCGCCGCGTTGACCCCATCCAGCACGGAAACTGGCGCGACCTCCTCATCCTCGTCGCGCTCGGCCTGGCCGTCGATCTGCGCTGGCTGGAGAGCGCCTGGCCCGCACATCTGGCCATCTTCAATAAGATTCTTCTTCTCGACGCGGGCATTTACGGATTCACCCTCATCCGTCGGCTCGAGGGCGCGGGCTTCGATCTCCGCCTGCGCCTGCGGGATCTCGGCATCGGCCTGCGGGAATGCGCCTTCTACACTCCGATCGCACTCGCGTTGGGCCTCAGCCTGGGCTTCCTCCACTTTCATCCCGGCTGGCCTACGCCGTCGCGCGCAGTCTTGGCGTGGATCTTCACGTTTTTCTTCATCGCTGTGCCCGAAGAGCTCTTCTTCCGCGGCTGGCTTGAAAATCTTCTGGAAAAACGCTTGGGCCGCTACGGCGCGCTGCTCATTGCTGCATGCCTGTTCGGTTTGGCGCATTTCAACAAGCGAGCCACATTCTTTAACTGGCGCTACGTGCTGCTGGCCGCGGTGGCCGGCATCTTCTACGGCCGCGCCTGGCGGCAGCATCGGCGCGTCGGCGCTTCCGCCGTCACACATGCCACCGTCGACGCCATCTGGTCGCTATGGCTGCGCTGACCAAGGGAAATGGTGCGGATGCCGGTGCGCATTCGGGTTGTACGTCAGATATCCCAGCCCAACGCGCATATTGTGGACCACTGGCCCGGGAACTGTCATCGCGACCGCGATGCCCAAAATGGCGTGTGCCAACATCAGCGGATAAATGTTGCGATAGCGGAGAAACAGCAGGCACGCTGCGATGCCCCAAAACAGCGTGATGGGTGTCAGGATGGGGTTGGGCAGGTGCGTGGCCGCAAACAATACCGCTGCGCCCAGCGCCGCGGCCTTTCCGGGCATCAACCGCTCGATCCGAAATAGGAAGAACCCTTGCAACAGAAATTGCTGCGCCGCGGTCCAGATGGCGTAAGCGATGTACGTCGCAATGAAACCGCGCAGGCCGACCGGCGGCAGGTGCAGCGTGTGCCAGCGCCCGGCAATCGCTACGGCAATCGCAGCCGCTCCGAGAGCAGCGCCCACGATCCATATCGACCGAGCGAAATTGGCCGTCGTGAAGCCCATCGGCTTCCAGCCTTGGAACGATCGCCAGACCATGACAGCAATCCCGACAGCCGCCGCGATCCAAAGGAACCGTTGCAAAGGCCGCGGCGTCCAGACCACGGAAAGAATGAGAAGGTAGGCGAGGGCAATCTCAATTGCCGCGCGCCGCTTGCTGCCTTCGGGATAAGGCGCGATTCGCTCAGGCGGCGTCGCAGCATCCTGCTCCATGGTGCGATGCTAAAGCAGGAGACGGGAGCTTGTAGCTTGGAGCCGGTAGCCAATAGCGAGAACCGGGCGTAAACAGCCTCAGGCGATCAAGAGACTTCCCTCAGGGGCTAAAGCCCCGAGTTACTTGGGACGGCTAAGGCACGTCTTCAAGTCGTGGCCTTTCAAAGCCGATTCAGACTGCGCCACTCCGACCTGCGATGCAGTTTCGAGGGCGCTGGGAGTTTATCCTAGAGTGAGGTTTCTCCGGTTCAATTCACTCGATGCCGGAATTGACATGAGTGGAGGATGCAGGTTGCGCTGGCTGTTGATCCTTGGATTTCTGGCCCTCACGGCCCTGCCCGCTGAAGCTGCAAAGCGCTTAAGCGTGGCGCAGCTGGAGCAGATGCTGGCGACTGACGCCGCGAAGCACCAGCAGGACCAAGAGATCGTAAAGCAGATTGCGGGGGTCACGCTCACCGAGCGAATGACTGAGACAGACCTTGCCCGGCTGAGTGCGCACTTCGATCCGAAGTCACAGGTTTTTCTGGCGCTCGAGCTGCTTGCAGACCAGTCGGAGTTTCTGCCCTTGCCTGCGGCCGAAATCGCGGCCGATGCCGCACCCGATAGCGCCGCACAGGCGCAGATGATTGAGGCTGCGCACAACTATGTTTCCGAGAGCCTTCCGCGGCTGCCCAACTTTCTGGCCACTCGGACCATCAACCACTACGACGATACGCCTCACCCGGTGGTGCCGGGCGCGTGGCCAACGCGTGCAGGGTTGCATCTGGCAGGCGTTTCGCACGGGGAAATCTCAGTGAGCCGTGAACGAGAGGACCAGCCCGCCACGCAGGATACCGCGGTATGGAAGTCGGGGTTCGGCCTTGTATCGGGCGGCGAGTTCGGTTCGGCGCTGGGCATGATTCTCACTGATTCGGAAAAAGGCACCATGAGCTGGAGCCACTGGGAGCGGACGGCATCGGGCACTCTGGCAGTATTCTCCTATACAGTTCCGGCCCCCGCGTCGCATTTTGAAATCATCAGCTCGTTCCAGCGCGCGCTCGACATTCAGGCGGTCCGCGGACCCGCGAATGCTCGCGGAATCTCTGGAGTCGCCATGCAGCCAAATGTGAGTTCCACCAATGTCGGCATGGTCAAGTCGACACCTGCTTATCACGGGTCAATCTGGCTCAACCCTGCAGACGGCGTCATTTATCGCGTGACGATGGAAGCCGACAGCTTCAAGGATCTGCCTTATAGCCGGGCTGCCATGCTGGTGGAATATGGGCCTATCGCGATCAGCGGCAGCAGCTTTATTTGTCCGGTGCGAAGCCTGGCGCTTTCGCAGACTCCCACGACCGCCGACACCATGGCAGGAGACGCGGCGACGGAGTGGCTCAACGAAACTCGATTCACCGGCTATCACAGGTTTGCTTCGACCGCGCGGGTGATGGAGGCAGCGAGCACCCCTACGCCGGAGGCCGCGCCTGCCGAAGCGGAGCCGGCTGCCGCTGTTGCGGAACCGAGCCGGCAGCAATCTGCCAGCGTGGCGGAACCGGCCGAACTCGCGGGACCGGGCGCGGAGAAAGCTCCGGAGCCTGGGGGGGCAGAGACGACGCTGGATGCGCCGCCAGCGCCCACGGGGATTGCAGAACCGGCGGCGCCCGCATCGAACGCCGGCGCAAACGGAAAAGCAGCCTCTTCTGTATCGCCGTCGAATTCCCCTGCGGTGCCGGCGGAACCCTCTGCCGCTTCAACGCCGGCTGCTGTACCCGCACCGGAGATTCCGGCGGATCAGAGCAAATTCACTTTGCATGTGAACGTGAATTCGCTGCTCGTGCCTGCGGTAGTTCTCGACAAGAATGGGCATGCTGTCGGCGGGCTGGGCAAAGAGGATTTCGTAGTCCTCGACAGCGGCAAACATCAGACGATCACCGGCTTCACGCTGGTGAAGTCTGCGCCCGCAGGCGCCGGCCCGATCGCGAAGAACCCGGCTGTTCCGGCGGATAGCGCGCCCTCCAGCGCAGCCCCGGCCAAGATCAGCGAGCCCTCGCAGGCGGAACGAAGGTTCATCCTTCTTCTCTTCGACGATCGGCACCTTGGTACCTCAGACCTGGCGCAGGTGCAAAGAGCCGCAAAGAAGTGGCTCGAAAAGCCAATCCCCGACAACGACTACTTCGATGTGCTGTCGTTCATGGGGGTTAATTCCGGCGTCACGCGCGATCGTGATGTGCTGCAGTCCGCCATCATGAAGCTGACCGTGCACGAGGTGTTCAAAAGCTCCACGGGATATTGTCCCGACGTCGATTACTACTCCGCCGACAAGATCATCAACCAGCATGACGCGATGGAGTTTCAGGTCGCAGTCGACAAGGCGAAACAATGCTCTGCCTTTCAGACCTACAGCGCTCCGTCATCGGCAAATATCTACGCGGGCCTCGACAATGCGACCGATCCTTTTCAAAAAGCTGCCATGGCCGCCGCTGCGCACGCCCTTGAAGTCGGCGACGAAGATGCCCGGGAGACGCTCGCATCTCTTCTCAATATCGTCCGTGTCATGGGCAAGCTGCCCGGTCAACGGCTCCTGGTCTTCTTGTCTCCGGGCTTTCTTTCGATGTCCGGCCAATCGATGTTGATGAAGTCGCAGATCATGGATGCGGCGGCCGCCTCGAATGTCGTGGTCAACGCTCTCGATGTGCGCGGCCTTTACGTGGGGAACGTCGATGCCAGTGAGGGGGCCAACTCGACGCTCGGGATGGTCACCGGCCAGCAGGTGCAGGACCGGCCAGACGCGATGCAGTCCGCAGAAGATGCCATGTCGGAGGTGGCCAATGGCACGGGCGGCAGATACTTCCACAACAACAACGATCTCCAGAGCGGACTCGAGTCGCTGACTGCGGTTCCGGAAAACCTGTACCTGCTCGAGGTCCCGCTCGATGGCGTGAAGGCTGATGGCGCCTACCACCGGCTTCAGGTCAAAGTCGACAAGCCCGGTCTCGAGGTGGTGGCACGCAAGGGATACGTCGCTCCCAAGGCGGAGAAGAACAAGAAATAGGCCGCCGAAGATGTTCCGCTGCCTTAGGAGTGTTCGCATAGTTCGAGGCGATGAAGAAGGTTCCCTCAGGGGCTAAAGCCCCAATATTTATCGACTTTCACGGCATCCTTCGGCCCCGCTCAGGACAGGCTCTGAAGTCGTGCCCTTTTAAGACCGGCTTTATGCAACCAGTTCCAGCGGAACGGCACACCGAGCGGTTCCGGTCGCTTAGGACGGTCACCGGCGTGAGCGACGGACCTAGCATCCGGTTCCCTCGCGCCTCGTTCCCTGGTCCTCACCGCGCAGCTTTCAGGAGGCGGTCGCGAATGGCTACGCCCAGACCTTCGGCCCCGGGCAGCGGACATAAGATGACCGTGCAACCGGTGGCGTCGAGCGCGCGCAAACCGGCATAGAGTCTTTGGGCAAGCTCTTCGGGCGCGTGCCAACGCCCCCACGCGAAAAGGCGAGCAGCGTCAATCGTCGAGGGCGCGACGATGCCATCGGGCAGCATCAGGCCGACGATTTCTTCGCGCCAGCTATGTGCAGCTTCGGTCAGGCGTGCGCCAAGCTCGAAGTGCGGTGCGTCAATCAGGACCAGCTTCGCTCGCGGCGCATAATGGCGCAGTCCGACGCCGGGCGAAGGCGAGCCCAGCTTTGGTGCTTGACTCGGAATCTCCCGCTCTTTGAACGCCTCAACCGGACCTGCAACTTCGCGAATCTGTTCGGCGGTTATCGCTCCGGGGCGGTAGACGATCATCGGGGTGGTTGAGGGATCGAGCACCGTGGACTCGACGCCGCGCGGTGTTGGGCCGGCATCGAGAACTGCGTCGATGCGCCCATCGAGATCGTCGAGCACATGCGCAGCTGTGGTTGGACTGATGTGCGCGAAGCGATTAGCGCTTGGCGCAGCGATGGGTATTCCGGCGCGGCGGATGAGTTCGAGGGCGACGGGGTGCAACGGCATGCGCACGCCCATTAGTCTGCGCCCAGCTGTGACTGCGTCGGGCACGGCGGCGGTACGCGGCAGCAGAAGGGTGAGAGGGCCGGGCCAGAATGCCTCGATCAGGCGGTTCGCCGCTGCCGGCACTTCCTCTACAAGACCGCTGAGCATCGCGCGATCGGCAATGTGCACGATGATCGGATCCCAGGCGGGACGCTGCTTCGCCGCAAAGATGCGCTCGACGGCCGCCTTGTCGAGCGCGTTAGCGCCGAGCCCGTAGACCGTTTCGGTGGGGAGTGCAACCAGGCCACCGCGGCGCAGAATCTGTGCCGCTCGCTCGAGCGTTTGAATGGCGTCAGGCGACTCAAAGTGGGCCGGGTCAACGCTGAGACGCAGGGTCTTCACACAATTATTCTCGCCGTTGCAGGCAATCGATCGCCACCTGCCGGTATACTCGCTGATACCAATGGCTATCGAGACTGAGATCAAATTCCCTGTCGCCGATGGGTGGGCGTTTGGACAGAAGCTCGAGGCCGCCGGTTTCCGCCTGCTGACCGCGCGCAGTTTCGAGAGTAACGTTCTCTACGACACACCGGACCGGCAGATGCGAGCGCGGACAGAGATTCTGCGCATTCGCAATTACGCGGGCCGGTGGACGCTCACGCACAAGCGCCTGCCGCTCGACGGCCCCGGCGAGGATCGCCACAAGCATCGCATCGAGACTGAGACGGAGATTGCGGACGGCAATGCGCTCGAGGAGCTGTTTCGATCTCTCGGGCTGGTCGCGGCGTTTTGCTATGAGAAGTGGCGGACGGAGTGGGAGGACGGCGAGGGGCACTGCGTGCTCGACGAGACGCCGATTGGCAATTACGCCGAACTCGAAGGTCCGCCTGTTTGGATCGATCGCTCTGCCGAGCGCCTGGGCGTGAGCCCTGCGGAATACCTGACACTGAGCTACGGAAGGCTCTTCGATCTTTGGCGCCAGAAGCATGACAGCAGCGCCGAGGATATGACGTTCGCGGCCGTTGCCCAACATGCCGGCCAATAGGCAGAGCTCGACGGGTAGCGGCTCATTTTGAAAAGCCGTCGCGGAGGGATTGAACAGGCCGTGGAAAAATTCGTCAAACCGAGCGAAATTCCGGAAAACCGTCCCGCAGGGTTGAAACCCGAGTCATCTTACTGACCTGATCGGCACGACTTGAAGCCGTGCCCTTGTTACGAGGCGTGGCTCTCGACAGATCTCGCAGCACGCTGCGGACGCGGAGGCATGACGGCAGGCAATGCAAGCATGAAAAAGCCCCCGGGCGCACCGAGGGCATTTTTCTGGCTTTGGACCTGGCTAGTTGCTGAAGAGAAGAACGCCAGCCGGCTTTTCGTCGCTGCCCGACTCGTCCGCGCTCACCGGGCGATAGAAGAGCTGGTTGGCATCGAGGTAAACCTCGAGAAACGCCGGCCGGTCCTGAATCTGCCCTGCGATCAGCGCCTCTGAGAGAGGATCTTCGACATACCTCTGCAGCGCGCGGCGCAGCGGACGCGCGCCGTAGCTGCGATCGGTGAGAGTCTTGTCGAGAATCCACTTCTTAGCCTCCTCGGTGACTGCGATGGTGATCGACTTCTGCGCCAGATTGGCGTTCAACTGCTGCACGAGCAGCTCGACGATCTGGATGAGATCGGCATCGGAGAGCGACTGGAAGAGAATCACCTCGTCGAGGCGGTTGAGGAACTCGGGGTTGAAGGTCTTTTTGACCTCGTTCTTCACCAACTCCTCGACCTTCTCGCTGACCAGGTCTTCGCGCTCGCTCTGGAAGCCGAGGCCCTGCTTCTTCTGCAGGTGCCGCGCGCCAATGTTCGAGGTCATGATGAGGATGGTGTTCTTGAAGTCGACGGTATTGCCCAGGCCGTCGGTCAATTGGCCGTCTTCAAAGACCTGCAACAGGATGTTGAACACATCGGGGTGCGCCTTCTCGATTTCGTCGAGCAGAACCACCGAGTAAGGCGAACGCTTGACGCGCTCGGTGAGCTGGCCGCCCTCCTCGTAGCCCACGTAGCCTGGAGGCGAGCCGATCAGCTTCGAGACAGAGTGCTTCTCCATGAACTCCGACATATCGAAGCGGATGAGAGCCTTGTCGGAGCCGAAGAGGAAGTTGGCGAGAGTGCGCGCCATTTCGGTTTTTCCCACGCCCGTTGGCCCCAGGAACAGGAAGGACCCGATGGGACGGTGAGGGGATTTGAGGCCGGCGCGGGAACGGCGAATGGCCCGGGCCAGGGCGCTGATCGCCTTGTCCTGCGAGATGACGCGCTTGTGCAGCTCTTCTTCGACGCGGAGCAGCTTCTGCGTCTCTTCTTCCTTGATGCTGGTGACGGGGACGCCGGTCCAGCGGCTGACGACATCCTCGATGTCTTCGCGCGTGACGATGCCGGCCGCGGAGTCGTCGAGGTGGTACTTGTCGCGCAGCGCGCGCAGGTTCTCGCGCTCTTTGCGTTCCTCGTCGGAATAGAAGCGGGCCTTCTCGAACTCATGGTTCGCGATCGCCGAGTCCATGCGATGCACAATGAACTTGATCCGCTTCTGGACTTCGGTGATCTCTTCGGGAAGCGATGTCTGGCGCAGCTTGACGCGTGCGCCGGCTTCGTCGATGAGGTCGATAGCCTTGTCGGGCAGGAAGCGATCGGGGATGTAGCGGTTGGAGTGCGATACCGCGAACTCGACGGCGGCATCGGTGTAGCTGACCGCGTGGAACTTCTCGTAACGGTCCTTGATGCCCATGATGATCTTGACTGCGTCGGTTTCGTTGGGCGGCGGGACTTTCACCGCCTGGAAGCGGCGCTCGAGCGAGCGGTCTTTCTCGATCGACTTGCGATACTCGGCCGGCGTGGTAGCGCCGATGCACTGAATCTCGCCGCGCGAAAGAGCCGGCTTGAGTATGTTGGCGGCGTCGAGCGAACCCTCGGCCGAACCCGCGCCTACCAATGTGTGCAGCTCATCGATGAAGACGATCGAGTTTTGATTCTCCATCAGCTCTTTCATGATGGTCTTCAATCGCTCTTCGAACTGGCCGCGATATTTTGTTCCGGCGACAATGAGAGAAAGATCAAGCGCCAGCACGCGCTTGTCGGCAAGAAAGCTGGGCACCTCGCCATCGGCAATGCGCTGCGCGAGGCCTTCGACGATGGCGGTCTTGCCCACCCCGGGCTCGCCGATCAGCACCGGATTGTTCTTGGTGCGGCGGCAGAGAATCTGCACCGCGCGTTCCAGCTCGCCTTCGCGACCAACGAGAGGATCGAGTTGCCCGTCCATGGCGGCCTGGGTCAGGTCGCGGCTGAATTCGGCCAGCAAGCTCGACTCACGTTGCCGCTGCTGCGGAGGAGCTTTCTCCTGCGTAACGCGCGCCAGCTCGTCGCGAATCTGCGCCAGCTTGAGCCCGCGCTCCTGCAGAATCTCCGACGCAAAACATTTTTCTTCGCGCAACAAGCCGAGAAGAAGATGCTCGGTGCCGATGTGCTTGTGCCCCAGCCGCTCGGCTTCTTCGGCGGCGTAGGCCAGCACCCGCTTGCACTCGTTGGATAGCGGCAAATCGACGCTGGTCGACACTTTCTCGCGAATGGTGGTGTGCGCCTCAATTTGCTTCCTGATCGATTCGACCGAGGCATGTGAGCGCAGGAACCGGTTGGTTAACGCCTTGTCTTCGCGCAACAGCCCTAGCAGCAGGTGTTCGGTCTCGATATAAGGAGAGCCGAATTGGCTGGCTTCATACCGCGCGAAGAAGATGACGCGCCGTGCCTTCTCGGTGTAGCGTTCGAACATTTTGTTCTCCATCGTGCAGGGCTTTCGATTGGGGTAGCTGTCCAGTGGAGTTGCTGGCCTCAGCTCAACCCGCTCTCGCCCTCTGTTGCTTCGCCGCCGGAGGCATCAATGGGAAGTGCCCCGCTCCGAACAGCTCTTTTGGATGGTTCTGGGTCTGCTATGGCCCATTTGTCACCGGTCTCGGAACCGGCCGGTAAACGCCCATCCTGACCTCTGCAGCCTGAACGCGGAAGAAAACCACTTTCGACTGCTACTTTATAAGACTCAAACGCCACGGAAAACGATACATCCTGGCAACGGTTGACGGGTTAGTTTGGCTTTGCAGGGGTGGTGAAAGGTTGCAATTGCCCGCTTTCGAGCCGCAAGGTGCGTGAACATCGTACGGCCAGATCCAAGTTGTGGGTTACCAAAATCGAGGTCAATTGGTGACTCTGGTGCAGCCTCTCAATCAACTCGAACACGCGCGCCGCGGTGGTGCCATCCAGGTCGCCCGTAGGCTCGTCGGCAAGCAAGACCCGCGGTCGGCAAACCAGTGCGCGAGCCAGTGCGACGCGCTGCTGTTCGCCTCCGGAAAGCTCGCCGGGCCGATGGTCCCTGCGATCTTCCAATCCCACCTCTCTGAGCCAGTTTGCCGCCTCCACCATGGCGTCCGGTCTCCGGATTCCACGCGCTAAGAGCGGCATGGCCACGTTCTCCTGCGCCGTAAACTCCGGCAGCAAATAATGGAACTGCCACACGTAGCCGATTTCGCGATTGCGGAACACCGCAGCCCCTCGGGGAGTCAACGTCGCCACGTTGGTTGAGGCGCAGTATACCGCTCCCGCGGAAGGCGTATCAAGCGCGCCCAGAATGTGCAAAAGAGTGCTTTTTCCCGCGCCTGACTGGCCCACAATTGCGACCATCTCGCCCGCCTCTACTTGCAGGTCGAGGTCATCGAAAAGGTCGAGAGAACCGCGCGCCGTCTTGTACAACTTGCGCAGTCCATTCACTTGGATGATAGGGGACTCGGTTGGTGACGGCACGGCCGCCCACGACTCCGTCTCCCGCGCGGCGCGGGGTGCCTGGGCGGCAGCCGCTTGAGGGGAGGTCATCATCCGGTTAACGTCTATTTTACATGGATTGCCGCAGATTTTGGGCATCCCACCGATGGGGAAGGACCAGCCGAACCATCAGAAAATCGGTTTTGGCGTGTTGAGGTCATGGATGTTCTCGCGGACTCGTTCAACGGCCCGCTGCCGCATCCGCCTGATGAGAAACCACGGCAATGACATCCAGATCGCAAAGACAAGAACTTCCACCCAGCTATCGTCGATCAGATTCGAATGTGTCTTGAGCCACGGCACTGCGAATTCGAAGAAGCAAATCCCATACCCCACAATCGCCGCTGCGGCCAGGTATACCGAGATCACCTGTGGCAAATTGAGCGGCTGCTTCGCTGCTCGCTGATATCTCTTGCGGACAAACGGCAGCCATGGATTCCGGCGCGATGGGATCACACGCCAGCTGGAAATGGGAACGATGGGCACATATAGGAGGCAGAAAAACTTGGTCGTGACGAAGGAGCCGTCTGGTCGCAGATCGCGACAGCCGAGCATATTGAAACCGACCCCCTCTAAGGAAGTTGGCATGACGAGTCTCCGCTGACGCTCTCATGTTAATCCTCAACTGGAGGTGCAGAGCTTGAAGCCCTCGCGCGGGCGCCAATGTCCGCAAACTACAGCACGCGAGAGAACGGAGTCAAAATAAATTTCCGCTTGTGGGTTTGTGCGGTCGCCCCACCCTCGAGTGCGCTGCAACGCGACCAGCTTAGAATGGGGCCCGCCGACTCGCTCACTTGCCGACTTGCTAGCGTCGCCAACTCCGCTGCCCCCCTTGCTATCATCGAATCAGAGGCGCGCTCTTTTCGCTCTGCCGCACAAATCCTCATGACTCCTACTACTCAGGTCGCAGTTCCGGCCCAACTCGCGGAGCCCATCGACCACGCGCACAGCATCCACGCGCCAATTCCCGGCGCCACAGCGCGCCTCATCCACGACCTGCGCGAGCTCTTCAAGGTGAAGGTGGTCGGGCTGGTGCTCGTCACGGGTTGGGGTGGATTCTATTTAGGGTCGATGCAGTCGGGCATCTCCACGTTTCAGCGCGGGCTGCTCGACGCGCTGCTGGGAATTGGCCTGGTCTCGGCCGGCGCGGGGGCCCTGAACGAGGCTCTCGAACGCAAAACCGACGCAAAGATGAAGCGCACGGCGGATCGGCCGCTGGCCTCCGGACGCTTTCCCCTGGTTGTGGGCATTCTGGCCGGCCTTGGTTCGCTCGCGCTCGGCTCCATCTGGCTGGCCCTGCACACCAATCTGCTGACGGTTTCGCTGGCGTTGCTTACGGCGTTCACCTACGTCGCCGTCTATACCCCGCTCAAGCGGGTCACGTCGCTGGCGACGTTCGTGGGAGCATTTCCTGGGGCCATGGGCCCGATGCTGGGCTGGACTGCCGCGCGCGGCCGGATCGAGTGGCCCGCCGTGGCACTCTTCGCCATTCTGTTTGTGTGGCAGTTCCCGCACTTCATGTCGATTGCGTGGCTGTATCGCGACGACTACGCGAGGGCCGGAATCCGCATGCTGCCTGTGGTGCACCCCGATGGGTGGAGCACCGTGATGGAAGCTCTCTTCTACGCGGTGCTGATGATTCCCGTGAGCCTGGCCCCATGGAAACTGGGTCTCACCGGCCCGGCTTACGTCGCTCCGGCTGTCGCGCTCGGACTGATTTATCTCGCTTACACCATTCGCTTCGCGGGCATACTGCGCGCGAAAAGCGAAGACGAAAGCCGCATGCGCGCGCGCGATCTGTTAAAGGTGAGCGTGCTGTATCTGCCGCTACTCTTCACCACGCTGATGCTGTGCGCGAGAGCAAAGTGATTTTTCAGGGGCGAAGGCCCCTTCGATTTTCGGTTGATTCGTTCGGCACGACTGAAGTCGTGCCCTGCTACAGACCCACCTCGAACTAGGCTGGCTGATCGGAAATGTGATGACGGTTGCGGCTCCAACTTCAAGTCAACGATCCGGCACGGGGGCTGCCATTGCCGCGATCCTCATCATCAGCGCGGCGGCTTCGCTGTTTCTTTTCTGGCTGATTTACGTCCACCCTGCCGCGGCTACGAGCGCTCAGTACGCATTCCTCCCGGCGATGAACGCGGTGTTCAACGGCTTGGCGGCGACGGCCCTGCTCATCGGCTACACCTTTATTCGCGCGCACAAGATCAGGCAGCACCGCGCGTCGATGATTACGGCATTCGTCTTCTCCACGCTCTTTCTGCTTGGCTACATTGCGCACCACGCGCTGCACGGCGACGTGCGCTATCCGGCGCACGCTGCGTTCCGCACGTTTTACCTAAGTCTGCTTGCCAGCCACATTATTCTCGCCGTCATAGCATTGCCACTGGTGCTGGTCACGTTCTTTTTCTCGCTCACTGGGCGCATTCCGCAGCATCGCAAGGTCGCCCGCTGGACCTTTCCGCTCTGGCTTTACGTTTCTGTCACCGGCGTCATCACCTACGTGATGCTTCGCCTGGCGCTGGGAAGTTAGCCCCTGCGTCCACAACTGTGAATCTGTGAAGCTATGAAGAGGCAACTGCGAGCTTAATCTCCAGTTCCGGGCTATCACCCGACTTCGATAAATCGACTTGCAAGGTGGGCTCGCCGATCTCCGGAACCCCTACCTCCAAAACGTACTTCCCATCGGGCAAATCGGCGGAGAACCTGCCACCGGCGTCAGTCTGCATCGTAGCCACTGGCTGCTCACCCTGCGATCCCTGGACGAAAACATCGACGGTCGCTTTCGGGATGGGAGAGCCGGTTTCATCGCGGACGACCCCACGAAGTGAACGTTTGTTTCTCTCCATGGCCGCCTAGATTCGCCAAGGTTTCGCGCTTTTCGCAGCAGGTGAATTCCGAGCAGGAGTGCGCAGGCGCCGGGCACGCCTGGGAATTGGGCCAGCATCAAGCCAAAGCCCGCGCCATGCGGGCCCCAGTCGCCGCTCGGGATGACCGCGTCCAGAAAGAAGATTCCGGCTAGCAACAGCAATCCCGCGCCCAGGACAATGAAGATCTTTCCTGCAATTGCCATGGGCCAGAGTCTAGCACCGGTTCTGACAGCTGTAGTCTGTCGCATCGCCTACCCGACATGCTGACTTCAGAACCGCGGTTCAGCCCGCAGGTTCCAGTAGCATTGAGTCAACTCCAATGCCAGCGAGCCAAGCGAATCCACCGAGGCGGCTGAACCAACCCGACGACGGTACTCGCCAGCTTCTGCGATGGGGCGGCTCGATGGTCGGCGCTGGCCTGCTCGCCGTTCTTCTGCTGCTCACCGTGCTTGGCGGATACACGCGCCTCGGCGCGACGACCAGTTCCGGCTGGTTCGCGCTGATCGTGGCGCTGATGTGCCTGCCGTTTGGAATGATGCTGTTGGCGCTCGGCGTGGCGAAGTGGCTGAAGAACAAACGTCAGTGACCAGTGATCAACGAGACGAGGCCGGAATCCCTAAGACCCATTCAGCGCCGTCCAGGCAGCCAAAGAGTCCATATAGTCTCTCCAGTGAACGATTTTTCTGTTCTCAATGGTGATGACCGAGATAAACCTGTTGTCGTAGGGCGCGCCACTCTTGAGAATCGTGCCGTGCACTTCATATTCGAGGATCACGACGCAACCTTTCTGGGCGCGATGGACAACAAGCGCGTCAGCGGAGTGCACCTTGATGGTCTTCCCATATCCAGAGAGGCTGGCCATCAGATTTGCTCGCCCTCGAATCGTCACCGGCCAACCCGGAAAGTGATAGCGGGACTCGAAGATTGCGTCTTCAGCAAAGGTATCGAAATAATGTTTCCCATCCACCAGCCCCTCGAGCCCTCTGAGGACGACTTTGAAGAATGGGTCGAGGGCTTCGAAGATTTCGTATTCCGATCCCTTTTTCATCGAAACGATCCTAGTGCATGAGTTAGGGGTTTGGGGTTGCGCGATCCCATCCTAAATGCCGCACTCACGGACTGATCCAGTTCGTCGACCTGACGATCCAACTCGGCCAGCAACTCCAACAAATCCTGGCGCCGATCGGTTTTCTGCTTGCGTACATAGCTGGCCCGGATCTGGGCGGCATCGCCGATCCATACCTCATGGCCAAGTCCCTCCAGCAGCTCAATGAACCACTGGCTGTTGCCGCAAGCCTCGATCCCAACCAGCGACGGCGCCGACAAATCACCGTAAAACCGCTCCGCCTCCCCGTCCCCGTTCATCAGCTTGCCTTCGTTGGTCTCGCCCGTGTCGCTATCGAAAACCGCGATCTGCTGCCACCGCGGATGAAAATCGCATCCTACAATCTTCATCGAAGGCTACTCCCGATCTTCGAGCTCGTGGTCCTCTGCCCACTCGCTATTCGATCTTCCCTGAAGCCTTCTTCCTTATTCCATCAAAAGCGAGGGACCGGGGGCACCCGGAGTCAGGTTTGCGTTGGGGTCGTCGCGGTTGCGGCGGCTGCGGCGGCGACGCTCTTATAGTGGCGAACGTCTGCGCCCTGCACCCAGAAAATCACGTCTTCGGCGATATTGGTGGCGTGGTCGCCGACGCGTTCGAGGCTGCGGCAGATCATCAGCGCGTTTAGAGCCTGCGGCGCGAATTGGGGCAGCTCTTCCATCACCTTGGTGAGAGCCTTGAAGGCAGCGCGATTCATCTGATCGACGGCATCGTCCATGGTGAGCACGCCGCGAGCCAGTTCTGCGTCGGCCTCGATAAACGACTGCAGACTCTTGCGCACCATTTCGGCGGACATCGAAGCCATGCGCGGAATGTCGACGGGCAAATCGACAACCGCCATGCGATCCATGAGCCGCACCCGGTCGCTGATGCTCTTGGCAGCGTCACCTACGCGCTCCAGGTCTGCGTTGATCTTAATCACGCTGAGGATGAAACGGAGGTCGACGGCCATGGGCTGCTCCATGGCGAGCAAGTCGAGAGCGGCCTGATCGATGTCGCGCTCCATGCGGTTGATGGCGATTTCGCTGCGGCTAACCAAGTCGCAGATCGACAGGTCGCGCACGCGGTAGGCCTCAATGGCGCGCTGGATAGCCTGCTCGGCCAAGCCGGCCATGACCAGGAGGTTTTCCTTGAGATCCTCCAGACTCTGTTGGAAGCGAATGCGTGTCATCCAAACCTGCCCGTAATGTAATCCTCCGTACGCTTATCGGATGGATTCGTGAAGATCTTGTGGGTCGAATCGAATTCGACCATGCGGCCGTTGAGGAAGAATCCTGTTTTCTCGGCTACGCGCGCGGCCTGCTGCATATTATGGGTCACAATCACGATCGTGTACTGCGACTTTAGTTGGAAGATCAGATCTTCGATCTTGGAAGTGGAAACCGGATCGAGCGCGGAGGCCGGCTCATCCATCAGGAGCACTTCGGGGTCGACGGCGAGGGCGCGGGCAATGCAAAGGCGCTGCTGCTGGCCGCCGGAAAGGCTCGCGCCGGATTTCTTTTTCAGATCGTCTTTGACCTCTTCCCATAATGCCGAGTTCTTAAGAGACTTTTCAACAATCTCATCGAGGGCGCGCCGGTTGGAGTAGCCGTTCAGTTTGAGGCCCGCGGCAACGTTGTCGTAGATCGACATGGTGGGAAAGGGATTGGGGCGCTGGAAAACCATGCCGACGCGGCGGCGAATTTCGACCGGCGTGGTGTCCTGGTAGATGTCGATGTCGCCGATGCGGACGACGCCGGTAACCCGGGCAATGGGATTGGTTTCGTGCATGCGGTTGAGGCAGCGGACGAAGGTGCTCTTGCCGCAACCCGAGGGGCCAATCAGCGCCGTGGCATGGTTGGCGGGAATGTTCAGCGTGATGTCCTGCAGCGTGTGATTGGTTCCATACCACGCGTTCAGGTTATTGACTTCGATCCCGACGCCCACTTGCGCATTTCTCCTTCTGCTCTGAGCAGAATCCAAAGCTTTCGAGTAGCGATTTCGCCACGACACCGCCGACGATGGCCAAATCCCAGCACGGTCATCTCGATGCCGTTAGCTGGCCCCTTTCAAGACGCCCCGGCTGGTGACGAAGCGGACCAGTGCTACCGAGAAAACAATCAACACGATCAAGACTAAAGCTCCCGCCCAGGCCAGCCGGTGCCAGTCGTCGTAGGGAGACTGGGCGTAAATATAAATCTGCAAGGGAAGCGCGGCGATGGGCTGGTTGAGACTGGTACTCCAGAACTCGTTACCCAACGCAGTGAAAAGGAGGGGAGCGGTCTCGCCGGCAACGCGCGCAAAGGCCAACATGCATCCCGTGATGATTCCCGGCGAGGCGGTTTTGACAGTGATGGAGAGGACGGAGCGCCAATTGGGAACACCCAGGCCGAGCGCGGCCTCGCGCACCGCATGAGGCACCATGAGCAACATCTCCTCGCTGGTACGGCAGATGGTCGGGATCATCATGATGCCGAGGGCCACGCCGCCGGCGAGGGCCGAAAAATGCCCCTGTGGTATGACGATCAGCGCGTATGCAGCAATGCCCATGACGATAGATGGAACGCCGTTGAGCACGTCGGCCGTAAAGCGAATGGCGTTGGCAAGCTTGGTGCCGCGGCCGAACTCAGCCAGATAAACTCCGCCACCGATACCCACGGGAACACCCAGGAGGCTGGCAATGCCGAGAAGCGTGGCTGAACCGACAATGGCATTGGCCATGCCGCCCCCCTCCTCACCAACGGGTTTGGGAATCTTGGTGAAGAAATCAAGGTTGAGCGAGGTTGCGCCTTTGACCAGAAGGTAGACGAAGATGGCTACCAGCGGCAGGATGACGAGAATGGTGGAAAGTATAGCGAGAGATGTGGCAAGGCCGTCGCCAATGCCACGCAGACGCGCTCGCAGTTGGTATTGGTTTCGCACTCTCGTCGGCTGCTCCTTCGTGGTTGTGGTCGATGATTCGTCGTTCGCAATTCTTAGTGAGTGTGGGCAGGGGCGCCGCGCGTAACTGCCCACACCAGCAAGCGCGCCGCGCCGTTCACCAGAATGGTGACAATGAAGAGGGCGAGCCCAATCTCGACCAAGGCGCTGCGATGCAAATCGCTGGTGGCCTCGGCAAACTCGTTAGCGATGACCGAGGCCATGGAACTGCCGTTGGAGAGGAGCGACTTGTGAATCTCGGGGCTGTTGCCGATGACCATGGTGACGGCCATGGTTTCACCGAGCGCCCGGCCCAAGCCCAGAATGACGGCGCCCACGATGCCGATACGGGCATTGCGCAAAACCCCCACGCGAATCATCTCCCAACGCGTTGCGCCGAGAGCCAGCACGGCCTCACGCTGCGAATGAGGCACGGCAGTCATGACTTCGCGGGTGAGCGACGAAATGATGGGCAAAATCATGATGGCAAGGATAATTGCTGCGGAAACAAAGCCCAGGCCGGTGGGGTTGTCGTCAGTGAACAGGCCGGTCCAGCCGAGGGTGGAGATCAATAGGGGGTTCAGATGCTCACGGAGAAGTGGGACGAGGATAAAGACTGCCCATAATCCATAGATAATGCTGGGGATGGCCGCCAAGAGCTCGGTGACGAAGGCCAAAGGCCCACGAAGAAGGCCTGGGCACATCTCGGTGAGAAAGATGGCCACGCCGATAGCCAAGGGGACGGCCAGCAAGAGCGCAAGAAATGACGAAACCAAAGTGCCATAAACAAAAGGCAATGCGCTGAAGTGGCCGTTGACCGGATCCCAATATGAAGGTAGACCGGTGGACGGATCAATAAACGCTTTCCAAAAGAACTGCAGCCCAAAGTTGCTCCAGGCGAGACTGGAACGCTGGATCAGCTCGACTGCAATCAAAGCAACAATGGCAAAGATACTTAACCCGCACAGAACCATCAGTGCATGAAACGCGCCGTCGGCAAATGCCGAATTGCCGCGCGCCAACAGGAACCGCCGGATCGCCGAAGGCTCGGTGGTAGGCTCGGGGGACAGCTTCGCCTGCCCCTCAAGGGTGGTTGGGGTTTGGGGTTGAATTTGAGCGATTCGAATCTCGGACACGGTGGGCCCCATCCGACAGGCTAACGAGGAAGTGTGAAGAAGAGGTTACAAGCGCGCAAAATCAGGCGCCTACGGGCGGAAATTGTGGGAATCTCTGGCGCGAGGGCAGCGATACGGCAGCATGGGGCAGCCCCGGGCACCTGGTCCCGTCAGAGGTTCCATCGGGAAGAAACCCCGGAGGCCGCTTTCGATAGGCCGGCGTGGGCGCATCCCTAACAGAAAATCGATCTACTTCGGGAAGAACCATGTAGCTTCCGGGCAGGAGACATGTTAGAAATCGATCATGGCCAAGGGAAGTAGTGTTCCGCCGACGGGGCATGTCAATCTCCGCGCGCTTGCCGAGCATCTTGGACTCTCCCAGACAACTGTTTCGCTGGTCTTGAACCAATCGCCATCAGCCAAGTCGATACCACAGGAGACTCGCACCCGTGTGGTTGAGGCGGCAAAACGGCTGAACTATCGGCCGAACTATTTTGCAAGGTCGCTAAGGCAGAGCCGGTCAATGAGCGTGGGAGTGCTGGCGCCGGACCTCAGCGAGGGATATTTCACGCGCGTTATGAGCGGGGTGGTCGAGGAACTTACGGCCGCTCATTATTTTTACTTCACTGCCTGTCACGATTGGAACAAGGATCTGATCGAGATGTACCCACGCATGCTGGTGGAGCGGGCGGTAGACGGGTTTCTGCTGCTCAACACAACGGCCGACCGGCTTTCGGTTCCGCTGCCAGTGGTTGCGATATCGGCGCATTACTCGGCCGATAACGTGACCAATATCGTCTTGAATCACCACCAGGCGGCAAGGCAGGCATTGATGCATTTGCAGGGTCTTGGTCACCGGCGCATTGCCATCGTGCGTGGCCCGCGGGCTATTCCCGATTCGGAGTATCGCTGGGAAAGCATACAGCAGGTGGCCAAAGAGATCGATCTGATACTCGATCCGGCGCTGGTGGTGCGCATTGATGCGGCAGCGTGGTCGATGAAGGACGGGCAACATCCCATGGCGCCGGAGATTGGCTACAAGCCGATGAAGTCGCTGCTGGAAACAACGCATGACTTGACGGCGGTTTTCTGTTTCAACGATATTGCTGCTATCGGCGCAATTCGCGCGCTGAAGGATGCAGGGTTGGATGTGCCGTCCGATGTTTCCGTTGTGGGATTCGACGACGTTCTCTCCGCGGCATACGCGACACCGTCATTGACCACGGTGCGCCAGCCGCTGGAGGAGATGGGGCGTTGTGCCGCCAAGATTCTTCTGGAGAGAATTGCCGACCGCGAGAAGAAATTTGCCTCCGAGATTGTAATGAGTCCAGAGCTGATGGTCAGGGAATCAACGGGGCCGGCGAAAGACAGGGACTGAAAAACAGCTTTCAGCTCTCAGCTGTCAGCCAAAACCTCTCACCGATCGTGGAAGCTGGTAGCTTTCAGGAGCAAGCCGATTCGAGCCAGCGGCTGATGTAGACCTGCGCGTGCCGCTCACCGCAATAATGCCGCGCACCCGGCGCGTCGGCGTATTCTTTGGACCATTTATAGACGGTCAAATGCGCGCTACTGCAGTTGATGACCAGCCAGCGGATCGGGGTCTGGCTCTCTTCGCCGCAAATCTCACATCGATAGATTGTGTCGATCATGATAAGACCTCAACATAGAGCCAAAGGCTAGTTGGTGGGAATCTGCTGGAGAATCCAGCGGGCGAATTCCTTGCCAGCCGCGTAGTTGTCGTATGTCGCAGGCAGGTTGCGGCCGTTGGTGTACTCGTTGTAGAGCCACGGGTCGGTCATTGCAATCACAGTTCCCTTCCCATACTTCGCCGTGGCCATGAAAACGTCGTCGCCTTCCCGGATCAAGGGGCGAGCATTGCCGCTGACCGTGATGGTACTGGCATCTTTGATGTAGATGTTGTGCGGGTGATGGAAGATGGGGCCGCTACCATCGATGACAATCCGGCCCTGCTCAAAGTCATCGTCGATGACGTGCTTGCGCAGCACGCTGTTGAAGTGGATGCCGAAGCGTTCACTGACAACGTTGAAGTGGTCGAGGTCGGCATAAGAAGTGTCGTTCTCCATGATGACCAGCACTCCGCCTGACTCGACATACTCGGCGATCTGTTCCGCGTCTTCGCGGGTGGCGAAGTTCGGGTGCGGGTTCTTGTCGGGATTATCAGGTGAGGCGATGACATAGACTTTTGCGCCCTTGAGTCCGGCGAGCGAGGGCCTGGGAGCGAGCACCTTGGTCCGCGCGCCGAACTCGCGGAAGAGATGGCCGAAGAGCGAGTAGCCGGGCTCATCCCACGTGTCCCACTTGTAATGATAGAGATCGCTCCGGCCAAAGGCGTCAGTGCGCTCCTGGGAGTTGAACCAACCATCGATGACGACGGTGTCGCCGAGAGCCATGGTCGATTCGGGCGCGTACTCCATCTCGGTGCTGGCCATCAGGAATGCGCCTACGCCCTTGGGATCGTTGGTGACGACTTTCTCTCCGATGTAGTAGGCGTAGGAGCCGTCGCGATAGGGTTCGCCGCCGAGGCCGGAGGCTTTCACGGTGTCTGTCAGTGAGACGTCACCGTTGGGATCGGTCCTCGCGAAGTGATCGAGGATGCCTTTGTAGCCTTGCTCGGCGACGGTGCGATAACCGCCGGGAAGATCGGGCAGATAGCCGAGGCGCACCCCTTTGGCCAGCGCATAGACGAACATGCAGGCGGAGGACGATTCAAAGTAATTTCCCTTTTCGCCGGGCTTGTTCATCATGGTGTACCAGAGGCCGGTCTTCTGGTCCTGAAAGCGTGCAATGGCGGCGGATTCCTGGCGGAGAATTTGGATGAGCCTGGCACGGCCCGGATCGCCGTCGGGATAGAAGTCGAGCGTGTCGACGAGAGCCATCATGTACCAGCCCATGCCACGCGCCCAGAATTCGGATGAGTCGCCGGTTTGTTGGTTAGCCCAGCGCTCTTGTTTCGATGCATCCCAGCCGTGATAGAGAAGGCCGCTCTGCGGATCATGCGCGTGTTCTTCCATCACGACAAATTGATGCGTGATGTCGGCAAATTCCTCGGGATGGTGCGAGAGGACAGCGTATTGCGCGCGAAAGGGCTCGGCCATGTAGAGACCGTCGAGCCACATCTGGTTGGGGTAGAGCTGCTTGTGCCAGTAGCCACCTTCGGCGTTGCGCGGCTGTTGCGCGAGCTGATCGTGAAGGAATGTCGCGGCGGTGAGATAGCGCTTCTCTTGCGTGATGTTGTAGAGCAGGAGGAGCTGACGGCCGAGAAGAATGTCGTCGAGCTGATGCTCCTCGGGCTTGAGCATAGGGATGGCGCCATCGGGCGTCACGAGCTGATCGACGGAGGACTTGATGTAATTGAAGTAGCGTGGATCGACAGTGGCGAGCCAGACGTCATCCATGCCCTCAAGGAGCGTGCCAAGCTCGTAGTTCCAGAACCAGGGAGCTCCCGCAGGAACGGTGCGACCGTCGGGCCAGCGCGCGAGAGCGGCGTCGGCCACGCGTTGCGACCAGGGGAGTTGAGCTGCGCAGGCGGTCGACGCGAATGCGGCCGACGCGACTGCGAGTACGAAAGAACGAGCATCGAAGCGAATGGATTTCATCTCAGAGCGACGATACGAGTGCGATGCGGCGAGTACAGATCTTCTGCCCCAACCAAGCTGCGCCTGGATGGGGCGCCTCGGAAACTCAAGTACCCATCCCAGGGACTTAGGCTACCAAAGCTCGGCGATGTAAGTGAATGGCCGCCTGGTGGGGCGATTGTGATTCAATTGCTTCCTGCCGTTGAATCTCGCTGATCTGCCCTCTCACTCGAGCATTTGCAAGTCAAGGGGCTCGACGAGCATGCAGTCCATGACGCGGATCTGAGCAAGAGCGCGCTGCAGCGCCGACGATTTGCAGGGCTCAACGGTAACCACGAAGGGCAGCGCGTGGGATGGATAGCCGGGCTTCTGCATGATCGCGCGGATGTTGATGTTTTCGTTGGCGAGCGCGGTGGTGATGGCAGCGACGATTCCGGGTCGATCGACCACAAGAAAGCGGATGTAATGAGGCACCTCAAACTCTGCGCCCACGCGAGCCGGAGCCGACGGAATCTCGACGCGGCGGGAACCGTGGGCTAGAGCGAGAAGATCGCTGACCACGGCGACGGCCGTAGGATGGCCGCCGGCGCCGTGCCCACTGAAGACTACGTCGCCACCGTAATGGCCGCTGACGATGACCATGTTCTCGGTTCCCTGTGACCAGGCTAACGGCGACCGCAAAGCAACAAGCATGGGACCGACGGTTGCGGCGATGGTTCCATTCGATTGCTGGGCGCGCGAAACCTGGCGGATGGTGCAACTCAAGTCGCGAGCGTAGCTGAAATCGACGGGGATGATGGTGGTGATGGGGCGCGGGACAATCTCCTCAGGATCGACTTGCACGCGCAGAGCGAGGCGCATGAGGATGGCCAGTTTGGCGCGGGCGTCGAACCCGTCCACATCTTCCACCGGACTGGCCTCGGCGTAGCCCCTGGCCTGCGCCTCGGCGAGAACGGCCGAGTATTCAGCTCCTTCTTCCATCTTGCTGAGAATGAAGTTGCAGGTTCCGTTGAGGATTCCTTCGATCCGGTCGATGCGGTCGCCGGCCATACCTTGTTCGAGGCCGGGGATCACCGGAATTCCACCGGCGACGGCAGCTCCATATTTGAGATGGCCGCCCTTTGCCTCGGCCAGCCGCTCGAGCTCAATACCGTGATAGGCGATGAGCTTCTTGTTGGCCGTGACGACGCTCTTGCCTGCGTCCAGGGCCCGACGCACCCAAGTCGCGGCGGGATCGAGGCCGCCGGCAAGTTCGACAATCACGTCGACATCGGAACCGAGCACCGCATCTGCGTCCTCGCTCCACACCACGCCGGCCGGCGTCCAGTCGACGCGCTTGCGGGCAACGCGGCGATTAAAGATGTGGGTCAGTTCCAGCCCCTGCGGCCTGGACTCTACGAGAATTCGCGCCACCGAACTGCCCACTGTGCCGAAGCCGAAAATCGCAATTCGCAGGCGGCGTGTGGAGTTTAGCTTGCGACCAGCGGCAGAAGTGGATTCAAACTGTGATGCTGGACTGGGCACTTGCGATACCTGACTTTCAGTTGTTCTTGGAACGATGCGACGAGATCAACCAGTGACTCGATGATACCTGAAGGCGCGATTCCACAATAGAAACACGCCGACGATCGTGTACCATGACTTCCAGATGCGTCGCGGCTTCTCCATTTACCTGATCCTGTTCTTCGGGTTGGGTCCGCTTTCGGCGCTGCTCAAGGGCAGTGAGGACGCCTACGTGCCCGCGTGCTGCCGGAGACGCGGGACGCACCACTGCGCGATGTCTCGGCAGATCGCCGCGATGAGGGCCGGCCTCGCGCTGGATCCACGAACAGCTTTCTCCGCTCCGACGACGTGTCCTCTATACCCGGGCCTAAGGTTCGGTATCCTCGCGCCGGCGCACGCCTTACCGCCCGCGGAGACTGGAACGCGCGCCGAGTTTGCACGCCGGTTCACGGCTAGATTGACACGCACGATCGCGTGCTCGTGCCCCAGTCTCGCGCATGCCGGGCGCGGCCCTCCCGCAACAGATCCTAGCTAAGTCTTTTGCCGAAGATGCTGTGGCGGTTCCGCAGGGGCTAAAGCCCACATCATTTTTTGTAGCTTTGCGGCACGAGTGAACTCGTGCCCTGATACAAAACTTCCTGCTCAACGAGTTCGTCAATAGCCTGCAAGGCGCGGACTCCTTCGGCAATTCCCAAAATCGCTGCCGGCCAGTGCAGATCTCCCTCCTTGAGAGCGCGCGGTTGGCTGCAGTCGAGAAAGTTCTGTGAGGAGGTTTTTGTCATGCGACATCTTAATGTTTTCGCGGCCTTGATGATGACCGCTTCCCTTCCGGCATTTGGGACGATCTTCGGTTCTGTTCGCGGCGTAGTCCACGATCCTCAACATCGTCCAATCCAAGGGGCGCACCTGACGCTGAAGGCGCAAGACTCGGATTGGACGCAATCGCAAAACTCCGACACTCACGGTGAATTTCAATTCACCTTGGTACCGATCGGGAATTACAGGGTGACGGTTTCTTCGCAGGGCTTCCATCAGTTGAGCGAAGGCGTAGTGGTTCAGTCCGACACGAGTCCCGTGCTCCATTTCCAACTGGCCCTGGAAGGCGCGAAGGAAGAGGTCGTGGTGCAGGGAACGCCGGTGGAGGCGACGACGGACAGCGTTACGCCGACGACCATGCTGAGCCGTATCGACATTGAACAAACTCCAGGAGCTGATCGGACCAACGGCATGGAGATGATCACCGATTATGTTCCAGCCTCCTATGTGACCCACGACATGCTGCACATGATGGGTGGCCACCAGGTTAATTGGCTGATTGACGGCGTCCCCATCCCTAACACCAACATCGCTACCAACCTGGGCCCGCAGATCCTTCCCAGAGATATCGATTATCTTGAGGTCTATAGCGGCAGTTACGACGCAGACTACGGAGACCGCACGTACGGAGTGTTCAACGTCGTGCCGCGGACCGGGTTCGAACGCTACAAGGAGTGCGACCTCGTCATCACCGGCGGTAATTTCTACCAGACCGACGACCAGATCAGTTGCGGAGCGCACACGGATCGATTTGCCTGGTATGGAAGCCTGAACGGGAATCGCAGCGCTTACGGGCTCCAGACTCCCGTCCCTCAGGTGGTCAACGATGCAGTCAACGGCTTTGGTGGATTCGCCTCCTTCATTTTCAATCCCGATGCCAAGAATCAATACCGGTTAGTCACTTCGCTGAGAAGGGACTATTACCAGATTCCGATCGACCCCAACCCGAACTCCATTGGAAACCAGGTCTATCCCTCGAGTGGCCTGCACGACGCCGAAAGCGAGCCGGACGGATATGTCACTTTTTCCTGGGTGCGCACGTTCAATCCGAATAGCCTGCTGACGGTCTCGCCGTTCTATCACTACAATGGCGCCGACTATAACGGAGGGCCAAACGATACTCCGGTCATCTCAACCGTCCATCAGGACGCCAACTACGGAGGAGCTCAGATCGCCCTCAACCAAAACTTCTGGAAGAACGACCTTCAGGCCGGCCTCTACAGCTTTGGCCAGCACCAATACAACTACTTCAATAACTATTTCACCGACGGTACGCCAAACGTTCCTTCCTCTTCGGTCAGTGTGAATGGCGGCGTTGTGTCTGAATTCATCAACGACAAATTCAAGGTGACTCCGTGGTTTACCTTGATTGCCGGACTGCGTGAAACGCAGTTCAACGCGACCATCTCGGAGAATGCAACCGATCCCCGTTTTGGCGCAGCTTTGAAGGTCCCACGGCTGAACTGGGTGTTTAGCGGCTTCTATGGCTACTACTACCAGGCCCCGCCACTGTCGACGGCTTGCAGCTCCAGCATCTCAGCGGGGTCGGCTGGGACATGCCCTCTACTCGATCTTGCCAACGGCCAAGGCTTTACCTTCGCTCCGCTGCATGGTGAGCGGGACATCCAATGGCAGTATGGCGTCACGATTTCGTTCCGCAACTGGATCCTAAGCGCCAATAACTACGAAACCAGGGCCGAGAATTGGCTGGACCACAATAACATTGGAGAATCGAATATCTTCTGGCCGATCACCTGGTCTTCGGCGCTGATTCAAGGTTGGGCTCTCACCTTACGCTCTCCCGATGTCTTCCACCACGGCCAGTTCCACCTTGCCTATGCAAACCAGATTGCCCAGGCAACTTCGCCGATCACGGGGGGCCTGATCTGCCCGACGCCGGCTACGTCGGCGTGCCCGCTTTCAACAGTCAACATTCCGCCAGGACTTGCTCCTGTCGACCATGACCAGAGAAACACATTGAACGTGGGCTTTAACGGCACTCTGCCGTGGAAGGCCTACGCTTCAACAAATGTCTACTACGGCTCGGGATTCACCAATGGCCTGTACGGAACGTCTCAGGCGCAATATCCCGGTCCGTATCTGCCCAGCCACACCACCTTCGATCTCGCCCTCGGCAAGACCTTCGCGGAGAAATTCACTCTTTCGGCGAACTCGGTGAACGTGGCGAATCGCCGCGTGCAGCTCGATAACAGTCTGACCTTCGGCGGATTCCACTGGAACGACCCGCGACAGATCTATGGGGAATTTCGGTACCGGTTTAACTACTAAAAGCCTTTAGCAATTCCGCGGGCTCATTGGCAACCATGGCGTGCCGGGTGCCCCATCCATTCCGCGGTCGCCACTGCGGCCGGAATGGGTGGGGGAATTCACCCCATCAGGAACAGCCCCGGCAAAACAACTCCGGCCTTGCCT
>JBEKPO010000013.1:0-102505 GCA_049520675.1 Occallatibacter sp. | reverse complement strand
ATGGTGATGCCTGGCGACAACGTGGAGCTCGAAATAGATCTGATCACGCCGGTGGCCATGGAGAAGGGTCTGCGCTTCGCCATCCGCGAAGGCGGCAGGACGGTGGGCGCGGGCACGATCTCTGAGATTATCAAGTAGGCGCTGGCCGCGCCGGGCGGACCACCCTCGGGGCGAAAAGCAAGACGCGGCTAAGAAAAAGCTGAGAGCTGAAAAGCTGGTTTCACGAAGGGAAGCCAATGGTTGGACAGAGAATTCGCATACGGTTGAAGGCATACGACTATCGTGTGCTGGACACCTCGACCGGCGAGATTGTGGATACGGCCAAGCGCACCGGGGCAACGGTGGCGGGACCGATTCCCTTGCCGACGATCAAGAATAAGTATTGCGTGCTGCGCTCGCCTCACGTGGACAAGAAGTCGCGTGAGCAATTCGAGATCCGCACGCACAAGCGGCTGATCGACATCCTGGAGCCGACCCAGCAGACGGTGGACGCGCTGATGAAGCTCGATCTGCCGGCCGGTGTGGATGTGGAGATCAAGGCGTTCGAAAAATAGCTCGTAGCCCGTAGCTTGTAGCTTCGGCATTGCTGGTAAGAGCTGAAACGGCAAGCGCCAACTGGATGAAGCTGCAGGCTACTGGCTAGAAGCTACCGGCTCACGAACATTCCGGCAGTGCGAGAAGAATGAAGGCTCGCATGATGAGGTGAGGGAAAGATGGCAGTCACAGGGATTCTCGGAAAAAAGATCGGTATGACGCAGGTTTTCGACGACAAGGGCGATGTGCACCCGATTACGGTGCTGCAGGCGGGTCCTTGCGTGATAACGCAACTGAAGACTGCGGCGAAGGACGGGTACGACGCGGTGCAGATCGGGTTAGTTGAGTTCGTGAAAACCTCGCGGATGACCAAGGCGCAGACCGGCCATCTGGCAAAGACCGAGGCTCCGCCGGTGAAGCTGATCAAGGAAGTGAATGTGGAGGCGGCATCCGATGGGGCTGCCGAGACAAAGGCCGGCGACCGGGTGCTAGTGGACATTTTTTCCGATGTGAAGTTTGTTGACGTGCTGGGAACATCGAAGGGCCGTGGGTTTTCGGGCGTTGTGCGTCGCCATCACTTTGGCGGCGGACCCAAGTCGCACGGACACATGTTCCAAGTGCAGGGCTCGATCGGCGCCTCGAGCTTTCCGTCGCGGGTGTTTCCCGGGCAGCGCATGCCGGGCCATTTCGGCACCGACCAGGTGACGGTGCGCAACTTACGGATCCGCGGCATCGATCTCGATGAGAAC
Source organism: Occallatibacter sp. (assembly GCA_049520675.1). GTDB lineage: Bacteria > Acidobacteriota > Terriglobia > Terriglobales > Acidobacteriaceae > Telmatobacter. The sequence goes on along the minus strand of JBEKPO010000013.1, from coordinate 101,222 downwards.
TTGCTGATGGTCGAAGGCGCCGTACCCGGTCCGCGTGAGGGGTATGTGCTGATTTCGAAGGCCAAGGCTCCGCCGCGCGAGCGCCGCGGGTTTGCCGGATCGGGCACCGTTGACCCGTTGAAGGCGGCGAAGAAGGCGGCGAAAAAGAAGGCGTAGGGCAGCAGTCAGCTAATAGCTTTCGGCTATTAGCTGGTTGGTGTGAAACCCAAGTGTTTTGCAGGATGGATGAAGAAGCTGAGAGCTGACAGCTTTCTGGAAGAAGACGATGGCAAAAGTGGATGTAGTGAACTTAGGTGGCGAGCGAGTGGGCTCAGTGGATCTGCCCGACCAGGTGTTTGCGCCGGAGGGTGTGAATGAGGCGCTGCTGTGGGAGGCGGTGAAGCACTATCGCGCTTCACTGCGGCAGGGAACACATGCCACAAAGAACCGCAAGCTGGTAGCCGGTTCGGGCAAGAAGCTGTGGAAACAGAAGGGAACTGGCCGGGCGCGTGTCGGTTCGGTGCGGTCTCCCTTGTGGCGCCATGGGGGCACGGTGCATGGACCGCAGCCGCGCAGCTATGACTATGCCTTCCCGCGCAAGAAGTTGCTAGGCGCTCTGCGCTCGGCGCTGGCGGCGAAATTGGCCGACGGCAAACTGACGGTGGTGGATTCACTCGAGATCAAGGAAGGCAAGACCAAGCTCTACTTCAACGCGCTGAACAAGCTGGGCGTAACGCGCACGGCGCTGTTGGTGGAAAACGGCAAGACCCTCGGTCAGGGATTGCTGCGCGGCGCGCGCAATTTGCGGGGGGTCGAGCTGGTGCTGAACAACGAAGTGCATCCCTACGATCTTCTGCGCTACGACATGGCGATATTTTCGAAGGCCGCGATCGAGCAGCTTGCCGAGGCGCTGGTGAAGTCGGCGTCGAAGCGTAAAGCCGCCGAGAAGGAGGCTGCCTAATGCCAACTCTCTATACGGTAATTCGTAAGCCGCTGATCACCGAAAAGGGATTGGGCGTGAAAGAGACCGAAGGAACGCTGGTCTTCGAAGTGGCTCCCAAAGCGACGAAGACAGAAGTGAAGCAGGCCGTCGAGGCGCTCTTCAAGGTGAAGGTGGCCGCAGTGCGTACGTCTAATTTTGCCGGCAAGGAGCGCCGCCGCGGAAAATATGCGGGTTTTCGGCCGGACTGGAAGAAGGCGTACGTGAAGCTGAAGGCGGGCGAGAAGCTGCCGGAGTACGTGAGCAATTTGTAAGCAGTGAAAGAGTGAAAAAGTGAAGCGGTGAAACTGTAAGCCACTTGCCGCGAGAAGGAATATCGGAACTGAGAGACGGTTCCGGAAAAGAAGTGAGAGCCGGGCAGGACGAAGTTCCGGAGCTCAAGGACAGAGACGATGGGAATCAAGACATACAGACCGGTGACCCCAACGCTGCGGTTTCAGACCACGTTGACCACCGAGGATCTGACAACATCGACGCCGCACAAGCCGTTGCTGGTGACGCGCAAGCGCACCGGCGGAAGGCGCAACTCGGGCGACATGACGATCCGCCACCAAGGCGGCGGGCACAAGCAGAAGATCCGCCTCATCGACTTCAAGCGCGAGAAGTTTGGCGTACCGGGCAAGGTGGCGACGATCGAGTACGATCCGAACCGTTCGGCTCGGATTGCGCTGGTGAGCTACGCCGATGGCGAGAAGCGCTACATCCTGCAGCCGGTAGGGTTGAAGGTGGGCGCGAAGGTGATGTCTGGACCCGAGGCCGACATCCTGATCGGCAACGCGTTGCCGCTCAAGAACATTCCCGCCGGCACTACGGTGCACGCGATCGAACTGCGGCCGGGCAAGGGCGCTCAGATGGCGCGTTCGGCAGGAGCGCAGGCGCAACTGGTTGCCAAGGAGGGCGATTATGCCCTGCTTAAGCTGCCATCGGGCGAAACGCGTAAGGTGCTGTCAGAGTGCATGGCAACCATCGGCCAGGTGGGGAACACGGATCACGAGAATGTTTCGATCGGCAAGGCGGGGCGCACTCGCTGGCTGGGCATTCGGCCGACCAATCGCGGCGTGACCATGAACCCGGTCGATCATCCTCACGGCGGCGGCGAAGGAAAGACCTCTGGCGGACGCCATCCGGTGACCCCTTGGGGTCAGCCGACGCGCGGCTACAAAACGCGCAACAACAAGCGGACCGACGGCATGATCGTCAGCCGCAGGGCGAAGTGAGAAAGCAGCTTCCAGCTACTAGCTTCCAGCTACTAGCTTGTGGTTGCTGAACAGAAGATTTGCGGCAATGGCCGGGCGACAGCCGAAGTGAGAAAAGGCTAGGAGCTGGCGGCTAGAAGCTAGGAGCTGTCTTTTATGGGACGTTCGACGAAGAAGGGCCCTTTTGTGGATGCGCACTTGAGCGTAAAGATCGAGGCGCTGAACAAGGCCAACGACAAGAAAGTGGTGAAGACCTGGGCAAGGCGCTCGACGATCTTTCCTGAGTTCGTGGGCCACACGATCGCCGTCCACAACGGCAAGAAGTTTGTTCCGGTGTACGTGACCGAGAACATGGTGGGACACAAGCTGGGCGAGTTTGCTCCGACGCGTACGTTCAAGGGACACACCGGCGGATCGAAGGCGGCGACGGAAGCCGCGGCCAAGCCGGCACCGGCGCCGGCGCGGTAGGGAAGCAGATGGTAGCTTCTAGCCGTTAGCCATTAGCTCAATCGTGGTGAACGAAGAAGGATCGATCGGCGGACAGAATGCAAGTTCCGATGAGTTCGAAGCTAGGAGCTAAAAGCTGAGAGCTGGTGGCTGAGGAAGGCAAAACGATGGCAGTGGCAACAAGAGAATATAGGGCCGAAGCAAGGTTTCAACGCGTGTCGCCGCAGAAAGCGCGCCTGGTGCTGGATCTGATCAAGGGGCGCGGCGTGCAGGAGGCGCTGGACACGACGGCCTTCACCAAGAAACGCATCGCACCGGCGGTCCACAAGCTGCTGACTTCGGCGGTGGACAACGCCAAGTATGTGGCTGGAGAAGAGGGCATCGACCTGGACGTGGACAACCTCTATGTGAGGCAGGCACAGGCCAACGACGGGCCTCGCCTGAAGCGGATTCGTCCAGCGCCGATGGGACGCGCGTATCGCTACCAGCGGCGCATGACGCACATCGTGCTCTCGGTTGCTGAGCGCCGGCAAGCCGAGGGTCTGGTGACAAAGGTTGAGGAGCCGGCGGCCGGCGTGGAAGCTTCCAAGACAGCGCTTCCGAAGGCGAAGAAGGCGGCGCCAAAGAAGACAGCCGCGAAGAAGCCGGCGGCGAAGGCCGGCGGAACGAAGAAGAAGGCTGCGAAGAAGAGCTAGTCGTGCGAACTGCAATGCAGTTCCTTCGACACTCAGGATGACAGGTATTTTGGGAGAGCGAGAACAAACTTGCTCAGGATGACAGGGTTTTGAAGAGGGTTTGAAAGGAACATATGGGACAGAAGGTCCATCCTTACGGATTCCGGCTGGGAATCAACAAGCCGTGGCGGTCGCGCTGGTTCTCGGAGCGGGAGTACGACAAGCTGCTGGTCGAGGACGTGAAGCTGAAGAAGGAACTGCGCGACAAGCTGAAGGCGGCGGGCGTGAGCTCGGTCGAGATCGAGCGTCCGGGCAACAAGCTGCGCTTTTTGATCCGCACCGCGCGTCCCGGCATCGTGATCGGCCGCAAGGGCGCGGAGATTGAGAAGCTGAAGACCGAACTCGGCAAGCGCACCAACCGCGACGTGTTCATCGACATCATCGAGGTGAACAAGCCGGAGCTGGACGCGCAGCTGGTGAGCGAGAACATCGCGCTGCAGCTGGAGAAGCGCGTGAGTTTCCGCCGGGCGATGCGCAAGAGCGTGGATTCGGCGCTGCGCTTCGGCTGCAAGGGAATCAAGGTGCGCGTTTCGGGCCGGCTGAACGGCAACGAAATTGCGCGCTCGGAGTGGTATCTGCAGGGGCGTTTGCCGCTGCACACCCTACGCGCCGATATCGATTACGGCTTCACAGAAGCCAACACGACCTATGGCGTGATCGGCGTGAAGGTCTGGATCTATCGCGGCGATATTTATGAACAGAAGCGCCGCCAGGCTCCGCAGGTGGGTAAGTCGGTGTTTTAAAGGCAGCGTTCAGCCTTCAGCTTTCAGCTATCGGCGAAAGCAAAGGCGGGACAAGCAGCCTGGGCAAGAAAAAGCTGAGAGCTAAGAGCTGAAAGCTAATAGCTGCTTTTGAGGGTTTCGTTATGTTGATGCCGAAGAAAGTGAAGTTCCGGAAGCAGCAGAAGGGCAAGCGCCGCGGCAAGGCCTGGCGCGGCTCGACGCTGTCTTTCGGCGAGTACGGATTGAAGGTGATGGAGTGCGGCTACATCACCGACCGGCAGATTGAGGCCAGCCGAATTGCCATGACGCGTTTCATCAAGCGCGGCGGCAAGATCTGGCTGCGGCTCTTCCCTGACAAGCCGATTACCAAGAAGCCGGCCGAAGTCCGTATGGGATCGGGCAAGGGCGCGCTGGACCACTGGGTGGCGGTGGTGCGGCCCGGCAAGATTCTCTTTGAGATGGAAGGCGTGACTCCGGAGACGGCTGCTGAGGCAATGCGGCTGGCTTCACACAAGCTGCCGCTGAGAACCAAGTTTGTGCAGCGGCCTGGCGCTGAAAAGACGGTAGCGAAGGCAGCAGAGTAAAGACATCTACTAGCTGTCAGCTAGTTCGCGGTGCAGGGAGTTCAAATTGAAGGCTGATGGCTGAAAGCTAGGAAACAGAGATGGAACTTGCAAAGATTCGTAATTTGAGTGATGAAGAGCTGGTGCATCAGGAGAAAACCTCCTCGGAGCAGCTCTTCAGGCTGCGCTTCCAAGTCTCGATGGGGCAGAACGATGGCGTGAAGAAGCTCCGCGAGCTGCGCAAGGAGATCGCGCAGATCAAGACCATTGCACGCGAGCGCGAACTGGGGATTCACGGCGAGCTGAAGGAAAAGGTGGCCGCTACCGCAGTGGGCCCGAAGGCTGGGAAGGCGGCGCCGGTGGTTGAGGCCAAAGCAGCGAAGGCCGAAGAAGCGGCGCCGGCTGCGAAAACCAGGACCCGGGTGGCGAAGAAGGCAGCACCGGCCGCGGAGAAGAAGACGACGAAAGCGAAGGTGACGCGGAAATGACTTTGCAAACTGGGCAGGCGCCCAACTCGCGGCGCAACGAAAAAGTGGGCCAGGTGGTTTCGACCAAGATGCAAAAGACCATTGTGGTCGCGGTGGAGATGCGCAAGGCTCACCCCAAGTACAAGAGAATCATTCGCTCGACAAAGAAATTTTATGCGCATGACGAGCAGAGTTCGGCGCGGCTGGGCGACATGGTGCGCATCCGCGAAACGCGGCCGCTGAGCAAGCTGAAGCGGTGGAATCTCGAAGAAATTGTGAGGCGTTCAGCGCTGAGCCAGATCGAAGATGCGGTTCTGCCGGGCGAGGCGATTCCTGCTGAGAAATAGGAGCTGCCGGGAGGAGGAAAAACCATGGCTGTGCAAATGAGAACCATGCTCGCGGTGGCCGATAACTCCGGCGCGCGCAAGTTGCAGGTGATTCTGCCGTTGGGTGGAGGGCTGGGAGCAAAGGCCGGCTTGGGGGATGTGGTGACCGCCGCTGTGAAGGAAGCTTCGCCGGACGGCACCGTGAAGAAGGGGAAGGTTGTGAAGGCGGTGATCGTGCGCACGCGCAAGGAACACCGCAGGCGAGACGGTACCTACATCCGCTTCGACGAGAATGCTGCAGTGGTGATTGGCGACGATCACGAACCTATCGGGACGCGTGTCTTCGGGCCTGTGGCCCGCGAGCTGCGCGAGAAGAAGTTTTTGAAGATTGTTTCGCTTGCCCCGGAAGTGGTGTAAAAGACAGCTTCTAGCTCCTAGCTTCTAGCCCGTTCGTGCTGGACACAGAACTGCGGTAGAGGCGAGACGGGGCTGGAGGCTAGCAGCTGGAAGCTAGTAGCTGGTTTTGGAGAAGAAATGCCGAGTTTGATGATTCATCGCAATGATACGGTCAAAGTACTGACGGGCTCTGATCGGGGAAAGACGGGCCGGGTGCTGCGCGTGTTTCCCGACAAGGGAACGGTGCTGGTAGAACACGTGCGGATGGTGAAGAAGACGGTTTCGACCAAGCAGCGCCAGCGGACCAAAGGCGGAATCGCGGAGCAAGAGTCGCCGATCGAGGTTTCGAACATAGTGCTGGTCTGCCCCAACTGCGGCGATACGAAAGCTGCGCACAAGATTGAGGGCAGCATGCGCATGCGGATTTGTAAGAAGTGCGGGCAAGAGCTGCCCACGAAGAAGTGAAGGCAGCTTGTAGCCGTTAGCTCGTAGCCAGCAGCTACAGGCTACGAGCTACAAGCTACTGGCTGGATTTTGGAACTCCTTCCGAAACGGTACACGGGCCGAAGGCCCAATCCGAGGCCGGAAGAAAGAGAGCAGAGAGATGGCAGCACGGTTGAAAGAGAAGTACCACAAGGAGATCAAGCAGGCGCTGCAGAAAGAACTGGGGCTCGATAACCCCATGGCCGTGCCGAAGCTCCAGAAGATCGTCATCAATATGGGCCTGGGCGAGGCAACGCAGAATAATAAGCTGCTCGATCCTCTGGTTGGGGACCTGACGCAGATCGCCGGTCAGAAGCCGGTGACGACGAAGGCCAAGAAGTCGATCGCGGCCTTTCACGTGCGCGCGGGCATGAATATTGGCGCCATGGTGACGCTGCGGTCCGATAAGGCCTACGAGTTTCTCGACCGGCTGATCTCTACGGCGCTGCCGCGCGTTCGCGACTTCCGCGGCGTTTCAACCAAGAGCTTTGACGGACGCGGCAATTACACGCTCGGCCTGAAGGATCAACTGATTTTCCCCGAGATTGACTACGCGAAGGTGGAGAAGCTGAAGGGCATGAACATCACCATCGTGACGACGGCGAGGGACGACAACAGCGCGCGAGCGCTGCTCAAGCACTTCGGCATGCCGTTCCGGCAGGGAGCGTAAAGACAGCTATTAGCCGTTCGCTATTAGCTTTCAGCTTCGGTTGTGGCTGGTTGGCTTCCGAGGCGAAACGGAATTCAGAGCTTGTTCGGGACAGGGCGAGCTAAAAGCTAAGAGCTGAAAGCTGGTTTTGAAGAGGTTTTATGGCAACTACTGCAAAGAGAGTGAAAGACGCGCGGAAGCCGAAGTTCAGCAGCCGCAAACATAACCGCTGCCAGCTTTGCGGCCGGCCGCGGGGATTTCTGCGGAAATTCGGCGTTTGCCGCCTGTGTTTCCGGGGCTTGGCCCTGAAGGGCGAGATTCCGGGAGTCAATAAGTCGAGCTGGTAGCAAGACAGTTGTCAGTGAACAGTGGTCAGTGGTCAGTTTATCCGTGCAGGTGCTGACCGCTGGGTCGAATCGGGGCAAGATCGACTGACTACTGATCACTGAAACCTGGTCACTGGGGCGCAAGCCTCAAACCATTCCCGCAGGTTCCCGCCAGAAAGAGTCGGGCGAACGGGGAATGAAGGAGAAGGAATGAGTCTGACCGATCCTGTAGCAGATTTTCTGGCGCGTATCCGGAATGCGATCCGGGCGCGTCACCAGAAGCTGGATGTTCCGGCTTCGAAGTTGAAGACCGAGATCGCCCGCATTCTGAAGGAAGAGGGCTACATCTCGAACTACAAGACGCAGGAAGAGGATGGCAAGCTGGTGCTGCGCGTGTATCTGAAATACGGCGGCACGGAAGCGGCTATTCGCGACCTGTCGCGCGTTTCGCGCCCCGGCTGCCGCGTTTACGTCGGCCGCGACGAGATCAAGCGCGTCCAGGGCGGGCTGGGCATCTCCATTTTAACCACGCCTAAGGGCGTGATGACGGGCCGCCAGGCGCGCCGCGAGGGTGTCGGTGGCGAGCTGTTGTGCGAAGTGTGGTGAAGACCGCTTTCAGCCGTTAGCTCTCAGCTTTCAGCTTTTCGTGTTGAGTTTACATGCGCGGCTGAAGCGAGATGAGCTGAAAGCTAGGAGCTGATAGCTGTCGGGCAAAGCCCGGCATAGGCTGCAGTGGAACGAGGGATTCGGGTATGAGTCTGCTCGGGACTCGCAAGCCTTGAAGGATTGGATCGATGTCGCGAATTGGAAAGAAGCCGATTACGCTGCCGCAGGGCGTGAAGTACAAAGTCGAAGGCAACATAGTTCTGGTGGAAGGACCCAAGGGAAAGGTTTCGGCGCTGATTGCCGACGGAATCTCGCTGAAGACGGTTGATGGGCATCTGCAAGTAGAGCGGTCGGGCGACGACAAAGCGGCGCTGCACGGGCTGACCCGCGCGCTAGTGAACAACGCCGTGGAAGGTGTGACCAAGGGCTGGACGAAAGAGCTGGACATCGTCGGCATTGGCTATCGTGCCGAGTTAAAGGGCAAGGGAACGGTGGTGTTTACGCTGGGCTATTCGCATCCCATCGAGGTTCCGTTGCCCTCAGGCATCGAGGTCGCGATCGATCCCAAGCAGACGCATTTGACTATCAGCGGAGTGGATCGGCAAAAAGTGGGCCAGGTGGCGGCAGACATGCGGTCGCTGCGTAAGCCGGATCCGTACAAGAACAAGGGCGTGCGCTACTCGAACGAGCGGCTGAAGAAGAAGGCAGGCAAGACGGGAGCGAAGTGATCGCGTTTGCGAGGCGTCTGAGCCTCGCGCGATCATCCTGAACGAAGTGAAGGATCCGAATCCGAACGGGACTGCGGGGCGGTTCCGCTGATAGGTGAGAGAGAAAATGATCACGCAGACCAAGAGAAACGAGATTCGCAAACGGATTCACTCGCGCATTCGCGAGAAACTCGCGGGAACCGCGGAGCGGCCGCGGCTGAACGTGTACCGCTCGCTGAACCATATCTACGCGCAAGTGATTGACGACCAGAAGGGCGAAACGCTGGTGTCGGCGTCGACGCTGCAGGCGAAGGCGAAGACCGGCGGCAACGTGGCCGCGGCCAAGGAGGCCGGGAAGTCGATCGCCGAGCAGGCCGTGGCCAAGGGGATCAAGCGCGTGGTCTTCGATCGCGGCGGGTTCCTGTATCACGGCCGCGTAAAGGCGCTGGCCGATGCGGCGCGCGAAGCGGGGCTGGAATTCTAAAGCAGCTATTGGCTCTCAGCCGTTAGCTCTTCAATTGTGCGAGGTTGACGGCCTTCGGGCGGAGAAAGCTAAGGGCTAAAAGCGAACAGCTAGAAGCTCAGAGAAGAGACAAGGGTAATGACGACTTTGACGAAGAAACTCGATGCCAACCAATACAACCTGAAGGATCAGGTAGTGGCGATCAATCGCGTGACCAAGGTGGTGAAGGGCGGCAAGAACATGTCGTTTGCCGCACTGGTGGTCGTGGGCGACGCCGCTTCAGGCGTGGTGGGCTACGGATCGGGCAAGGCGAAGGAAGTTCCCCAGGCGATTCGCAAAGGAATCGAGAGCGCCAAGAAGAACCTGATAAGGGTACATCTGACAGAGACCTCGATCCCGCACCAGGTGCTGGGCCGGTTTGGCTCGGGCCAGGTGCTGCTGAAACCGGCGCCGGAAGGCACTGGCGTGATTGCCGGCGGCGCGGTGCGCGCGGTAATGACTTCGGTTGGCGTGCAGAATGTGCTGACCAAGAGCCTCGGCTCGCCCAATCCGCACAACGTGATCAAGGCGACGTTTGACGCGCTCACGCAATTGCGTGACCGCGGCGAAGTGGCTACGGCACGGGGCAAGCAGGTGGAGGATCTGTGATGGCCAAGACGAAGATGATTCGCATTCAGTACTACCGCTCGGCCATCGCCACACCCACCAAACACAAGCTGGTAATTAAGGGCCTGGGCTTTACCCACCTGAACCAAGTTGTCGAGCGGGAAGACACGGAATCGGTGCGGGGTATGGTGAAGGCGGTGCCGCATCTAGTTCGCATTTTGAATGCGAAGTGAAGAAAGTGAACAGAGTGAAAAGAGTCAAGTTAGTTAGGGCCTGAACAGGTCTGGCCTGTGTCTTTCACTCCCTTCACTCCTTTCACTCACTTCACTTCATCAACAACGCGAGTCGGCGGCCTGAACCGTCGGCGTTACAGCGAGGGGAACATGGCAAAAAATCTTTCCAATTTACGCGCTCCGCGGAAGGCCAATACCGGGCGCAAGCGCGTGGGCCGGGGTATGGGATCCGGCATGGGCAAGACCTCAACCCGTGGCCACAAGGGCCAGGGGTCGCGATCCGGCTCCAGTCTGATGCGCGGATTTGAGGGCGGCCAGATGCCGCTGCACCGCCGCCTGCCCAAGCGCGGCTTCACCAACATCTTCCGCACCGAATATACCATCGTGAACATCGCCCGCATTGCGGAGACGGGCGCCGCCGAAGTGAGCCTCGACGACTACCTGAAACTGGGCCTGGCGTCAAAAAAGAGGACGCTGATCAAGGTTTTGGGATCGGGTGAGCTGAAGAAGGCAATCACTGTTCACGCTCACAAGTTTTCCAAGTCTGCGGCTGAGAAGATCGAAAAGGCTGGCGGAAAGGCTGTCGTGGAGGGCGCTCCTGCTCCAGCTTCCGCGTAAGTTGCTTCGAGTCAATTATTTAATTGATGAAGCCGCCTTGGCGCGCTCATCGCAGGCTCCAAAGGCATTTCTGAAGCGTGATCCAACTCACAGTGCGAGTTTTCGCTCTCCGTTAGCCTGACGGTAAGCGGGAACCCCGTAAGATGGAATTGGTAGTAAAGTTTGCACCGGCGCATGAGCGCCTGAATCGGATAGCGCAATATGCTTGAGAAGTTTCTCAATATCTTCCGGATTCCCGATTTGCGCAAACGGGTGCTTTTCACCTTGGGCATTCTCGCGGTTTACCGCCTGGGTGCCTGGATTCCCACGCCGGGCGTAAATTACCACCAACTGGAACTGCTGTTTAGCTCGCAGAGCGGGTCGGCTCTGGGCCTGATGGACCTGTTCAGTGGCGGCACGCTGCGCCGCATGACCATTTTCGCCCTGGGTATCATGCCGTATATCACGGCATCGATTATTTTTCAGCTTCTCACCGTGGTCTACGAGCCGCTGGCGCGCATTCAGAAGGAAGGCGAACTGGGCCGGCGGAAGATCACGCAGTGGACGCGCTACCTGACGGTGGTTCTGGGTGCGCTCCAGTCCATCGGCATTGCGGCAATTCTCACCAAGCAAGGGCTGGTCCTGGATCCGGGTCCGGGCTTCATCCTCATGACGGTGCTGACGTTGACCACCGGGACGGCCTTCATCATGTGGCTGGGCGAGCAGATTACCGATCGCGGCATCGGTAACGGCATGAGCCTGCTGATTTTCGCAGGAATCGTAGCCGGACTTCCGCGCGGTATCGCCGACCTTGTGCAGAAGGTTCAGACCGATGCCTGGGGCCCCATGACGATTCTGGTGGTGGTGTTGCTGATCGTCGGCATGGCCGCGGTGGTTGGTTTCATTGTGTTTGTGGAGCGCAGCGAACGGCGCATCCCCATCCAAAGCGCGCGGCGCATCGTGGGCCGGCGCATGATGGGCGGTCAATCGAGCCACCTGCCTTTGAAAGTGAACTCGGGCGGCGTGATGCCGATTATCTTTGCCAGTTCGATTCTTTCGGCGCCGATGCTCTTTAGCCAGGTGGGCTGGGTGCAAAGCAACAAGTTTGCCCAGGGGGTCGTGACCGCATTGGCGCCTGGTATGCCCTGGTATGAGTTGCTCAACATACTGGGCATTATCTTCTTTGCTTATTTCTACGTGTCGATCGTAATGAGGCCGGACGACATTGCCGACAACTTTCGCAAGTCTGGGTCCTTTATCCCCGGGATCCGGCCCGGCAAGCGCACATCCGACTTCATCAACGACATCCTTACGCGTATCACGCTGGTAGGCGCACTCTACCTGATCTGTGTCCAGATGGTCCCCACGTTTCTCATCTCGGGCATTCGCTTCGACAAGATTTGGCTTATCGGGAGGTATTTCGAGAATCTTCCTAACTGGATGATTCACGGAATGAACGTGAACTTCTACTTTGGCGGCACCTCGCTCCTCATTGTGGTGGGTGTGGCCATGGATACCGTTAACCAGATCGAATCGCAGCTGATCATGCGTCACTATGATGGCTTTTCCCCGCGCTCCGGTCGCATTCGCGGAAGGAAAACGTGGTAATGTCTTTATCTTCAATGACTTCGATAGACACAGGCCGGGCAACGGAAACAGAAACCGTTCCCGGCCCAATTCTTTTATTGGGAGCTCCAGGCGTGGGAAAGGGGACCCAAGCCAAGGAGCTAGTGAAGTTTTGGGGCATTCCTCAGATTTCTACGGGTGACCTTCTGCGCGCCAACGTGGCCGAAGGGACGCCCTTGGGCAAGGTGGCCAAAGGGATCATGGGCCGCGGCGACCTCGTTCCCGATTCTCTGGTTAACGAGATGGTCGCGATCCGTCTTCTGCAGCCCGATACGGCCCGTGGATATATTCTGGACGGCTTTCCGCGAACGTTGGGGCAGGCTACATGGCTCGACGGCCGATTGGCCGCGCAAATCGAGGCCCTGCCGCTAGTTGCGGTCAGCATCCAAGTGAACTATAATCAACTACTGCGCCGCATTACGGGGCGCCGGAATTGTCCTGTTTGCCAGACCATCTACAACGTCTACATGAATCCGCCTGAAAGAGATGGATTCTGTAATGTTGAGGGTGCTGCGCTGGTCCAGCGAGCCGACGACACTGAAGCGGTCTTTAAGGAGCGCATGCGCGCTTACCAGGCTCTTACCGCGCCTGTCGTCGAGCACTACCGGGATCTGGGGCGATTCGCGGAAGTAGATGGAGACCGGCCGATCGCTGCGATTGCAGCCGGAATTATTGCCGCCGTCGAGCGACTGCGCAAAGGGGCGTAGGCGTGACGGTGGTTTGGCGCGAAAGGCAGTTCGCAGTTCACAGCGGATGGCTGCTGGACCGATTTTGTGACGTTGAACCGCGAACTAAGAACTGAGAACTGGTTGTGGCTGTCGTACTGAAGTCGTCGAAAGAGATCGAGAAGATGCGCCGCGCAGGGCAGGTGGTTCGCGAGGTGCTTGAGCTTGTGCGCAGCAAGGTAAGGCCGGGGGCGACTACCTTCGATCTTGAGAAGGCAGCTGAGGAGCGGTTGAGCGAACTGGGTGTGAAGGCTGCGTTCAAGGGGTACCATGGGTTTCCCTGTGTCCTGTGCACGTCGGTCAACAGCGAAGTCGTGCATGGCATTCCGTCGCCAAAGCGGGTTCTAAGGGAAGGCGACATTGTCTCGGTGGATTTTGGCGTGGTCGTAGACGGCTATTACGGCGACGCGGCGATCACCGTGCCGGTCGGCAGGATCGACGAGAAGGCCGCGCGGTTGCTCAAGGCCACCGAAGCGTCGCTTCGCGCGGGCATTGCGGCGGTGAAGCCGGGTGCAACGCTGGGCGATGTGGGAGCGGCGGTGCAAAAGGTGGTCGAGGGCGAAGGATTTTCCGTGGTCCGCGATTTTGTGGGTCACGGCATCGGCGCGCGCATGCACGAAGATCCGCAGGTGCCGAATTTTGGCGAAGCAGGACAGGGCATGAGGCTTAAGACAGGCATGGTTATCGCGATCGAGCCAATGGTAAACGTTGGCAGGCCCGACGTCAGAGTGCTGGACGACGGGTGGACCGCTGTAGCCAGCGATGGAAGCATGAGCGCGCACTTCGAGCACACCGTAGCGGTGACCGCGGATGGCGCGAGGGTTTTAACGGAATAGACAGCGGGCAGCTTGTAGCCGGCAGCCAGTAGCTAAGCATGGGAGCTAAGGACTACAAGCCACTCGCAGCAAGCTCTGAATTTGAACCGGTCATTTGACTCGGCGCAGCAGTCGGCGAAAGTCGGCAGAAACGGATATCGATTGCCGAAGGAAGATGCGATTGAGGTCATGGCGACTGTCCTTGAGACGTTGCCCAACGCGATGTTCAAGGTCAAGCTCGAGAATAACCACGAGGTCTTGGCCCATGTCTCGGGAAGAATGCGCAAGAACTTTATTCGGATTTTGCCCGGCGACCGCGTGGCGGTGGAACTGAGTCCTTACGACCTGAATCGCGGACGGATCGTGTACAGATACAAATGAGGCAGCCGGTAGCCAATAGCTAAATGTTAAGTACGAGCAACCGGCTACAGGCTCGAAACAGATTCTGCGCTGAAACGTGGGGCGCCAGGAAGGGCAGTGAAAATGAAGGTCCGGGCATCAGTGAAGAAGATTTGTGTAAAGTGCAAGGTCATTACTCGCGGAGGCGTGGTACGCGTGATTTGCGAGAACCCGAAGCACAAGCAGCGTCAGGGATAGGCAAGGCCTGGCAAAATGGGAGGCTTCCAAGACAGGTTTCAGGGAGCAGATAAAGACGACAGTAGCCGCGATATCGAACTGACACCTGCAACCTGAACCCTGGCAAGAGGCGAGTTAGCTTGAGTCAAGGCTTGCGATGAACCTCGGGAAGCGCTCCGTATAACCCGTGCGAACCGGCTGAGGCCGGAGGCACAAATCAAGAAAAGGAACACGAGAATGGCACGTATTGCTGGCGTCGATCTTCCGCGCAACAAGCAGGCGAGGATCGCGCTCACGTATATCTTCGGCATCGGTCAGCCCCGCGCCCGAAAGATTCTCGACAAGGCGAACGTCGACGCGTTCAAGAAGGTCGAGGCTCTGGGCGAGGACGAGGTCAACCGTATCCGCCAGGTGATTGAGGATGAAGGCGAAGTCGAGGGCGATCTGCGCAAAGACGTAGCCATGCACATCAAGCGCCTCATCGACATCCAGAGCTACCGCGGCCTGCGTCACCGCAAGTCGCTGCCGGTGCGCGGCCAGCGCACCCACACCAATGCCCGCACTCGGAAGGGCCCGCGCAAGGGCACGATTGCCGGCAAGAAGAAAGCGACGGCGAAGACTTAATGGCGAAACCGGAACAAAAGGCCGAGAGCGGCAAGAAGGGCAAGACCAAGAAGTTCAAGAAGCGCGAGCGCAAGAATGTGCCATTCGGCATCGTGTACATTCAAGCCTCGTTCAATAACACGATTGTGACGATCACCGACCCGATGGGCAACACCCTGAGCTGGAAAAGCTCGGGCTCGCTGGGATTTCGTGGATCGCGCAAGGGCACGCCTTTCGCGGCGCAGCAGGCGGCTTCGAATGCCGCCGGCATGGCGCGCGATCACGGCGTGCGGGCTGTGGATGTGCGAGTCGCCGGTCCGGGGTCGGGCCGGGAATCGGCCATCCGCGCAATCGCTGCGGCAGGCATTGAAGTCAAGACGATTCGCGACGTGACGCCGGTGCCGCATAACGGTTGCAGGCCGCCGAAACGTAGGCGCGTCTAGAACGCGCCAGGGATCAGGTTGCAGGTGTCAGGTTTCAGTTCGCCGACACCTGACACCTGAAACCTAACACTGGGCCGGGACGAAGTCCAACTAGGATGTAAACCGGCCGTCATCCGAAGTCAGGAGAAGAAATGGCACGTTATACAGGAGCTGTCTGCCGCCTTTGCCGCCGCGAAGGCACCAAGCTATTTTTGAAGGGCACGAAGTGCACCTCGGACCGCTGCCCATTGGAGAAACGCAACTTCCCGCCGGGGCAGCACGGAAAAGACCGCAAAGCCAAAATCGTGGGCTATGGCCTGCAACTGCACGAGAAGCAGAAGGCCAAGCGCATGTATTTCACGCTCGAGAGCCAATTCCGTGAGTATTACGAGAAGGCTAACCGCGCGACGGGCGTAACCGGCGAATTGCTCATTCAGCAATTGGAGCGGCGCCTGGATAACGTCGCCTACAGGCTGGGATTTGCGATTTCGCGCAGGCAGGCGCGGCAGTTGGTGCGGCACGGGCACGTCACGGTGAATGGCCGCAAGGTGAATATTCCGTCGTACCAGGTGAACGCGGGCGACGAAATCGCGGTTCGCGACAATGCCAAGAAGCTGGTGATCGTGGAGCAGGCTTCGCAGTTCGCGGCACAGAATCCGGTTCCGGGCTGGCTTGAGGCGAATTTTGAGAATCTGTCAGGGCGCGTGTTGCACCTGCCCAAGCGCGCCGACGTCAACCTGCCCATCAATGAGCAGCTGATTGTGGAGTTGTACTCGAAGTAACAGCTACCAGCTCTCAGCTGTCAGCTTCAGCTCTTTCCGCGGGGACCTCGATGTCTCGCTCTACCGCGAGCGAGCTGAAGGCTGACGGCTGAAAGCTGAAGGCTGCATTCCAAAACGAAGGAGAACTTGCGCGGCCGCCGCAAAATGCATCGCGACGTACACGCCGTGCGGGAAACGAGAGACGAATATGTTGTGGAGAGGATTCCAAAAACCGAAGCGCCTTGCGGTCGATGCCGAGACGCTTAGCGACACTTACGGAAAGTTCAGCGCCCAGCCATTCGAGCGGGGCTTTGGCACCACCATTGGCAATGCCCTTCGCCGCACACTGCTTAGCTCGATCGAGGGCGCAGCGGTCACCGCGGTTCGTATCGAAGGCGTGCTGCACGAGTTCCAGTCCATCACCGGGGTGGTCGAAGACGCGACCGACATCATCCTCAACCTCAAGCAAATTCCCTTCAAGCTCGCCGGCGACGGCCCCAAGGCCCTGTATCTGCGCGCCGACCAGCCTGGCGTTGTGACCAGCGGCATGATCGAAGCGGACGGCGATGTCGAGATTCTGGACAAGAACGTTTATCTGGCCACGCTTTCTGAAGGCGGCAAGCTCGACATGGAGATGCGCCTGAAGCGCGGGCGCGGCTATGTTTCCGCGGACAAGAATTTCGATGCCGACCTGGGACTGGGTTTTATCCCCGTGGATTCGGTTCACTCGCCGGTGCGCCGCGTAAATTACGTGGTCGATGCCGCGCGTTTGGGGCAGATCACCGACTACGACAAGCTGACCCTCGAGGTGTGGACCAACGGCGCAGTCCTGCCCGCCGATGCGATCGGTCTGGCTGCCAAGCTGCTCAAGGACCACATGAACATCTTCATCAACTTCGAGGAAGAGATCGAAGCTGAAGCGCGCGGCGAAGAAGGCCGCATCCTGCTCCGCAACGACAACCTCAACCGGAGCGTGGAAGAACTGGAGCTTTCGGTCAGAAGTTATAACTGCCTGAAGAACGCTAACATTCAGACCATCGGCGAGCTGGTGCAGAAGACCGAAGCCGAGATGCTGAAAACCAAGAACTTCGGCCGCAAGAGCCTGAACGAGATCAAGGAGATCCTGGCGCAGATGGGCCTGTCACTTGGTATGAAGATCGACGAGCAGGGCAATGCGGTGCCGGGACCGACCAGCATTCCCCCGCAGACTGCGTTGGCAGCGGGCTTCGGGCGTTACGACGACGAAGACGAGCCGCTCGACTCGGTGGACTTGCAGTTGCCAACAGAGACGGAGAATTTCTAAAGACAGCTATCAGCCATCAGCTTTCAGCTGTCAGCCGCTCTGGTGCCTGGGCGGTCATGTGAATCAACTCGTAGTTGCACGCTAGTTTCCCGGGCACGGAAAGAGCTGACAGCTGAGATCTGAAGGCTGTTTGGGAGAGTTTAGTTATGCGCCATCGCAATGCAGGATTCAAGCTCGGACGCAACACCAGTCACCGCCGCGCGCTCTTGCGCAACCTGGTCACGTCCGTTATTGAAGAAGACCGCGTGGAGACGACCGTGGCAAAGGCTAAGGCCGTGCGTCCGCATATCGAAAAAATGATCACGCTGGGAAAGAAGGGCGATCTGCACTCTCGACGTCAGGCGCTCGCCTTTCTCCGCACCGACGACGCCGTCAAACGGCTCTTCGATGTCGTTGCACCGCGCTATGGAGACCGCAACGGCGGCTATCTGCGGATCATCCGCACGGGCTTTCAGCAGGGCGATGGGGCCGACAAGGCCTTCATCGAACTGCTGGGCGCTGAAAAGCAGCTTGAGGTGAAGCGCCAGAAGCGCGCCGATCTGAAAGCCAAGAAGCGCGCTGAGCTGGAGAAGCAGCTCGAAGAACAGAAGAAGGAAGCAGACGAACCCGAGGGCGGCGAACAGGCTGCCTAAAGATCCGCCTCGCTGATTGTTGCGCCATTTCACAGCAGCTTAAGGGGCGTCCGCCGAGTCGGACGCCCCTTGCTTTTGCTGCACGAAACCGCCCATTTCCTCTACTTTTTCTGGGGTGGTGGCAGCCACGTGAACTGGAATGCTGCCACTGTGTCGCTGTGCAGACCGGTCTCGTAGATCGATGCCTTCCATCGCTCGTACTGCAGCAAACCGCGCAACTCAAAATTCTTTCGAACGAGTTTTGTGGCCTCAACCGCGAAGGCGTTTTGCGTTGTTCCCCCTGGAATGAAGCCACCCGACGCCTTTGCATTCCGATATTGGAATTGCACCTCTTCTCGCGGAGAAAGGTGATAGGTGAGCCAAGCCTGACCGCCTTTGCCCTGGCGGCCGACCCAGTCGCCGGGAAGGAAGCCGTTGTTCGTCGGTCCCTGCCGCTGTATGGTCTCCCAATAAATGAACTGCCCTTGATTGATGCCGGCGTGGCTGACGGGGTCAGTGTTTGCGCCTTCCAGTCTGAGGTCGAGATGCTCCAGTCCGGGAAATCGCGCGAGATAAATGCCGGGGTGGTAGCCGGCGCGGCGTGGAGCGCTCACCGGGCTCACGTCGTCATGCACAACGGAGTCGGTGTAAAGCGTCACCCAATGACTTAGATAGGGAAGCCTCCAGGTGAAATCGAATGTGCCTACGCGATACCCAGGATCGTCTCGGCCAAACTTTTCCGTGGTTGTGACATTGCGGAAACTGAAGAAGCTGTGCAGGAACGTGTGCAGCGTTATAGGCGCGTGGCCTTCGCCGCCCCAGACCGCGAGCCGGTCGAATCCAAACTCTATGTTACGCGTGGGTTTGAAGCTGATCTTTTCCATATGTACCCAGGGATCGCCGGGGTTGATAACGTTGGGTATGTCCGGTGATGGGTTGGCCTGGTACGCAGGGTTGGGCACAAGCGTGTGTCCGTGCAGGCCACCCACGAAGAAGTCGTAGCGAAACGGCCCGGTGAGGAGGGAGAGTCCGGGAATTCGCAGCGGCTCGACTCGGTTGATTTGAAATTCATAAATATTCGGGGCATTGTTACCCCACAGCATCGACGCGCCTTTGTCTGGCCCGAGCCAGTGGTCGGTCTTGCCTAACGAAATCTCATGCCCGAGAAGAAGGTAGGAAAGTGCGGCCTCCACGACACGAACGTTGCCAGCTACTGATATTGGCCCCTCGGGAATCGTGGCAAACACGGAGTTGCCGCTGAAGGGAATGAGGTCGATGGTGTCGGAGAGGTAGGCCGCAAACGCGGAAGAGTAGCCGGTGGCGGAAGGAGCATACTGGGTTTCGCCGCGGAAGTAGAGCGAGAATCGCCCCGCCATGGCGCGCGCGCTGAAGCCGCTGTAGTTGTTGAAACCACTTTCGTACGGCCGCCCGTAGTCATCCACAATCGTCTGGCCGAGGTGAAAGCTGTCGCGCAATGGAGTGCCGCTGATGCCCCGCAGCACCGTGTAGACGCTTTCCAGTTCGACCTGCGCCGGCGCTGCACCGGAACTGCGGTCGACTTCAGACCTGACCTCGCGCGCCAGAGCGACGAAGATCGACCTCGCCTCGTCGTTGCTCGCGTCGGATTCGATGCGGTCTGCGCTCAATTCGAGCATGTGCGCAATGCTGGCGCGGGTCCAGGGACGCATGCCGAGGTACGCGGTATCGACATAGCCGAGCGCGTGCAGGCGATCGAGTGCTGGGTAGATCCAGCTGTCGACCGGCACATAAACTGAGCCCGCGGTGTCGGGCTCGGCCATCGATGCATCGAGTTGGACGTCGCTGGGAAGCGGATGGGGATCGATCCCCGGCATTTGCGCGAGGCACCATGCGGCCCAGCAAAGGATGGCGGGCAATAGGAGAAGGCGGGGTCTCAATTACACCTCTCCACAAGTCAACAGAAGCGAGTTGTTGCTTTTGAGATGCACGGCTGCGGCAGATTCAGTCTCGGTAAATCCAGAATATATGACCATTGTATTGCCCAGGTGAAAGCACGGAAATACCGCAGGTGTGCGGGCCTGCCATCAGGAGGCTCAGGCGTGGTCCACGGCGGCGGCCGCGCGCGAAGCCGGCGCTTTCGCTCGAAATTCGAAACGGATGGTCCGGTCCAAACCTTCGCGCAGCGTGAAGGGCGGAACGAACCCGGATTGAGCGACGCGGTTCGCGAGAAACTGGCTATTCGCGCAGAACTTGCGCACACGGATCGCGCTCATTGGAAAAGTCCGGCCGGTCATGCGTGACACGCCATCAAGCAGACTGCCGCTGGCGAGTGCCGCAATCTTCGGGATCCGGATCGCGGATCCGCTGAGGCCAAGGGTGTACCGGGCGAACTCGACGAGAGTCCTGGTATCCATATCAGGCTGGTCGACATAGTTGAAGACGTGCGTTCCGGGCCCGAGCGCAAGCACCTGGAGCAGAAATTGTGCGAGATTGCCGACGTAGGCGATCGATTTCCGATTCTTCCCATCTCCCACCATGAAAAAACGGCCCACGGCAATCTGATGTAGAAGGTTGTAAACGTTGCCGCGATTTCCTTCGCCGAAGACGGCGGTAGGCCGCACGATTACGAGAGCCCGGGAAGGATCTTCATCGGCCCAGGCGCGATAGACGGCTTCTGCCTCGAGTTTGGTTCTGCCGTACTCATTAAACGGAGCGAACGGGCCCTTCTCGTCGACGGGCGTCGGATGAAATCCGTAGACGGCGACGCTGCTGGTGAAGATGATCTTTTGAATGCCTGCATCGCGCGCAGCCGCGCAAACATTCGTCGCCCCATCGACATTCGTTTCCCTATACAGCGAAAGCGGGCGAACATCGTCGCGGTGCACTGCGGCAAGATTGACGATAACCGCCGCGTTGCGCGTGACGTCGTTCAGAGTTTCGCGCTTGCGGACATCGCACCAGGTCCACCGATCAGGAAAGGCCTCGCTCTTTCGCAAGTCGCCAATTCGGAATGGAAGACGCTTCTCGGCGAATAATTGAGCGAGCCGCGTACCGATAAAGCCAGAACCGCCGAGGACGAGCGCGCTGAGATGTGAGATTGAGTATCGTTGTTTTGGAGAATCAACCATCATTGGCGCCTTCGGTATCGAAAGGGGATAAACTTTTCTATGTCACGCACCAGACTTCATAAGAACAGCCCATCGTTCGAGTGAGCACCTTACCTGTTGCAATTCATCCTCTGAGGCTTTGAGGAAAACGCCGCGATTCGGAAGCAGCTTTGCGTGGTGAGACGATGCAATAAACACTGCGAAGCAGTCTTCAGACCCCGGGAGAGCCAATCGCAGCGTGCACCTGAGCATTGATCCAGTCGTAAGTTTTTTTCAGGCCGGCCTCCAAAGGCTTCGACGGTGCCCAGCCCAACTCTTTGGCAATCAAACTGTTATCGGAGTTTCTGCCACGAACACCGAGCGGACCTTCTATGTGTCTGATTCGGAGTTTCTTTCCCGCGATCCGCATCGTCATCTCGGCTAGCTGCTTGATGGTCACCATCTCTTCGGATCCAATGTTGACCGGACCCTGAAACTTCGACTCCATTAGCCGCCTCACTCCTTCCAAGCATTCATCGACATAAAGGAAAGAGCGAGTCTGCTCGCCGTCTCCCCATATTTCAATTTCCTCTTGAGCCTCTGCAACCTTGCGACAGATTGCGGCAGGCGCCTTTTCACGTCCCCCCCGCCAGGTACCTTCCGGCCCAAAGATGTTGTGGAAGCGCGCTATGTGGACTTCCAGCCCATAATTTCGGGCATAAGCGAGATAAAGATGTTCGCTAAAGAGCTTCTCCCATCCATATTCACTGTCCGGTGCCGCAGGATAGGCCGAATCCTCTGAGCAGACCGGATGGTTTGCATCCGTTTGGTTGTATGCTGGATAGATGCACGCTGACGAGGAATAGAAAAACCGTTTGACGCCTGCCTTGCGACCGGCTTCCACGGAGTTTAGGTTGATAGTGGCAGAGTTATGCAACACGCAAGCATCGTGTTCTCCGGTGAAAATATAGCCCGCGCCGCCCATGTCGGCGGCCAGCTGATAGACATCGTCGATTCCGTTCACGGCTCGTTCCGCCAGGGAGTACGCACGCAAATCGCCGACGATGAAGTCATCGGCTGCCGATTCAGAGAATTCTGGGCGCTTCAGGTCCACTCCGCGCACCCAAAAACCTTCTTCGTGCAACCGCTTGACTAGGTGACCTCCGATAAATCCACCTGCACCATTTACAAGAGCACTTTTCATTGGATACGAGCCTCATTGATCTTGCCATTTACCGAACGCACACCCGTAACGGCAGCGATTAACCGACCGTAAAGTTTGTAATGTCTATTGCCCACCGCTTCCGAGTCATTATAACGCTCAGTTATAGCAACCAGCGAAGGCGCCACACCTTGGGTGTACGATTTGGAACACCTTCCGAAGCATGTGAGTGAAGGGCAATCTTCCGTTCGTAGAAACGATTTGGACTCGCTTCCGTTTGTCCCTAATTGGTATGCGTCTGAGAATAGTGAAGCCATTCCAAGGTCTGGTGCACACCTTCCTCTTGCGAATAGGGCAACTCGTGCAGGATCTTCATCGTATTTTCCAACGGCGTCTCTGCTGTGGGAGTGCGCAAATTGCGAAGCCTGAAGCTTGAAAGCGGCGGCTCTGCCATGCCAAGGGACTTGAGCACGTCTCCCCCAAGTGCGGCCAGCTCAATAATCCAGTCGGGCGCCGATGGATTCCGCTTGCCTCTGAGCTGCATGCTGATCTCATCTGCCCACAGTCGAATGGTCGTGGTTTCATAGTCTGCCAAGTAGAATGTCTCACCGTTCATCTGCTCGGTTCGACATTGCAAGATCGCAAGTATCTGTGCAACCGCGTTGCCGACATAACCGAATCGCTTCTGCAGATCGCAGCCGGCCACATTGAAGTACGTCCGGTGTGCCACGGCCTTGAAAAACTTTAGATATGGCGCCCCAAACCAGGGGCCCCAGATGGAGGTGGGCCGCAGAATTGCCCAATCGCACGCTGGCGGACGAGCACGGACAATTTTCTCGCCCAGAACTTTGCTTTGCCCATACAGAGTATCAGGCGTGAAGGCCGTCGTGTCGTCCTCGATCGCGCCGTTTTTGTTGACGAGCTTGCTGGAAGCAAAGAGAACGCGTCGGACGGACCCAACCTCTCGAACGACCTTCAGCATATTCTCTACGCCCTCGATGTTGGCCGCATACGCTTTCAGGCCTCCGCGTTCCGCAAGGTCCGTTCTTGCTGCCAGATGTATCACTATCTGCGGCAGAAACTCCGCAAATGCTTTATTGAGAGTTGCCCAATCGAGAATGTCGCAGCGGCAAAAAAGTGCATGATGCTCCGGGTGCCTTGGCTCCTTCACATCCAGGCTAAGCACGGCGACTCCGAGCAATCGCAAAGCCTGCACAGTGTTGGTCCCAATGAACCCGGATCCACCTGTTACAAGGACTCGCTCCGAACTACCGAAC
Organism: Occallatibacter sp.; assembly: GCA_049520675.1. Lineage (GTDB taxonomy): Bacteria > Acidobacteriota > Terriglobia > Terriglobales > Acidobacteriaceae > Telmatobacter. The sequence continues at coordinate 77,776 of JBEKPO010000013.1, read as the reverse complement.
TGACTGCTCACTTACACTCCCCATTTCTCATGCTCTGCCCTAAGCACACGCAGCCTGTATGTGTCATTCGGACCGGAAGAGCAAACTGCGTTCATGCCTTCCTGTTTAAAGGAACGGAACTAATTCAGACCATAACTCCTGCGCGCTGCGTGCAGCTGTAAATTCCGCAGCCCGCATATGACCTAACTTTCTCAACTGCTCCGCCAGGTGCGGATCGTCTAAAACGCGCCGTAACTGCCTCGCGATATCCGCTACATCCGCCGGGTCACAGTATAGTGCCGCATCGCTGCATGCCTCCTGCAGAGCGGGCTGCCTCGCCGCCACTACGGGACATCCACAGCTCATAGCCTCCACCGGGGGGATTCCAAATCCTTCGTAAAAGGACGGGTACGCAAACAGTGCAGCGTTTTCGTACAGGCAGCGCAGCTGCGCGTCGGTGACATAGCCAAGCCGGATCACATTGTGGCCGATGTTCTCGCTCCCACTTCGGAATAGTGCGTCATGGCTGCGGCCCGCGATAGCCAATTGGATATCAGGACGTTCAAGCATTGCCCATGCCCTCGCAAGGCCCTCGAAGTTCTTTATAGTGCTCTGCGAGCTGACTCCTAGGATGAATCTGCCTGGCTTGAGGCCCGCCCGAGTAAGAATACTCGCATCTGCTTCAGTGCTCAACAAATGGTCGCAGCCCGGAGGCACTACTTTCATTTTATTGCTATCTATCGAAAAATATCGTTGCAGCTCACGCCTCGAAAAGTCAGAGACCGTAAAGATTGGGTTGCAGGTTACACCGAGCGCCCTGAACACGACGGAACAGTATATCCGAAATGCCCATGAATACTGGTCACTGCTGGCGGCCGAGGCTGCGTCATGAATCGTAACGGCATGTCGGAGCTTAAAGAGGGGAGCAGCTGCATAAGGACTGAACAGCAACGTGCCGCGCGCTCTCCACGGGAGCTCGACCTGCTCCCATAACCTTCCATCGGTTAAGCAACGCTGCACGGGGATGTACTCGCAGATCGAAGGCTGAAGAAGCGTACGGGGAGCAAAAATGCGTATGGCAAAACGGCTGCGATCAATCCAACCGTCGCGAAGCCCAAGATCCCATCCAGCAACGATGCCGGCTGCGTACCGCTGTACTCCAGTCACTGGCTGAGACAGGAATTTTCCGCTTACCGACAGAGTCTTCATTAGATCTCGCGCAAGGACAAGTGTCACTCAGAAAATAAGAATACAACGCGCAGTGGCAGATCGAAGATGGCGAAGGCAATTACCGCGCAAGAGAGTCCTACCTGCAAACTTTAGAGTCAGCACGCCGCGGCGTCGCTCTATTCAGAGAATTCAGAAGTCGCATTGGAGAGCAGGGATCGCAGGCGTTCGTTCCATCTCTCTATCTGGACATCACGCGAGAAACATTGGCGATATACAGCGAAGCAATGTTCACGCATTGCCTTTTGTTCCTGTGGTGAGTCCGCATACTGGAGCAGCTCAGTGGCAACGGCCGCTATATTGCTAGAGTTGAGAACCCACCCAACCTTGTAGTCTCGAATCCACTGTGCGATGGACGAATCCGAACTGCCAGAGAACAAGACCGGCCTCCCCGCCGAAAGTGCGCCGAAGAACTTCGAAGGAACTACCGTGCCGGTCCATTCCGGACGCAGCGCAACAACATGGACATCCGCGCAAGCAAGCCGCGAGGGTAGCTCGCTCGCCTTCGCAAAGGGCACAAACGGGATTACCAGGCTCCGCCGCTTCACCGCGTCGCGAAGCTCGGACTCGAGGTTTCCTCTGATGCTAAAAGCGAACCGCACGTCTTCTGGCATGAGGAGCGTGGCCAAATCGAGGATTTCGTCATAACCATGAGCACGGCCAAAGCTTCCAGAATAGAGAACTGCAAGGCGCGCCGCTCCGAAGATCCTTCCCCTCTCGATCAGATCAGGATCCATAACGTTTTCCTGCTCATCCAGAGCCCAAGGCACCAATGTCTCCAATCGGTTTGTACAGGGATATTCTCTCAACCGTCTCGCCATGCAAGGCCCCAGATCGGCCACCATGCTGCACGCTGCATACGCGGGACGCAGAAGATGCTTAGACAGCTTGGCAACGGTCCCGTCCTCGCGAATCAGGCCGTCCACGATGGCTGCCTCGGGATATAAGTCAAAGCACCAATGCACAATCCGGGTTTGTGGTTTCACAAACTTCCAGAATCGTGCGACGAGGAGGCTGAAGATCGGGTCAGTACCAATAAGTAGCACATCGGGGCTGCAGTCGCGGCGCAAGGCCAGAAGGCTCCAGCTCACAATCATCCAGATGGCGTTCAGAATCCTACCGGAACTCGAAGCCTGCCTAAATCGAGGCCGCCAAATCCGCTTGATCGTTACGCCATGCCAAGTTTCGCGGCTAGAGAATCGCCTCGAGTCATCACGGCAACCCCATACGGTTGGGAAGGCGTTTACCTTCCAACCGCAACGGACGAGGCCTTCTGCGAGCTCTCCAAAATGGATTGCGCTTACAACGTCGTCAGGAGAAAAATAGTGATACAGAATCGATATTTCAGAATCATCGGCAGAATTTGTCTGGTCCATGCTTTTTGTGCGGTGTTGGCCTTCCAGTTTGCTCAGATTGACAGTGGCAACGGCATCCCATGCCGAAACTATGCGACCTGGATATTGCTGCGCGTCTGCGAATGGCTGCGACGGAAATTTGCCGTTCGCGTAAAGGGTCTTCACGGGTAAATTGCTAAATCTTTTCACATGATCGCGTTCCTATCTTCTTCGTCACCTGCCCTTCCTGACCTACTGAATGAAATCAAGAGGACGATGATTGTTGCGGCTGGTCCTCAAGCTTGACTTTTGGGAACAGACGGAGCGGCACCGAACCTATGAGGAAGTAGAGCAATCCGAAAGCGAAGACGCGGAGATAAACTCCCGTCTCGTAATAATGATCGTCAAAGATCACCATCAATACAGTAAACATGGAGTAAGCGAACAGATATAAGCTGAACCTTCCTCCCTGTCTCGCCTTGAGGTAAAGCAAGGAATGGAGCAGGCCGATGAAGAGCAGGAGTACTACGGTTCCGACAGTGCCCAGCTCGAGAAAATAGAACTTGAATACGGTATACACATTTGTTCCAAATGGGACGAACACGAATCTGTCGAGCCACGGAGGCATGGTGTAATCCGTGAGGTGCAGTGCGGCAGCCACCTTCAAGGGAAACTCAAACGTGTGGCTCGTGGTCATTGCGAAGTCGGCGGGATTCTGTACAACTTTGTCGAAAGCGGCTAACGGACCCACGATATAGCTGAGGACAAAATAGGTGGCGATGCCAGTGACGCCTCCAGTCCCTCCGTCGATGTCTTTGTTGGTAAAAATGAGCCCAACGTACAAGGCGAGGAATATGGCTATCGGCCAGCGAAGCAGCCGTAGGGCTCCGAACAGGGACTCCTGTTTGGTCTGTATCAGACGAATCGCGCTCAAACCGGAGATGAGAAGCAGGATGCTTGTACGCCCGGTGCTGAGAATACACGCGATTAACGCGATGACGCTCACGATCCAGAACTGCCGGTCCTTCCTTTCTGTGGCGAACAGCAGAGAAGCGAAAGTGGCAATCGTAGTGAAATAACTCAGCACAAAGGACTGCCCCAACTCGAACTGACTGGGGTCCCGGTTTTGGGCTTCTTCAATCATCTCCAGACGAGCTTGTGCGAGGACATTAAAACCGCCGCCTTGAAGTTTGCTGAGCTGATATATTTGGTAAAACATGACCGGCAGGCCGCATAGCAGGACGATCGTCAGCGTGTTGCGGAGGAAGCGGGGATGCCTTCTCGGCTCAGGCGGAAATAGATGAATGCGGAGCAGCGCCCGCGGCGCAAGGCAGGCCAGCCACCCGCCAGCGCTGAACGAGGCCGCTCCCCCTGCCACAATTGCCAGCGTGTTCCCATGCGGTGGATAGACTTCAATGAGGCCTGAGCGGAATACTGCCAGATCGAGAAGCCACATGGCACAAAAAAGAAACGGAGGATACAGGACGGAGCGCTGCGCCCGGTAATTGAGAACGGTCAGCAAGACGAAGAACAGGAGAGCAAGGTCAAGGGAATTCATCGCAAAAAGGGCCTTTCAATCTCGCTCTGCTGGTCTGCCGTGCGGCGCACTCGCTGCGCTCTGCGAGCCACCGCGCCATGCGCTCTGCCTTGGCATACGCAGATCGCACACGAACTATTCCCAGCCGATCCGAGAAAACTCAGAGCCTCGGCATTCTCTTCGTTGCCGAATCGCCCTAGCGAAGAGCCGCGCTGTCCGCTCAGCGGTTTCGATCCGCACCTTGTACAGATCCTGAATAGGCATCTCCTTTTTTAGCACCGATTCCCTCAAATTGTACCGCCCATGGGCTGGCCTCGAAGGACCAGACCAGCATCTGCGGCCGAAAAACGGAACATTTCCTCACCATTCTGGACTCGGCCACGCTTTCGAGAGCGTGGCTCACGAATTTCTCCGGCGCTATCGCCTCCAGTTCTGCTCTCAGCGATTCGATTGCTTGGGCTTGCGATCCGCGCAACATCATCGCGAACGCGTCTTCATCGCCGCCCGCTTGCTCCTTGAGATCTATGAAGCGATCACATCGTTTTGGTGCCTCAATATAGAGATATAGGAAAGATACTTCAACAGAACGGTATAGTGGTCAGCTCCCAGGATACGCAGCGCCAGACGAAGTACAGTATGCAGTAGCCGGAGTCGCGGATCTGTCTTTGAATAGGATTTCTTAGTATAGGAATTCGCTGAGTCGCGGGCGCTGAACAGTCGTGCCGCCTTTGCCCATTCATACAATCTGGACGAGCTACTGAAAGGATTTTCATCGGAAAATCTCTCAAGGTTAGCGGCGTACATAGAGCGCGTCAGACGATTGATATATTGGCCGTTATCAAAAACGCCGAACGCGTACTTGCCCGAATAAGAAGTGCGGTATCCATGATCAATTAGCTGGGCACGGTACTCTTCAAATATCGAGCGCAGGTCCGGGCGGTTTTTGAGATCGAAACGGTCTGTGAACTTTGAGATTTGTGCGCCGCCATCCACAGAAACGCCGCTGAAGTGAAAGAACCCAAGGGGAACGCATTCGTTCACCATCCAGACGCCATTGTTTTGAGACAACCGCCTTTCGTGAAGGTTCCAGTAAGCCATGTTACAACCCGGGTCTTTCAGAATCTTCATGGAATCAAAGAAACAGGGAACGAGGTTGAGCCACTTCTGATCGACGAACATTCCCGTTCGCTCTTCGTTAAATGCAAGGTTGAGGCAACGATTCCCCCACCACGAGAGAAATCTATCTGTTTCCGAGCATTTGCTTACGGCAACGAAGCCGAGATTGAACACGCCGCTCGATAAAAAGATCAGTTCGGACTGACCATCATCTGGAATCGGAGACAGTATATGTGGTGTGAGAACTACTGAGTGCTCGCTTAGCGCAGCGAAGACGGAATCAAGTGCTCTATAGACAAATATGTCTGGGTCTAGGTACACAAGCTGGTCAATGCCGCGCACAAGAAGCGCTTTGAGGAATGTAGGCTTGACATTGGTGTTCAATTCGAGGATGTCATACTTGAACGCCACAGAGGGAAAATCGGCGATGTCCAGTTCTTCAACCGCGATGATCTCAAATCGCTCGGAAAGGCGGTGGAAGTCGGCAGGGAGGCGATCAACCAATAGAACGTAAAACTTGCAGTCTGGGTGGAAACGAAGAAACGAATCGCATAACGTTCGCGCGTATGAAAGGTAGTTCAATGAAACAATTGTGCAAGCTGCACGAACCATCAGAACTTCCTCCATTGGAAAGTCATGAAATCGAAGATGCGGCGGTTGCAAGCGACGCCCTAATAACAGCCGATCGCTTCCAGCCAGAAACGTTGGCACGCTCTGACGTTTTCGTCCATCTTTATGAACGGCGGATTCAGCAGCGAAGCATATTGCCTAAACACTCATGAATCCTGCGAGCGAGAATATCTTCCAAGCCGAGAGCGGAAGACGTCCATAACTGCGCGCAACCACATTAGGATTGTAGCACTTCTGTTTTCTTCAAAAAGCAAGGTGCGAGCAACGCCCTTCAGCATTGCATACGCATGATCGATAGCCCAGCCTCGATACAGAAGTCCATACTTCTTGATCGTCCATATCCCGTTTCGCATCGCATAATATTTCCTAAGTGGACTGTAGTTGGATGTCGTCACCCGCAGAATTCCCAAAACCGATATCTGTTTCACGTTGCCTGGCTCGTGGTAGAGCACTGCGGCTTGGCAAGAAACTATCCTCCATCCGTGAGCCGCAACCCGGAGACAGAACTCATAGTCGACCAAGTCTATGAAGAGATCTTCCCGGTAAAAGCCCTCGTCTGCGAATACTTGGATCGGCGTTAGGCTGCCGGAGGTTTGGGCCACGAGATGCTTGCCCTGAGATCTGGGATGAGGACATGTCACGCCCGTCCGCCGATGGACGATTCTCGGGATCACCAGAAATATCCGCTCACTCTCTGCGTGCCTTCTGTACTCGGCCACCATCTCCGCAACAAAACTCTCAGAGGTAAAACTATCCTGGTCAAAAAAGAGGATGAACTCGCATTCGGTATGTTCTTTCGCCCATGCAATTGACTGGTTCAGTGCTGCGCCAATGCCGTAGTTGTCCGGGTTTTCGATCAGAGAAAAACCGTAATTTTCCACAAGGATTCGCAGTTCCTCGACCGCTGCAGCAGAAGAGTGATTGTCCACAACAACCAGGTGCCCAACCTGCGGACGCAGGATCTCAATCGCATGCTTCAATTCCGCGTGTGGGTGGTAGGTGACAATGGCTGCGCAAACTTCGGCGTTCATTTACCCTCGTGTATCAAGGGTTGTTGGCGGCAATTCGGCTCGCTCTGAAATAACATCCTAACCAATAAAAACAGAAGCAGCGCATTTAACACAGCAAGGGAACCATCGCTTGCCAAAGTGGCCCAAGCCGCGCCAACCCAGCCAAGGCGCGGAATCCAAGCCCAATTCAGTCCAAAGTTGAGCAATGCAACGGTGCATTGTGCGGAAGTACGCCAGTTTTGATGCCCAGCGCCGGTGAGAGCGCTACCACACGTCTGGTGGATGCCGCGGATCAGCGGCAGCACGCAGAGGAACTTGAGGACTTGAATCGCCCCAGAAAAATCGCGCCCTGCAATCCTCGGCAGCAAGAACGAAAGTGTTTGTATTCCGAGAGCTATTGCGACGCCAAGCAACGTGGATACAGCAAGCGACTTGAATGTAAGGCGCAGCATGGGTCGAACACCGGACCCGCTCTGAACAAAGTGACGCTGCATCACAGCAGCGTTCAATGCGACGATCGGACTGGTTGCAAAGTCGATTATCCGATAAGCAAGGGTATAAAACCCATTCTCGACGTTCATCCCATAGTGGGATAGCATGATTTTGTCGAGGTCGTTATAGACCGCGTCCGTAGTGCCGGCGAATGAAAACCCAAAACCCTCCAATGCCCGCTGCCGGAGCAGTCGTAGGTCATAGCGCACTGGACCGATAGTCAGATGCACTTGATAAAGGACAACTACAGCGGCTACACCGGATCCCGCAAGCACGCCAAGCGACCATTGAAAAGCATCGGCATGCGTCATCATGAACTTCATCACGATGAGCACCAGGAGACGGCATAGGTTGGCCAAGAGACTCATCCAGGCGGAAGAGCGTGGGTTACCGAGTGCAAAGCTCAGCGTGCTTCCCAATGTGGTGATCTGCAAGAAAAGGCAGTTGGCTATCAGAAGCACGACGATCATGCTCAGATGGACCATCTTCCCATGCCAGAAGCTGATCATCCACACGCCAAGCACTGCCACCAGAGTAAAGCCCGAAGCGGTGATGAGGCTGTTACCCCAGTATTTTGCTGCCTCTGTCCGGTCGACTGCAAGATAGCGCATAAAGAGCATCGCAGCGCCAAGCGCACTGTACGGGGTCAATGTGCTAACCAGCGCAAAGGCACCTGCAAAAATGCCATACTCCGACACGCCAAGTAGGCGGGCAAGCAAGACATAATACACCGCTTGCAGAACAGACCCACTCACCCGCCCTATTAGCATCCAAGCAGCGTAGTGTTTTAGCGGCTTGTAAACAGGGGCGGTTGGGTTGGTCATTGGGCTGGAGAGTTATTGCCCGTATTTACAGAAAATGTGACGGAGGAGCAGCCAAAATGTCCGCAGGTCCCTGCCTGCACGGCTGAATTGCGAGGTGTTCCAACGGTACGATCCCAGTTCGCAAAGAAGATTCTTATCATGATTTGCATCGCCCTCTTTGCGAAATAGCCCTCTGCAGTAGATGGAGCTTGACGGTAGCTTCCGGATCGTCCTTCAGGCGCCGGAAGCCGGCCTGGAAGAGAGCTATGAAAATTCCGATAAAGAATCCCAAAGCGGTGGCTCCGATCACGATCAGGCTCCGCTTTGGGAACGAACGCTTGTCGGGAACAACCGCCGGATCGACCACCTGAACGATGGCGCCCTCCTTGGCTTCATCGAGCTTGGCGAGTTCGAACTGGCGGGCCAGAATATCGAAGATGGTCTCGGAATATTTCACGTCGCGCAATTTGCGCACGTACTCTACGCCGGCCTCGGTCATCTGACCCTTGGGGACGATGATTCCGTCCGAAACATCGCCGTTGCCGCCCAGTTTAGCCAACTGCGAGCGCAGACTGTCCAATTCCCGCTGGGCTTCGACGAGTTGAGCATTTTCGCCCGTGGCATAAGTCTGCATGCCCCGAATCTGCACTTCTTTAGCAGTGATTTGAGCGCGCAGAGTGGCGGCAGACTCAACCAGTGCCCTGGTCTGTGCATCGAGCGCGATCAAGCCCGTCTTTTGTTCCGTCTCCTTGAGCGACTCCTCTGCGCTGGCCAGGTTCTCATTGGCTTGCCTGAGCTGCTGCTCAAAGAACAATCTGCGTTGACCGGCTTCCGTAATGGCAAGATGTTGGGAGAGCTCGCGGAAGCGGTCGACGTAGCCGTTGGCAAGATCGGCGGCCCGCTGCGGGTTGTGGTCCTCAATCGAAATGTGAATCAAACCATCTTTTCCGCTTCCATCGACAGTTGCGCGGCGCTCAAATTTCTTGCGGGCATCGGAAAGATACTTCTTGTTGTATTCCCGCATCAGGCCGAAATGATCGATCATTGCGTCTTCCACGGTTCGGCTCTTGAACATCGCCACATACATGTCGTTGGGGTTCCTGAACAGACTGCTTCCGCCGGCGGCAGCGACCGCCGAGACCCCGGCGAACCCACCAAGTTGAGCAGCCAGTTGATTGCTCAATGTAGAGTTCTGCTGTGGCGGCAGCAATGTCACGGTCGCGGTGTACATTTTGGGCAGAAGCAACGAAACGATAGCTGCCAGGATCGCGAACACCGCGGTGATCCAGAAGATCTGGCGCTTGCGTTCGGCGAAAATGACCAGCAGATCGAGCAAAGAGAACTCTTCGTCCTTTTTAGGTGTTTGCTTCATCACCCCGGCCATCGGCGTAGACGCCGCGTGCTCTTTGAAGGCGGAAACCGGAGAATCCGTAGCCATGGTTGCCTGTCCGACGATCGAAATGCTGCGCGATCCCACCTGAATTCTACAGGAGGCATCAAGGCGCTCGGCTATTGGATTACGTTAAGAGCGGCCGCGCCCAGTGCGAGCTGCGAGAACATCTGCGACCAGTTCAAGATGCCGTAAAGCGCCGAAGGCTTGTAAATCTTTTCGGGAACCACGATCGTATCGCCGGGATAAATGTGTTGACTGTTGAACTCGCCTCCCCATGGCCCGTTGCTGGTATCGTGGCTCACGACCTCGCCGTCGGCGCGGATGATGAACTCACGCCGGCGGTCAGCATCCTTGGTGGCATTGCCGGCACGCCGCAAATATGCCCCGGCGCGCAGTTGATCCGAATACAAGAAGGAGTTCTGATCGTAGACCGCTCCGACCACATTGACAGTTGCCGGAACATGAGGAACGACAAAGCGGTCTCCGTCTTCCAACGCAAGATTGGGAAGGCTATCGACACCTGAGCTTGACGCCTGTAGCGACAGCACAATGCGCCCGGTTGCGCGGATTTGCCGCAGGCTGGCCAACAGGCTCTGTTCGCTGCTTTGCGCGACAGCACCGCCGGCGAGCCCCTGCGCCACCGGGGATGAAGCCAGGTTCACTACGTTGCGCTGGATTGCCAGAGAAAGGCTCTGCACATATTCGTCAATTCTGGCCTGCTGAACGGCCCGGGTCGAAACCCGCGTGAACTCGGAGGCATAAAGATAGGCGTTGGAAGTAAGGCCGCCTACGCGTTCGACCAGATGGCGCAATGTCTCCCCGGGCTGGACAGAATAGATCCCGGCATGAACAAACTCACCCTCCAGCCGGACCAGCTTGGTTTGCTCTGCGACGGGAATCGAAATGTCGGCCTGGGAAAAGATGGTGACGACGTCCCCTGGCTGCAGTGCGATGTCCTGGGTGGCGTCGTGTTGTAACACCAGCCGCCCCAGGTCGAATGGCAGCAGGTTCGTCTTCAAGGTGTCGGCGTCGATCCGCTCGATCACCGCGTAATCCCAGTCGATCTCGGGAGCCGTCAGCCGCACATCGTTTCGCTGCACGGCCAGTGGGGCTTGACTCGGATTCGCGACCTCCTGGCTGGCCAGCGGAGTGCTGCCGGCGCGTTGTTGTGCGCTAAGGACAGGAGATTGTCCCGGTCCAGACTGCCGTTGTTGCCCGCCTGGCAGGGCCGACTCTTCGTTGTACTGACCCTGCGGTCCGTACTGATCCGAGGTGGCGCCGGCCGGTCCAGGCTCGATTCCCGGTTGGTTCAGGCCGCTCAGCGTCTGCTGCTGTGGCGTCCTCGGAAGAACCATGGCGTGATTGTCCGCAGGTTGGCGCAGGCTAGTGAAGCCGTATACGGGCTCGAACTCTGGCGTCGGCAGCCCGAGCTGCGCACGTCGCCACCAGTAATTGCGCGTCAGAAGCGATTCCTTGTCGGGAATCAACTCGCTGACACGCATGTCCTCGTGCCATGCAAACCGGCCGGGGTTGGCAGTGTTGCCTCTGAGCGTAACTGTCTTTTGATACTTGGGTACGATCGAGTACACCCGAATCAGGTCTCCGTCGGCCAGAGAAGTAGCGAGCCCGGTCGCATCGTAGGCCACCTCCATGGCTTGCCGATCGCGATGCTCGTCGATGCGTTCAATTGAAATGCGCGCCTCAGCGGCTATAGCCGAAGCTCCTCCGGCGTCGGTCAACAGACCAGATAGAGTCTCTTGTGGCCGCAACTCATAGATGGCGGGATTGTGCACGCTCCCCAAGACTGCAACTTGCGGGCCCACCGGAGGTATAAAGATGACGTCGCCGCTCAGCAGCTTAGCGTCTTTCGTCTTGTCGCCTGCGATCAGAAGATCGTAGAGGTCGAATCGCGTGACGACTGCGCCGTCGCGTCGCAATTCGACCGCCCGCATGGAGCCTTCCAGCGAGGGTCCGCCGCTGGCGAAGATGGCGTCAGCCAAAGTGCTGAGCGAGCTCACTGTGTAAACCCCGGGCCGCCGCGCCTGCCCCGAGACGTAGATCTGGATGGCACGGATCTGCCCAACATCTACGTTGAGATCGAAGTTGTGATAGACGCGACCCACCGCCTGGCGCAGGTGCGGGTCCAGCTCGGAGAATGCGAGACCAGCCACGTGAATCTGGCCAATCTGTGGCAGGTAGATATCGCCTGAGCGATCCACGCGGACGTTGGATTGAAGGCTCACCTGACCCCAGATGCGGATGCGAAGTTCGTCGCCGGGCCCCACCACGTAATTGCCGGGCACTGGCGCCAGGTCAACCGGAGCAAAAGTCGACGGTATGCTGCGAAAGAGGTTGGCCCCGTATACGGGCAACACTACTCCGGTGGTCGAAGCCACGAATTTCTGAAGCTCAGTCAAGAACTCTGACGGAACCGGGGCTGGTTGTGTGGCCGCTCTACGAGATAGCTGCTCAATATCGGAATAGTTCGAGGGAAAGTTTCCGAGGTTGGTTGATGTTCCGTTTACCGAGGGTGGCGGCGACACAACGCCTAAGGGCTGAGATGCGAGTGGAACCGTCGATTGGGTGCCTGCCTGCCCCTGATTCAAGCATTCCAGCGTGCTTGCCAGCACGGGATCCGCACAATCCGTCGCGCTTGGGCTCTGCGCAACTGTCTTGGCGGCAGCACAGCTCAGGGCAGCGAAAGCCAGGTTCGCAAGGATTGAATGGCGGCTTCTGGGCCGGTGATACATAACAGTGCGTCTGCGGTCTCCGTTCGTGCGTCCGCCCTGTCGAAAATGCATGTCACGAGTCTAGCATGCACTGTAAAGCGTATTGGAATCTTGATCTTGACAAGAGTGAGGCGGGACATGACTTGGAAACAGCTGGCTCGGTCGGTTGGAGCCCGACCAAAGGTGTTGGGCAAACACCCTGCTGAGCGCTCCGAGCAAAAGGAATCCAGGGCTTGCCATCTCAAAATGGGGCACAGCGAGCCTGTTGCACAACTCGCGTTGGGGAGGCGACGCACGAAAAAATGGGTTAACTGATCTGATATACCCCTTATGACCATCGTCATCCGGTGCGGAAGTGCTCCGCTTCGAGGCTGTCGCTTCTGCGTGCGAGCCGCTGACCTTTTTGGGGGATGAGCGCAGCACAGTTGGCATTGTGATCTCAAGCACATGATCCGGACCGAGAAAACTGAATGTGTCATACTACATCTACAAGTTTTTGTTATATTGAACGCGATGTTACCCCGGCCCTGCGTGAATCCGTAAAGCGTTCCGAATCCCAGCTTCATTGCGGTGCGTGACGGAAATGATGTGAGCGATGTGTCAGTGAGAATCGGTGGCGCACAGAAGCCGAAGAAATTGATTCGTCGAGCGCAACTCTGATTTCAAGCTCGCATCTTAGTTTGGAGTGGTCCAATTCTTGCCGTGGAGTATTAGCTTGAGCACTGAGCCACTGAGTCACCGCATCTATCATCCTGCCGATTTGTCATTATTCTCGTTTCGTCCTGGCGATGAGGGGACCGCGCAGCTCGAGATCGATCAGCGTTCCGATGGGAGCGAGCGCATCGTTGTGCAAGGCGGGAAAACGGAATTCGCATCCCGGCTGCGCCGGTATCTGGCAGTGCGCGCCGAAGTGGAGTTGCATCCGGCGTGGAGCGAGTTGAGTTCGTGGTCGCGGTCGGGGGCCAAGCGGGTTTTCGACTGCGCGTGCGTGCTCTTGTCGCTGCCGGTGCTGGTTCCGCTGATTCTGGTGATTGCTGCGGCCGTACGCCTTACATCCCGAGGCCCAGTTTTCTTTTTGCAGCAACGAGTCGGCTGGCACGGGCGAACTTTTACGATTCTCAAGTTTCGCACCATGGTTCATGGATCCGACACGGCTCATCACCCCATCACCACCTGCAACAATCAGCGGTTTACACCGGTGGGACCGATCCTGCGCCGCTGGAAACTGGACGAGCTGCCTCAACTGGCCAATGTGTTGCTAGGGCAGATGAGTCTGGTTGGGCCGCGCCCCAAACTGCGGGAGCACGAGGTCTTCCATCTTCCGTGCCGACCCGGGGTCACTGGACTGGCCACGATTGTCTTCGCTCGCGAGGAGAGAATTCTGACCTGCGTCGCACGGGACCGTTTGGATGATTATTATCACTCCGTTGTGCTGCCGGCGAAGAGGCAGCTCGACGCCGCATATATGGCCCGCGCTACGTTTCTTTCCGATCTTCGTCTTCTGATGAACAGCATTTTCCGCCGCTGGGAGACTGAGGCCTTGGACGATTTCATTCTCGCCACGGCGTTCGGAATGGAGGAACAGCCGATTCCCGCCGACACGTTCGGTCCGGTGAGTGCCGGCGTGCGTTCTCCAATAGTGGCGGGCGTGCATCGTCAAGAAGAAGCCGAACAGATTGCGGCCCAGTGATTCGCTCCTTGCCGTAGGTCCCCGCGGGTCGATTTAGAACAGGCAACCGGGGCGGAATCCATCGAAGGCATTCAAGTGACCTTGCCGGCGCGAGGGACTCTTCAGGGTTTCCTTAATCGCCTGGAAACGTAGGCTATCCACAGCATCACCAGGGCGCCCGAGCAATCCAGCAACACATCCCAAGGCGACGAGGTCCGATTGGGCAGGAACCCTTGGTGCCACTCATCCCAGCTGGCCAGAACTGCTGTTCCAAGCAGTGCCAATGCAGCATCAGTGTGAAATGGCGATTCCGGCATCGTCATGCTCCACGCACGCAGCCAGGTCAATCCGATCGCGCCATATCCGAGAAAATGGCCGGATTTGCGAATGTAATGATGGATGCGATCCCAGCGCACGTTGCTCACCGGACCGAAGATCACCTGGAAGAGCCATCGCAAGGGGCCGGAGGTGCGGTCAGCGCCGAAATATTGGGTGGACTCAAGGGCGATGACCGCGATGCCTACCGCCACGGGCAGCCACGCACTGATCCAATACTTTAGATCGCGCTGATTACTCGACACGGTAGTTGGGCGCTTCGCGTGTGATGATCACGTCGTGTACGTGACTCTCGCGTAGCCCTGCCCCTGAGATGCGCACAAAGCGCGATTTTTCCTGCAGCTCCGGAATGGTGCCACAGCCCAGGTAGCCCATGCCGGAGCGCAATCCGCCGACCAGCTGAAAGACCATTGCCTCTAGCGGCCCGCGATAGGGCACGCGGCCCTCGATGCCTTCAGGAACAAACTTTGCCAGACGGTTCTCGTTGGCCCGCTCACGCTGCACCACGTCGGTCGGCCCGCTCTCAGCTGCAGCCAGATCGGCCGAGCCCTGGAAGTAGCGTTCGCCCGATCCCTGGCTCATCGCAGACAGCGACCCCATGCCACGATAGGTCTTGAAGCTGCGTCCCTGGTAGAGAATAGTCTCGCCCGGGCTCTCATCCACGCCGGCAAAGAGCGAGCCGATCATCACGGTGCTTGCCCCGGCTGCGATAGCCTTGGCAATTTCGCCGGAGTATTTGATACCCCCGTCGGCAATGACGGGAATGCCGCTTTTCTGCGCTGCGCGATAGGCCTCGGCAATCGCGGTAATCTGCGGCATCCCCGCGCCGGTGACCATGCGCGTGGTGCAAATGGAGCCGGGACCAATGCCCACTTTGACGGCGTCGGCGCCCGCGTCGATCAGCGCCATCGCCCCTTCGTAGGTCGCCACGTTTCCTGCGAGCAATGCAACATCAGGGAAACGCTTCTTGACTTCGCGAACCGCCTCGAGCACGCGCGAGGAGTGCCCATGCGCCGAGTCGATGGCCAGCACGTCGGCCCGCGTGCGCACCAGCTCCACTGCCCGCTCCATGAAGTCGCCCGTCGCACCGATGGCTCCGCCCACCCGCAACCGGCCCTTATTGTCTTTGCTGGCGTTGGGATACTTCAGCTTTTTCTGGATGTCCTTGACCGTGATCAAGCCCTTGAGCTCGTATTGGTCGTTGACCACGAGCAGCTTCTCCACGCGGTGCTTGTGCAAGATGAGCTCGGCCTCTTCCAGCGTGGTACCCACCGGGACGGTGATGAGGTCTTCCTTGGTCATCACGTCACCCACGGGAACTTCGGTCCGCGTCTCGAAGCGCAAATCGCGGTTGGTAAGAATGCCGACCAGGCGCTTGCCTTGCGTGACCGGGACGCCGGAGATGCGGTAGCGGCGCATGATTTCGAGCGCATCGCCGATGGTCTTTTCCGGGCCGATGGTGACCGGATCGACAATCATACCGCTCTCGGAGCGCTTCACCTTGTCGATTTCGCCGGCCTGATCGGCGATGGAAAGATTGCGGTGCACGATTCCGATGCCACCCTGCTGAGCCATGGCGATGGCCATGCGCGACTCGGTCACGGTGTCCATGGCGGAGGAGATCAGGGGTGTGTTCAGCGAAATCGTTTTGGTGAGTTGCGTCTGCGTGCTCACCTGCACTGGCACCACATCGCTGTAGGCAGGCACCAGCAGCACATCGTCGAACGTAAGAGCTTCAGGAAGATTTTCGGCCAGCATGATGGTATGAAGCGCCCGGCGGAGGCAGAATGCTTGTCTGGCGGACGGTTCCCACTATTGTAGCGGAGCGGCGCGGGAGGCCCGCGTTTCCAGGGGAAGGAATCGATCAGCGAATTGGATGAAGCGCTTGAGAACCGCCAATCACCGCATTGGTCACCACGTGGCGATCAAAGGTTGCCAGCTTTCCACCGTGGGCGCAAGCCAAAGCCAGAAGATAGCTGTCGGTGATCTGAGCTGCATCGAGCAGGCGTGTGGAAGCGACGCGCGCAGAGTCGAAGAGCGTCACATTGTCGGGCCAGAACTCGTGGCCGTCGAGAGCCAAAAACATAGACATGAGTTCGGCTACGGCGGCTGGGTTTCCGGGTGAGTTGGGATAGCGGGAGCTGCCGACGACACGCAGCACGCCGTTCTCGGTCAACGGACAAGTTGCCCAGGCGGTGTGCCCTTCGGCCGCGAACCAATCGTGCGCCCTGTCATGCAGAATGTGCGTGGGATCGATGAGGGCGATGAGGACGTTCACATCGAGCAAGAAACGAGTCACTGCAGCTCTTCCTCAAGCTGACGCACCAATTCCGAAGTTACACGCTGTGTACCAGGCCGAATGGGAAGAAGAGGCACGCCATTGCGCGTGGCGCACTGAGGTGAAGAGGGGCGAAGAGTCCGGCGAGCGAGGTCGCTAATCACTTCCCCAACGCTCCTGCGCTCAACGGCGGCGATCTCTTTGGCGGCGGACAGAACGTCATCGTCGATGGCGAGGGTGGTTCGCATAACCTCTCCGCTGAACATCAAACATCGATCATCATACATCAATGACCGCGGCGATTACGTTTTGCGACGTTTTTCGCTGCGGTTTTGAGCGGCATTTGTTGATTCGAAAATGGTTAGTTCAAAAAAGCGCCAAAAAACGGAAGACTTTATTTATTTTCTTCGGTGGGAGGGTTTTTAGGCGGACGGCCAAGGCGTTTTGGCTGAGTGCCGGGCTCATGGCGGACGACAGCGACGGCGATCCTGGCGGAGTTGAGATGGTGTTCTGCATCGTTCTGCGGAAGGATCTGGGCCAAGTCGGCAAAGGCGATGCAGGTGATGAAGTCGCGAATGTCGTCGTATCCGGAAAGTGGCGGCACGGCGCGGAGATAGGCTAAGCGGTCGGCTTTTTCGGCGAAGTATTTGTCTTCGCCCTCGTCGAGGTTAGCGAGTTTTTTCTGGTAGGCGCGCTGGAAGGCACGCATGCAACGCGCGATGGCGGCATTTTCGGAGGGCGGTCGGGTGAATCCATGCCGGGTTGGTGAGAGCTTGATCGTCTTCCACGTGGAATGCTCCTTCATCTTCAAGGGTAACGATTTTGCGGAAATGATCTGCAAATCCCCGCGGGAAAAATTGGGGCAATGGAATGAGGGGGATGGGAGGGCTTGGGGGAAGGGAGGGGTTGACAGACGAGTGAGGTGAGCCCCTCAGGGGGGACAGTTTGGAAATTGACAGTTCGCCGTTGGTGCGATCCCACCCTTCGCCAGGAAGAAGGCGAAGGATGGGGCACCCTCGGTTGTGGGTGGGTCCGGATTTCAGAGATATCGGGTGCGCCACCCGCCTGAAACTCGTGTGCTCGCTGTGGCGCGCGGCCCTGTGAGGCTCCCTACTTCTTCAGCGGCTTCCTCGCGAAGTAATAGAGCGAATAGGCCAGGAGTGCAAAGGCGGCGACGGAGACCCAGTCGTTGTAGAGGAAGATGTGCGGCCAGCCGATGGGGTTGGGCTTGTCGAAGACAGTTTCGTAGCCGCGCAGGGCGACGCCGAGCAGGCCGACGAGGCCGCCGGCGGCGATGAGGCCCGACGCATAGAGCGATCCGGGTGATACGTCGGACTCGGTATCCACTCCGCCACCGGCACGCTTGACGGCGGCATCGACCAGGGAGCGAACCACGCCGCCGGCAAAAATGGCCAGCGTGGTTCCGATGGAAAGGTAGGCGCCGACAGCGAGCGAAAGAGAACGGATGCCGAGCAGCTCGATGGCGATGACCAGGAAGACGCCGAGCATGACGAGCCCCCAGGGCAGCTTGCGGGTCAGGATTCCGTTGATGACCGTGGCCATGAGCTGTGCCTGCGGGGCTGCGGCCTTTTCGCTGCCGATACCGGGAATCCAGCGCACCTCAATCTGGCCCGATGTGGGCGAGTAGAGATACTTACCGTTGGCGAGTTCTGTGGAACCGAGCGCGTTGAGGACGATGTACTCGCTCTTCTGGTGGATGGCCGTGGAATTGTCTGCAGCGGTAACCGGGAAATGATCGGCCAGCCCACGCGTGTCATTCTGTACGGCGACACCGGGGTGCGGAGCGTTGAGGTCCCACGGCTGCGGCGCAGCGCGGAAGGTCTGCAGGCTGGTGTTCATCAGCTGCAGAGTGAAACCGATGGCGATGGTTGAAACCGCAATGCCGATGAGGAAGGCGAATCGCTGCGACTTGGGTGTCGAGCCGACGAGGAACCCGGTCTTGAGATCCTGCGAGGTATCGCCGGCCTCAGCGCTGGCGATGCAGACTACGCCGCCGATGGTGATGGCCAGCGCGCCGAACGCAGGTGCGGTCCAGCCGCTGACGAGAAAGATGGCCGATGTGGCCATGAGTGTGGCGATGGTCATGCCGGAGATGGGATTGGCCGAGCTGCCGATCAGGCCGACGATGCGCGAGCTCACGGTGACGAAGAGAAATCCGAAGGCGACCACCAGAATGGACGCGGCGAGATTGGCAAAGACGCTCACTTGCGCGCCGGGCACCGGCTTGAACTCGAGAAAGAAAAACATGAGGACCACAAGCGCAATCGACCCGAAGACAGCGGTGCTCATGGCAAAATCGCGCTCGGTGCGGATGGGCTGAACCATCGAGGAAGTGCGGCGCCGCATCTGCTTGAAGCCGGAGCGCAGCGCGCCGACGATGGTCGGCATTGTCTTGGCCAGAGTGATGAGACCGGCCGCGGCCACCGCCCCCGCGCCCATGGGGCGAATGTAGGTAATCCAAAGATCGCTGGGGCCCATTTGCGAGATGGGCACGGTGCCGGGATAGATGGGGCTGGTGAGATTCTTGCCGAAAAAATAAATGAGCGGCATGAGCACGAGCCAGGAAAAGACGCCGCCGGCGAACATCGTGCCGGCGGTGCGGGCGCCGATGATGTAGCCCACGCCCATGTATTCGCTGGTGGCATCGGCTTTGATGGAGGCGCCTTTCATCACGTGATCGGGTCCGAAATCGGGACGGTACTCGGGAGTTCCGGGCCAGGCGCCGAAGAGATTCTCGTTTTGGAAGAAAGTGTAGAGCGCGCCGAGGCCAAGGCCAAAGAAGACGCGGCTGGCGAACGAGCCGCCTTTGGCGCCGGCCATCAGCACGTCGGCGCATGCGGTGCCTTCGGGAAACTTCAGGTTGCCGTGCTCCTCGACAATGAGCGGGCGGCGCAATGGCACCATGAAGAGCACGCCGATATAGCCGCCGATGAGCGCGAGCATGAAGATGCGGAAGTATTCGAGATCGAAGCCGAGGAAGATGAGCGCGGGCAGGGTAAAGATGACGCCGGCGGCAATGGACTGGCCGGCATTGCCGGCAGTCTGCACGATGACGCACTCGAGGACTGAGACTTTGCCCTTGTCGCGCAAAAAACTGATGGAGATGACGGCGATGGGGATGGAGGCGGCGACGGTAAGCCCGGCCCGCAAGCCTACATAAACTGTGACGGCGCCGAAGATAAGGCCGAAGATGGCGCCCAGAAGAATGGCGCGAAAGGTAAACTCGGGCGGATTTTGATCGGCGGGAACGAAGGGCTGAAACTCGGGCACAGGCTGCCTCCGGATACAGTTGAGATGCGGGACTACCCTGAAATGGCGAGTGTACGGCATCGCCGTGGGTTTTGTGTACTGTCCAATGTGACTTGATCCGGCCCATTGGCTGCTGGGGTTCGTGCGATCCCACCCTTCGCCAGAAGGAAGGCGAAGGATGGGGACCCTCAGTTGTGGATGGGTCTCGATTTCAGAAATTGGGATTGGCGGCGCTGCAATTGCCGAAGAGGAGGAGACGATGATCACCGGCGCACACTTGATTCTCTATACCAAGGACGCGGAGGCAGATCGCGCGTTCTTTCGCGACGTGCTCGGGTTTGGATCGGTCGATGCCGGGCACGGCTGGCTGATCTTCGCGTTGCCTCCCGCCGAAGCGGCGATGCATCCGGCGGAGCACAACGACCGCGCGGAACTCTACCTGATGTGCGATGACCTGAAAGCGGAGATCGCGGAACTGGTGAAAAAGGACGTGGTCTTCGAAGAACCGCAGCGGGAGCGCTGGGGATTGGTGACGAAGATTCGCCTGCCCGGAGGAGGATCGCTGGGTCTTTACCAGCCGTCGCATCCAACTGCAGCCGGCTAGCCAACGAGGAGGATCAGCCGTCGCATGTGACTCGCGAGCAAGCGCCGCACAATCGCGTTTTGTGAGGCACAGGATGGGATAGCGATGAAGCCGAGCCAGCGCGTGCGACGGGCAGCGGCCGGCCTGCGCTTCAGCCAGAATCTCACTCAATTTCCTGGGGCCGGCCGTAAGTCCTTGCCCCTATTCGTGCAGCCCTTCCGGTCACATTCGAGTAACTGGCAGCGGTCTGACGCTTCGCGAAAAGGTAACACCAAAGTAACTGAATCTGTTCAATTTACACAAAAGAATTGTGTGGACAGTGACGTTTTTTGTACGGGAGAATGCAAACACACGGGGGTCTGCGTCTCTCCGGGACGCATCCGGTTTTATCTATCGCTAAAAGGAGAAATGCATGATGCGAATCGTGGGGAAGCTTGTGCTCCCAATCGCGGCAGTCATGTCAGTTTTCGTGGGCGTTAGCCAGGCTGAGTCTGTGCTCACGCATCACGTTCGCCAGGCAACGCAGGACGGAACTGCACGGTCAATGGGCCGTCTTCCGGCAAGCCAGACCATGAACCTGGTGATCACGCTGCCTCTGCGCAACCAGGACGATCTCAACCAGGTTCTGAAGGATCTTTACGATCCCAGCAGTCCGAGCTACCGGCAGTTCCTGACCGTCGAACAGTTCACCGATCGATTCGGACCGACACAGGCGGACTACGATGCGGTCATTGAATTCGCGAAGCAAAACGGCCTGACGGTGACGGGGACCTCGCCGAACCGGGTGAATGTTCAGGTGGCGGGTCCTGTGTCGAAAGTGGAAGCGGCTTTCCACGTGAACATGGGCCTGTATCAGCATCCTACTGAACCGCGTCAGTTCTATGCTCCCGACCGCGAGCCGACGACGAGCCTGGGGTTCGCGCTTTGGCACATTGCAGGGCTGGACAACTTCTCCATCCCGCATCCCGCGGGTCTCGAAAAACGGCCGGCCGGCGTCGTGACGAGATCGGATGCAACGACGGGTTCCGGACCTTCTGCCTCCTTCCTGGGCACCGACATGCGCGCAGCCTACTACGGGGGATCGCTGACAGGTTCCGGGCAATCCATCGGCCTGCTCGAATACTACGGAACAGATCTGGCTGACCTGCAGACCTACTACACCAATGCGAAACAGACCTATCCAACCGGCATTGTCACGCTGCTCTCGACAGACGGAACCAGCACGAGCTGCACGTCTCCAAGCTGCGACGACACAGAGCAGACCCTCGACATGACGCAGGCGCTGGGCATGGCGCCGGGCATTTCAAGCCTGGTCATGTACGTGGGCTCGACTGACTCGGCCATCTTTAACTCCATGGCGACGCATAGCCCGCTGAACGCGCAGTTGAGCTCTTCCTGGACCTGGTATCCTGCCGACCCGAGCACCGACAACCCGTACTTTGAAGAGTTCGCGGCGCAGGGGCAGAACTTGTTCCAGGCGGCCGGCGACAGCAGCAAATGGACAACCTCGGGAACGGCGTCGGAGATCTTCCCGGCCGACGATGTGTACGTGACGTCAGTCGGTGGAACGGATCTGACAACCGCCAAGGCAGCTGGAGCGTGGTCTTCAGAGACGGCATGGTCCGACAGCGGCGGAGGAATCTCGCCGGACAAGTATGCCATTCCTTCATGGCAGACGGCCGCGGCGGCAGGTTGTGCGAGCTGCTCGCAAAGCTATCGCAACGGACCTGATGTTTCAGCGAATGCGAACTTCACGTTTTACGTTTGCGCCGATCAGACAACTTGCACGGCGAATGATTACGGCGGCACCAGCTTTGCGGCTCCGATGTGGGCCGGCTACCTGGCACTGGTCAACCAGCAGTCGATTTCGAACGGCAACAAGGCGCTCGGTTTCATTAACCCAAGCCTCTACTCAATCGGCGAGAGCTCAAGCTACGACTCGGACTTTCACGACATCACCAGCGGCAGCAATGGCTACTCTGCAACGACGGGGTATGATCTGGCCACCGGCTGGGGCAGCCCGAACGGCAGCGGATTGCTGAATGCGCTGGCCCCGGTCTCGACGACGCCTGGTTTCAACTTGTCGGCTTCGCCAGGCTCGGTAACGGTGGTGCAGGGCAGCAACAACACCTCGACCATCACCGTGACCCTGACAGGAGGTTTCACAGGAGCAGTGACGTTGGCGGCTTCGGGGTTGCCTTCGGGCGTGACGGCTAGCTTTGGCACCAATCCGGTCTCAGGCGGCACTTCGGTGCTGACGCTGTCCGCGAGTTCGACCGCGACGACCGGAACGTCAACGATCACGATCACGGGAACCTCGGGCGGCACCACCGCGACCACGACGATCAACCTGACGGTATCGGCTCCGGTCGCTGGCAGCTTCACCATCTCTGTCTCGCCCGCCTCGGGCTATCTCGACCAGGGCCAGAGCGGGTACGCCACGGTGACGACGACAGTGAGCGGCGGATTCAACTCGGCCGTTGCATTGAGCGCCACCGGAGTGCCCTCGGGCGTCACTTCGAGCTTCAGTCCGGCTTCAATTGCGGCTCCAGGCTCAGGAACCGCGCACTTTAACCTGACGGTGTCGCGCACCGCGCCGACCGGCACTTATACGATCACGATAACCGGCAAGGGCGGAAGCGTTACCAAGACAACCACGATGAGCTTGCAAGTACGACGGTAAAATTCGTGAACGACAGCCCGTAACAGAAGGCCCGAACTCGCAAGGTTCGGGCCTTTTTATGTTCCGAGCCATGGGCGCTCTATCGCGGAGCGTCCTCATTGGCGGATTCCCGCTTGGCGAAGGCCGGCTTGGTCGCGTACCTTAGGCTCTTGCAGGTTATGAGAAGCCCGAGTCAGATGAACGGTTCCGCAGTCCCATCGGCGCCCAAACGTCTAGTTTCTCTCGACGTTCTTCGCGGCGTCACCATCGCCTTCATGATCATGGTGAATAACAGTGGTCCCGGCGCATGGTCGCAGATGCACCATGCCGCATGGAATGGTTTGACAGCCACCGATCTGGTTTTCCCCACATTTCTTTTCGTGGTAGGCGTTTCGATTGTGTTTGCCTTCCAGGCGCGGCTGGCCCGCGGCGCTACGCGCAGCAAACTCGCCTGGCATACGGCCGCGCGTGCGGTCATCCTGATTCTCTTTGGGATTGTTGTGAACAGCTTTCCCTATTTCCACCTGGAACATATGCGTTTTTACGGCGTCTTGCAGCGCATCGCTGTGTGTTACTTAATCGTCGGCCTGTTTTATCTGTGGGACCAGCGCGCGAGCACAAAGATTGCCGCTCTTGCGATCGTTTTGATTGGGTATTGGGTCCTCGTGCAATGGGTTCCGGTGCCCGGCGCGGGCATGCCGGGCCGCGACGTACCGTTGCTCGACAAGAACCAGAATATTGTGGCCTGGGTCGACCGACACCTGATGCCGGGACATCTTTATGAAGAGTGGACAGATCACAATACCCGCGATCCCGAGGGTTTGCTGAGCGATATCCCCGCGCTGGGAACGGCGCTGCTGGGACTTCTGACCGGGTTATGGCTTCGCTCGGAACGCAGCGTGAAGGCGAAGGCGCTGGGGCTGGTGGCAGGCGCAGTCACTTGTCTTGCAGCCGGGTATCTCTGGTCACTCTGGTTTCCGATCAACAAGAAAATGTGGACCAGCTCGTATGTTCTCGTGGCCGCGGGATGGTCGCTGGTCGCATTCTCGTTGTTTTACTGGGCGATCGAGCTCAGGGGATGGTGCAAGAAGGGCTGGAGCAAAGGACTCGTGTGGCCGTGGCTTGTGTTTGGATCGAATGCGATTGCCGCCTACATGATCAGCGAGCTGCTCGGCTCCGCGATCGGGCTGATCCATATCACATCCGGCGGGCATGCGATCGATCCGCTGAGCTTTGTCGACGCG
This sequence comes from Occallatibacter sp., assembly GCA_049520675.1. Taxonomy (GTDB): domain Bacteria; phylum Acidobacteriota; class Terriglobia; order Terriglobales; family Acidobacteriaceae; genus Telmatobacter. Next base: position 53,484 of record JBEKPO010000013.1, on the reverse strand, counting down.
CACTTTCTCACCGTCATCGCCGATCCGGGCTGGCGCGCGTTCGCCTATTCCGTTTCCTACGCGTTCCTCTGCTTCATCCCCGTTTGGATTCTGTATAGAAAGAAGATTTTCCTGAAGGTTTAGCGCAACCGAGGGAGAGGCCGGAGATTGTGCTTGAACTCAATCACGCCCCCACCCAAGCAAAGCTTGGATGGGGCACCCGGCTTTTCGCGCTGGCTGCTAACAGCGCCGTCGCTGCCGACCGCTGGCGGCTAGAAGCTGAGAGCTAAAAGCGATTTTTCAGTATTTCGACTTGATCGCGTAGGTCACGCCCATGATGAACTGAAACGAGTTTGGCTTGGTTGGCGGAGTGGACGCCGTCCCGATAAACGGTGCGTCGTTGAGGTAGGTATCCTGCGTGCCCACAGAGAAACCGAAATTCTTGTACGACGGAAACGACACAGTGTCGGCTTCGGTTGCCGAGTATGCTTTGAAGTAGTTGTAGGCAGGAATGAATGAGAGCGCCTGCGTGTAGGTAAGCAGCTTGAGGTGAAGAACGTAGTTCGCCGCAAAGGTTGAACCAATCAGATTTTGGTTTGAGCTGCCCGTTCCGGAAGTGAATTGTTGCTTCTCGTACTGTACGGTGCCCTTCAGGTCGAACTCCTGTTTGGGAGTCTTCGCGACGGTCCATCCAAAGCCCCCGCCGTAGACCTGCTGCAGTTGCAAATCCTGCGCGTAGTTGTGGTCGAAGGTTGCCTGTCCGAGCACATAGACGCGCGATGAGAAATATTCGTCGCGCTCTGCCCCAAAACGCGTGATTGATGATTTGGTTACCATCGAGGGCGTCGCAATCAATCCAGTGGCCGGGGGCGGAGCCGGATAGGAGTAGGCAGGTTGCGTGATTCTGCCATACGACTCGTTAAAGCCGAAAATCGTCTTATTCCGCGGATCCAGCCAATTGACCACCGGAATCGTGCGCACGAGGTTTACCCCGCCCGAAAACGTGTACTGGTCCGTTGTCGACGACACCACAGTTGCGCCGGCTGTCGCGGCTCCATTCCATCCCGCGAAAAAACTCGGCTCACGATTAATCTGCTTATCGAGCGTCGCGCTGTCCATGATGAACTGCGCGTTCTTGACGGGAATGGGCGCGATGGCAGGGACATTGTCAGGATGCATCGTGACCACCTGATCGGCAACATCGAACGTCCCGACCGGAAACTGCACAAGATTCTTCTTGCGGTGTGTGTCGATGGCCTCATAAATGACGCCGAATTTCTCGGTCACGTGGAGTTCCTTGACTTTGTCCCAACCGAGCGTAACGTCGCCCAGCGGATCGCTATGAAAGGTGACTTTGCCGGCGGTTTCGCTCACAAATTTGCCGTGCAACGCGTCGCCGTTCGAGAGCACCAGCAAGTCGGGGGCGGGATTGGATGCGGGCGGGTTCGCTTGCGCGGCGCAGATCACGGTGTGCATCAGGGGAGCCGCCAGAACTGAGAACCCAAGAAAGCGCGCAAAAGGGCGCGAAAGAATCATGATGGGGAAGGTCATAACGTGTGTTGCCTTTCCTTAAGAGCGTTGCGTATCTGAATCCCATACGCTTGTTAGTCGTCTATGCTGAAATTATCTCAAACAAACTTCCGCTGATCTATGACGAACTGCGCGGAATCAACTGGAATGAGTCGAGGAATCGCGCTGTCTCGGGATAAGTTTCGCCCGGCGCCGGTGTGACGAAGACCTGATAGAGAATGGTCCCCACCAGATAAATGCGTCCGGAGAATTGCGAACCCTGGGCTTCAGCCTCGAATGCCACGCCGGGGTAAATTCCCAGCACAACTTTCTTCGAGTGGATAAGATGCCCGTTCACGTTTGACACCGCGCCGTTCTTTGCCCCCTCCAGAACCCGGTCCGGATCGCTTCCATTGGCCGCTTCGCCATAATCGCAGACGCCGACATAGAGCGCAGCCGAAGGGTTCGCGGTGAGGTAGGTGCGGAGTTCGAATGTACCAGCGTCGGTAGGCACGCTTTGCTTCTGCAGCACCGGCTTCGCTGGGAAGGAAATGCTGAATCCGTCCGCTGGGAAGCTGTAGGTCTTCCAATCCGGCGCCTGGGCGGAAGGCGCAGCTTCAGGCGGAGCCGCGGGCACTTGAGTTGGAGCAGGAACTGATTGCGCTGCGGGTGGTGCCTGCGAAGCGGGATCCGGCGCGACCGGCGCTTGGGCGCCGACGTATCCGGAAAGGCGGATGAGCGCGGCAACGGCGAAGAAGCAGACCAGGATCGATTTGCGCCCCGCGAGATCCATGCGCGGCCGTCCTTCCGGTTGAGCAGTCGCCGGAAGAAGCGATGATAGCATCCTTCATCAGTTCCCGGCACGATTTACCGCGTAAGAGGGAGTCTGTAGTATTGTCTGGATACTTTCAAGACACGAGGCAGGATGCGACTCAACTCCAACCTCATCAGAGCCACACTGACCGGCGCGTTGGGCGGCTTGCTTTTTGGTTTCGACACGGTTGTCATTTCCGGCGCGATCGACGCGCTGGTGCGCTTGTATGGATTGACTCCCCAGGAAAAAGGATTCACGGTAGCCATCGGACTGGTTGGCACGGTGATTGGGGCGCTCGGTGCCGGCCAGGCCGGGCAGAGGCTCGGGAGCCGCGAAACGCTGCGCATCACGGCGCTGCTCTATGTGGTGTCGGCATTGGGATGCGGACTGGCGTGGGATTGGCCGTCGTTCCTGGTTTTTCGTTTTGTCGGCGGGCTCGGCATCGGCGCATCGTCGGTTCTTGGTCCGGTGTACATCGCAGAGCTTGCTCCTGCCAAATGGCGCGGACGGCTAGTGGCGGCATTTCAATTCAATGTCGTCTTCGGCATCATGGTGGCCTACATTTCGAATTACCTGGTTCGCACCATGCACCTGGGTGCAACTGAATGGCGATGGCAGGTGGGTGTTGCCACGGCGCCGGCATTGGTCTTTCTGGTGCTGCTTTTCGGAATCCCGCGCAGCCCGCGTTGGTCGGCTTCGCAGAACCGCATCGACGAAGCATTGGGCGTTCTGAAGCTGATGGGCGATCCGGATCCCGAAGCGGAATTGGCAGACATTCGGGCAGCCCTGGCGCAGGAGCACGCCACCGCGCACGAGCCGGTCTTCCAATGGAAGTACCGTTATCCGCTGTTTCTCGCTATCTCCATCGGGGCATTCAATCAGCTCGCGGGGATCAACGCGATTCTCTATTACTTGAATAACATCTTCGCGGCGGCGGGCTTCAACCAGGTTTCGAGCGATCAGCAGGCGATTGCCGTGGGCGCGACGAATTTCGTTTTCTGTATCGTCGGCATGTCGTTGATCGACAAGCTGGGGCGCAAATCGCTGCTGCTGATTGGCGCCGCGGGCTGCGCCGCCTGCATGGCCGGCGTGGCGTGGCTGTTCCACTCGCATTCGCATCCGGGGGCATTGTTGTGGCTTCTGGTGGCGTTCATCGCGTTTTTCAGCGTCTCGCAGGGAGCGGTGATCTGGGTCTACATCGGAGAAGTGTTTCCCACGTCGGTCCGCGCCAAGGGGCAAGGCGTGGGCAGCGCGAGTCACTGGTTCATGAATGCGCTGATCGCGCAACTGTTCCCGGTCGTCGTGAACAAGATGAGTACGGCGGCGCCGTTTGTTTTCTTTTCTGCGGCCACGTTGGTGCAATTCTTTGTTGTCGCCCTGTTCTACCCCGAGACCAAGGGGCTGAGTCTCGAGGCGCTGCAGCGCAAACTGATGCGGACATAGCGGGTCAGGTTGGTCAAGTGTTCGTTGCGGGGCAGTCGCGCGCACGCTCACGCTGATTCAACGGCGTGGATGTTGTCTTCTACTTTCTGGCGCAACGCATCCGCATCGAGCCGGAACGAACTCCGTTCACGCGCCGGCAGTCGCCCCAGAAGATCGGAGTAGCCGGCCGGCTCGCAGCCGCGAAACGCAGGGAAGCCAACGGAACTCGCCATGGCGCAACTCAGCCTGACAAGGTCACCTGCGTCCCACGCACCATCAGCACGTAGCGCAGAGAGATGATTCGAAAGCGCAGTCTCAAAGCTTTCCGGCAGCTTCCAATCGGCGATCAGCTGCCGGCCTACCTCGCAGTGATCCCAGCCGAATAGGCTTCGCTCCGCGTCGAGGATCGATTCCGAGGACCCACGATGCGCTTCGAGAAGCTCGGCATAAGCATTGGGATGGAGTACCGCCAGCGCCATGCGCCCCAGGTCGTGAAGAATGCCAGAGGTGTAGGCCATGTCTCGGTCGATGCTGTCCGGCGAAGGCAGCAATTGCGCGATGATCGCGCACGCCAGGTTATGACGCCACAGATTCCGCATGGCCGGAAGGTTCATGGCCTTTCCCAGATAAGCACGCACGCCAACTGTGACGCACATTCCCTGCAGCCTGGTTGCGCCGATCACAGCGACGGCTTGCGAAATGGTTGTCGATGGATAGCGCGGACAGTAGAACGCGGAGTTTGCCACCGTAAGGAGTTCGCTGGCGAACGCCGGATCGGTCGAAATCAAATCGCAAAGTTGCCGCAACTGAGCATTTTCGTTATTGGCCAGTTGCAAGACGCGAACCGCCACCTGAGGAAACGGCGGGAGCCGAAGATAGGCCCAGGGAAGTGGCGTTGCTTTTCCGTTCTGCTCGCCTTCGGGCACCGTGAGTCTCCTCAGTCCAGGTAAGGAGCTTTTCGGCATCTGGAGCGGTTTCCATGAGGGAAGTGGTTGCGCCTGGAGTCCGTCACAGGCTTACTTGGCGATCCAAATCATGCCGTCGGTACTCTGCCAGACCGCATTTTTGTCATTCACAATTTCAAAGAAAGGGCCCGGGGGTGCGCCGGGCGTGGCGATGGCTGAATTGGGAGGCGCCTCGGCGGTGGGGGTAGCAACTGCAGAAGAAGGGGGGATGGTCCGCGTGAGGACCAAAATGGCACGGCCGGTCCACTGCGCCGTCACCGGCTGCCATGCAATTCCGCTGTCCTTGCTGACGAAGAGGCTTCCTGCGCTATCGATTGCGAGTATGCGATGGTTTGCCGAAGCGACAGATGCTACCGCGAGGCCGCTGGGCAGACGGAGGGGAGTACCTGCGAGGCCAAACGAAGCATGAGCCTTGGAAAGCGCACCGAGCCCCGCGACGGCTCCTGCGCGCTGAGGGAGTTCCTTGCTTTGAGTTTCCGATTCCGGGCTTGATTCCGGAGTTGCGGCTCGGTTCGAGTTTTGCGGGCCGGGCATGGGCGCCACGCTTACCGCGGACAATTGGCCCCCGGCGACGCCGTCAACTACCTGCCGGCTCCGATCCTCCGATTTCTTCGCCAGTTCTGCCGGGGCCTGTTGGCGCTGCGCCGCAGGCGGTGCAACTTTGTAGACAGCCGGCGATCCTGCGACAACCTGCGGTTCAGCGGGTGCGGCTTGCGCCGATTCGGTTTCGATGGCGGGCTGTGCCTGAGACACTGTAACGGTTTGCGTTTCTGCCGAGGGTGGCGCTTGCGCTGCGGGAGACGTGGCAACGCTTCGCGGAGCGGCCCCTTGGCCGGCTGACCCGGCAATGAGCCCCTTTGGAACATTCTCCGAGGGGGCAGACGCCGGAGGTGTTGCCGGTTGGGCCTGCTGCAGCGGCGCGGAATTCGCCGCTGTCTCGTTTTGCGACAGTTCCGGCGCGGTGTTCCTGGCCGTCTCAGCGTTTCGCTCGACGCGAGCCATGTGAACGTAGACCGCAAGCGCAATGCCCACAGAGAGCGCTGCAACAGGCATCCAGGCGAGCCGCCAGTTTCGCCACCAAGAGCTGCGATGCCTCGTAAGGGTGGGCGCGGCCGCCGCTACGGCCGGCACCGCGGCCGCTTCAAACTCCACTTCATACCCGTCAACCGCCTGCTGCGACAGAGCCAGCACCTTGCGGCAACGGCCGCACACGGCAAGGTGCGCCAGCACTTGTCTGCGTTCGCGCTCGCCCGCCGCATGCTCGGCGAAGGCGTTGAGCAGCTCCGTGTCTGGATGAAATTCGTGTTGGCCCGTTGTCTTCATGTCCGCAATTGAAGCCACTTACTCGTTAGCCTGCTCTTGGAACGTCTCCCTCTGCGAATTTTGCAAAAGTTTCTTCACGTTGAGATGGATATCGCGCGGGTCGGCGTCCAAAGCTTCTTCGGCCGCACGCCGGCTCAATCCGGATTTCCCGATATTCCGGAGAATTTGCTTGCGAAGGTCGCCGATAGCCCGCTGCAACCTGCGGCTTACCGTCGCCTCGTGCACGCCGAGTGTGCGCGCAATTTGCAGCAACGTCTGGCCGTCAAGATAATAAGCGGCCAGCAAGAACCTCTCTTCCTCATCTCGCTGCCGCAGCGCTCCCTCGGTTGCGCGCTCGATCATCGAGAGCGTGTGGCGCGAAATCTGCGGCGCAGGATCGGGGGCAGGCGTGTCGATTTCGTCGAGAGATTCCTCGCGCCGCGTGCGCCGGTGATGGTCGACGTGCCGCTGAGCCAGCGTGGTGCGCAGCCAGCCCATCAGCGACCCGCGCCCACGATAAGAAGCCAGAGGGCAGCGGCGCTCGCCGTCGCGGGTCGTCAGACCGTAAAGTTCGCCATAAAGCTGATCGGCCAGCTCGCGGCCAACTGAATCATTGCCGCTGATCGCGATAGCCGCGCGGATGAGCGGTTGACGATAGACCGCGACAAAATGCTGCCATGCGCACTCATGGCCCCGCGCGCAGGCGCGCGCCAGCACCAGGTCGGGCAGGCACAGTGCGCGGAAGAACCGGGCCTGTTGCCGGGGCGTGGCGGATTGGTCCGGCGCGAGACCGTAATTGCACTTTGACCCCACCTCGAGCAGAATCCGGTTGCAGTCATCCGCTGCAAGGCCCCAGCCGGCTGCGCCGGATTCATGCCAAAGCGCGACCAGCAGAGCGGGATCGCTGGCAATCAGCGGGGTCTGCATTCCCGGGCTGGCCGCATGAGACGCCGCGGCTACGGATTCTGACGGAGCCATCCCCACGCCCCCAAGATACGCCTGCGAGGAAATCCCTGCTTATTCGACGAACCCGACGCGGGCTCGGACGTCTCGCGGGCGCCGCCTGCTCAAAAAAATCCTGCAAGTGCCGGGCGGACGAGCGTTCTCTGAGCAAGGGCCGATGAAACCGGGCTGAAATCGTTGCATGAATTGAAGAATCGATCCGGCACGGAGCCGGCGGAGGAGAGCTATGCCAAGAATTGGTTGGTTGGGAACAGGTGCAGCGCTGTTGTGCGCGCTTGCGGGCTTCGAACATCTGCAGGAAGTGAGGGCGGCGGGCGGCCCTGTGCAGGGCGAAGGCGGCCCTTACCGTGTGCTCGCGCCCATCGAAAGCGGCAACCTGTTGTTGTTTCCGGTGGTGCGTGCAGATGGAAGATCGACCGGCGAAACACCATTCCTCACGCTCGATGAAGGGTTCAAGAGCGGCGAAGTGGAAGTGACAGAGGCTGGGCGCGCGACGGGGCTGGTGCGGCCGCGAGGCGGCGGGCCGGTGAGCCAATTCCGCGGCGACCAGGTCAATACGTTGGCGCTCCTGAACCACTCGAAGCGGCCGTTGCTGCTGTTGGCCGGCGAGATCGTAACCGGCGGCAAGCAGGACCGCATCATCGCCAAGGACCGCATCGTTCCCGCGGATGCTGACCCCATCGATCTCTCGGTGTTTTGCATCGAGCCGGGCCGCTGGACCGGAGCTTCATCGAGCTTTAGCGCGTCGGCGCCCGGCCCCGCCAAGAGTTTCATGGTGCAGCCCGAGGTACGGAAGCAGGCCATGGCGGCGCAGGACCAGCAGCAGGTGTGGAACTCAGTGCGTGGAGCAATTTCGACGATGGAAGAGGCGGCCGCACCGTCGCCCACCTCGGGTCCGGGTCTGGGGGGCCTGGGCACCACGAGCTACGCGAGAGCCATGCAGAGCAGCGCCGTCAGCGAGAAAGTGGATGAAGCTGCGGCGCCGGCGATTGCGGCACGCGAGCAAGTCCTCGCCAAGCTGCGCGAAGAGCATGCCATCGGAGTCGTCGTGGCCGTGCACGGCGAGATCATCTGGGCCGATCTGTTTGCGAATACCGACCTGCTCGCACGCTACTGGACCAAGCTGGTGCGCTCCTACGCCGCAGAAAGCCTCACCGGCGGCGATGATCGCGCGGCTCCCAGCGTTTCTGACGCACAGAATTTTCTGAATGCGCCGGCGAATGGCGCCGAAACCAGCGAAGGCGACGTGGGAATCTATCGCTATCGCGACCTGAAGAGCGGCCAGAGCGAGACGTTCGTCCTCGAGTCGCTGCTGCCGGGAACCGGTTACGACGTGCACATCAGCAAGATGAAGCTGCGCGGAGTGGAACGGCGAGCGCCGAAGCCGCTTGAGGAGATGCCGCCGCAGATCTACCGGTGAGCGCGGGCGCAGCACTTCACAGTTTCTGCTTCGCCGGGGCCATGCGCGGTGCCGCGAGGAGTGTGATGGCGAAGAGAAAGATCGATCCTGCGATGTAGCCCAGGTGGCCGTGGCGCAGATCCTCGGCCACCAGTTTCACTGCAACCAGAGCCATCGTGGAATACCCCAGGCGCGTAAGCTCGACGCGCCGCCAACGTGCTCCGCTAAAGACCAGGGCAAGAACGGCGGCGCACAACGCGAGGGTACGAATGAAGGCGACATGGTGCGCTCCGGGCATCGTCTTCAATGCGGTGAGTGCGACGAGCGCCTGAATGATCAGCGCGGCCACCGCGCCCAGTGCCAGCCCGGCAAAGGCAAGATGCAGCGCCTGCAGTTTCCACGTTTCTTCGCGACGCGACCTGGTCGTCGCATAGCAGGCGATTGCGCCAACGGCGATCAAAAAGGCAATTCGTGAAGGTGGGCCAAAGGGGCTGCCGACGAGCGCGCTTATCACGAAATTCAGAAGTCCGGATTCCGTAGCCGCCGTAAAGAGAAAAATTGCGCCATAGAATGCGAAGGCCCGCCATCTCTCTTGTTGGCCGAGAAGGGTTGCCACAATTGCGGCGGCGCCAAGGCAGGCTGCCGCCCACTCGGGCGAGAAGCACAACAGGCACCCGCAGAGAAGCAGCGCTCCGCCCCATGCGGCAAAGACCATGAAGTTGCGTGGCCTCGATTGGCTGTCGAAGACCGCAAAAACAGCAGCGTAGCTGGCAGCGGACAAAATCAGGCATAAAATGCCGAGGATGATCGTGCCAGAGGCCGGGCCGAAATCGGCAAGGCTTACAGCGAAAAGGAAGAACGCAGTCGTCAGCTGCAGTATCTCGAAGACCGTGATCCTGGCGCCGCACACGATGGTTTGCACACACACGCCGGCGGCAAAGATGAGGAAGAGCGCTAGGCCGGGCGCGAGCAACACCGCGGTGCTGAGCTCCGGATAGTCGGCGCGTGCGCTGTGCGGATTGAAGTAGACGAAGATCAAGTCCCAGATGGCCACATCGGCCGTGAACGCCACAGACGCGCGAATGTCGAGCATGCGATTTCGCTCGGGCGCGAACTCGCCGAGGGCTGCCAACACCAGCAGTGCGGCAATAAAGGGTAATGCGGCGTGCGAGACAAGGCCGAGCACAAGCAGAAGCCCCGCCGCGCCGATGACGCACACCCGGAGCGCTGGCTCGAGGTCGAGTTTGCGCGTGAGCGTAAAGGCAACAAGTGCGTAGGCACAGAGAATGCCGGCCGCGAAGGTCGCAGGCAGCAGATTGAACCTCAGAGTGAGCTCCCAAAGCATGGGAGCGAGAATCAACACCGAAGTGCAGGCATAAATGGTCGATGCAATCCGTGAGCCGATGCGCGTGCGTGCCGCTGCCACCATCCACAGGAACGCGTACGCAATGCCGGCGCAGGCAACCAGCAGTCTCGGCAGCGAGCCGGTTTCCTCCAGGGCGCGCAGCAGGTAGGCTCCGGCGATGCCCAGCATGGCCTTGCCCAGCACGGCAAAGATGCCGCCCGATAGCGTGGCACTCGTGGCTTCGATGCCGGTAAGCGCGGGCGATTCATCCGGCTTATGCGAGGGGCGTGGCCACGGCGCGGCAAGGGGGTGCTCCAGCGCGTCCACACGCCGCTCAAGCTCCTGGAGCCGTTCGGTCAGCCGCTCAATTGCATCGGACGGATCGCTCATTGTACCCAGCCCGCAGAGTGCTCGCCGCAAAGCGGCTCAATCCGCCGCCGTGGCTTCGTGCAGACTCTTCTCTGGCCACGGTGGCAGCAGCTTGACCAGCACCCAGAGGAAAAGCAACGGCAGGATGGTCAAGCCAATCGCCACCAGCAAGCCCTCGCGTGTCACCAGGCCGACCTTGTAGGTGGTGTAGCCAAGAAAGCTCTTCGAAAACAACTGCCCGCCGATGACAACGTTCCAGCGCATCGCGAAGATTCCGATCAGCGCCAGGCATCCCGAGATGACATAAATGCGCTTGCGCACGATCTCCTTCAAGTGGACCACTTGGGTGATGAAGAGCAGAATCAGCGGCGTGATGGTACCCAAAAAGATCTGGATCACGACATGCGAAATGTAGAGGCGGGTATGCACCATGAAATTGAGGCTGCGGAACGACTCGTCCGCCTCGTAGACGCGGTGAATCAGATCGAGCATCTCCAGGCTGAAGTCGATGATGAAGATGTAGAAGAGGTACATGGCGATGGTGTCGACGCAGCGTACGTCGATCCTCTGATGGCGCAGCTTGGTCACAGCCATATACAGCAGCATCACCGCGGCGATCCCCGAGACCATGGCCGAGAAGATGAAGACCACCGGCATGAGCGGCGACGACCACCAGGGATTGGCCTTCACCGACCCAAAGATGAAGCCTACATAGCCGTGCAGCAAGAATGCCGAGGGAATGCCGACCAGTGTGACAACCCAGCCGACCTTCTCATCGATCTTGAGCGAGCGCTCGCTGATGTTGCTCGAGCCGAGTGTCATGATCTTGTAGATGATGCTCAGCACTCCTTTCGATTGCTGCGACAAAATCACAATGTCGCGCCGGTAGTCGAGCCAGATCTCGAAGACCAGGACGGCCATCAGGTACCACAGGTACACATAGCCGAACATCGCCATCGCGGAGGTGGCGTGCGGCAAAGGAGCGTCGAGTAAGAATGCCAGAGCCGTCAGGAGGGCCAGCCGGTAAGTGGGCTTGACCGCTTCCACCAGGAACACGCGCTCCAGCGACGCCAGTATGAACGCGCCCGCGACCAGCCCGGTAATAAAGGGGTAGAGCACGATCAGAACGCTCCACTGCAGGGCGTATTCGTTGGGATACATGAAGCCTTCAGCGCCGCTCATAAGTACAGCTCCTAACTTCTAGCCCGTCGTTCCTGTTCCAGCCGTCTCGGTCCCTTGTTCCCTTGTTCCCTGCTTTAACGCACTGATCCATCCAGCCCGTTGTAGAAAACCTTCGCTCCCGTCGCCATCTGCGGCTTAAGCACTTGCACCGCGTGCGCCTTCAGGAATTCGTGAATCGGATCGTTTGGATTCTTCAGGTCGGCCAGCTTCCGCGCCCCGGTCGGGCAGGCCTCGCAGCATGCCGTCGTCAATCCCTTGGTGATGCGGTGATAACACAGTGTGCACTTGTCGGCCACGTGCTTCGTCGGATGCAGATAGCGGCAGCCGTACGGACAGGCCTGAACGCAATACCCGCAACCCAGGCAATACTTCTGGTCGACGAGCACCACGCCATCTGGGCTTACGAAGGTGGCGCCCACCGGGCACACCTGCGTACATGGCGAGTCGGCACATTGGTTGCACATCTTGGGGACGAAGAAATATTTGCCTTCATCTTCCTTGGCGACCGGGAACCCTTCCTTGCCGCCATCGGGCGAGATCACTTCCGGCGTGGTCATATGCCAGTCGGAGACGTGATAGCGTTCCACCCAGGTGCGGAAGTAGCCTTCGGGCACGTCGTTCTCGGTCGCGCAGGCGCGCACGCAGTTTCCGCAGCCGATGCATTTGGGGATGTCGATCAGCATGCTCCACCAGTGCTCGGTCATCTGGTAGTTAGGTGCGTCTTCCGGAGTCCCGGCTTCCACGTACTTCCAGGCCACCGCCGCAGCAGGCAGCAGAATCAGCAGGTGTCGGCGGGTCATCGTCATTTTGTGCCTCCCGCGGCGGGAGCCGCAGCGGGACCGGCATCGAACGCAGGGTTGTGGGGATTGTGGCAGGTCTGGCAGGGAGCCCCACCGGAGTGATCCGGGGGATCGACCTGTGGAAAAGCTTTCGGCTTTGCAGCGCTCGCCGTGTGACAGCGTGCGCAGAGCACGGCCGTGTCCGGCTTCACCGGCGTCATCGATGTGGGATCAGCGGCGTGCATCGCCAGCGCACCGTGGCAGGCTTCGCAGTTCACGTGCGCATGCTTGCCTTTGGTCTTGGTGTCGGCGATATCGCTGTGGCAGCCTTCGCACGTTTCATGCCCGGCAAACTTCACCTGGCGCGCCGCGATCTCGCCGATGGCGGCCCCGCGATAGTGCCCATATTGACCGAAAGTCTTGGGCACGACGTAACCGCGGATCAGCAGGAACACCAGGAACGCGACGACGAAGAGTCCAGCAAACCGAAAAAGATGTCCCGCATCCTTCAGACTGCTCATCGGGCTCCGTCTCCGCACGGCTTCGCCGGGAGGGATCATTCTGATCCCCTGTGTGATTTAGAACACTCCCAATCCCTCCGACACTAGGCAGCAAATGGAGAGCTGTATGTGAGGCGGCTCACATGCCGATGTGACGTGATACACGAGGCCCGGCGGAACGAGGCCGAGACGATACGATGAACCTTGGAGCGGAAGATGCCCAAGATTCTGGATGGCGCGACCATTGCGGCGGCCATCAAGCAGGAAGTGGCCGAGGAAGTGCGCGCCCTTGCCGCCCGCGGCGTGCGGCCGGGGCTAGCAGCAGTTCTGGTGGGTCATGCACCGGCGTCGGAAATCTACGTACGCAACAAAGTGCAAGCCTGCGCCGAGCTGGGCATCGATAGCGACCTGATCACGCCGTCGGAAACCGTGACTACCGATGAAATGCTGGCTCTGGTCGCCGAGCTGAACGCCCGGGATGACATTGACGGCATCCTGATCCAGTTGCCTCTCCCAGCCCAGATCGACTCCAAAGCGCTGCTAGATGCAGTCTCGCCGGAGAAAGATGTCGATAGTTTTCATCCTGTGAATGCGGGCCGTCTGCTGGCGGGAAGACCGGCTCTGGCGCCGTGTACGCCGGCGGGAGTGATCGAGATTCTCAAGCGCAGCCACATTCCCATCGCAGGGCAACATGCGGTCGTTGTCGGCCGCAGTGATATTGTAGGCAAGCCGATGGCCATGCTCTTGCTGCACGAGAATGCCACTGTCACAATCTGTCACTCCAAAACACGCGACCTCGGGGAGATTACGCGGCAGGCAGATATTCTCGTTGCCGCGATCGGCCGCCCCGGCTTCGTCACGCCGGAGATGGTCAAGCCTGGCGCCACGCTCGTCGATGTCGGAATTAATCGCCTCAACACGCGTGAGGAGTTCGATCGATTCTTCAAGGGCGATGGCAGGCGTGAGGCGGCGTTCGCCAAGCGCGGATCTGTCATTGTCGGCGACATTGACCCCAGGGCCTTCGAGATTTCCGGCGCCTACACGCCGGTCCCGGGCGGCGTCGGTCTGCTGACGATCGCGATGCTGATGGCCAACACCGTACGCGCCGCGAAGATGCGCAGAGGGCTGTAGCCAATGCTTCGGGTGGGTCTCACCGGCGGGCTGGGCAGCGGCAAATCGACCGTGGCTGCGATGCTGCGCGAGCTGGGAGCTCATGTCACCGAGTCGGACGCGCTGGGGCGCGCGATGATGGAGCCCGGCCATCCCGTCTTCGACGAGATCGTGCGCTGCTTCGGGCCGGAGGTTGTGGGCCCTGACGGCCATTTAAACCGCGCCCGGCTCGCTGAGCTTGCGTTTCGCCACGGCCAATTGCAGGAGCTGAACTCGATCGTCCATCCGCCGGTAATCGAGGCCCAGAAGCGCTGGATGGACGAGGTGGTTGCGCGTGACCCAGATGCCATTGCAGTCGTCGAGTCGGCTCTGATCTTTGAGGTGGTTCGCGATGCTCGCGCACGGAGAGAAACGGACAGTGATTTGGCGGACTGGCGAAAGCGCATCGACCGGATCATCGTGGTCACCGCGCCGGACGATCTGAAGGTCGCCCGTTATGCGTCGCGTGCTGCTCGACCTGGCGCAGACCGCGCGGCAATTGAAGCCGATGCCCGCGAGCGGCTGCGACATCAGGTTCCCGACGCGGAAAAGGCGACACAGGCGGATTATGTGCTTGATAATTCGGGCGATATCGCTGCTTTGCGCGCTCAGGTACAGGCGCTGTGGCCGCGGTTGCAGGCTGAGAGCAACAATTTACGGCAGAATTTGTCTTTAGAATAAAAGGACGGCGACGCCGACTGGAGGAACTTTGTCCTCTGCGCGCCGTAATTCAATCCGAGCCCCTTATTGGGGCATCCAAACAACGTCACAGGAAGGTCTTCAGAAGGTGCAAGTGCAATGAAATTGAGCCGGATTCTGTTGATCACATTGCTTTTGGTGGGCGGATTCTGGTTCTTTACAGCCCATTTCTCTCCCCGCTCCGCCGCAGGCAGCCGATCTCTCTTCGGCCGATCGATCATCGGAACCGGCAACGGCATTCCTCGGCTCGAGTTGAAAGAGGCTCACGCGGCGCCAGCTTACGATGCCGAAGAGCAGAACAACATCGCGGTTTACAAGAGGGTCTCGCCGTCGGTCGTCAACATTACTTCAACCGCCCTGGTTTTCGATTTCTTCTATGGCGCCGTGCCACAGCAAGGGCAGGGTTCGGGGTTCATCCTCGACAAGGCCGGCCACATCCTCACCAACTACCACGTGGTCGCCAACGCCAACCGGGGCGTTGAAGTGCAGCTATCCAACAAACGCCGCTACAAAGCCACCGTGGTGGGCACTGACAAGACGCACGACCTGGCGCTACTGCAGATCGATGCCCCCGACCTGCAGCCCGTGACGCTGGCCGATTCGTCGCAACTCAACGTCGGCCAGAAGGTCTACGCTATCGGCAATCCGTTCGGTCTGAGCGGCACCATGACGCGCGGCATCATCAGCGCGATCCGGCCGATTCGCAGCGCGAACGGCTCGCCGATTGAGGACGCTATCCAGACCGACGCGGCCATCAATCCAGGCAACTCGGGCGGCCCGCTGCTCAACTCGAGCGGCGAGGTCATCGGCATCAACACGATGATTGCCTCGAACGGGGCCGATCAGAGCTCGGGTATCGGCTTCGCCATTCCCATCAACACTGCCAAGGCTGTGCTGGCCGATCTCACCCGCTACGGGCGCGTGAAGCGGCCGTCGCTGGGCATCGTTTCCTACGCCATCGGGCCCGATCTGGCTGCGCAGATGGGCCTGGATGCCGACCACGGCGTGCTCATCCAGCGCGTGATTCCTGGCGGAGCGGCGGAGCGCGCCGGATTGCACGGCGGCAATGAGCAAGCCTACGTGGGAAATACGCCGATCATGCTGGGCGGCGACCTGATCGTCGCCGTCGATGGCCAGGAAGTCGAGGATCCGCAGGACATCAACGCTGTTATGGAGAAGCACCAGGCAGGCGACACCATCAGCGTGACAGTTCTGCGCGGCCGCCGGCAGATGACGATCAAGCTGATCCTCGGGGAGGCGAGGGAAGGGAACACCTAGGCGGGAAATCCGGGGATTGATAACAGCGACCGAGGCTCACTCGATGGAGCGCAAAGGCGACAAACGAGCCGGTTTGGAAGCGAGGCCATTTTGATGAACCGGCTAGTGCGAAGGCTAATTTGGATAGGCTCCTCGGCGATCTTTGTAATTTCCCTGTCAGCAATCGTGCTCTATCGTATTGGCACCGGCATTCCGGCTTCGGTTGAGCATAAATCCGCGAAGTACGGGACGGCGACGGTGGTCAGTGCAACAGAGATACCTAGGGCAGATTCATCGGGTGCGAAGAGTAGTGACCGGCTGTTTAGGGTTTGTTTCACAATCGACAACTTCGATCAGATCGAGGCTGATATGCGGCAAGGTTACCAATCTGCTGAGGCCCAACGGTTGGCTCAAGATGGACCACGATGCACGGTTGCCGGCAAGGCTACCCTGGTGGAGCGACTAAGCAAGGGCGATAAGCTATCGGTGGTTTACCTGCTTGAGAATGAATACCAAATAGACTTGGTGCGAGCCTCGGCATCTGGGGAAGAGCTCTGACTCTCTGCCGACCCCGGCCCCGCATTAGGTTTCGCGGGCCGCTCCTATCAGTGAACGGCCCGTCTTATTAGCGAATCTCAGATCCAGCTGTTCTCCTCAGCCTCGCCTCGCCGAGAACTGAAAACCGGGAATGGTTCCTAGAAGCCGGCGTTGATCTCCGTCTGCTCGGCTCGCGCTACCTGTGCGCGCGCCAACTCCACCGGCTCGCCATAGTGCACGGCGACAACTTGCGCGGAGCGCGATAGATTCAAGTACGGCTCGACCGCAGCTAGTTTGATGCCCGATTCCGATGCCATTCGCGCCACCGCAGCCTTGCTCGAAATCGACTGCACGAGCGACAGAATCGCGCTCACAACCGTTCCCACGGCTTGAATGGCTGCCAGAGCATGTTGCTGGCTTGCCGGGTTCACAATCCGTGCCGCCTGCAACAGCGCCGCATCCACCTGCTGCTGCAGCGTGACGATCATGGTCTGCAATTGCAGGAGCGTGCCCGCCGTAGGATCGGCAAGGTACGCCTTGGCTTCCGCGTCCAGCAGATTCGAAGCCGCGTCAAAGCCTGCCGTCGCCGCGGCGAAGATGGGCGCATCGGCGGGCGCCAGGAGCGCAGCGGTCGAGTCGACAGTCGTGACAGCACTCTGCAGCGAGGGCGTCCAGTTCACGATGTCCTGTGCGATGCTTTTTTCCGCGCAACCCTGCATCCAGGGCAACGGCAGAAGCAGGGCAATCATCGCCCAGGCTCCCAGCTTTGCATTGGTCCCTTGAGACCTTGTTCCCTCGGTTCCTGTCTCCGGATCCTTTGCCAGCAGTCCCAGCAGCCCCGTTGCCAGTGCGCTGATCAGCGATACCACCGTACCGGTTCCCACATTGCCCAGGCTCACGCCTTGCTGCGATAGCACCCCCGCAATACTGACGATCGCAATCAGCAGACCCGCCGCCGATGTCTTGGGATGGTTCCATATATTCGAGATGAGATTCATGATCAAACTCCTTTTCGTCGCATGGTTTCAAGCCAACGGCAGAAATAGGGAAGACGGCCCCGCGCAGCTCTTTTTGAACACACGCCTGCGCAGCCCTGGCACGTGCCCAGCACTGCATCTCCCTGAACTGTCTGGCTTGTCTTTAGGTTAGAGAATTTGGGGCAAATTCCCTGCAATTTGCGCTTCGCTGCGAGCCATTGAAACGAAAGAGGTTGGAGAAAATCTTGGGGCAGAGGGTCTTGACAGCGCGAAAAGGCCAGTTCGAAGTGCGCGGCTTCGCGGGCCGAGAGGCTGGGAGAAGAGAGACAAAGTCCAGAAATTCGGTCTCTCTTATCGATCAGGCTTCGATCTGCGAACAGCGAACCATGAACTACGAACGATCGGCTGCGAAGGAAACTACGGCCTGCTCCCTTGTTCCCTCGGTCCCTGCTTTTACATACCGCCGTCCGCGAATTTCATACTCGCCGCTGACCACCCGCGCGATGGCTTCGGCGTAGGCGATGTGCTCTTCGATGAGGATGCGGGCGGCGAGCGAGTGGGCGTCGTCGCCGTCGAGCACCGGGATGGCGCGCTGCAAGATGATCGCGCCGTGGTCGAGCTCGTTGTCGACAAAGTGCACTGTACAGCCCGTCACCTTGGCGCCGTATTCGAATGCCTGCGTTTGCGCGTCGAGACCGGGAAAGGCCGGAAGCAGCGAAGGATGAATATTGAGGATTCGGTTGGGAAACGCGGCGACGAACGCAGGCGAGAACAGCCGCATGTAGCCGGCGAGGCAGACAAGATCGACACGATGCGCCTCGAGGCAAACGATCACGTCGGCGTCGTGCTCCTCGCGCCTGCGGCCCTTCGAAACGAGCACTTGGGTGGGCAGCCCCATTTCGCGCGCCTTCGCAATCCCGCCGGCCTCAGCAACGTTGGAGGTGACGAGGGCGATCTCGACGTTCTTCAGGCGGCCGGTGCGAATCGATTCCGCGATGGCAAGAAAATTCGAGCCGCGGCCGGAAAGGAGGATGCCGAGGCGGATGGGACCGCGGCCAGTTGCCGCGGTGCTTTGGGTGGGCTGAAAAGCAACTGCAGATCCTTCGACTGCGGTCGCTGGGCGACCTTCGCTCAGGATGGCATTGCGAAAGGTTGTCATTTGATCCAGAGCGCGTATATACAGCCGGCCGTCACGTGTACTGCACCCGGCGTTCGCCCTTGGCCACGCGCCCGATCACGTAGAACTTCTCTTCTGCCCGGTCGAGCAGGTTCTTGGCGCGAGCGAACTTGGCTGCGGGAATCACGGCGATGAGCCCGATGCCCATGTTGAATGTGCGCATCATCTCGTCCTGCGGCACGTTGCCCAGCTCGCGCAGATGCTCGAAGATGGGCGGCACGGGCCATGAGCCGATCTCCACCTGCGCCGTGACCGCTTTGGGCAGAATGCGCGGCAGATTCTCGGTGATGCCGCCGCCGGTGACGTGGGCCATGCCGACGGTCAAGCCGCCTGAAACAAGTTTCTGAATCACGTGCAGGTAGCTGCGGTGCGTCTTCATAAGCGCCGCGCCGGCCTTCTCTTTGATTGCCGTCACGTACTGCGTTGGCTTGTATCGCCCCACTTCGAACAGCAGCTTGCGCGCCAGCGAGTAGCCATTGGTGTGCAGTCCGGTAGACGGCAGACCGATCAGCACGTCGCCGGGTTTGATTCCAATGCCAGTCACCATCTTGTCGCGGTCCACGGCGCCGACGATGAATCCCGCCAGGTCGTACTCGCCGTCGGCGTAGAAGCCCGGCATCTGGGCCGTCTCGCCGCCGATCAGGACGCAGCCGTTGGCTCGGCAGGCATCGGCCGCGCCGCTCACCACGCTTTCGATCACATCTGCGTCCAGCTTGCCGGTTGCCAGGTAGTCGAGAAAGAAAAGCGGCGTCGCCCCCTGGACGGCGATGTCGTTTACGCAGTGGTTCACCAGGTCGGCGCCCACCGTGTGATGCAACCCAAGAGCAAACGCTACCTTCAGCTTGGTCCCCACGCCGTCTGCGGAACTCACCAGGATGGGATTCTTCCACCGCTGCAGATCGAGCCGAAAGAGCGCCCCGAAGCCGCCGATTCCGCCTAACACATTGCGATTAAAGGTCTTCTGCGCCAGGTATTTGATGCGCTCTTTGGCGTGCTCGCCCCGCTGCAGATCCACGCCGGCAGCAGCGTAGGTTAGAGTTTGCGGCGTGGTCTCTTGGGGCACGGTCAAGGCTTTCTTTTGCGGAGTCTCGAACGGAGCGGCGGTTCGGAAACCAGAATTCTAACAGCTATTGAGAAGCGCATTTCCCACAAAGCGAATGATGGGGATTTTCCGCTGCGCAGTCTGTTACGGAAGAAAGAAATGGAAAGTCGGCTTGACATGCAATTCGAGTTGGGTTAGATTTTAATGGAAAGCCGACTTTACATGGCGCAGACCATCGTCAATCGCGTGAAAGAACTCCGCATCGCTGGCGGCTGGACCCAGGAACAGCTCGCGCAGGCCGCGGGCGTCTCGCGCCAGAGCATCAATTCCATCGAACGAAATCGTTATGTGCCCAGCCTGGAGCTGGCACTGATCTTTGCCCGCATCTTCACCTGCCCCACCGACCAAATCTTCCGTCTGGAGAACCAATCATGACGCATCCGATCCTGAGCCGCATACCGGTCCTCGGCAAGTTTGTCGACGAGCGATTTCTCGAGCATCGCCGCCGCTCGTCGAGCATTGCCGGCTTCGCCACTCTCATCCTGGCCTTGTGCATCTTCGAGTACCGCCTGATCTTCAATCACAGCATCAGTTGGGACATGGCGGCCATCATGCTGGCTTTTGCGGTGGTCAAGATGTCGATGTTCACTTGGTACCGCTTGAACGTTTGAGCCGGAGAGGAGAGAAGATGTACCTTGCAAATCACCTTCGCGATCCAAGAACCCGCTGGATGATCGTCATCGGCAACTTCTCACTCGCCGCCGCGGTTCTCTCGCTGAACTTCACGCGGCACTACGCCGCCGCACACCCGCCAGCCGCGGCGTGGCTCGACGGCCTCTCGGGATTACTGTTCGGCATCTCTATTGGAGCCAATCTGTTTGCCGTTCGCCGCGCCAGGCGCTGCCAGGCCTCGCAAAGTGGAATCTAATTCTGCTCGCTGCTGGGGAGTATCATGCCGTCGGAGGGGGCGCGACGTATGGCAGCTAGAAAGCTTGAAAGACGAACCCAGGTTTTTGTTTACCAGGCATCGACGGTGGAACTAACAAAGCGCGGAAGCAGAAATTCACTGGAGATATACGTGCGAAAGGGCAACAGACTCCTAGGGACCTTGGCCTTAGGGCGTGGAAGCGTTGAATGGCGACCGGAGGGGCACAGCGTCAATAAGTTCCGCAAGGGTTGGGGAGCGTTTGCCGCTATGCTCGACCGCGAGATGAAGAAGTAGCCGCAAATATAATCATCAAGTGACCTCGAAACCTCGCAGCGTCTCCCGTGCGCTCCAGCAGCGCGCCGAGCGATTCTTTCCCGGGGGTGTGAACTCGCCGGTGCGCGCGTTTCGCGCCGTAGGCGGCGATCCGCCCTTCATCGAGCGCGCCGAGGGCGCGTATCTTTACGACGCCGACGGCAACAAGTACATCGATTACTTCGGCTCCTGGGGGCCGATGATTTTGGGTCACGCGTTTCCGCCGGTGGTTGATGCCATCGCCCGCGCAGCGCGAAACTCGGCCAGCTTCGGCGCTTCAACAGCGGCCGAAGGTGAGCTGGCCGAGCGGATTCTGGCTTGCTATCCGGCCATCGAGAAAATGCGCTTCGTCAGCTCCGGGACCGAAGCGACGATGTCCGCGATCCGCGTGGCGCGCGCGGCAACCGGCCGCAAGATCATTGTGAAGTTCGAGGGCTGCTACCACGGCCACGCAGACGGGCTGCTGGTCAAGGCGGGCTCGGGCGTGGCGACTTTGGGCATCCCGGGTTCGGCCGGCGTGCCGGAAGAGGTCGCGCACCTGACTCTTGCGCTGCCCTACAACGATCTGGCGGCGGTGGAGCAGGCTTTCGCCGCGCATCCCGAGGCGATTGCCGCTATCATCGTCGAGCCCATCGTGGGCAACGCCGGCTGCATCTTGCCCGCTTCCGGTTATCTCGATGGGTTGCGCGCGCTCACTGCGCAACACGGGTCTCTGCTCATCGTTGACGAAGTGATGACCGGCTTTCGTGTCGCGCTCGGCGGCGCGTGCCAGCTCTACAAGCTTGACCCCGATCTCGTGACGCTGGGGAAAATCATCGGCGGCGGGATGCCGGTCGGCGTCTTCGGCGGCAAGCGCAAATACATGGATCTTCTGGCGCCGCTCGGACCCGTCTATCAGGCGGGGACGCTGAGTGGCAATCCGCTGGCCATGGCCGCGGGCCTGGCCACGATTGGCTATCTGCAAGAGCATGCGGACGAAGTATATCCGCGCATTGAACAGACTGCCCGAGCGCTAGCCGATGGTGTTGCCGCAGAAGCCGCGCGCCTGGTAGTTGCGCTGACTACGAACCGCGTGGGTTCGATGTGGACCTGGTTCTTTACGCCGGGCCCGGTGACGAATTACGATCAGGCGGCGCGCAGCGACACGGCCGCATTCGGCCGCTTTCATCGCGACCTGCTCGATCAAGGCGTCTGGCTGCCGCCTTCGCAGTTTGAGGCCGCGTTCATCTCCTACGCGCATGGCGGCGCCGAAGTGCAGGCGACGATTGCAGCTGCGCGTAAGGCTCTCCAGTCGCTGGCGTCCTGAACGCCGCACCCGCGCAATCAACACCACTCATCCAGCGTGACGAACCGGCACGTTTGCTTATAGCGGGCGACGATCGTGGCGGCGGCGATTACGGACGGGTTGCGATTGGCGCCTGGGTCGCGGTGGCCGCCGTCGTGAAGCACGATGTTGGCAGCGCGCCGGTGCCGGAAAAGGTTGTCGATTGTGGTTGTGAGTGCCGCGGCGATGCGTTCGGTCGACGGCTCGCTCCAGTCCGAGGTCATTGCATTCCACAAAACCGGCTGAAGCCCCATTTCACGCGCGATGCGAAATACCGCGGGGCGGCGCGCTCCAAACGGAGGGCGGAAAAACCGCGGGGTCGCACCGGTGATCTGCTCCAGTGCTTCCTGCGTCCACTTCAGTTCGCGGCGAATGCGCTCAGAGGTGCTGCGCGCCAGATTCGGGTGATCCCACGAGTGATTGCCGATCAGGTGGCCGCCCTCTGCGATGCGGCGCACAAGATCGGGCTCGGCCTGCGCACGCTCGCCCAGCAAGAAAAACGTTCCCCGGACTTCCTGGCTCGCCAGCATGTCGAGAAGCCTTGGCGTCCAGATGCGGTTAGGTCCATCGTCGAAGGTCAACGCCAGCTCGTCGGGACGCTCGGGTGCAATCAGCGCCTCGCCAAAGATGCGCGAGCCGGGCCAGAGCGAGGCATACGCGAATCCCCCGTAAGCAAGGCCCATGGCGCCGGCCACCCCCAACGCGGAAACAGCGGTTGTAAAAGGAGAGATCACCGTGTCTTCACAGTATGCGGGGGCTGGTTGAGCATCGGCAAGCCTGTGCGCGACGAGAGGAATGTGGCAAAGTCAGACGGTCTTCGCCGGCAGTTTCTCCTCGCCCTGCGGCTGTTCGGCGACGATTCTCTTCATGGCCTGCATGCGCCGCATGGCGCGCTGCTCATTTGAGCGCCTCGCCTGACGCCAGGTGGTCATCGATGTGACCCCGAAATTCCAAACCGCCGAGAAAAGCAGCCCGGTGAGCGCGGCGAGCACCCATGGAACACCGCGATGGAACGCCTCGTTGGCGATGGCGACATTTGCCGCCACGCCCAGTCCGCAGGCCAGGCAGAAAGTGAGCAGCCCGCCCCAGAACGCCCATCCGCGCAGCCGCCGGTCGCGATAGGTGATGGAATTGTTCAGCACGAAATTTAGAATCATCACGATGAACGTGGTAGCGGCCTGGCCGGCAGCGAAGCTCATCGCAGGAACCTGCAACAGCGCACGCAAAATCAGAAGGTGAACAGCCACTCCCAATGCGCCCACCATGCCAAATAGCACAAAGCGCACATTCACAAGATCGCCGAGGTGCTTGTCTACAAGCAGCTCGAAATACTCCAACCCGACCATGAAGTCGAGCTTGCTTTCGCCATGCTCGCGCGCGCGAAAGCGATACGGCACCTCGCCGATGCGCAGTCCGCGATCGGCGGAGAGCACGATGTCGAGCAGAATCTTGAAGCCGATCGCCGAAAGCCGGTGCGCCAGCCGCTCGAAGGCCGTGAAGCGCACCATGAAAAAGCCGCTCATGGGGTCAGAGAGCGCGTGCTCGGCGCCCATCAGGCTCAGACGCCTCCCCAACTGGCTCAACTTCACCCGCCAGCGTGCAAACTCGCCCATGCTGCCGCCGGCCAGGTTGCGCGAGGCGACAACGAGATCCAAATTCTCTTCGCGCATGCGGCGCAGCATCTCGGGGAGGATGCTTTCGTCGTGCTGAAGGTCCGCGTCCATCACGGCTACACAGGGAGCGGAAGCTGCCAGAATGCCCTCGATGCATGCCGATGCCAGTCCGCGCCGCCCGATGCGCTGTAGGACGCGCACATTATCGTGCTGCTGGGCGAGGCCGCGCACTACCCCGGCCGTGCCGTCGGGCGAGTCGTCGTCCACGAAGATCAATTCGTAATGAATGCCGGCGAGCGCCCGGGCGAGGCGATCGGCAAGAAGGCCGACATTCCCGCTCTCGTTGAACGTGGGAATCACGATGGCCAGATCGTAGGCCAATGCTCTCCTCCGCAGTACTTTGAAATCCCTGAGCTTATGCCCGTCTTCGGCGCGCCGGAATGGGATGCTTCCTCATCGCATTTTATGAGAATGCCAGACTCGAATCCATCCGTATGGACTGCGGTTTCTTACCAAAGGTACCAAGCGTATACTTTCCTTGTTCGGGTCGCATCCTGAGTTGCCGGAGCGGCACTGGAGACGAGATGAGCATCACGCAGTTTTCCTCGGGCGCCAGCCCCTCGCCGGGCGGCGTTTCCCTCCCCAAAGTCACCATGCCCACACTTGGCGAGATGAAGCGCCAGGGCAAGGCTATCTGCGCACTCACCGCTTACGACTATTCAACCGCCCGACTGGCTGACGAGGCTGGTGTCGATTTCATCCTGGTCGGCGACTCGCTCGCTATGGTCGTACTCGGCCAGGAAAACACGCTCGCCGTTACGGTCGACGAAATGCTCCATCACACGCGGGCGGTGCGCCGTGGCGTGCGCCGTGCGCTGGTGGTCGCCGACATGCCCTTCGGTAGCTATCACGGGGCAGTGACCGAAGGTGTCGCGAACGCGGTCCGCTTTGTGAAGGAGGCGGGTGCGGAGGCCGTCAAGATTGAGGGTGCGCGCGTAGAGTTGGTGCGTGCGTTGGTCGACTCGGAGATTCCTGTCGTCGGCCATCTGGGGCTCACGCCGCAAAGCGTGCATCGCATGGGCGGCTACCGCGTGCAGGCGCGGACCACCGACGCCATGCGCGCGCTCAAGGCGGATGCGCTTGCGCTTGCCGATGCCGGAGCGGGCGCGATCGTGCTTGAAGGCATCCCGCGCGAAGTTGCGGCGCAGATCACCGCTGTGCTGCCGATCCCAACCATCGGGATCGGGGCTGGAGCCGATTGCGACGGGCAGATTCTGGTTTTCCACGACCTGGTGAATCTCACCTTTGCACCCGCGGCCAAGTTTGTGCGCCGCTACGGCGATGCTTCCGCGCTCTTCCGTTCGGCCATCGAACACTACCGCCTGGATGTGGAACATCGCGCGTTCCCGTCGGACGCGGAGAGCTATCATCTGCCGGCAGGGGTCCGTAAAGGAATTGAAAGCGACTTCGCCGACGAAGATGCGGTCGTGAACCGCGACGCCTGGGAGGACTGGAGCGACGAACGGAATCAGGAGCCGACCGTGCACTGATGGAAATTGTCCGTACGGTCGCAGAGCTTCGTTCCTGGTCTCGCGCGCTTCGTTGTACGCCCGGTCACTCAGTTGGACTCGTTCCCACCATGGGCGCCCTGCATGCTGGCCATGCCTCGCTGGTCCGGGCGGCTCGCACATCCTGCGCGCATGTTGCGGTTAGTCTCTTCGTGAATCCCACGCAATTTGGGCCCAACGAAGACTTCGCGCGCTATCCCCGTTCGTTCGACGCCGACTGCGCAGTGGCTGAGGCCGAGGAGGCCGATCTGCTTTTCGCGCCGCTGGTTGATGAGTTCTACCCCAACGGCTTCGGTTCGACCTTCGTCGATGTCCCGGGATTGAGCGATCGGCTTGACGGCGCATCGAGGCCGGGTCATTTTCGCGGCGTCGCCACCGTTGTTACCAAGCTGCTGCTTGCCGCCGAGCCGGACCTCGCATTCTTCGGCCAGAAAGACGCGGCGCAGGTGGCCGTGCTGCGCCGGCTCGTCGCCGACCTGCGTCTGGCGACAGAAATCGTGGTCTGCCCCATCGTCCGCGACCCCGATGGCCTGGCGCTCAGCTCGCGCAACGCGTACCTGAGCCCAGGCGAGCGCGCTCAGGCCCTTTCACTTAACCGCGCCATCCGCCACGTTGAGGCGTTGGTTGCGCAGGGCGAGCGCCGCGCGGAGGTGCTCGCCGGTGCTGCCCGCTGCCTCTTCGCCAGAGAGCCGGCAATCCGCGTTGATTACATTGAGCTGGTCGACTGGGCCACGCTCGAGCCAGTCGATACCGCGGCACCCGGCACGCTTTTCGCCGTTGCTGCGTGGGTGGGGGCAACGCGGCTCATCGACAACGCAATTCTGGACTAGGCCACAACGAGAATTTCGTTGCAACAAGACTCGTGTCGGCAGCACTCTCTAAAGAGTGCCAGAACTCCCCGACATTACCGCGTATATCACCGCGCTGGAATCGCGCATTTTGGGGCAGAAGCTTGAGCGCGTGCGCCTGCAAAGCGTCTTCGTGCTGCGCACCGTCGATCCTTCGATCACGGCCGTCGAAGGAAAAACCGTTCGCGAGCTGCGCCGCATCGGCAAGCGCATCGCCATCGGGGTCGAAGGCGAGGCCGGCGCCGGACCCAATGCCTGTCTGTGGCTGGTCATCCATCTGATGATTGCCGGCCGGCTGCACTGGCGTCCGCCGCAGGCCAAGCTCTCCGGCCGCCAGGGGCTTCTCGCCCTCGATTTTGCTGCCGGGACCTTGGTTCTCACAGAGGCCGGCTCCAAGCGCCGCGCTTCGCTCCACGTGCTTCGTGGCGAACGGGCACTGCGCGACATGGATCCTGGCGGAGTCGAGGTTTTTTCGTCAGATTTGGACGAATTTCGTGCCGCCCTCTCGCAGGAAAATCGCACCCTCAAGCGCGCTCTTACCGATCCACGCCTCATCAGCGGCGTGGGCAATGCCTACTCCGACGAAATCCTGCACGCGGCGCAACTCTCGCCAGTAGCGCTGACCCAGAAGCTCGCGCCGGAACAGTGGGAGCGCCTTTTCGCCGCTACGCGGTCGACGCTGGAAGCTTGGACCGTGCGTCTCTCGTCCGAAGCCAGGAAAAAATTCCCTGAAAACGTGACCGCGTTTCGCCCCGAGATGGCGGTTCACGGACGCTTCGGTCAACCTTGTCCGCGTTGCGGCGCGCCGGTTCAGCGCATCCGATACGCCGACAACGAAACCAACTATTGCGCCGTCTGCCAGACCGGCGGCAAGGTGCTTGCCGACCGCAGCATGTCGCGTTTGCTGGGCTCCGATTGGCCCCGCACCCTCGAAGAACTCGAGGCGCTCAAACGTCGCTGAACTCGGCCTGAGCTACACATTTTGTGGCAGTTACCATTCGTGTGTCAGAGGGGTATTTTGCCTTGACTTCACCGATTCGCTGCGCGCAAAGTGAGTTCGGCGACTCCTGTCAGCTTTGCCAGCGGCGATTCCCGTTCCGTCGGCTCTCAGTGTGAAGGAGCCGGACATCAATCCCGTTGTGGAGGATTCACGAATGCACGTTGCTAATTATTTCGCGATGCTTTTCGCGGTGGGAACGACACAGCATCTTCTGACGTTTGTCTTCGTTTCGGCCATCCTTCAATGGCTGCTTGGAGCCCTTTGGTATGGCGTGGTGTTTAGGAAGTCCTGGATGAAGTTGGTCGGGTTTTCCGAGGGCGAAAAACCGAAGAACCGGGCATTCGGAATGGTTGCTTCATTTGTTGCCTGCTTCGTGCTCTCGTTTGTGCTGGCGCACCTGATCGGCTGGGCTGGGTCGAACAACTTTACGGGAGGATCCAAGCTGGGCATCATATGCTGGCTCGGCTTCATGGCGCCGCCGCTCTTCTCGCAGCACATCTTTGAGAACCGTCGCGCCAACCTGTTCGCTATCAACGCATGCTATTGGCTGCTAGCCATGGCGCTCGGCGGCGGCATCATGGGAGCCTTCCACGGTTAGCCAATCTTCGAACCGGTAACCAGTCAGGTGTCACCGGCTCGATTGTTCTTGACATCGTTAAATCCTTACGCGCACAGTGTTTGCGTCGACTTCCGCTCGACGCAGCCAGCCGAGATTCCCGTCCGCCCAGAAATTCTGCGCGACGGAACCGGCCTTCAATCACGACCTGGAGGATTCACGAATGCACGTGGCAAATCTCTTTGCAATGCTGTTCGTGGCTATGCCGACGATTCACATCCTGACCGTGGTAGTGGTCTCGGCCGTGTCGCAGTGTTTTCTGGGCGCCCTCTGGTACGGGGTGATTTTCAAGAAATCCTGGATGAAGCTTCTCGGATTCGGGGAGGGCCAAAAGCCGAAGTACCAGGCCTTCGGAGTCGTGGCTTCTTTCATCGCCTGCTTTGTGCTGTCTTTCGTGCTGGTGCACATCATGGGCTGGTCAGGTTCGATCACAGCCATGGGCGGAGCCTCGATTGGCATCATGTGCTGGTTTGGCTTTATGGCGCCGCCGCTGTTCACCCAGCACATCTTTGAGAACCGGCGCGCCAACCTGTTCGCCATCAATGCCGGCTATTGGATACTGGCGATGGCGCTCGGTGGTGCGATCATCGGAGCATTCCACGGTTAGTCAGTTTCCGGCCCCATGAGCGCATCTCCCACTGGTACGGGGAGGAGACTGCGCGCAAAGAGATCCTCTCGCGTGTCGAGGGCTGCGCAGGTGTTTTGCGCAGGTGTTTACTGAGCAGAGCACCCAGCTCTTTTTTCTCCACATTTTTCGCAAGAGCGCGATAAAGATGGCCCGCAGAGTATTTCCTGAGACGCTATAGAATCGGGGAATGACAAAATCGGTCATCACAACGGAGGGCGCGCCCGCGGCCATTGGTCCCTATGCGCAGGGCGTGCGTGTTGGGAATCTCATCTTCACGGCAGGCCAGATTGCGCTCGATCCTATCAACGGCCAAGTGGTACCCGGCGGAATCAAGGAACAGACGGAGCGAACGCTCGAGAATCTCAGGGCGATTCTTGAGGCAGGCGGCAGCAGCCTGGGCCAGGTGATCAAAGCCACGGTATTCCTGAAAGACCTGAACGATTTTCCTGCGATGAACGCCGTCTACGGGTCCTACTTCGGGACCGATGAAGACGACACGCTGCCCGCCCGGACCACGGTAGAGGTTTCGCGTCTGCCTCGCAATGTGCTGGTTGAGATCGAAGTTGTTGCCGAGGCCTAATCCGCGCTCGTCCAGGTGCAAGGGCAACTACGATCCACTAATCGCCCCGACGGAGGAAGTCCTTGAGCGAACCGCAGGAAAAAGTTGTCCGCACCGATGCCGAGTGGCGCGCCGCGCTCACGCCGCAGCAGTATCGCGTGCTGCGTGAGAAGGGAACAGAGCGGCCCTTCACCGGCGCGCTCACTGAGAATCACGAGACCGGAAACTATCACTGCGCAGGATGCGGTGCTCTGCTTTTCTTGAGCGGCGCGAAGTTCGATTCCGGCTGCGGATGGCCCAGTTTCATGATTCCCGCCGATTCGAAGGCTGTTGCAGAACACGAGGACTCGAGCTTCGGCATGCGACGCATCGAGGTCACCTGCGCCCGATGCGGTGGCCATCTCGGCCACGTCTTTCCCGACGGCCCTGGCCCGACCGGCTTGCGCTACTGCATCAACTCCACCTCGCTCACGTTTACGAAGGAGCAGAAATAGGCGCGAGTTTCGGGCAGCCACACTTTCCCGATGGAGATTACGCGCGATAAGCCCCGCCCACGAGCGGGGTCTTTTCTTTTCTGGGACGAAAAACCTAGGCCTTGGCAATCTTGCCGGCCTTGATGCAGCTGGCGCACACGCGGAGCCGTTTGGGCGCGCCATTCACAAGCGCCTTCACCACTTGCAGATTCACGTTCCAACGGCGGCGGGTGACGTTATGGGCGTGCGAAATGTTGTTGCCGAATTGAGGGCCTTTGCCGCAGATGTCGCAAGTTTGTGCCATGGTTCAACTCCAGATTCGTGAGGGTATTACGGCGCCGGAACAAAACTGGGCGCCTTCTTGGAGCGCACCATCAGCGAGCCGATTCGTCATTTTCAGTATAACCGGCGGGCGGCTGAGGCGGGAAGGCAGGAACGAGAGGTTAGGAGACGGTCAGTGCCCTGGGCCCAAGGGAAAGCGGCCCCGAACTTCGTAGCGCGAGCCTTGTGGCCCCAGGTGGCTTTGGTAAAGCAGGAACTCATGGGCAGTGAAGCTGGAGAATGCGTGCGAAGCACGAATCCTGGCGCGCAAGTCGCGCAGTTCCGTGCCCCACTGGCCCTTGGCGCGCGCCAATGTGATGTGGGGATGATATTGCCGCGTTTCAGGGGCGAATCCGCATTGACCAGTCGCCGCAACCACGCGTTCCTCAAGCGCCCTGAGGCCGGGCGAGACGATCACATCCACAAAGAAAACGCCGGCGCGATCGAATGCACCCAGCTCGCCAAGATGCACCGGAACCGGTAACGGGCGCACCTCGGCGAGGCGCGTGGTGAGGCATTGCAGCTGATCCGCTGTGGCATTGCCCAGGAATTGCAGCGTGATGTGCCAGGAGTCAGGCGCAGTCCATCGCAGCGTGGTCGATTGCAACGCCTCAGAGCCTGACCGCAGCCGTGCTACCAAGGCCGATAGCTCGCCCGAGACTTGCTGCGTGAGCGGAATCCCAATGAACAAGCGCATACCGGCCCAGTGCAGGTGGCATGAATAGTCTGAGGCGGTGCAGAAGCTTCCCCCAGCGGCTAAAAGCCCCCTTTGATCCAGTCTGAACTCTTTCGGCTGGCTGAAACGGTGCCCTTTCGGAGGCTTTAAGCTGATTTGGCGCCGAACTGTTGTACTTTAGGTAAACATGTAAGTGATTGATTTCAATCGGTCGGAGTTTGAATTGGTCGATTTTGCACCGATTTTGGGGCTGTTTTTGGAGATTTTTTTTTGCGAGAGATCGGGGTCAGTCTGGCGCAGCGGCCGGAGGAGCGGGACGCGATGCGGCGCCGAGGAGCTGGCTGGACTCACGGTTCTATGTTGCGCCAGAAGGGGGAAATTCTTCGCAACTGCGAGGCAAGAAATTGCGGGCCGAAGCGCAGAGCACAAATGTGAGGCGGGATTGGGGTTGTGAGAAGGATCGGCCAAGAAAGACGGGGCGAGGGGGGTTGACAGGGAGTGGAGGGTGCCGTGGCGGGCCGTCCCTCCGGGCCTGAAAGGCCGCGTCGTTGAGTTGCGAACTCATGGGCGTGAAGGCCCCTGCTCCTTCCCACGCGGCCAAATCTCCGATGTTTGCGCCCTTGATAGGAGGCCCGCCAGTCAGGGACTGTGCGATCCCGAATCCCCAAATCGAGATCCTTCGGCAGGTTCAGGACGAGATGTGGGGCACCTCTGGCAACTCGCCGTCTGGACGCGCACCAACCTTAGCTCAATTTCCCGGCGCTGTTCCTCCGGGCGGCGCACCACCGGGCGGCGGCATTCCAGGTCCGCCAGGCGGGCCCTCCTTGGGAATCACGAAATCCTCAGGCATCTTGTGGCCGCGATGACACGTCCCGCAAGTGACCTTCATATCCATCGCGTCGGTGTCGATTTCTTTTGTCTTGCTGATGTAGTTCGCGTTGATGTGCTCTGTCATGGTGTACATGAGGCGCGCGATCTTCTTGTCGTCCTTCGAATCGCCGGCGAAATTCAGCTGCGGACGGCCGTTGGGACCGACGTTTTTCAGATCGGCCGCATGACAGAAATCGCAGTGCACGCCAAGGGAACCGGCCCAGGTCCGCATGATGTCGCGAACCTGGTTGCCGGTAAGGTCCTTAGGCAGCACCTTCAGGTTAGTGGGAGGTGGAAAGTTGCGCATGGGGTGGCCACCCGGAGGCATGCCCTGCGGCGGTGGTTGATCTTGCGGCGCTTGCGCGGCGGCGAACACGGTTGCGGTGAACAGGGCGATTGCAACGGCGGTGGGAAGCAAAGATAAGGACTTCAAGTGCGGGAATCCTTTCCTGGAGCTTTCGTTCGATCCTGAGATTGTAGCGGCTTCGTCCCATGGACGGATTTGACGCGCAAAAAGATGCACTTGCCGGTGAGGGATTTTGGGCCGGAGACGCAAGCGTTGGCAGGTACGGCGAAGCGCAGCGGCAAGTCGGCGGCATGGCTGATGCCGATGCGGCGGGTGACCAGAACCTGCTTCAGGCGGAAGCCGTCGTCGCGAACCTGTAGAGGCGAGGCTGGATCGAGAAGATCGAGGCCGTTGCAGGCCGCGCGGGTGATGCTGAGCGCCTGGCACAGGCGGCCGGGTCCGCTGGTCAGTTCGCATGGCGCCGCGCCAATCTTGAGGCCCCGGTTACGCGCCATCTGCTCGATGCCTGTGACCGGCTCGAGCGCACGCAGCAGGATGCCCCCTCCGCGGCCCGGCCCTTCGCAGGAGAAATTCATGCAGTAGTAACTGCCGTATATGAAGTAAACATACGCGTGGCCCGGCGGCCCGAAGAGAACGGAATTCCTGGCCGTTTCTCCGCGGTACGAATGCGCCGCCGGGTCGGGAGTTTTGTCGTGCGGGCCGAGGTAGGCTTCAACCTCAACGATTCGCCCAGCGAGGAGCTCGCCCTTTTCTGTTCTTCGGACAAGGATCTTGCCGAGGAGAAGCGGCGCGACCCGTTCGGGCGGCAAATCGAAGAAGGCGCGGGTGAGGAGCCGGCCGGGAGGCCTGTTGCTATTCATGAATTGGCCTCCGAGTTATCGTTTCGCCAGCCGGCGGTTCCCTGACTCTGCCAACTCCGCTCGTGTTGAGGAGCGAAAATGCAGGTCCTTCGACTCCGTGTGGCGCAAAAACGCGCCACACTTCGCTCAGGATGACCATTTGATTGCGATGCGAACTTCCGGCCCACCACGCTAGCCCCGTTTCAACCCCTTGATCAGCGCCAGAACCTCCTCGGCGTGGCCCTCGGGCTTGACCTGGGGAAAGACGTGGAGCAGCTTCTGGTCGGGCCCGATGACGAAGGTCGTGCGCACGATCCCCATCACTTTCTTGCCGTACATGTTCTTTTCCTTCAACACATCAAACTGTTTGCACACTTTCTCGTCTACATCAGCAAGGAGTGTGTACGGGAGGTCGTATTTGGCGCGGAACCTGGCCTGGTCTTTGGGGGTGTCGCGCGAGATGCCGAGGACCACGGCGCCCGCTGCCTGCAGCTTCTTGAAGGTGTCGCGAAAGCCGCAGGCCTCAATGGTGCAGCCCGGCGTATCGGCCCTGGGGTAGAAAAAGAGGATCACGGGTTTGCCTGTGTAGTCGGAGAGGCTTACAGTCTTATCCTCGTCGGTCTGCAGGGTGAAGTCGGCGACTTTCTTATTGAGTTCCATGGGGACTATCCTTGAATCAGGGATGAAGGGCCGCTCGATGAGGGCCAAGCTCGATTATTTACGAGGGAAGCGGTAAGTGTCATGGCGCGGCTCAATGCGGTTGTGGATAATGTCGGCCGTGGCCGCCACGGCGATCCCTGCCTCGGCACAATATCCCAGCCAGACAACGAACCCCGACAAGAACGCGCAACACCTGCGCGCCATCGCGGTGCTGGAGTGGACCGGTGACCAGGACAAGCCCAAGGCCAGCCGGCTCATTCCCGTGAGTATCTTCGATGGGCAGGCTCTCGAAGACGCCGACGTTTATATGGCGCATCCGGAGCCGCTTGCGCTGGAGGGCGAAGTTGAATATCAGCTACAGCGGAATGGGAAGCCCATCGGCCTTTTTGACGTCCAGAGTTCGGGCCAGCAGCAGGGCTCATGGATCGGCTTCGGAAAGTGGAAGGCACTGCCCGCTCCCAAGCTAGCAGCGCCGCAGGTGGCCAAGGTCGACGAGGACGATGCGCAGAGCGACGTGCCGGTCCTGCATCGCAAGCATCAGACTGGCGATTCCGGCGGCAGCTCGGGCACGGACTCGGGGGCGGGCACTGCTCCTCAGGATCCGGATCGGCCAACCCTGCACAAGGGAGGCGATGGGTCGAGCGACGGCCCGGGCGATTCGACCTCCAGTGCAGGCAGCGGTGCAAGCGGCGGCTCGGGATCATCAACTTCCACGCAGCCCTCCGATCCCGATCAGCCTACTTTGCATAAAGGCGGCGATGCCGCAGGCAACAGCCCCGGGAGCGATTCCCCCAATTCAAGCTCCGGGTCTTCGCCCGATCCCGACCGGCCTACGCTGCACCGCAGCGATAGCGGGGCCAGCAACACGACTGCGAGCCAGTCCAAGCCCAAGAAGAAAAGCGATGAAGACGAGGGCTACGTGGAGAGCGTGGCAAAAGTTACCGATCCGGAACGGCCGATTATCGCTCGCGGCAAAGCGGAAGGTTACGGCGGGCCTGTGCTGCCCAGCGTGGTTGGGATGCCATCGGACATGAAGCAGGTGGTGGCGGTCTCCGATCCGAAAAACCAGCCGGTCCATCCCTGGGACTTCTCGTGGGCGAATCCCGACGACGAAACCAAGATGCAGGCGGCCATGGAAGACCTTGCCCGGACCGCGCTGGGCCTGAACTCAGGGCCTGCATCGACGCCGAAGCCGGCGGCGAAGGCTGCTGCGGGTCATAAGGCTACCAAGCCTGCGCCGGCGCCTCAACCGGCTCCGCTGGTCGACGAGCAATTCCACGTCTTCGAGCTCGCCTACGGCGCGGGGGCGACCATGGTGCTTTCCGCGCGCACCGCGGGCGCCAACGGCCCGGTAAAGTTCGTCACCCTCATCGCGCAGCCCGATCTCTACGGCAACGTCGCAGTGCTGGTGAAGAACGTAACCGACGCGGCGCACCTGGATGACGCGCCACGCATGCGCCTGGTGGACGCTGTTGACGCCCTGGCCGACAATCGCGGCGAGCTGCTGTTCGAACTGCGCGGGGCAACGCAACGCCAGTTTGCGCTCTATCGCGTGCTACGCGGCCAGGCAACCCGCATCTTTCTTAGCGGCGGGGACGCCATTGGCAATCCCAGCGGGGACTGAGATTCGTCAACGGTCCCTCAAAAGAGTTATTCCCAGGCGCGAAATCGCCAGTTATCTCCTGTACAATTAGGTGACATAAGTGGTAACTTCAACGCTTTTCAAGGATTTCCCATCGAATGGCATCTGTCATCACCGCACCCTCACACGAAGCCGTAGTCGCTGATCAAGCTCCGCCCACTTCATCAGAAGCTCCAAAATCGAAGACCCCTGTCAGCGCGAGCACTGTGCCTGCGCGGCGATTGATTCGCATGGGCCGCACCGCTGCCGTGAGCGCGGGTTTGAGCTGGCCGATGCTCCTGATCATCGGGCTGTTTCACGTTGGTGCGTTGGCGGCGCTATTCATGTTCACCTGGCAACGCCTGCTGGTGACGGCAATCATCTACGTGCTGGCCATCAACGTGGGCATCGGTATGTGCTATCACCGGCTGCTCACGCACCGCGGCTATCACGTGCCCAAATGGCTGGAATACGTGATGACGTTTTGCGCCACGCTCTCGATGGAGGGTGGCCCGATCTTCTGGGTCTCGACGCATCGCGTGCATCACCAGCTCAGCGATAAGGAAGGCGATCCGCACACGCCGCGCGAGGGCGGCTGGTGGGCGCACGCGGGGTGGATTCTATTCGGGGAGTCATTGCACGCACAGACCGAGGCGCTCTCTCGCTATTCGCCCGACCTGAGCCGCGATCGTTTCCATGTTTGGATGAGCAAATACCACTGGCTACCCACCGTCATCAGCGGCGTTCTGCTCTTTGCGGGGGGATGGTACTTTGGTGGACCGGTGAACGCCATTGGCATGGTCCTCTGGGGAGTTTTCCTGCGCATCACCGTCGGCCTCCATGCCACATGGCTGGTCAATTCGGCCACCCATCTTTGGGGCAGCCGCCGTTTTGAAACACACGACGACTCGCGCAACAGTTGGTGGGTTGCGCTGCTGACCGGCGGCGAAGGCTGGCACAACAACCATCATGCGCATCCCGTTTCAGCGCGCCACGGCCTTGCCTGGTATGAAATCGATCCCAACTTCTGGGGCATCTGGATCCTGTCGAAGCTCGGCCTGGCACGCAAGGTCCAGGTAGCCAAGTTCGATCCGGCGAATCCAAAACCGGCCGGACTGTAACGCGGCGCGGCTCTCCGGCGCGCCGTTGCTTGGCGCGCCAGCAGAATCTCCCCAACCGGCTGCCGCTCAATCCGCAACTACTTCCCCGCCTTCGCTTTCACCCATAGGACAAGAAAGTACGGCAGGGCCACAACCAGCACGATCGCGCCGGCCGGCAATCCAACATAGCGGTAGGTGACGACGTAGCTCACTTGGTGACCGCCGAATACGTTCCACGCCAGCAGCGCAAAGATGGAGACGCAGGTGGTGGCAAAGAACGTAAGAAACGCCGCGGCTACGCTCAGAAGAAGACTCTGAAAGAGGCTGAAGCCCTCGAGCGGGAATCCGAATATGCTGCTTCTTCCGGCGGGCTCTCTCCGCACATCTTCACGCATCATCGCCGCGCTCCACTGGAATAGAATACAAATTCATGGCCAGCGGCGCGCAAATCGAGTTGTGGCATGCCGAAAAGGTGGCCACTCAGGTCACGGTGCTGGAGGCACCCAGCGGCATCCGGTATGCCTCGTGGGGAGAGACTCGCATCTCCGATGCCGATCTCGAGCGGCTGGCCGGTGCAGTTCCCGCCGCGCTCTCCGGTGCGCTTCGCCATCGCGCGTATTACTTCGTCCCGCTTGCCATCGCCGACACCGGCGAAAACCTGGTCGCGCCCGCCTATAACGTGGAGCTTGGCGATCGTGCCGTCTGCCACCGCAACGCCTCGTTCGGATCGACCGAGGCAGTCTTTCTCTCGACGCGCCTGGTAGAGGACCGCTTCGGCCTGGCCTTCGAATTCTTTATCAACGTAGCGCACAACTTTGTAGAAATCGCGGGCGTTCCCGAGAGCTTCGCCAACCTGGTGTGGTCGCAAGCCGAAGCGCAGGTACGCGGCGAATCCAGCCAGGATGCCTGGGAGACGCGGCGCCGTGCACAGGAACCGGGCCAGAAAGGCGCCAAAACCGAGATCGACGAGCGCGCCCGCAGCAGTTTCTTTGAATCCGCCTTCTCCGATGCGCTCGCCGTCTACATGCTTTCACTCGCCGTCGACTTCGATTACCGGGACCTGCGTGAACGCGAGTATCCGCTGCTTGATGCCACGGCTCTCGCCGAACGGTTGCGCCATGTTGCCGGTCTCTTCCCCGCCAATCCCGGCTACGAGTTTCAGATCATCAAGCGCCGCAAGGGCTGAGCCAATGTGCCGAGCATTCGGCCCGCTCAGTCGAGAGCAATCTTCCGCATTGCTTTCGTCGCACGCGGCTCTTTGCATCGGAAAGCGTTTTCCAGATTGCCAATACGGGTGCTTCGGCAGTAGGATTGCGCCGTTATGAACAAGCTGCCTTCTTTTTTCTTCAGAGCGATACCGCTCTTGCCGCGGTTCTGCGTATTTGCAGCCGCATTCGCATCGATGTTTGCTTTGCCGGCCGGGGCCCAGCCATCCGGCTCTGTCTCGAAAGCTGCTCCGCCGAGACCTCAGGGACCATGTGACATCTACGCCGCCGCCGGCGATCCGTGCGTCGCCGCTCATAGCACCGCGCGCGCACTGTATGCAGCCTACAACGGCCCGCTTTACCAGGTGCTGCGCGGGTCTGACGGCAAGATGCTGGACATCGGGATTGTTCAGCCTGCCGGCACAGGCCCGGGCGGATATGCTGAGGCGGCAGCGCAAGACAGGTTCTGTGCCAATACATATTGCTGGATTACGACCATCTACGATCAATCGGGCCATCACAACGACCTGACACAGGCCCCGCGTGGCGGATTCAGCGGCCCGGCCATGGGTGGATTCAACAATGTTCCCCTTGCCGACATGGCGCCGATCACGATCATGGGCCACAAGGCCTACGGCGTTTTCATCGAGCCGGGCATGGGCCTCCGCAAAGACGACGTGAAAGGCACTGCGGTCGACGACCAGGGGGAGGGACAATACTGGGTGATCAACGGCCGGCACTTCAACTCGGGTTGCTGCTTCGACTACGGCAACGCGGAGATCGACAGCCGCGACGATGACAACGGGACAATGGAGACCGCCTACTTCGGTGACGCGCCGTGGTGGTTTCATGGTCCCTCCGCCGGCCCGTGGGTCATGACCGACCAGGAGAACAACCTCGTCGGTTGCGTCAACTCCGACGGATCCAACTATTGCCCCGGCTTGCCGACCATGACATCGCGATTCGTGACGGCGATAGCCAAGGGCGAGCCCCACCACTGGACCTCGATGGGCGGCGACGCGCAACATGGCGACCTGCGGGTCATGTTCAGCGGGCCGCGGGTCAACGCAACCTATGACCCAATGCGCAAGCAAGGAGCCATTCTTCTGGGGAACGGTGGTGACAACAGCAACGGCTCGCAGGGCACGTTTTATGAGGGGGCGATCACCGCCGGGGGCACGTTCCCGTCAGACTCGACCGACCAGTTGGTGCAGGCTAATGTAGTTGCCGCGGGGTACGACGTGCAGATGCTGAGCCTGGCGCCGGCTTCGGCAACTGCCCCTCCGCCCGGACTCCAGACCTCCACGCCGGGATCGTCGCAAGACACCACCTTGACCTTCACCAACACCACGGGCGCGCCCGCGCTGGGCGTCAAGTTGAGTATCTCCCTGCCCAGCAAGCAGTGGGCCTCGTTCGTGTCGGGCACGACCGAGAGGTCGAAGACCTTCTCCGATCCGGTCGCCCCCGGTGCAAGCGTGAGTGCGACCTTCAAGCTGACCGCAGGGCTGGCGGCCTTCAACGGCGACCTGGTGGGCAACGCATCGTGGACGAGCCAGGCGAGCGGCGCAAAGCAAGCTGAGATGACCGCCGAGAAAGTGCGAAATGTCCCTGCGATCAAGATCAACGAATTTCGCATCGGCTCCGGTCCCAACTCGAGCGACTCGTTTATCGAACTTTATAACGCCGGCAAAGGCGGCGTTGACCTCTCCAACTGGACCCTGATCGTTCGGCCCAGCCAGCAGGCTATCTTCTCTTCGGTAAAGATTCCGGCGGGAACAAAGCTCGCGGCCGGCGGATTCTACCTGCTTGGCCTTTCCAACTCCGGGCTAGCGGATCGTGCAGGCGCAGGCGATAGCACCATCCATGTCAGAAACACGACGGGCATCTCGGCCGGCGATCCGGTTTCTATCGACAGCGGCGCCAACGCAGAAACGCGCAAGGTGGTAATGGCAGGGACGGCGGCCAGCAGACCTACGACGCTGTGGCAACCTCTTCCCGAGGGTCCAATCATCACGATCCCCGCGGGTTCGACGAACGTGCCCGTCACGAGCACAGACGGCTTCACGGTCGGCGAGAAGATTGCTCTGGGCTACGGTGCGACCTATCCCGCCGTCGCGCGTGACACAGAGCGGTATGAAGTGGCGACGGTGACCGCGGTCGGCAAGGCGGGCACGCAAGGCTACCTTGCAACGGACGCGCCCGCCGGCTCGACGAACATCAAGGTGACGTCAGTTGCCGGCATCTCCGCCGGCGAC
The DNA here is from genome assembly GCA_049520675.1 of Occallatibacter sp. Taxonomy (GTDB): domain Bacteria; phylum Acidobacteriota; class Terriglobia; order Terriglobales; family Acidobacteriaceae; genus Telmatobacter. The sequence continues at coordinate 14,395 of JBEKPO010000013.1, read as the reverse complement.
AAGATCAGGCTGGATATCGACAGCGCCGGTCACGGCATCGAGACCGTCGCGGTTGCGAACGTCGGCACGCAGGCGGTGTCGACACATCTGGCCCTCGATGCGCCAGCCGGCTCCATAAACATCAAGGTGCGCGGCGTGAATGGCTACGCCGTTGGCGACAAGATCACTGTCGGCACTCCTGCGAATCGCGAGACGGTGACCATCACTGAAATCGGCGCCTCGGGCTCTGGCGGCAGCGGCATCAACATTTCGCCAGCTCTCGCTCGGGCGCACATTCGCGATGAGAGTGTTGGAATGCCGGGCACGGGCCTGGAACTGGCGGCCCCGCTCAAGTTCAGCCATGCGGCCAACCTGCCCTTCAGCGATCGGGGAACGGGAATTGACTTTAAACCGGCGACAGTTTTTGCGCACTCGAGCAACGAGCCGGTGCAGGCGCTGGGCACCGGAATTACGCTCGATCAGCCTCTGAGCAAGGAGCACGAGATCGACGCGGTGGTGCGCGATGCGGCGGCGACGAACGCGGGTTACCAGGGGGCCCCGGTTCCCAACCAATGGTTCGGAGGCCCTGAGCTCTCGGCGACCGTCCCGTTCTTCGAGCGCAGCATCACTCTCAAGGAAGGCAGCATGGTTCTGCGCGATGCCTCAGGCCTGGTTGTCGACAGCCTCAACTACGGCAGCCTGGTCGATCCATGGGCTGCCGAGGGCTACCAGGGAATGTCAGGACGAGACCAGAGCGGGTGTTACGCGCCCGCACCGGGATCGGCGAGAGGCGGCGCTCCGGGCGCTGCCGGCGCAACGAATCAGAGCGCCGGCCGCGTGGCTGATGGCGCTGACACGGGTAGCAACTGCACCGATTTCGTGGTGCAGGCCGCCACAACGTTGCCGGCCGGCTCGGACGCCGGGGCGACGAATATCAAGGTCGCCAGTGTCGCAGGTTTTGACGCAGGCGAGACGATCACGATCGATACGGGAGCGAACCTTGAGACCGCAATGATTGCGACGGTGGGCACGGCTGGGGCGACCACGACAAGCGGCGCCACCAGCGCGGGCGCGAGCGTAATCCCTGTGGCCAACGTGATTGGCTTCAGCCAAGGGCAAACCGTCAGCATCGACAGCGGGGCGAACGCGGAGACGGCGGTTGTCGATTCCACGACATGGTGGGACAACACAATCACCGTTACGGCACCGCTCACGGTAGTGCATGCGGCCGGAGCGCCAGTCTCGGGCACAGGCATCACGCTGACTGCTGCGTTAAGCAAAGCCCATGGCAAGGGGGCGCAGGTCAGCGATAACGTTCCCACGCCCGGCGCGGCGAACAAGTACTACAGGAAGGCGGATTGAAACGCGGGGAGTCAAATTCCCGCAGGGGCTAAAGCCCTGTCATTTTCGAAGCCGTTTCGGCCCGGCTGAAGCCGCGCCCTTATTACAAGACCACTCAGCTTGCATACAGGTTGCGATCGACGAACTTGTTACGGAACTTGCCCTTCGGATCGTAACGAGCAAGCAACTGGCGGAACTGCGGCAGCCGCGCGTAACCGGGCTCGAGCCTCGCCGGCGGCAGGGTAAACAGCTTGCCCCAATGCGGCCGTGGCTGGAAGGGCCGCAACTGCTCCTCGATCATCGGCAGCACTTTCTGCACTTCGGGCCACTCGGGTTTCCAGGTGAAGTGAATGGCGAGGGAGGGGCGCTGGTAAGCCATGCTCATCCACAACCGATCGGCGGCGATGGTGCGCAGCTCGGTGATGAACAGGTGCGGGGAGATATTCCGATGGAGCTTTTCGACGGCGGTGACGGCTTCGAAGCCTCGATCGAAGGGCACAAGGTACTCGGACTGCAATTCCTGCCCGCTGGAAGGAGTTTGCCCGATGCGGAAATGGGGCAGCCGGTCGTACCACGGCCCGGGAATCCCCTGCTGGTCGGTGACGCTCTCTGTGGGATGGCCTTCGAGCGGGTGCAGCTTCTCCGTGGCCAGCGTGGCTCCGAAAAACTCCGCCTGCCAGGGATTGGGATCGTTGGCCTCGAGCCGCCGCTTGATCCACACCTGGGTGGCGCGATGATTCTCCCAATCGGTAAACACGCTGACGCTGTACCCGGCCGCAAACACCTCGCCGAAATGCTTGCCGAGCTCGTCGAACGATAGATTGCGATAGACCGATTGCGCCACCTGATAGGTGGGCTGCACGTTCAGCGTGAGCCGCGTGACCACGCCCAGCGATCCCAAAGCAACCACGGCGCCGAGAAACTGCTCACCACCGCTGTCGTGCGAAAGTGAAAGCAGGCTCCCGTCGGCGGTGACGATCTGAAGCGCTGCAACCGCGGTGGCCAGGTTGCCGTTGTGCAGGCCGCTGCCGTGGGTAGCCGTGGCACAGGCGCCGGCCACGGTAATCCCCGGCAACGATGCCAGATTGTGCACGGCGTAGCCCCTGTCGTGGAGCCATGGAGCGAGCTGGCTGTACTTGACGCCACCACCGATGGTGACGGTGCGTGCGTTTTCGTCGAGCGTCATCTCGTCGAGGCGCTCGACCGAGAGCTGCTCCACGGTGCTGTCGGCGATGGCGCTGAAGGAGTGGCGCGCACCCAGCGCCCGCAGGCTGCCGGCGCTCTTGACCGCGGCGCGCACCTCGTCGACGCTGCCTGGCGTCTGCAGATTGGTGGTGCTGTAGGTGAGGTTTCCCGCCCAGTTGGTGCGAGGCGCGGTTCCCTCGGCGCCGGCAACGCGGGATAAGATGCCGCCCGCAACCAGGACTCCGCCGGCCTTCAAAAACTCCCGCTTATTCATTCGCATCGCGATCCTCGCTCAAGATTCTTTCCGGGCGCGCTGTGCCGCCAAACGCCGCTCCAGAATAGGAGGCGCAACAGGCGAAGTGCAAGCGAGTGTTGCCGCCGCGAGCCGAAATTGCTGCGCGCTGAAGAGCGAAGATTCACGGGAGAAATGCGGTAAAAGAGATCAGAAATGCCGTGAAAGCGCTGAAATGAGGCCGGAATAAGTCCTTTGTTTGGAACGGCTCGCAGTTTCACGGAACAGGGAGCAGAGAGGGGGGAACAAGGGAACAAGGAACGAGGGAAGAAGGGAACGAGGGAACGCGCGGGCCGAGCCAAGCAGTCTGGAGCGCAGGATTCATATCAGTATTGTGCGCCGGCGGGTGGAAATGATCTGCAATCGAGGCGGGGAAAATATCGCGCCTGTTTGCCGAGCCTTGGGCAGGAACGGCCGGGCGAGAGGACTTGACGGCGGGTGCGCGGTTTTGTTGCTGGCGGCTGAGCGGGCCCGTGGTGGGTTCGTGGACCTTAGCCGGCTTCGCGGTGCTCAACTTCTTTTGACGCGGGATCTTGGAATTGAGTTCGTGGTCTCCCACCCTGGCGGAGCCAGGATGGGGCACCCTCGATCTGTGGGAAACGCCCATCCGGAAGATTTGGGTGGGCCACCCCGCCCAATCTTCCAGATCAAACTGAATTGTGGACCCTACGATTTACTGGCGTCCAACGGGTATGGGGCATTTTTGCCGAAGGGGCCTATCAAATAATCTTTTGGGACCCACACCATCGAATCACGCAAACACTCCAATAATTTCAAACTGACCCAGCACCAGAGCCCGCATCGAGTTGACAAACGGACCGTTACCCGTGTCACAGTAATTCTCTACCGTGAGTGTAACGAGTCATCCGGAGCGAATTTCCAGGTTGTTGAGCCAGACGCGGTGAGGGCCGCAGAATTTTGGGGATAGAGCGACCTTTGGGAATCAGACCAGCTTCTAAGGTCGATCTGGAAGGGAACATCCAGAGATGGTCGGCCATCCTGCAGTGACACCGTTTCAGCGGTTGCTGTTCAAGCAACTCCGCCGTTTCATTGGACAAGCACCTATCCGATTGAGGTTGGGCACAGGAAGCTCTTCGTTATCCGACGGCACAGGCCCAGAATCTGTTGTCATCTATGACAACAGCGCGCTCGTGGGCATGATGCTCGACCCAGAGATAGGCTTTGGGGACGCATACATGAAAGGACGCGTTGATATCGAGGGAGACCTGGTCCACGCTTTGGAGGTAGTCTTCCGCGCGATGCAAGGGTCGTCGAAGAGGCGCTGGTTCAATCGGCTCGCTTCGTACTGGCTAGAGCATCTCCAAGCCAACACTTTGGACGGATCTGCCTCAAACATCCATCGACACTATGACCTGAATACGGATTTCTATAAACTGTGGCTCGACCCGCAGCTCGTTTACACATGCGCCTACTTCCCCACTCCTTCGGCAACGCTCGAGAAGGCGCAACTTGCCAAGTTGGATTACATTTGCCGGAAGCTTCAACTGCAGCCGGGAGAGAGAGTCGTGGAAGTTGGATGCGGTTGGGGCGCACTCGCGATCTATATGGCGAAGCATTATGGCGTTACAGTGCAGGCCTATAACATCTCCCACGAACAGATCGAGTATGCGCGAACCAGGGCCAGCAAGGAAGGATTGGCCGGCCAGGTCGAATTCATCGAGGACGACTATCGCAATATCTCTGGAGACTTTGATGTATTCGTTTCTGTCGGCATGCTGGAGCACGTGGGGCGTGAGAACTATCGCGTCTTGGGAGAGACCATCCATCGAGCGATCGGGGACTCCGGGCGCGGACTGATTCACTTCATTGGACGAAATCGGCCGGAGCATTTCAGCACCTGGATTCGCAAACGTATATTCCCAGGCGCATACACACCATCCCTGCGAGAGGCCATCGAGATCTTCGAGCAGCGTGAATATGCGGTACTGGACGTGGAGAACCTACGGCGTCACTATGCGCTGACTCTGGAGCATTGGCTGAACCGCTATGAGCGCTCTGCTGACTGCGTTATCGATTTGTACGGACCCGAGTTCTTTCGGGCGTGGAAGCTCTATCTGGCGGGCTCGGGCGCAAGCTTTCGTATCGGTCAGCTGCAGCTCTTTCAGGTCGCCTTCGCGGGTTCTGCCTGCCAGCGTATTCCCTGGACGCGGGCCTATTTATATGCCGAAGAGTCCCAAGTTGAGAGGAACCTTCGATGGAGTCATGCAGCGTTCTGATCGTCGGAGGCGGACCCGCCGGCTCTTCTTGCGCGAGGAAGCTGCATGACGCTGGTCTCGACACCATTCTTCTCGACAAGAGCCCGTTCCCACGCAATAAGGTGTGCGGCGGCTGGATCACCCCGGCTGTCTTTGAGCAGCTCGATATCGATCCGGACGAATACGCCTCTGGGCGGGTGATGCAGGTCATCACCGGATTTCGGACCAGCCTGATGGGCAGCGCTGAGATCGAGACCGAATACGGTCGTACCGTTAGTTACGGCATCCGCCGTTTCGAGTTTGACGATTACCTGCTCAGCCGGTGCGGTGCTCAGTTGAGGCTTGGAACTCCTCTGAAAAGCATCGTGCGTTCAGCCGACGGGTGGATCGTGAACGGGCAAATTCGCGCGCGACTCATCGTCGGCGCTGGTGGGCATTTCTGCCCGGTTGCTCGCTACCTTGGCGCCCAGACCAGCAATGAAACACCGGTGACTGCACAGGAAGTGGAGCTTCAGATGAGCGCCGATCAACTCAGCTCCTGTTCAATTCGCGGTAACATCGGACTGGGGAGGCTTGACCCGCACTCGCTCCCTATCCACGTCGCTAAATTCGTACGCTTCCTGAAAGAGACAGGAAAAGTCGCTTTTGATCTTCCACTCTCAATGCGCGGCCACGCCTATCTCATCCAACGTGAGGCAAAACGTAAACTTGTTGACGAAGGCATCCTGTTGATCGGAGATGCAGCAGGTCTGGCGTACTCCCAAAGCGGGGAAGGGATTCTTCCGGCGATTGAATCCGGATTGCTAGCCGCGAAGGCCATTCTAGAGGCCGACGGACAATATAACCACGAACGGCTCAATAGCTATTGCGACTTGCTGGCCTCTCGATTTGGTGCCTCGAAGGACGATTGGACTACGCGAATTGGGCGTACCCTTCCGCAACAAGGTATGCAGTTTCTGGCAAGAATGCTCCTGGGTACGCGCTGGTTTTCACGCCACGTTGTCCTTGATCGGTGGTTTTTGCGCATCCGGTGAGTCTCGGCCGCGCTCACGACGGTCCGCTAGCACTCTGATAGCACGGGTATCTTCCAAGCCCGTAGCCAGACCTAAGAACAAGGGACCGGGGGCACACAGCTTATGGCACGAATGAATTCGTGCCCCTTCAAAGCGGCAAATTTTTGCGGCCCGGCTCACGGCACTTCCCCGACGCAGCCTAGTGTGGTGTGTCGGGGGTTCCTTGGATAAAACCGAAACCCAAATGCAGGTCCTTCGACTCCGTTTGCCGCCCAGCCACCCCAGCGACGAGGACCTGTCGCTGGGGACCCCGGTTTGCGCGGCAAACTCCGCTCAGGATGACCGGCTCTGATGACCGGCGCTGATGACCGGCACTGATGACGGCGCTGATGACGGCGCTATTGTTCGAACCCTGTGGTGATTGTGGGCTGCCCAGATTTAAGTGGCGGAGTGAGAACCCCTCGCATACCGGCGAATACTCGGAAGACTGAGATTTTTGTCGATAGCATCGACGAACGCGCGACCTGGCCTGGGATATGTCCAATCGATACTGTGGTGTTGGTCGATACCTTGGTCCAATAGACCCGTCGTCGCGCTTTCTGCCAATCTGGCCTTGAGCGGTAATTCGCTCTGACATCGGAACGACTCCGATTTCGAAGGAGAACGATATGGCAACAAAAGGAAAAATCCTGGTGCTAGTTTCGAGCGGATACGGCTTACCGTTGAAAAATGGCGGGTGTTATCGCGGCGCCGGCTATTACCTGAACGAGTTGACGGTTCCGACTCGCGCCCTCATGCAGGAGGGCTACGAGATCACTTTCTCCAACCCCAAAGGCAACACGCCGCAACTGGATCTCCATTCCGCTGTCCCCGATTTCTTTGGCGGGGATGAGGCCAGGCTCCAGGACTATTTCAAATTCCGCGACAGCCTGACCGGGCTCAAAAATCCGACGCCGATCTCGGATGTGGTCGCATCGGGCCTGGATCAGTATGACGCTGTATTCGTCCCCGGCGGCCATGGCCCAATGATCGATCTTCTCGACGATCCCAACGCCGGCACCGTGATGAGACATTTCCATGAAACATCGAAGCCTACTGCGGTGCTGTGCCATGGCCCGATTTCACTGCTCTCCGCGCTTTCCGAATCGAAGGAGTTTGTCGCCGCGCTGTCGGCGGGCGATGCGGATGGGGCGCATGCCAAGGCTCAAGGATGGATCTATGCCGGATATAAGATGACGATCTTTTCGACGGCGGAAGAGCAGCAGCGAGAGCCGATGGAGATTGGCGGTAAGGTTCTCTTCTACCCGGACTTCGCCTTGCGTACCGCGGGCGGCGACGTCAGTGTGGTCGCTCCATGGGGGAGCTACGCGCTTCAGGATCGCGAGTTGATCTCAGGACAGAACCCGTTCTCGGACCAAGCGCTGCTGAAGCTGCTTCTACCGGCACTCGACAGTAGAAAAGCAGCCGCTTGAGATTAGGTAGTGGGTCAGTTTGGAGAAACATCCCTCGGGGGCTAAAGCCCCCATTAACATTGCACCTTTGTGGCACGGCTGAAGCCGTGCCCCTTCAAAACTGATTCAGTGGCAAGGCTGGAGCGTGCCCTTTCAAAGCTGATTCAATGGCACGGCTGGAGCGTGCCCTTTCAAAGCTGATTCAGTGGCACGGCTGAAGCGTGCCCCTTCAAAACTGATTCAGTGGCAAGGCTGGAGCGTGCCCTTTCAAAGCTGATTCAGTGGCACGGCTGGAGCGTGCCCCTTCAAAACTGATTTGGTGGCAAGGCTGGAGCGTGCCCCTTCAAAACTGATTTGGTGGCAAGGCTGAAGCGTGCCCTTTCAAAACTGATTCAGAATGACCCACTACGCGGAGCCGGCTCTACCTACAAATCGCCTGACAGCAATTTGTTCGCCGGAGCTAACGGAAAGGAACATTCTATGAAATATCCGACGGTCTATCGCACCACAAAGATCGATGGGCTCTCCATTTTCTACAGAGAGGCTGGCCCGAAGGACGCGCCGACATTGCTTCTGCTGCACGGACTGCCGTCATCGTCGCGCATGTTCGAGCCGCTCTTTTCCAGACTGTCGGATCGCTATCATCTGGTCGCTCCCGATTATCCCGGCTTCGGACACAGCGACTGGCCGGAGGCGAAGGCATTCGCGTACACGTTCGATCGATACGCAGAGATCGTGAATCATTTCACCGAGGCGCTTGGGCTCTCGCGCTACACGCTCTACATGCAGGATTATGGCGGGCCGGTGGGTTTTCGAATGATCCTGGAGCACCCGGAACGCGTGGAAGCTCTCATTGTTCAAGACGCGGTTGCGCATAATGAAGGCCTGGGCGCGAATTGGAAGACGCGTCGCGAGTTCTGGGCGGATCGCGTTGCGAACGAAAGCGCATTGCGCACAAATCTCTTGTCCCTCGAGGCCGCGCGTGCGCGACACGTCGGAAACGATCCTGACGTGGAGCGCCACGATCCCGACCTCTGGACCGACGAGTTTTATTTTCTCAATCGGCCCGGCCAGGCTGAGATTCAAAGCGATTTGTTCTACGACTATCGAACCAATGTGGACGCGTATCCGAAATGGCAAGCGTGGATGCGCGAGAAGCAACCGCGGCTGCTGGTGATATGGGGCAAGTATGAGCTCTCGTTCGACCCGGGCGAGCCCGAACGTTATCGCAAAGACGTGCCGAATGCTGAAGTTCACATTGTGGACGGCGGTCATTTTGCATTGGACACGGCAGCAGATCAAATCGCCGAATTCGTGAGAGGATCCCTCGGCTCTTCTGGCGAGGGGGCGGAGGAGCGCCAGGCGGGATGAAGCAACTTGAGGCGGTTGTACGCAGCTGAGTATTTAGGGCCTGTTAACGAGAGGTAATCCATGCCCCATGGCGCCGGTATGGGGCTTCGCATCAGCCGGTCTATTATCGAGTCTCATGGTGGGCGCTTTTGGGTCGTCAGCCCCTCCGGGGGCGGTGCCACTTTTCCTGGTATCGGTAATCGGCCAGTGTCCCACGATCTTCGTTTTCAAATAGGGTCTGGAAATGCGGGACCCTTCGGCGTTTCTCAATACCCATTTTGCTTTTGTCGTAGAACTCCCGCTCAGTGAGCGAGTTGCCCTGCCGGCGACAGTTGAGATGCCCAGATATCGCTGGCTGAGCGACGTGCACGCTCGTGGTGGTGGGGACGCGAGTCGCCAGAAGCTTCTCGATTACCGGAGCGCGAAATCCGCATCAGTATGTATACGGACGTGACCGCCAGACACGCGGTCAGAAACGAAAGGGCAAAATAGGACGGATGGAGAAAAAGACGATGACGACGCAGATGGCAACAAGCAAGGAGAGAGACGGGGAGCATCCGAAAGGGCGTGCGATGAAAACACCCCCGATCGTGCCGGAGCAGGAGTGGGAGGCTGCGCGGCAACAGCTCCTCGTGAAAGAGAAAGCACTGATGCACGCCCGTGATGCGATGGCCGCCGAACGCCGGCGCATGCCGTGGATGGCCGTTGAGAAGAAGTACGAGTTCGACGGGCCCAAGGGTAAGGTTAGCCTACTCGATCTGTTCGAGGCCCGCAGACAGTTGATCGTCTATCGCGCCTTCTTCGAGCCTGGGGTGTTCGGCTGGCCTGAGCACGCCTGCCGCGGCTGCTCCCTGGGCGCCGATCAGGTCGCCCAGCTGGCCCATCTGAACGCCCGCGACACGACGCTCGCATGGGCCTCACGCGCGCCGCAGGCGGACATTGCGCGCCTGAAGGCGCGGATGGGCTGGGAGATGCCCTGGTACACCATGACCGACAGCTTCGACGTGGACTTCGGTGTGGACCAGTGGCACGGCCACAATGCTTTCATCCGCGACGGCGACAAGGTGTTCCGCACCTACTTCATCAACAGCCGCGGCGACGAGGCGATGGGGACCACCTGGAGCTACCTCGATATGACCGCGCTTGGCCGCCAGGAAACCTGGGAGGATTCACCCGAGGGTTACCCACAGACCCCGCCATACAAGTGGTGGAACTGGCACGACAACTATGACGCCGAGCCCATGCCTCACCCGAAGTGGGTCGATATCATAACGGACCCTCAAGGAGCTGCCATTCGAAGGCGAGACGCAGAGGCGAATCAGGACCCCGTTCTGGCGGACGCAGAGGAGGAGGAAGTCGCGAAGCTGCAAGCGGACGACCCGGGAAATCAGGGCGCTTAGACTCAACGTGACAGATGACAGAAGATTGCCCCTGGCCCGCGGAAAGTCTTGGAACACTTCGAGGAGCAGGGGTAAAGGTCTGATACCTCTTGAAGAGGCGCGGCTATTTACCGAAAGCGGGCGATATGTCTTCAAGCCATGGGTGGCGCTTCAACGAGCGGTAAATCGCCGAAGCACTCGCCGAGCTCGGATCGTTCCTCAAATATCGGCGTGCGACTGGAATCTCGTGACCGATCCTCGGTGAGGATCGCCGTTGCCGACGGCGCTTTTCAGTACCGATGTCGAAGCGTATCTGAAACGGTGATTGCCGAATTACCGACAAACCGAGTCACTGATTGAGTCAGGCTCTGCCGTTTGGTGGGAGACGGGAGAACTTGGCCAGATGGCGGAGCCTCGGCGGGTGTTGGGTTCGCGGCACTTTGCCGACGCAATCTAGTGTGGTGTCCCGGAAGTTCGTTGGATAAGATCGAATCCCAAATGCAGGTCCTTCGACTCCGTTTGCCGCCCAGCCACCCCAGCGACGAGGGCGTGTCGCTGGGGACCCCGGTTTGCGCGGCAAACTCCGCTCAGGATGACCGGCACTGATGAACGGCACTATTGTTCGATCCCGTGGTGATGGTGGCCTGCCCAGATTCAGATGGACCGTGGGCATTATTCTGCCAGTTCAGGTCCGCAGATTCCCCGGTTCCCGAGTGCGAGGGACCGGGGGCACCCTCAGCGGGGTTGGGAAACTGCACCGGGATCGCGGCCACCCGTAGATAAGATGATGGGGCGAACCTCAGCGGTACACTGGGCTTGTTATGTCGAGTGAACGGTTATCTATTTCCACGATGAAAGATCCCGTCACCTGGCTCTATCCTCCGATCGAGCCCTACCATACGGACCGGCTGCGGGTTTCGCCGGTGCACGAGCTCTACTTTGAGGAAAGCGGCAACCCCGCCGGCAAGCCCGTGGTGTTTCTCCACGGCGGTCCCGGCGGCGGCTCCGATCCTAAACAGCGCCGCTTTTTCCACCCCGAAAAATACCGCGTTGTCTGCTTCGACCAGCGCGGCTGCGGCAAGAGCACGCCCTACGCGTCGCTGGAGGACAACACCACCTGGGACCTGGTGGCGGACATCGAGAAACTCCGCGCGCACCTGGGCATCGAACGCTGGCAGGTATTCGGCGGCTCGTGGGGCTCCACGCTTGCCCTAGCCTACGCTGAGATGCATCCGGAGTGCGTCACGGAGCTGATTCTGCGCGGCATCTTCCTTCTGCGCCGGCAGGAGATCGAATGGTTCTATCAGCGCGGCGCCTCGATCGTTTACCCGGATGCCTGGGAACCGTACCTGGCGCACATTCCGGAGGGCGAGCGCGGCGATCTGCTGACTGCCTACTACCGCCGTTTGACCAGCGAGGACGCGGCCGTGCGGCTCGCCGCCGCGAAGATATGGAGCGGATGGGAGGGCGCCACGTCGAAGCTACTGCCCGATGCAGCCTTCGCCGGCCACTATGAAGAGGACGAGTTCGCCCTAGCCTTCGCGCGCATCGAGGCCCACTACTTTGTCCACCGGGGTTTTCTCGAAAGTGACGATCAATTGCTGCTGAATGTCGGGCGGATTCGCGCCATCCCCGGCGCGATGGTGCAGGGACGTTACGATGTGGTCTGTCCCATGGAAAGCGCCTGGGCCCTGCACCGCGCATGGCCTGAGGCCGACCTGGTGATCACGCCGGACAGCGGCCATAGCGCGTTCGACCCGCCCAACACCCGCGCCCTGGTCGCGGCTGCCGACAAGTTCGCCAGTTGCTGAAGGAAGACGCGAGTTCCTGATGCCGTCGCGAGTCGCTGGAGACCCCGGTTTGCGCGGCGAACTCCAATCAGGATGACCGGCGTTGATGACCGGCACTATCTCTCGAACCCGTGGTGATTGTGCCTGCCGAGATTTAAGTGGCAGAGTGAGAATTCATCGCATATCATTTCGATACTCGGAAGACCGAGATTTTTGTCGATCACCTCGCGAATACGCGACCCGGGCTGGGACTGCGCGACGTTGAATTGGATGGGCATGAAATCGATGGGTGCAAGAAGCCGCGACGGCAGCATAGGGAAGACTGAAGCTCGCAGCCTGATTGCGTTCTTCGCCGGATATATTGGAAGACGAAATCCCCTCATTTCCGCGCTGATCCTCTTCCTCGTCATGCTGCAAGTCTTCCCGGCCTATGCGTGGGTATTTCCTGAGCACCGCGACATAGCCGTGCTCGCGCTGCAGCGGCTCGACTCAGACAGGCAGGCGCAGTTGCAGGCGCTGTGGGCGGAGGCCCGCAGCGGGCACGAAGGGCGGCTTTGCGCGCAGATTGCGGACCCGGCGCAAGGTCCAGGGCCAGCATGCATCGACTTTGCGGCAATGGCGGCGATCTCAGGAGACCACTCCTGCTCGGCGCACGAAATGCTCGACACATCTCTCAACGCTTCCTGGGTCTTAGGCGTAGCGCATGTCGCCGGCCGGCTGAAGGCAGAACTCGCCGCTGCTTCACGCCGTAGCGACCGGGACAATGCGGTACGCAACTCCGATCTTGCACTGGAGCGCACTGACCCGGAGTATGTGACTCGCGCCAGCACCAACAACGCGCACTTTCTGCTGGCGCGGACCGACGTCGAGATGGATGCCGAGGCCTACGCGCGTCTTGCACTTGGCCCTCAAGCCGAAGTGAATGCCCTGGGGAGCTACGTCTGGTACCACCTGCGAGCGCTCGACAGAGCGAGTACGATCGCTCGCGGCGCGGTGCCCGCGGAAGGGCGCGCAAATGCAGTGCGGGCGGCGCTGGCCGATGAAGCCTTCGCTTTGCACTTCCTGGAGGACAGCTTCGCGGCGGGCCACGTGGCAGGCAACTGGGGCGGGACAGCCATGCGCAAGGGAACGCATGACTTTTACAACGAGCGCGGCCTTGCGTTGATGACATGGAACGGCGAGCACTTTGTGGGCCAGGGCGATGCTTTCATGAAGCCGGCGGATGCGACACGCGCTGCAAACGCGGTCCGCGATAGCCTGGCGCAACTTGCCGATTCGTTTGCAGGCAAGGTCGCGCTGACCAGCCCCGACGATGCGAAGTACGCGGAGGCAGATTCGTTCAACGTCTGCAAGGAAGCGCGGTTCCCTACAGCGGCCGGCAAGCGCAAGGATATCGCCATTGTTGTGCCCATCCTGAGGCAGACACCCGTACCTGGACTGGGCAGAGGGCCTGGCGAACTACCCCGTTTCCGCACCGAGATGGGAACCTTTGTCGGCTTATCGACGGGATTCCGAGGCGGATTGCTGACTCACGGGTTCGGCCCCGGCCAGGATGGGGTAAGTACTAACTCCGGGATCGAGTTGGCGGGCCGCTTCGGCTTAGGCATGGATGGCATCGTCGACGAATCCAGTGACGGCCTGATCTTCGTGGAAGGCGGCGTTCGAGAGGACTCGGGGGCCAGCGGTGCCTACACGGTTCCCGGCCGCGGAGCAATCACGGCGAGACTGCGGATGCCTTTTTGGCTGGTCCCGGGCGACCTTCTTGTTGCTGCGCCCGTGCTCGCGTTGGTATCGCCGGTTCGCCTGCAAGATATGGCAGTGAAAGCAGTCAACGGTGGACTCATCCCCTGGCAGGCGGGCATTGCAACCCGCGCGGGCCGCCTGCAGATGGTGCTTGGACGCGAAGTGGGCGTAAGTATCTTTCGCAATGGCGGCGATCACACATTTCTGCTGCCCAGCCCAGGGGTGCCGGCAGTGAATGCTCCCCGGGTCAGCCTCAACTCGTTGCAAGTGGAGTTTCCCGTTTTCGAGTATCGCCTGTTCCGTACTTTTTCAGTCAACCAGAGCTCCGGCCTGATGCTGCAGCCTTACGTGGGCTTCGACATACCGACCGCGATTTCAGTTGTTTCGCCTGCCCATGCACCTACTCCGGATGGGCACACCATCGTGACGACCGGCGTTCGTGTCGTCTTCGATTGGCGACACTACTTCAAGTGATGCGATTCTTCCGATATGCTCAGCATGGGGCGGCAAGTGAATGCAGCGGTTGATTTCGCGATTTGTCAGGCGCGGCTGGCGAAGGCGATGCGGCCTTCGCTGATGGTCCAGCGCACCTTGCCTTCCATCGCGAAGCCGTCGAAGGGGGTGTTCTTGGCCTTGGATTTCGATTCGGTGGCGCG
>JBEKPO010000012.1:0-60395 GCA_049520675.1 Occallatibacter sp. | reverse complement strand
CGCGCTCCCTATCACCTTGCCTGAGTTTTGGGCTATCATCCTGAGCGGAGCGGGCCGCGCTTCGTGCGACCTGCGAAGTCGAAGGACCTGCATTTTCCTTTCAGGAAGCCGATTCAGCGAGAACAGGGGTGCCCCACGTCTCGATTGTGAGACGTGGATAGCACGAACCCTTCCAACGCGCAGTCGCCGGGTGCCCCATCCAAGCTTTGCTTGGGTGGGGGCCCATGCCGGCTTGCCGACGAACTCCAAACCTCTCCACAGTCTGACGCTGAGGCTGCTTCTACGGCCCCGCCCAGTAATTCGCCCGCGCCACAATCCGCGCTCCATAATCCTGCGCCGTCCGCACCTTGATCGTATGCAACCCCGGCTTCGGATCCGACGGGCCGAATGTAATCAGGTACCGATTGCGCGCGTCCCGAGCCGCGCTCACCACCCGAGCCTCAAATCTTTTGTCGCTCAGGAATGTTGCATACTCGCCGCCGCTCTCCTGTGCAATTTCCTTGGCGACATTCTTCTTGAAGGCCTTGACCGCCGCGACCAGCGCGCTCACCATGCTCAATGTCCGATACTCGCCGTTGTCCGTCACATCGTGCGCCAGTTCCGCAGTAAACGGCGAAAAACTCACGCTCAACACCAGCACATCCGATTCGCCGATCTTCTTGATCAGATCCACCGCCTTGTTGTGCTTGCTGCCGTGGTCGCGTTCTTCGCTGATCAAGAGCAGCACGCGCCTGAATTCCTTCGGCTCATCCTCGAGCAGAGTCACCGCATAGCTCACCGTGTCCAGAATCGCCGCTCCTCCGTCGCCAGGCTCAAGATGCGCCAGATCCGCATTGACCTTATCCCCGGCGTGCGTGAAGTCTTCGATCAGACGTTGAGTCGAGTCGAACCCCACCAGCGCCACCTGGCTCCGAGGATCGCTCAAGAAGACATCGAGCAGCGGACCCAGCTTGGCCAGCTTTTCGAATTCGAGCGCGCTCATGCCGCCCTCCTCGACCGCGACCACCAGCGCAACCGGCGCTGTGTCCAATTCCTCCTGCACTCTGAGTTTTTGTGGCACGCCGTTGTCTTCGAGAACAAAATCCTGCGGCTTCAGCCCGTAAAGAATTCCTCCGCCCTTCTTTTCAACCAGCGTCGGCACCAGCACTTCGGTGGTCGTCACGCGCAGGCTCGGCGCCTCGCCCTGTGGGGTCGGCATCGCCTCCGGCGCCTGCGCCGGCGGCAGTTGATGTCCGTTCGGCATGGGCTTCGGCGCCTCCGCGCGAGGAAGCTGCTGCCCCCACGCCGCACCCAATGCCAACGTCAGCCAATACGCCCAAATTGCAAATGGAAATTTGCAGATTCGCATGCCGCTTAGACATTCAGCTTATCGAATCGCACCATCGCCCCACAGTCGGTCATCCTGAGCGCAGCGGGCCGGGTGTTGCCGGCCCGCGTAGTCGAAGGACCTGCACTCGCATTTCCGACACCGGATTCAGCAAGAACCTGAGTGCCCCAATCCAAGCTTTGCTTGGGTGGGGGCCCATGCTGGCCCACCGCCGAACCCCTCGTTTACACTCAACTTCTCGGAACAATGGAGCCATCGCATGCCCACCACCAATCCCAAAGTCGACGCCTACATCAAAAAGGCAAAGCCCTTCGCACAGCCGATTCTCATCCACATCCGAGAGGTCGTGCACGCCGGCTGCCCTGGGGTCGAAGAATCCATGAAGTGGAGCCGCCCGTTCTTCGATTACAAGGGCGTGATCCTCTGCAATATGTCGGCATTCAACGAACATTGCGCTTTCGGTTTCTGGGGTCAGGAAATCGGCGCCATTCTGCGCAAAGCCGGCGCCGTCAAAGACGGAGCGATGGGCTCGCTCGGCCGCATCACCAGCGTCGATACGCTCCCGGCGGAAAAACAACTGCTCGCCTGGGTACGCCAGGCGGCGGAATTCGTTGATAGCGGCCAGTACACCAGCCCAATCGCCGCCCGCAACAAGGTCGTCAAAGCGCCCAAGCCCTCACTCAAGACCCCGCCCGAATTCACCAAGGCTCTCAGCAAGAACAAGAAGGCCTCCGCGGCATTTGCTGCGTTCAGTCCCAGTTGCAAGCGTGAATATGTTGAGTGGATCACCGGCGCCAAGCGCGAGGAAACTCGCGACCAGCGCGTTGCCACCGCCATCGAGTGGATTGCCGAGGGCAAGCAGCGTCATTGGAAGTACCAGAAGTAAGCCTGGCCTCAAAATCCTGCTTGAAGAGAACCCTCCGAATCGACGCCCGCTTTCGAGAAGATCGAATCGCTGCCCGGAGCAAGAACGGGAAAAGCACTGGCGATAGCACAGCCGGAAGGCTACGAATTGGCGGCGGCGACCGCCCGCTCACTCGCACCCATGATCAGCAGCCAAAGCATGGCGGCGAGTTCGGCGAGAAACAGCGGCTGAAAGTAACGGAAGAGCACGTCAGTGTAATCCGGAGCGAGAAACCAGGTTGTGCTCACCACCACCCAGGCAACGCCGTCGAGCAGGAGCCAGTATCCGAGCCAGCGCGGCAAGAAGCGCGAACTCACAACCAGCGATCCAAAAGGCAACAGCCACAATCCCCAGAACATCTGATTGATGCCATTCGCCTGCCCATGCATGCGGATGAGGAGCATGCCGATTGCCTCGCGCGTGTGGCTGTCGAGAGCGACGAACGCATCGCCACCGCGAAAGATGAGGAGTGCAGCCGCATTGAAGAGCACGGTCACCAGACCCAGGGCAGACGAAGCCACCACAGCTGCTACGAGTTGTCGCGCGCGGTGTCGGTTCACGTCTTCAAAGAGGCGGTAGAGCGCCAAGCTAAGGCCTATAAAAACAGCCGCGCCGAGCGCTTCAGCGAGCATGCCCCATCTGAAGAGCGTCTCGTGACCGAGGACGCGGGCCGCGGTGGCTGAAGCGTCGTTGCGTACGATCGTCTGCGAGGGGACGTATAGCAGGTAGAACGGACCCAGAAAGAAACCCAGATACCACAGACCGGCGACACGAGCGGTTCTCTTCAGTGACGTCATTCGAACCTCCGGAGGTTGGGGAGGATACGTGAAAAGGGCAAAGAAAGTTTCGAGGAGAATCGAGGCGTCGCCGCCTGGCCGAATCCAGCGTGCAGCGCAGGCCAGGTCCCGCGTACACAGCGATGTCGGTCCGCTCACACGCGCGCCGGCACTTGGTCCAGCGCTGCCCGCAGCGCCCAGAAAGCCTGCGTGGGCGCAAAGTCGTCGTCAAACGGCAGCGGCCGTTGCCATCCAAGGTCAGGGAACCGTTTCATCCTCCGCTCCCGTGAGTTCACCCAGCTGTTCGCACTCGTCAACCCCCAGGTCAGCAGCATCTTTACGTTCTGATCGGCCAACACCAGCGCCGGATAATCCCCGTAGACCTTCGCCACCGCTGCGTCGCGCGCTCTTGTTCCACCCGCCACGCCCGTGGTGTCGACATCCATCTCGGTGATGTACACCTCGAGCCCCATCCCCGCCACTTCACTCAAGAAGCTCTGCAATCCTGCGCCGGGCTGCTGTCCTTTCGCGAGCAAATGACTCTGCACACCCATGGCATGGATGGGCACTCCCCGCGCTTGCAGCCGTTGCAGCAGCGCCAGCACCTGCGCTCGCTTGGCTGCCTCCTCGGGCTTGTCAGTCTCGATACCGTAGTCGTTATAGGTAAGCTTGGCCTGCGGATCGGTCTCTGCGGCCGTGCGAAACGCCAGCTCGATGTAATCGGGACCAACCAGCTCCAGCCATGGCGACCTGCGCAATCCGTCTGCCCGTCCGTCGTCCGGTTCAACCGCTTCGTTCACCACGTCCCAGCTCTGCAGCTGCCCGCGAAAATGCCCCGCAACCGTGCGAATGTGGTCGGTGAGCAGCTTGCGTCCGTTGTCCTTGTTTGCGGCGCCGGCGAACCAATCAGGCAGCGCTTCGTGCCAACACAGGTTATGCCCGCGCACTCTTTTCCCGGTCAGCCCTGCGAAACGCATCATGCGATCTGCCAAAGCGAAGTCAAACCGGTCCAGAGCGGGTCGCAGAGCCCGCCACTTCATCGCATTCTCCGCGACAAGAATCCCGGTTTGCGCCGACACCAACTGCGTATACGCGTCTTTCGTGTGGCCTTTCGCTACTCCCTCTACATCCAGTAGTTCGGGATCGACCGCAGCGCCATAGAGGAGTCCCCGCTTCGCGGCATGTGCCTCAAGCGAGTTGGCGCCCGTGACGTCGGCGCGCATTGCCGACCGCAATCGATCATTGCGCTCGATCAGCCGCCACTCCGCCACGCTCAGCGCGCCCACGAGCGCAGCCGCGCTCGCGGCGGCGGCCGTTCGCCCAAATTCTCTGCGCGTCACCAGTGGCTTGTGGTCCTCATTCATTTGTCGGTTCGATCGCGACCCGCGCTCCCCTATCCTTCTTTCGCGCCTCGCGCTCCATCTGCCCCGTCCAGCGCAGAAAGCGCAGCAACTCCCACCGCTCCGTCCACAGAAATCCGAACATACTCTTCGCGGTCAGCGTCTCCGCTTTCTGGCCGGAATAGGTTTCCACTCTCCAGCGCAGAAACGGGCTTCGCCACGGCGTCAGCCGGTGCCCTCGCGTCGCATTCCAAACAAATCGCAATGGTTCGATCAACTTAAGACCCACTTCAGAGCATAGCAAGCTGAGGATCGATTGCGGTTGGCGCGCCAAATTGTCAAGATGTTTTACACGAAGAAAGTATCATATAGTACTGACACTAAATGAATAAGATATCGTGCCGCCCTCGCGGGTTATTTCCGTCTTTGCCATACAATGGACCTATCAGACCCATTCACAATCCCCAGATTTTGGCTGCCTCGGCGACGGTACGGCTAAGCTCGTTTGGCCCTTTCCCGGCGACCCCTCCCCCGGGTATCCCGAAAATTCCACGCTGTGAAACTGTGAGCCGATTTAACCCGCCCGCAATCAACCAGATCCAGAGCGGCGCGAAGCGCTTCACAGAAACACAGAAGCTGTGGAACTGTGGATGGCATGCAACCGGCATGGAATGAATCACTTGCAAAAAACGCCAAATTCCCCGGAATCGCGGTTTTGGGAGAAAACACAGGCAAAACTGCTCAACCGGCCTGCAGCTTGCTGAATAAGCTGTTCGACACAGATTCGAGCTGCGCAATCACATCTTCGAGCGCCGTCTGCTGCGTCTCGGCCAGCGAAAGCTGTGTCGAGATTGTGGGAAGGTCGGCCTGCATCAGGTTGGTTTGCGCCGTCGTCAGTTGTTCCTGCTCACTGCTCGCCGCGCTCGACGCGGCATTCAACTGCGTAATTGAATTGTCGATCGTCACCCGCTGCTGCGATACGTAGTTCAGCGCCGAGCTCAGTGCCTCGGTGTCGGTCACCGCCTGCTGCGTGTCGACCGTCCCGCTCGCGTAGTCCGCGACCAGCGCATTGAGCGCGCCGAAGACGCTGCCCGATCCGCCATTTGCCCCGCTACCCAGAAAGACCTGGTCGCCCGGCACGTTCAACTGGATCGTCTGCCCGCTGGGCAGTACCAGATTATTCACCGTCTCGCCGCCACTGTAACTCGTCACGCCCGGGGACGTCGCTGACGACGTCGAAAACGGCTCCGCTCCCGTCTCGCCGCCGCCAAAAATGTACTGCCCCTGGTAGTTGGTGTTGGCCAGCGACTGCACTTCGTTCAAGATTCCAGAGATCTGGTTCCCGACCGATTGCACGTCGCTCGCATCCATCGTTCCATTGTTCGCGCTCGTCGCCAGGGAAATTGCCTGCGTCAATTGCGTCACCACGCTGCCTAGCGCCGAATCGGCAACCTGCAGCTGGCCTGTCACCATGCTGGCGCTTTGCGTGAACGAGTCGTCCTGCTGGATCTGGCTCAGCAGCCGCACATTTTCGCCCGCGCCTACCGGATTCTGGCTGAGCGATGTGATGCTCACGCCGCTCGAGAGTTCCGTGCTCAATTGCTGTTCGTTCGCCTGCGCCTGATCCAGCGAACCCACTAGGCTTGTAATGTACGTCGGATCCACCCGCATCGTCTAAGCTCCTGGCTCCTAGCCGCTCTTACGCCACTGTCGTCTGCTCGCCCAGGTTCAGCGCGGACGCCATTAAAGTGTTCAATAGCGTGAATACTTGCGAAGCCGCCTGATAACTGGTTTCGAGCGTGGACATGGCCGCCGCTTCGTCATTCAGGTTCACGCTCGATAGCGCATTATTTTGCGTCTGCAATTGCGTCACCGACGCATTTTGCGCGGTGTTCTCCGCCTGCACCTCACTCACCGTCGAGCCCAGCGTCGAAACGAAGTTCGAGTAGTAATTCACCGGCGTTTGTCCAACTACGATCGCCTGATTGGCCAGCGCTGCCAACGCAACCGCATTCGAGTTGTCGCCGGTTCCATTGCCCGTGCTGGCCGCGGCAATCTGGCTCGGATCGGTCATCACCACCGTCATCGCCGCCGCGCTGCCCGCAACTTGCGTCGGCTGGTTGAAGATGATCAGCGGATCGGCAACCGTTCCCGTCGCGCCGTTGAGATCGACACCTGCATTATTCTGCATGTTCACCGCGGTCGAGATGTTGTAGGCGAGCTCGTCGAGCGAGTTCAGCACATTCGGAATGTCCTGGTCCCGCGCCGTCAGGTAACCGCCCAGTTGACCTCCTCCAGCAGCCAGGCCGGAGGTGATATCCGTTCCGCCAAGAAAGAAATCGGTCGCTCCATTCACGGTTCCCGGCGTCAGCTGGAAGTTCTGCCCTTCTGAGACCAACAACTGCCCCGATGTCGTCGTGATCGAAAGACCGTTGTTCTCGGTCGTCACCTGGTTGATCCCGACCAGTTGCGAGAGCTGGCTCAGATCCTGTTGCCGCTGATCCTCGAGGGTTCCCGCGTCGGAATCGGGGGAAGTCGACTCGATCTCGAGGTTCAGTTGCGCAATCGCGCCGGTCAGCGAATTCACCTGGCCGGCGATTCCCGCCGCATCCTGGTTCAGTGCCGCACTCTGCTGGTTCAGGCTGTTGGCCGCGCTCGAGATGTCGCCGGCAAGCGTCGATGCCGACGAAAGCACCTGCTCGCGGAGCGCGTTGTCCGTCGGATCGCTCTCCAGCGATGAGAACGAGTCGAAGAAGCTGGTAATGCCGCTGCCGATGTCTCCCGCCGTCGCGCTCGACGATCCGGAATCGGGCGTAAACAGCGTCTGGACGTTGTTGAGCGCAGCCAGCCGCGTCGTCGAAGCTGCAGCCGTCTGCTGCTGCTGGTCCAGCCGCTCCTCCAGCACCCGATCGCGCTGCGAGGTGGCTCCGGTTTCGGTAACTCCGTCGCCGACCTGGATTCCTCCGATGGTGATCGGAGCATTCTCCTGCCAGTTCGGCGTCTCCTCGGTGTATCCCGTGGTGTTGGCGTTGGCCACATTGTTGGCCACCACGCTCAACGCTTCCTGATCGGCGTCCAGCGCTCCTCCGATCATGCTCATCGCGGAGTTAATGGTTCCCATTGCCGTTTCCCGCCTGCGGTTCCGTCCAGTCCGCCGCCCCGCTCCGTGCTTTGTACTCGAGCTGTCCTAGCCGCATCTCGCGCAGCCGGTTCATCACGTGCAGATTGGCTCGTGTCGCTTCCAGCACCCGGCCGAACACCGCCATATCGGCTGCGGCCTCGCGCGCCTGGCGCGCCATCTCTTCCCGCCAGTCCGAGTCGTGATCCGCCGCCATGCTTCGGTTGAGCGCCTGGCAGCTGAGCGCCAGCTCCTCCAGCCGCAGGGCATCCAGAGCGGCGAGCGCCCGCGAGGCTTCCGCCACAATAGCCTTCAGCTCTGGATTCGCCCAGCCCTGTCCCAGCTCTCCCATCCCCCGTGACCTTCCCGCCGTTTGCCGTTCTCCCGGAAATCACCGCTGTCCTGACAACATCGCATCAACCATCTTTGAAGCCACCGCCGACGCCGGAACGTTGTAGGTTCCCGCTGCCAGGGCCGTCTGAACCGACGCAACCTTGTCCGTACGCACGCCATCATTGGAGGCCGACTGCGCAACCGCACTTGCCGCGCTGCTCAAGGTCGCCTGGTCGCTCAACCACCCGCTCCCGGAGGTCTGGGGTGTGCTTTTCCCTTGCGTTGTTGGCGGCGCCGCCGGATCGACTCCCAGCAG
This sequence comes from Occallatibacter sp., assembly GCA_049520675.1. Classification (GTDB taxonomy): domain Bacteria; phylum Acidobacteriota; class Terriglobia; order Terriglobales; family Acidobacteriaceae; genus Telmatobacter. The sequence goes on along the minus strand of JBEKPO010000012.1, from coordinate 52,281 downwards.
CGTTCTCAGTCCCTCCAGGCTGTACCGAATATCCATGTGCAAACTCCTTAGTGGTCCTATCGGTGGAATGCCTTGATGCCTTTAGTCATTTAAGACCGCTCATCACGGTATCCGTGTGCGATTTCCGGTTACTTCCCACCTCGATGCTGGTTACCGGTTAATGTGAGTTCTCTCACAATCCGATCGGCAATCCCAAACCCTCCCCGCTCGCTTAGAGCCTGGCCTAGCGCCTCGGCCGCGAATTCGCCCAATGCGCCGCTCGATCCCGTATCCGAGTCATCGCTGCCCTCTCTCGTCAGCCCGCAGCTCTGAGTCATGGGCTTCAACAACTCCTTCATCATCTGTCCTTCGAACTCGTGCGCTGCTTTCACGAGCCGCGGCGAGGCGGCCTCGGGTGGTCTCGCCGCGGCGCCAATTGGAATCGTCTGTGTCTGCGCGTTCACCTTTTTCTCATCCCTGTTCCCTGCCTCTACAGCACTTCCAGGTCCGCTTCGAGGGCGCCAGCTTCTTTCATTGCCTGCAGGATCGAGATCACATCCCGTGCTCCCGCCCCGGTTCGTTGCAATTCCTCAACCAAATCCTCCACGGTGGCGCCGTCTTTCAGCTCGATCCGATTGACCGGCTTGTCCTGTGCTTCAACCGAGGTCTGCTCGACCACCTGAGTCGTTCCCGAGGCCATCGCATTCGGCTGCGATACCTCGACTCTCGAAACCACGTTCACGCTCAACCCGCCGTGTAAGATCGACACTGGCTGCAGCCGCACCGTTCCCCCAATCACCACTGTGCCCGTGCGCTCGTTGACCACGACCCTAGCGCGCGGATAGACATCGATCTCGACGCTCTCAACCCGGTCCAGCAAAGCCGCTACGTCCTCGCCCTGCGTAGCCGTCACCTCAACCCTCCGGCTATCGACGGCGTGCGCCCGCGCCGCACCCAGCGCTTCGTCGATCGCCGCTGCCATTCGCTCCGCGGTGTGGAAGTCCGCGTCGTTCAGAATCACATTAACCGTATGCATTTCCTTCAGGTCAAAGGGAACCAGGCGCTCGACGAATGCGCCACCGGGAATGCGCGCCGTAGTGGGATGATTCATCTGCTTCGCGCTGCCTCCTCCTGTCGCCACGTAGCCGCCCAACACCAGCGCCCCCTGAGCTTGTGCATAGATCTGCCCGTCGGCGCCATACAGCGGAGTCATCAGCAAGATTCCGCCTTCGAGCGAGCGCGCATCGCCCGCCGATGACACCGTCACATCCAACTTATAGCCCGGCCGGCTGAACGGCGGCAGCGTGGCCACAGCGAACACCGCGGCCATATTCTTTACCTGCATGTTGCTGGCGCTGTTCGAACCTGTCTCCGGAACGGTGATGCCCATACGCTGGAGAGCGGAAACCAGGGTCTGCGCGGGAAACACCGTCTGCGAGCTGTCTCCCGTACCCTTCAGCCCTACCACCAGCCCATAGCCGACAAGCTGGTTGTCGCGAATCCCTTCAATCGTAGCCACATCCTTGATCCGCGCCTTCCTTGATGCCTCCTGCGCCGGAAGGAGCACCGAGGACAGCAGCCACACGGCGGCAAGTGCCCGATCCCATCGGAGCCGTCTTGTGAATCCCCGTTTCATTACCCTTGGCCTCGCCCCCATCGGATCCACTTCCCCCATTCGCCGGTTCGCCAGTCATGGTTTTGGCTTTCAGAACACCACCAGCTTCTCCAGCCAGCGCACCAGCGGATTCTGCCGGTACGTCGAGTCGTTCACGATTCCCTTTCCGGTCACTTCGAGCTCCAGATCCGTCATGGCCGTCGAGAGTACCTGATTCTGGCTGCTGACATCTTCGGGGCGTACCAGGCCGCGCAGCTCAATAAGTTGCGTCTGCTCCGAGAAGGTGAGTTGTCGCGTGGCCTGGACGACCAGCATTCCGTTGGGCAAAACGTCGACAACCTCGGCGCCGAAGGTTGTCACGAGGCTCGAGTTGGTGGTGCTTTGACCCTGTGCAGTGAGTGCCGACGCGGCGTTCGCGCCCACCAGATTCTGCAGCGCGTTCGATGCCTTCAGCGCACCAAACAAAGACGTCAGCCCCGAGTTGGCGGAGGACGCGCGGGTATTCTTCACCTGGCCGTCGGTCGAAGCGGCCAGGCTCTCGGTCACCACGATCGACACGACATCGTGAATCCGGAATGCCTTGACGTCGGTTCCCAGCCGCACCATCTGGCCCTCGGCGCTCCAGATCGAGCCCGGCGTTTTGACCTCGGCAGCTTTCTGGGCGCGGACCCGCGCGATGTACCCGCGCAGTGCATCTTCGGGCGGCGTGGCTTTGGTTCCTTCGGCCACCGAAGTGTGCTTTTTGGTCAATGCTCCTGCCATCGAGATCGGCCACACACACGCGGCGGCGAGCAAAACCCAGGCTACCTTCATCGCCATGTCCACATCTCCGCCGCAAATACCGCGCGGCCGGGCTTGAGGGCTAAGGCGTCAACGACTTTGCCGCCGATCCTTAATCGCACGCGAAGCTCGGAACCTGCTGCCGCGGACCCCAGCGCCACAGCCTGGAGTCTGGCATCGATCACGGCCGAATGCTCTTCTACCGTCACCTCGTCCCCGGTGTGGATCACTGGCATTGCAGTGGAATCGACAGCCTGCGCATTCAAGGATGGCCTCGTCGGGGTTGCGGCCGCCTCGCCTCCCGCTTTCGGCGTCCTAACCCGCAGCCAGCGCCCGGGACCCTCGGGATGGATCGGGTCGCGCTCGAGCAGCCAGCGGTCGCCGGTCGCAACATCGTCCATCTCGTAAAAGACCGCGCTCCCGGCTTGGCGCAGCGATGGAAGGGCTGCCGCAGTGCGAAAGGCAATCGCCGGTTCGGTGCAGGCGGCCTGAGCGATGGCCAACGAATTGGAAGCGGCAAGAAGAGCCGCGATGAAAACCCCTCTCGCCATCTTCATCCTCTCTACCGCCCGTCGACCACCGCTTCTCGAGCGCTGCGATCGCAATCCTCGCCGACCTCCGCTCTCCCATCGGGGCCTCGGTCAGTCGCGGGCTCAGTGCGTCATGTTGTTGACTTGCGAATACATATCGTCGGCCGCTTTGATGACCTTCGAGTTCGATTCGTAGGCGCGCTGCGCCAGCACCATCTGAACGAATTCGGTGACCACATCCACATTGGAGTTTTCGAGGTAACCCTGCTGCAATGTGCCCATGCCTTCGGTCCCGCCCGGATTCCCCAGCACGGGGTCCCCCGAGCTGAGCGTGGCCTGCAAGAGATTGCTGCCCATGCTCTCCAGTCCTCCGGGGTTGGGAAACGTGGCCAGTTGAATTTGGCCCAGTTGCGAAGGATTCTGTTGCCCGGCCAGGGTAGCGTTCACAACCCCGTACTCAGTCATCGTCACTGCGGTCGCGTTGGATGGAATCGTGATGGTCGGAATTAACGGATCGCCGTCGGTGGTCACGACCGTGCCCTGGTTGTTCAGGTGGAATTGCCCGGCCCGCGTGTAGGCGATAGTGCCGTCGGGACGCTGCACCTGGAAAAATCCCGAGCCCTGGATGGCCACGTCGAGCGGGTTGTCGGTCTCGTTCAGTTCGCCCTGGGTATTGATCACCTCGGTGGCCGCCGACTTGGTTCCCAAGCCGATCTGCAATCCGGCGGAAACCGTGTTCTGGCTTTGCGCCGCACCGGGCGTCACCAGGTTCTGGTAGATCATGTCCTGAAACTCGAGCCGCAGCTGCCGGAATCCCGTAGTCGAGGAATTGGCCAAATTGTTGGCGATGGTGTCGAGGTTCAATTGCTGCGCGCTCATACCGCTTGCCGCGGTGTACAAGGCTCGAATCATCTTTTCCCCTCACCCGGATCTTCCCTGCCCCGGGTCTTGCTCGGCTTCGAATCTCAGCCCAAGTTTTCGGCTAGACTCTCGGCAGGTCCTCGGTGGCGAATTTGTTGAAGTCGGTATGAAACACTGTCAGAGCACGCTGCATCATCTCCGCCTGGCGCTGCACCACAACCAAGTCGAGCGATCCCTCGACAACATCCTGGTTTGCCGCTTCGATCGCGCCCTGGCGCACGATTGCTTCTTTGGCCGGCGTTGCGGTCACGCCCCGCGGCGCTGCGTAAAGGTCGGCGCCCTCGGGAGTAAGGTCGGTTGTGGGAGGGAAGGTGAATACTCCCACTTGTGCCACCACGCCCCCCGCTACGGAGATCGCGCCGTCGGCTCCCACCGACACCTCGCCAGGCGGAAGCTGAATCGGCTGGCCGGCCAGCGAGAGCACCACTTCGCCCGCCTGCGTGACTAACTGCCCGTTTTGCGCACGGTGAAAGCTGCCATCGCGCGTGAACCGCGGGCCGGGAGGCGTCTCGATCATGAAAAACCCTTCACCCTCAATGGCCAGATCCAGCGGATTGCCAGTCTGTTCGAGCGCCCCCTGCGCCATACTCAGCCGGTCGCCGCCCAGGAGTCCATAGTTGTCCACTGCCTGCCCCAGCTGCGAGTCCGATGCGTCCGGCCCGATCAGGACGGACCGGAAGAACTCCCGTTCGGCGCGGTAGCCGGGGGTCTGCGCGTTGGCCAGATTGGCCGCTGCCGTATCGAGGGCCTGTGTGCGGGCCACCAGCCCCGTCATCGCCGCATAATATCCGCTATCCATTTGATCTGCCTCTGTCGCGCAGTAGCCCCCTTGCAGATGGGGGGCCGAACGAGGAAGGGGCAGATTAGAGAGGGATCATTCCGGAATGGACTCAAGTGTTTCCGCGAGAGCGGCCCAGCGGGGTCATGTCGCTACGGCTGTCTGCGGCTCGCCGCAGACGCAGGACGAGCCGCCTCCGCCGGATCGGGCGCCCCCCTCAATCCAGATGGGCCATGCCCGCGCGCCGGAGCACTGCGCGAGTCGAATCAGTGGCCCAACTGCCTTACATCATCCCGTCGCAAATGATGGTGACTGCGAATGTCTCCTCGCCGAACCGGTAGCCGTGGTGAATCTGAAACTCGGGCGCCTGGACGTGCAGATTGTAGTCTCTGCCGGTGATCACCGCCGGAACCGAGAGCCCGGTGTTGGCAGCCATCGAGGGAACCTTGCCCTTCCAGGCTCCGGCGAGCATGTTGCAGATTTCGCCGATGCCGTCCTTCACAGTGTCGTCGACCTCAAGCAGCTCCATGCCCGTCATTTGCCCGACAATCTTTATCGCCGTCTTCGCAGGCAATCGGAAGACACAGGCACCGCTCAGTATCCCCCCGAATCCGACGACGGCGGTCACCGAGTCGTTCGCGGCGGGTGCCGGCCCGGCGTCCCGCTCGCACTCGATCCCCAACATAAGCTGAAAGACCTCTTCCACGCTGGCATCAAGGTTTTGTGGATCGGTGACCAGTGGCCGAGACTCCCGCAACGATATCGCCATCCAACGCTCCTCACGATTTGCGCAGCCTGCGCCGGTTTCCTTGTTGCCGCTGTTTCGGCCCGCGATGGCCGACCCTCGCACACCGTTCAACAACACAGCTTCCCCCGCTACGCCGCACGGATCAGCGGCACTACCCGTTCTCGAACCTGGTCGGCGGTAAACGGTTTGCGAATGTAGCCCTGCGCCCCCGCCTGAATAGCCTGCTTGACATGCTCCTCGCTCGATTCTGTGGTGATCATCACCACAGGAACACCGGGAGCCAGGCCCTGCGTGCGGATCTGGCGAAGAAACTCCAGTCCGTCCATTGCCGGCATGTTGATGTCAGAGAGGATCAGGTCCACCGGTTTGGCTTTCAACAATTCCAAACCCTCGGTTCCGCTGCCGGCCTCGTGCACAACGAGCTGATCCAGGCCAGCCTGGCGCAACGCGCGCTCCACAATTTTGCGCATCACCGAAGAGTCGTCAACGATCAGTGTCCGAATCTCGCGCATCCCGCGCTCCTCCACCTAGACCCTATCGGCGCGTTCTCTTCAAGGATGAGACCCGGGGTACTCCGCCCATTCAAGCCATGTCTTTCAAACCGGGCTCGCGCCCGCGGCAAGATCCTTGCCACGACTCATTGCCGGGGGCCTGCCACGACAGGGGCGACTCGGTCCGGCACGCACCGTGGCCCACACCACCATGCCCCAGGTTTCTGCCACGACCGGGCGGGCTCGGCCCAACGCAACCCTCCCAGGTTCCTGACACAACGCGAAGCCGGGTTCAGTGCCCACCACGTTTCTCATTGGATGGACAGCGAGGCGATGAGATCGAGGACGGTCCCCGGCTCGGGCACCGGTCCGCGCTGCAGGCGCAGCCACATGCGCACCCACAGACAATCGTGCACTCGCGCCATGCGCGTCTCCTGGGGTCGAACGCGCTCCACGGCCTGGGCCAGTGTCGCCGTCAGGTTGGATTCTCTCTCGGCCTCAACCAAATCCGCTTGCGGAAAGCGTCCGGCCAGCATCCGCTCGTGCGCGGGACGAAAACAGGACTCTTCGACCAACCCGCTTTCCACACGCAATCCGGTGATGCGTTCCACGGCCAGCGCGAGCGAGGGATCAGGCCGTTCCTCGAATCCCAAATACAGGATCTTGTCCGCCGCCACGCGCAGAGGCAAGGCACCGAAGGAGTCGACAAAAAGACGCGGCACCAGTGCCGCCAGGTCTTCAGGACGAGGAAATTCCGCTGCCAGAACCGGACAGTTCCATTGCAACCCCAGAGCGCGCGTCACCTGCTCCTCGCTGGCGCTTCGCTGGCGCACCAGCCAGTATCCTAGTCTTCCTGTTCCAGCGGTTCGTTGCGCGGCCAGAGCGGCGCGCAGATCGGCCTGCGTAATCCAGCCTGCTTCGAGCATGGTGAGGCCAAGCGGGACGCGGTGGCGATGGCTCTCGGCGGCCGCGCCCTTTCCCTGCAATTCCCGGCTCACCGCCGCGCGCATCTGGGCCTCAGTGCAGGCTTCCGAGCAGCACCAGCCGCCTTCGATCACGGGCGTCTCGCGGGGACGCCACAGCCGAAACCAGCCGGTGCCGCATTGAGGGTTGGCACATACGCGAAGGATCTCCGTCCGCGACCGGCTCGATTTTCCTCCCGGCCAGCGCGCGCCCGGAACCAATCCCGGCAACGGGCCGCTCTCTGCCTCGCGATCGACGGCGAGCGCCATCGGCGCCGCATGCCGGCTCAAAAGAGGCATCGGATGCTCTCCAGACGCTTTTTCGGGGCGGCTACCTCGGTGACCCGCAGGCCGAAGTTGCCGTTGACAAGGACGACCTCGCCGCGAGCGACAATCTTGTCGCCCACGATCAGGTCGACCGGATCGGTCACCGGCCGGTCCAGCTCGACCACGTCTCCCGGGCCCAGATCGAGAATCTCGCCCAAGGGCATCTCCCGCGAGCCGAAGCGCAGCGAGGCTTCGAGCTCCACGTCGAGCAGCAGTGCGACTCCGGGGCTCAGTGCCGAGGCCGCGGCCCCAGGCGCATGTTCCTCCTCTGTCCCCGCTCGCTTCTTCACCGGATCGCTCACCCCGTCGCTAACCAGAATGGTCCAGGCGCGGGCGCCCGAGCGGAGTTGATAGCAGCGCGAGGCCCGCGCCTCTGGAGCGGTCTCGTCAAACGCGACCACCCGGCAGTTCAGTCCCGCCGAGGCCAGAAGCTGGCCGGCCGCGGCTTCCGAGGTTTCGCGCAAGAGTTCGCTCCACGCCGACTTCTGGTCCACTCCTTCGCCGAAGAACGGCGCGTCGGCAATCGTGCCGTCGAGGGCGACCGAAAACCTGCCTTCCAGATCGCCGCCCAGCGTCGCCGCAAAAGCAAAGGAGCGCTCGCCAAGAGGTTGGGGCAGCGACTCAACCAGGTCCGGCTCTCCCGCCAGGGCCTGCGAAAACAAAGCTGCCGCCACACTCGTCCAGCAATCGAAGTAGGTTTTCATCCTTCGCTCCCGGCGAGGGCGCGCTCGACGCGCGCCGAACGCATTGCACCGCGCCGCATGGGCAGCGCCAGAGCCAACGTTTCGCCGCCAACCCTCCACTCGGAGAGCGCACCGGCGCCAACGTTCAGGCGAACCACATCTCCGGCCTGCAGATGATCCAGCGCGCCGGCCTCAAGTCGCATCGAGGGCAACTGCAGCGAGCAGCCGAAGCGAATGCGCCGTGCGATCGCCTCCATCCGCGCCCGCGTGTCGTCGGCATGCCGCTTGCGCCGCCCCCAATCGGTCGTCAAACGGCGCAGGATGGTGTTGGCCACGACGGCCGGAAACGCCAGATTCAGCAGGCCCGAGCTGTGCGGCATGCGAATCTCAAAGCTCAAGCTCAACGTCTTTTCGGCCACCGAGATGATGCGCGCCACCTGGGTCTGCATCTGCCGGCGCTCGAAGGCGAAGCTCAGCCCCACCGGCTGCCAGGCCACGGTGAGCTCGCGGCAAACGATCTCAACCACGCTGCCCAGAAGCGACTCCTCGATGTCGGTCAGCTCCCGCATCGGACCGTCTTTGCCATCCCCGCCGAGCAGGAGGTCGATGATCGGAGGCGCCAGCCCCAGATCCAGCTGCAACACAGAGAGCGCCCCCAGCGGCTCAAGCCGGACGGAAGCCACATAGCTGATCTCGGGAATCCTGAGAAGAAACTCATTGAATTGGATCTGCTCGGCCGAGACCAGGTTCACCTGAAATCGGGTGCGAAGCCATGCGGCCAGATTGTGGGTCAGGTTGCGAGCGAACAGATCGTTCAACATGCTGATGGCGCGCAGTTGCTCGGTGGAGATCTGACCGGCCGAGGCGAAGTTGTAGGGAACTGCCTTGATGGATGTCTCATGCCGCGCCAGATTCGGTTCGGAGTTACGAGCCGCTTCGAAAAGCGCATCGATCTCGTCCTGTTTGAGTGTCTTCTCGCTCAATGCTTCGGTCTCCGATTTCTCCGGTTGCGCGATGCGGTTTTTCCCGGGCCGGCCGATGTTCTTCCTCGTCTTGCGGGCTTTCTCTGCGGTCTGGCCGGCGCTGGACTGCCAACGTCAACCCGTTCTGCGTGCCGGTCTGGGCCCGGCTTCCGAAGCCGCAACTCCACGCTTTGAGGGACCACGCCCGCCAGCGGCCAAATCCCTCAGGGCGGCCCTGAGATGCACCACGGCCGAGGCATGAACCTGAGACACCCGCGATTCGACTACGCCCAGGGCAAGCCCGATCTCGCGCATGGTCATCTCTTCGTAGTAATAAAGCGTCATCACCAGCCGCTCCCGGTCGGGCAGATCGGCGATGGCTTCGGCCAGCCGCTCCTCCAACTCGTCACGCAGGCAGTGAAACAGAGGATCGTCCTCGGGTTTTCCCGCCACGTAGGCCAGTTCCTCTTCGCCCGAATTTTCGTTTCGCTCGATATGCAGAGTGCCGATCTCCAGGCCTTTCAGGTCACCCAGCAGCTGCTGGTAGCTATCGAGATCAATCTGCATCTCGGCGGCGATCTCGGCCTCTCCCGGTGCACGGCCCAGCCGGGCCGTCAGCACGCGGATGGCCTCTTCCACCGCCCGGCCCTTGCGCCTGAGCTCGCGCGGGCTCCAGTCGAGCGTGCGCAAGCTGTCCAGAATGGCGCCGCGGATGCGAAACTGCGCGTAGCTCCGGAACTGCACTTTCTTCTCAGGGTCGAACTTTGAAAAAGCGTCCATCAGGCCAACCACGCCCGCCGAGACCAGGTCTTCGATGTCGACGTGTTGCGGCAACCGCTCGTGAATCCGCCGCGCCAGGAAACGAACGACTGGGAGATGCTCCAGCAGCACACGCTCCTGCTCTGCGGTCAGTGTCGCGCCCGTCGGGACTGCAGGAGGGTAGCCGCCCTGTGCTGCCGTCCGGTTCATGGCCCTGGATCCTCTAGTGATCGCCGACGCTTCGCTCCCCATCGCCATTCCTTGCCAAAAAAACTGGCCTCGAAACTTGCCCTCGAAGACTGCCCCGTGACCTGTTATCCTGCCTCGCCTGGCCTGCTTAACGAACTGTGCCCACCGGGCGCAGTCGCACTTCGGGTGGAATCTCGCTGGCCGCCACCACAGCCATGCGTGGCACCAGCGGTTCCAGCCAGCGTTTGACGTGATAGCGTGCCGGACTCGGACACAAGAGCACGGGCATGGCCGCTCCGGATGCGGAACCGATAAGGGATCTCACAGAATCGCCAAGGCGACGCAATAAAGGCATGGCCGTCGGCGCGGTGGAGGCCGGCAGGCGCTGGCCGGCCATGGCCAGGTGGCCAATCTCCGGACCGAGGGCGGACAGAATCTCCTCTTCGAGGGCGGGCTCGAGCAGCAGAACGGGAAGCTGGCCAGCCCCGTCGAGCAGCGGCTGCACCAGCCTTCGCGCCAGCGCCTGACGCGCGGCTTCCACCAGGGCCACAAGGCTCTTGTTGACCGGCGCGGTCTCGAGCAGCGCCTCGAGAATCGCACCCAGGTCGCGGATCGAGACCCGCTCGCGCAACAACTGTTCGAGAACGCGTTCGACTTCGCCGAGAGATAGCAATTTGGGAACCAACTCCTCCAGCAACTTGGGATGACTCTCATTGAGCGCGTCGAGCAGGCGCTTGGTTTCCGCGCGCCCCAGCAACTCCCAAGCGTGCCTGCGAATCAGCTCGCCAAGATGGGTGGTGATCACCGTGACCGCATCCACCACCGAATATCCGGCGGCGACGGCCTGTTCTTCGAGCGCCGGCGCGATCCAGATCGCGGGCACTCCAAACGCCGGTTCCCGGGTTTCCCTGCCGGTCAAAGGACGGCGGCCAGCCTCGCCGGACACAGCCAGAAGCTGCTGCCCTTCGGTTTGCCAGCGGCCGATCTCGATACCGCGCAGCGAGACGAGATATTCGCGCGGCTTCAAGCGCAGATTGTCTGAAATATGGACAGGCGGCACCAGGAACCCCATCTCAGTCGAGAGATGGCGGCGCAGTGTCCGCACGCGGCTCAACAGCTGTCCGCCCTGCTTCTCATCCACCAGGGGTATCAGTTGAAAACCAATCTCGAGAGTCAGCTGCTCCAGACGAAGCAGCTGCGCCATCTCCGACCCCTGCGCCTGTTCCGCCCTTTTCTTCTCCGCAGGCATCAACTCGGCCGGCGCTTGAGATTCCACGCGCGCGGCCACGCGGCGGCCGCCGACAAAGAGCCCTGCAGCCACGGCAAGAAATGCGAACTTGGGAAGGCCGGGAATCAGGCACATGCATGCCGAGACCGCGCCGGCCATATAGAGTGTGGCCGGCCGGGCGAGGAGTTGCTGGCTGATCTCGCCACCCAGCATGGCGGCGGAATTGGCGCGGGTCAGCGTGATGCCCCCGGCCACCGAGACCAGCAGCGAGGGAATGATGGTGACCAGGCCGTCTCCCACCGTCAGCACGGTGTAGGTGCGGGCTGCGTCCCCGAGCGCGATGCCCTGCTGCAGGGTGCCGATCAGCAGTCCGGCAACAATGTTGATGGCGGTAATCAGAATGGTCGCCAACGCGTCGCGCTGATTGAATCGCGCCGCACCGTCCATGGCGCCGTAGAACTCGGCCTCCCGGGCGATGGCCTGGCGCCGCCGGCGCGCCTCGGCTTCGTCGATCAGTCCCGCGTTCATGTCCGCGTCGATCGCCATCTGCTTGCCCGGCAGAGCATCCAGGGTGAACCTGGCGGTCACTTCCGCGGTCCGCACCGCACCATGAGAAACAACTAAGAACTGAATCGCGACCAGAGCCAGGAACAGAACGAAGCCGACGACGTAGTTTCCGCCCACCACGAACTGCCCGAAGGCTTCGATCACGTTGCCCGCGGCCGCCGTCCCCTCCTGGCCATGCAGGAGAATGCGCCGGCTGGAGGCAATGTTGAGCGAGAGCCGGAAAAGGGTGAGCAGGAGGAGAAGCGTAGGAAAAACCGAGAGCTCCACGGCTCGGCGGATCTGCACAGCGGAGAGAAACACGATCACCGAGGCAGCGATGGAGAGCGCCAGCAAGAGGTCCAGCACCGCGGCCGGCACCGGAACCAGCATCACGAAGATCACGCTGATCGCAGCCAAGGGCAGCATGTAGTCGCGCAGCCGATGCCAGATCGACGATCGCGCAGCAAGCGCTGCGGCGGGCAGAGTTGTTGTGCTCATTGAGAAACTCCTCCAAGACCCTGAGGCGCGGAGCGCCGCCGAGCGCGCGCGGCAGCCTCGCGCATCTGCCGGTCTTTGAGCTCCGCTTCGACGCGTTGGCGATAGAGGTAGGCCAGAATCGCAGCTACGGCCGTGTACAGTTCCACAGGGATGGCTTGCCCCACCTCAACGGTGCGATAGAGCGACTGCGCCACAGGCGGGTTTTCGACGATGGGCACACCGGCCCAGCGGGCCTCCGCCTTGATCTCTTCGGCCAGCAGGTTGCGGCCCTTGGCCAGCACCTTGGGCGCTTCCATGGTCGCGAAGTCGAAGCCCAGGGCCACGGCATAATGCGTGGGATTGGTCACGACGACGGCGGCTTTCGAAACGTCGGCCTTCACGCGGCGCCGGCGCATCTGGCGTTGCAGGCTGCGGATGCGGCCGCGAATCTGCGGGCTGCCCTCGGTTTCCTTGTACTCGTCGCGCAGATCCTGGCGGCTCATCATCAACCGCGATTCGCGGCTGCGCCATTCCACCAGATAATCGATCGCCGACCAGGCAAAAAGCAGCCAAGCCGCTGCCAGCAACAGGCCGTAAACATCGGCTCCCAGTTGCTCCAGACGCGAGGTCGAAAAAGGCGGCAGGCTGAGTTGCCGCGCCACGCGCTGGGCGGCAAAGACCGCGAGAAAACTCGCCGGGACAAGCGATTTTCCCATGCGTGCCGCGGCGCGCAACGAGAACAGATTTTTCAGGTTCGCAGCGGGATTGACGCGGTCCAGTTTGAAGCCCAGAGCCCCGAAATGGACGTTCAACCCGCCGGTCTGCACCATGCCTGCCGCGAGCGATGCTGCCACCACGGCCGCCAGCACTGTCGCCGGCGGGCCGAGCACGACGATCATGAGCGCCCGCAGTTCGACAAGCGTCGGTTGCAAGGTTGCCGGCTCCCAACGAGCCGGCGCGCCCAGAGCGAGAAACTCAGAGAAGGCGCCGCGCCACGTAGCGAAGCTGCGATCGCCTAATATGCCCAGCGTCATCACTCCGGCGAGCATGCCCGCGGCCCCGGCAAGCTCCCGGCTGTGCAGGATGTCGCCTTCCTCGCGCGCCTTCTCGCGCCGGTGCTGCGTAGCCTGCTCAGTGCGTTCGCCGGGCATCGATCAGCTTCTCCATCCCGCCGGCGCGTCGCCGGGCAGCGCGATCAGCCGCTCCGCCATGTCGAGCAATCCGGCAAAACGCGCCTCGATAAACCGGGGCCACAGCGCCAGGCAGCCGGCGAGAATCGCAAAGCCAGTGAGGGTTTTGAGCGGCACGGTAAGAAACATGACGGGAAGTTGCGGGCTCAACTTGCCGAGCAGAGCCACAGCCACCTCCATCAGCATGGTGGCCGCAAGCACCGGCGCGGCCAGCTCCAGCGCAGCAAGAAACACTCCGCCGGCGGCGCGAACCAACGCTGCCGCCGGCGCCACGCCGAACGCGTACCCACCCAAAGGCACCACGCGAAAGCTGCGCACGAGCGAGGCCAATAGAATCCGGTCGAGGCCCGCCGTGATCACCACCAGCGTGCCCATCAGTTGAAACAGGTCGCCCAAGAGCGGCGTCTGAATCGCCGAGTCCGGGTCCAGTAGATTGACCAGGGAAAAGCTGAACTGCAAACCCACGATCTGTCCGGCAAACAAAAGCATCTCGTTCAGCAAGGCGAGCGACAGCCCGTAGACCAGGCCCACAGCCAGTTCGCCCAGGACGGCAGCGACGCCGATTGTGGCCTGGGCGTGCGGCAATTCAGCCACCACCGGAGCCAACAAGAACGCGATCAAGCCCGCGAACACGGCTTTGGCGCGGATCGGCAGAGAGGTCGACGAGAAGAACGGGGCAAAGGCAATCATGCCGCTCACCCGAACCAGGGCAAGCATCATTGCGCTCAGGAATGTCGGCCAATCGGTCAATGCAGCCCTCAGCTATCAGCCCGCAGCTTTTTGGTCTGCTGTGCTTGTTCAACTGCTTCCATCGCAACCCCCGGAGCTGAGAGCCGAAAGCCGACGGCTGAAAGCTGCTTCTCAGCCCAGATACCTGTGAAAGTCTCCGATCAGCAGTCGCGTATAAGTGGCCAGCCTCTCCAGAAACCATGGCATTCCCACCAGCAGAATCAGCGCAATCGCCGCCAGTCGCGGGACCGACGTGAGCGACTGCTCCTGCAGGCTGGTCAAGGTTTGCACGAGGCTCAGCACCAGGCTCAGGGCCACGGCTGCAATCAACAGCGGCGCAGCCACAATCATGGCCTCGCGCATCAACTGACGCATCAGTTCGGCAACCAGATCGGGTGTCACCGCGCTCCTTTCAAAAACTCTTCAGCAGCGAGTTGGCCAGCAGGTTCCAGCCGTCCACCATGACGAACAAAAGGATCTTCAGGGGCGTTGAGACCACCACCGGCGGCAACTGAAACATGCCGATCGAGGTTGTGATTGAGGCGGTAACGATGTCGACGAGCAGGAAGGGCAGAAACAGCACCGCGCCGATGGCGAAACCCGCTTTCAGCTCGGAGAGGATGTAGGCGGGAGCCACCACCCGCATGGGCAAATCGTCGGGAGTATTGGGGCGTGGAATCTGTCCCGCCGCGGTAAAGAGAGCCAGGTCCTTTTCCCGCGCATACTTCAACAGGAATCGCTTCACGGGCTGCGCGCCACGGTCGATTGCCTCCATTCCCGTAATCTGCCCGGCGCGATAGGGTTCCACGGCCTGCTGATCGACCTGATTGAGGACCGGCGTCATCAGGAACCAGGTCATCATCAGCCCTAGGCCCATCAGAGTGGGGTTGGACGGCGCAGTCTGGGTACCCAGCGCCTGGCGCAGAAAATGGAACACCACGAGCAACCGCACCAGCGGTGTCATCGCCATCAGGATCGCGGGCAGCAGCGTGATGAGCGTGAGAACGAACAGGATGGTCCAGGGCGTCGCATTCGAGGCGCTGAGCCGCGCATTCAGGTCGGGCAAGAGCGGCGCCGCCGCGCCCGACACCCAAACGGCTACCATGAGACCCTCGTCGTACGCACAGGCTTCGCGCCGGAGACCTTCAGCGATCCAGGATCGAGCGGATAAAAAGCCGGCCCGCCTTCCGCAGAAGTCGCGACTAGGATCGTGCGGCCTTCGGCCTCAACCAAGATCAACCATTGGCGCGGCGCGAGAGCGATGCGTTCGACGAGTTGAAGCCGCGGCCGCGCCCCAACGCAGCGCGATCGCGCCAAGAACCTTCCCACCACTCCGACGAATCTTCCCGCTGCCCCACCGATTCGAACCGTCATCTCATCTGGCCCTTGTGAAGCCTTTCCGCTCCGCATCTCATCGATCCTGTCGCCCGCCCGTCGGCCGTTTCAGGCAACGCGCGTGATTCGCGCCGCCAGCTTTGTCTCCAGCACTTCAAATTCGGCCCACGCCAGGTTCACATTGCCAACGGCCAGCGGCAAATCGTTCCCGCTGTTCCAATGCGACGCCACCAATTGTCCCGGTGCAAGAGCGAGAAGATTGCGCACCCGAAAATCCCGTACCGGTACCACGATGTCCACTTCGACCGGCAGCCGTAACACGCGCGGACCAAACGCCGCTTCCGCATTCGTGTCCGCAATCTGACCGCTCGGAACCAGAGCCCGCTCCGAACTATCGATCGCAGCCTCCGGCAGAGTCTTTGTTTCCGTCTGCGGGGTGGTGATGCGCTGCTGCGGCCTGGCCGTCTTCTGTTGCGGCCCCGCCGGGGTCGTCCTGACTGGGGGCGCCGTGGCCATACACGACAGACTCTGCAGAAGAGTGCCCGGAAATGCGACGGCGAGATTGGAAGGAATTAATGAATGGTCTCGCTCTGCATCCCTCTACGCTCACGGCTACCCCAAATTCCTATCGCTGCTACACTGGAAGGGGGACCATCTTTCGTGAAATTGTCTTCCGCGCGCGGATCCGGCGACGCCAATCGAGGTTCAAAGAAATGCCTAAGTCCAACGAAAACAAGAGTCTGACTGGGAACCCATTGCGCCTGAAAGTGGGGCTGGCCGAGATGCTCAAGGGCGGCGTCATCATGGACGTGATGAGCGTCGAGCAGGCTCGCATCGCCGAAGAGGCGGGCGCAGCCTCCGTCATGGCCCTGGAACGGGTTCCAGCGATGATTCGCGCGGAGGGCGGCGTCGCCCGTATGGCACGACCTGCCCTGATCAAGCAAATCATTCAGGCCGTTTCCATCCCGGTGATGGCCAAGGCCCGCATCGGCCACTTCACCGAGGCGCAGATCCTGCAGGAGCTTGGCGTCGACTTCATTGATGAGAGTGAGGTTCTGACGCCGGCCGATGAGGCACACCACATCGATAAGCACGCGTTCACCACGCCGTTTGTCTGCGGCGCGCGTAACCTGGGCGAGGCGCTGCGCCGGATCGCCGAAGGCGCGGCCATGATCCGCACCAAGGGTGAAGCCGGGACCGGAGACGTCGTCCACGCTGTGCAGCACATGCGCCAGATCACCCGTGAGATGCGCGTGCTGACCGTTCTCACCGAGCAGGAGCTCTACGCCGCGGCCAAGGAACATCAAGCCCCATACGAACTGGTGCGCATGGTTGCGGAGGCGGGCAAACTTCCCGTGCCTAACTTCTCTGCCGGCGGCATCGCCACGCCCGCCGACGCTGCGCTGATGATGCAGCTCGGCGCCGAGGCCATCTTTGTGGGTTCAGGCATTTTTATGAAAGAGCGCGCCACGCCGCTCGATGTGGAGAACGACCCTAAGGAACGCGAAGAGGCTGTCTCGCGCGCCAAGGCCATCGTGATGGCGACCACCCATTTCAACGATCCCAAGATTCTCGCCGAGGTCAGCGAGCAAGTGACGGGAACCATGAAGGGACTGGCCGCCGCAGGTATCGAAGAATCACAGTTGCTGCAAACAAGAGGTTGGTGAGGACAGGCTGTTCGCACGACTTCGTTGTTTTCCTTCTCGCGCGCGAAAAGACCGCGAGGAGGTGTCTGTCTCGGCGCCATCTCAGGACTTAGAAAGAATCGCCCTCATGGCGCAGTTGTTGCGTGGAGGGGGTCGGTTTCCGTGGACCACCAGCAATCTCGGGCATTGTTGTGGCCGAAATACAGGCCGGCATCGAGATCACTCGAAAGCAACACCTGTCCAAGGCCAGAGAGCGTCCAGGTTTTCAATCCGTTTTCAGGCAAATAGCTAAAGCAGATTCAATCCTTTGAGTCGATTTCGGGCCTCAATGCGAGCCGGCCCCTTTTTCCGAATCGCAGCCCACTCTTCCGATTTCGGATGCGTCCAAGCAAGAGTGGGAGTAATCTTTTCCTCACAGGGTTTCCCTATGCCCTCCATCTTTACCCCTATCCCGTCTGAGATTGAACGCAAAGCGCCTGGAACCGGCGGCAAACCGCCTGTGGACCGCCGGCCTACGGGCGGGGGCGGCGGAGGTGGCGACGACGATTGGGCCAACTCCAACCGCAGCCCGCGCGAGGTCCTGCACCGCACCCGCGCTTTTGTCTTTTGTGCCCTGGCCGGCGACATGATGTTCTTTGTGGTGCTGGTTACGCTTTTCTACGCACGCCAGGCGGGCACGCATCTGGATCCTAGAACGCTGCGGCAGATTGGCGACTGGCGTCCGGTTTTGCTGCCGCCCATCCTCTTTCTCAATACTGCCGTCCTTCTTCTGAGCAGCCTCACCATGGAGCGGGCACGCAGGCACATCTTTCGCGAGATCGATGTACTGGAGGAATGGCTCGGGTTGGGCCGCCCAGCGCTCCGCAGGACCCTGCCCTGGATCGGCGCATCGTTGGTGTTAGGCCTGACATTCCTGGCCGGCCAATTTGCGGCATGGAGACAGTTAACCGCTCAAGGATTCGCCTTCGATCAGTCAGCAACTCCGGCCAGTTACTTCTTTTACCTCATCACCGGCCTGCATGCGGCTCACCTGCTTTTCGGCATCCTGGCGTTGCTTGTTTGCCTGCTTGCCCTCACCAGGTTCAAGCGAGTCCAAACGCGACAGCTTGCGGTCGACTCTACGGCGTGGTTCTGGCACACCATGGGCCTGGCTTGGCTGGTCTTATTTGGAGTTCTGGTCCTCGGGCAGTAACGCGAGAGACAACGCTCTTACGCGGCGTGCGCATCCAGTAGAGCCCGCCACCGCTCGGCGAACGTCGGCACTTCGGGGCAATCAAAATAAATCTGCCGATTCAAGCACATCAACAGTTGCACCGCCTGCAATTGCCCATCACGTACTGAAAGTGTTCCGGCGTCGTGAACATACTCATCGGTGAGGTACTCAATCGCATGCCCCAGGATTTCCAAGGCATGGCCTGCCTGCGGCGAGATTCGCCGCCTTCGCACGTGCGACCGCAATGCAGCCCCATCCGGCACACCCGCACCATCTGCGATCATCGCCGCTGACGACGCCACCATGCTGTCAATCCTCGCCCGTTTCTTCGGCGTCTGCAGTTCGAAACTTTAGATAGCATTCGTAATGTCCCGAAATGACGCATTTGTGATTCTGCTGCTCAGAGGTAGGAATTTCTGTGACGAATCTCACGCGCGCGCAAATCCAGCCTCGTTCCGAGCCCTTTCGGCGGTCCTGAGCCACGCCCGCAAAACACGCTGACGCAACTTCTCCGCGCCTCGGCGCGCCTTGACGGGATGCGCCTGAAAACCTAATCTCAAACTAGACTTGGGTTTGGCCCGAGATTCGTTCATCTCAGTAATGCGGGCGCAATCCTGGCGGACAAGGCAAGGCGGCGATGACTTCCATTCCTTACGGCTGGCAATACGTTCCGCTGCTGATGCAAATCGTTGTAGCCGTTCTGCTTGGGGGGTTCATGGTCACAGCTTCCTGGTTTGTCGGCCGGCACCGCAACACGCGTGTCAAGCTCGAGACCTATGAATGCGGCATCCAGGCCGTTGGCGATGCCCGCGGCCGATTCAGTGTTCGTTTCTACCTGGTCGCAGTCATCTTCATTCTCTTCGATGTTGAGGCCGTCTTCATGATGCCCTGGGCGGTCATCTACCGCCGCCTTCCGGAACTCGCGGGCGTTCCCCGGCTCTTCGGCTTCTGGGAGATGGTCGTCTATCTTGGCTTTCTTGCCGTTGGCCTCTATTACATATCCCGCAAGGGTATTCTGAACTGGAGCCAGGACAGGGCAGATCTCGACCAAGTCGGACCCATACCGAAGGCGGACCTATAGGATGCCCCAGGCGCCCACACTTTCTGGCAGAGAAGTCGTCCTCGGCGCAATGCCTCAACACCCGGCGGTGCAGGCCATCCTGAATTGGAACTCCGCGGCGCTCGATCACGCGAAATTCGACTTCGGTGAACTGACATTCACCATCGATCCCACTCAGATTCGCGCCGCCTGCGTCGCCGTCAAAGATGCCGGTTACAACTTCTTTGAAGATATGACCGCAGTCGACTGGTTCCCCGCTTCGCCTCGATTCCAGTTGAGTTACCACATCCTTTCTCACGCATATAAGGAACGCATCCGGCTCCGCGTCCTGCTCGATGAGCCCAGCCCGCATCTCGACCCGTCGGTTGATTCCATCACTCCCGTCTGGCCCGGCGCCAACTTCTACGAACGCGAGGTCTTCGATCTCTTCGGCATCCATTTCGCCGGCCATCCCGATCTGCGCCGAATCCTGATGCCCGACGATTGGAAGGGCTACCCGTTGCGCAAGGACTACCCCGTGGAGGGATACCGTTGATGATCGAGAATCCCGGCGCACCCGTCCTTGAGCTCCCTGTTGCAGATTCGTCAGATCCTCGGCGCATGGTCCTCAACATGGGTCCGCAGCATCCGGCCACACACGGGGTGCTGCGTCTGGTGGTGGAAATCGATGGCGAAGTGATCACCAGCGTTCGACCTGAAATTGGCTATCTCCACACAGGGATCGAGAAAACCTGTGAGGCCAAGTTCTACCAGCAGGTCGTCCCACTCACCGACCGCGTCAACTACCTCGATCCGCTTTCCAACAATCTCTGCTATTGCCTGGCCGTCGAGAAACTTCTCGATCTGGAAATCCCCGAGCGCGCCCAGTGGATTCGTGTTCTGCTGACCGAACTCAGCCGCCTGAATTCGCACCTGATCTGGCTCGGCACACACGCGATGGACATTGGCGCTCTGACCGTTTTCCTCTACACCTTTCGCGAACGTGAGGAGATTCTCAGACTCTTCGAAGCCGTTGCCGGTCAGCGCATGATGACCAGCTACTTTCGCATTGGCGGCCTGGCGATGGAGCCGCCACTCGGATTCTTCGACCGCGTTCGGGCTTTCATGCACATCCTGCCAGAAAAGATCGACGAATATTCGAATCTTCTCACCGCCAACCCAATCTTCATGAATCGCTTGAAGGGTGTTGGCTATCTCTCAGCAGCCGACGCGGTTGCACTCGGCGTGACTGGCCCTCCCTTGCGGGCCTCCGGCGTCGATATCGACCTGCGCCGCGACATGCCCTATTCAAGCTACGAGAAATTCCAGTTCAACGTGCCCATCTCCACCGTCGGCGATACCTGGGCCCGGTACGAAGTCCGTCTGGTCGAGATGCGCGAGAGCATCAAGATCATCCAGCAGGCGCTGGACGGCATGCCCTCGGGGCCGGTGAAGGCCGATGCGCCCAAAGTTGTCCTACCCGACCGCGAAAAAATGAAGACGGAGATGGAAGCCCTCATCCATCACTTTAAAATCGTCACGGAAGGCTTTGACGTTCCCGCGGGCGAGGTCTACCAGGGCATCGAGTGCGGTCACGGGCAGATGGGCTACTACGTCGTCTCCGACGGTACCGCCAAACCCTACCGGGTTCATATGCGCTATCCGTCATTCGCCACGCTGCAGGCCCTCGAGGTCATGTGCAAGGGCGGCTTGATCGCTGACCTTGTCGCCGTGGTTGGATCCATCGACATTGTTTTAGGAGAGATCGACCGTTGACGGCCTCGGCTCTCCAAACCACGGAATCTCTTCACAACGAGCTTTGGACGTCGCTCGCCTCCTTGCTTCGCAGCTACACAGCGCTCCACGGTCTTCATCGCAATGGTGCGGCGGCAGTGGAGCACAGCGAGAAGATCATCCGCGTCTGCCACGGCGAAAAATTCCTGGTCCTCGCGCGCGATCATGAAATCATTACCTGGACGCGAGAAAATGGAAACAAGGGCATTGTGGAGTTGACCGAGGCCGGAAATCTGCGCGCCTCAGACGTCGAGCAACCCATGGATCTGGCCGCCGAACACTGGGCACGGGAGTTGATGCAATGAGCGAAAGTACCCCAAAACCCGAGGCTCCCTCAGTCTTCTCGCCCGCGCTGGCTGCACGCTTCGATGCGCTTGTCAAAAAGTACCCGGCCCGGCGTTCAGCGCTGATTCCCATGCTGCTCTATGCTCAGGACGAGGTCGGCTATCTTTCCGACGCTGTCGTCGCCGAGGTTGCCCGCCGCATCGGCATCACCGACCTTGAAGTGCGAAACGTCGCCACCTACTACTCCATGCTCCGCTTCAAGCCAGCCGGCCAATACAACATTCAGGTCTGCACCAACATCAGTTGCATGCTGCGCGGAGCCTACGAGGTCTACGAGCGCTTTCGCGAGGAACTTGGCGTCGGCCCCGACGGCGTTACCCGCGACGGTCTTTTTTCTCTCGAAGAGGTCGAGTGCATTGGAGCCTGCTGCTGGGCCCCGGCGATCCAGGTAAACTACGACTTCCACGACGAGGTCAAGCCCGATCTCGTGCCCGGCATCATTGTCGGGTACCGGCAACGAGTCGAGGATCGAGCCCAGGACGAGGATAAAAATGCCTAGGCTCGTTTCCCATCCCGATGAAGTCAAGATCGTCTCCCGCCGCTTCGGCATGGGAGCCACAAATATCGACCGCTACCTCGAACTCGGTGGCTACGAGGCTGTGAAGAAGTGCCTCGCCCAGGGCTCCGACTGGATCGTCGAAGAGATGAAGGCCTCAGGCCTTCGCGGGCGTGGCGGCGCCGGTTTTTCGGCCGGAATGAAGTGGTCCTTCGTCCCGAAGCAATCTGCCAAACCCAAGTACATTCTTGTGAACGGCGACGAGAGCGAACCGGGAACCTGCAAGGATCACCTCATCTTTCTCCACGATCCCCACTCGGTGATCGAAGGCACGATCATCGCCGGCCTCGCGGTCGGCGCGAAGATGGGATTCATCTATTTGCGCGGCGAATATCGCTACCTGCTCGAAATCATGGAGCGGGCCGTTACGGATGCCTACGAGCGCGGTTTTCTCGGCAAAAACATCTTCGGCTCCGACAAAGAATTTCAAATTGTCACCCAGACCGGCGCGGGAGCGTATGAAGTCGGCGAAGAATCCGCGCTCATGGAGTCGCTCGAAGGCAAACGGGGTGTTCCTCGCATCAAGCCGCCCTTCCCTGCTGTCGTCGGTCTCTACGGCGGGCCTACGGTGATCAATAACGCCGAGACCATCGCCAGCGTCCCGCACGTGATCGCAATGGGTGCGGTCGCTTATGCAGCCATCGGCACGCCGCGCAACGGCGGAACGAGGCTCTTCTGCCTGAGCGGCCACATCGAGCGCCCCGGCGTTTACGAGCTACCGATGGGTTACAGCCTTAAGAAGATGATTTACGAGATCGGTGGGGGCATTCGCGGCGGCCGCAAACTGAAGGCAGTTGTCCCGGGCGGCTCGTCCACGCCCGTTCTGCTGCCTGAAGAGATCGAAAACCTGGGCATGGACTTCGATCAGGTGGGCAAAGCCGGCTCCATGCTCGGCTCCGGCGGCGTCGTCGTCATCGACGACCAGACCTGCATTGTCGAATTCGCCCTGCGCACAATGAGCTTTTATGCACACGAGAGCTGCGGCTGGTGCATTCCCTGCCGCGAGGGTACGGATTGGCTGAAGAAAACGCTCACGCGCTTCCACGCGGGCTTCGGCGCTCCCAGCGACATCGACAACATTCAATACCTCTCCGAAAACATGCTGGGCCGAACCTTTTGTCCGCTGGGTGACGCTGCCGCCATGCCGACCATCGCTTTCGTCAAGAAGTTTCGCAAAGAGTTTGAGGAACATTTGAACGGAAGACCGTGCCCGTTTGCGAAAGAAGGCGTGCCGCAGTTGACCGTGGTGTAGTGACCCAAAGAGGCTCCCAGAATGGTAAAGAAATTCGTGCCGAAGGTTGTTGCAAAGAGGCCGGTAAGAAGGAGCTCAAACTGCCGGGTCAATCGTTGAGATGCCGAAGAAGTGCAACCGCAGATCCTTCGACTCCGTCCCGGCCATCCGGGACTCCGCTCAGGATGACAGCGCAACGCGGGAGTTGTAGAAGATAGCAAAGGAAAGAATGCCCGACGTCACCTTCACAGTCGACGGAAAAAAGCTGACCGCTCCCGCGGGCACGCTGCTCATTGATGCCTGCCGCAAGGCCGGCATCGAGATCCCCGCTTTTTGCTACTATCCCGGCCTCTCGCTGCAAGCTGCCTGCCGCATGTGCGTCGTGCGCCAGGAAAAGGTTCCCAAGCTGCAAACCGCCTGCACCACCACCGTCGCCGAGGGCCAGGTCTTCGTCACCGAATCGCCCGAGATCGCACAGGCCCGCAAGGCCACAATCGAGCTGCTGCTCGGCAATCATCCGCTCGACTGCCCCGTCTGCGACGCCGGCGGCGAGTGCGAGCTGCAGGACATGACCTTCAAGTACGGCGCCGGCGAAAGCCTTTATGCCGAGGCCAAGCACCATCGCGACGAGCAGCAGTGGTCGCCGGCCGTCTTCTACGACCGCCCTCGTTGCATCCTCTGCTACCGCTGCACGCGCATGTGTGGCGAAGGCATGGACGTCTGGGCGCTGGGCACACAGAATCGCGGCGCCGACTCCGTCATCGTTCCCAACCTCGGAACTCAGCTCGACTGCGAGCAGTGCGGCATGTGCATCGATGTCTGCCCTGTCGGCGCGCTCACCAGCGGCAGCTATCGCTACAAGACGCGGCCCTGGGAGATGAACCACGTTTCCACCGTCTGCACCCACTGCGCCGATGGATGCAAGGTCACTCTCGGCGTCCGCTCCACCAGCGATGGCTCCGAAATCGTCCGCGCTGACAATCGCGACAAGAGCGGCATCAACGGCGACTTCCTCTGCGCCAAGGGCCGTTTCGGCTTCGATTTTGTCGACAGCACGGAGCGATTGACTACGCCTCTGGTCCGCAACGCCGCCGGCAAGCTCGAACCCGCGACCTGGGAGCACGCCCTGCGCGCCGCCGCGGAAAAACTCAAGGAAGTCCGCGACGCGCGCGGCGGCACTGCCATAGGCGTCATCGGTTCCAACCGCACCACCAACGAAGAAAACTACCTGTTGCAGAAATTCGCGCGCACAGTTCTCCACACCAACAACATCGACCACGAGCGCACCACCGACTATCCCGCCTTTGCCCGCGCTCTTGCCGGTCACCCCGACAAAACCGCTGGCCTGCGCGACATCGCCTCGGCCTGCGCCATCCTGCTTATCGGCGGCGATCCAACCGTCGAACATCCGCTCCTCGCCTGGGTTCTCCGCACCAACGTCCGCCTCAATCGCGCCCGCCTTTACCTCGCGAACAGCAAGCCAATCAAGCTGCTGCGCCAGGCGAAAGCCTCGCTCGATCTTCCCAACGGGTATAACGATCTCGCAGTTGCCCTCACATCGGGCGAATCCGACTTCGCCAAGGCACTCGCCGCCGAGCCGTCGCTCATCGTCATTTTCGGCCAGGAATTTCGCGGCGCCGAAGTCGTTCGGCTCGTCTCCTGGGGCCTCCAGCGTGACGGCATTCGCTTTGCCTATCTCGGCGATCATTCCAACTCACGCGGCGCAGCCGATATGGGACTCTTCCCTGACCTGCTGCCCGGCTACGTCGCCATCACCGCGCCCGGCGCGTTCGCTGAGTACCCAAACCTCTCCACCACGCCCGGAATGGATTCACGCCAGATGTGCGATGCGGCCGGTATGGGGAGAATAGGCGCATTGTTCGTCGTAGGCGCCAATCCTGCGCCACACATGATCAACGCAAATCCGTTCAAGAAGGCGTTCGTCGTCGTTCTGGATCTCTTTCTCACGGCAACCGCAGCCCTGGCCGACGTTGTCTTTCCCGCCGCCAGCCTCTATGAGAAATCCGGCACCGTCACCAACACCTTTGGCGACGTGCAACTGGTTCGCAAGGCCGCCGATCGCGCCGGCGTCAAGCCCGATTTCGAAATCCTTGTCCGCCTCGCCGACGCCATGGGCGCGGATATCAAGGCCCTTGTTCCTTTTGGCCGCAAAGGCACCACCTCCGATCTCGGCCAGTCGCGCGGCGCGCAGGCCGGCGAAGCCGATCGCCACGCCGTCTGGCTCCAAGCCAACGGCCTGGAACCCAGGCTCAGTCCATTCGATCCACTCGCCACCTTGGACGAAATCGCTCGCCTCGTCCCCGGTTACTCTCTCGATCGCATCAACCTGTTCGCCGGTAACGACGTGCACACGGAGCCGATGGCGCCTCCAGGACAGCCGCAAATCGAACCGGCTCCGGGGCTGATCGTCCCGGCTCACGACAATCTCTTCACTTCAGGAACGCTGGGCCAATACAGCCGAGCGCTCAAGCAGCTCACGCAGCACCAAGCCAAAGAAATGGCCGAGGCCGCGGCTGACTGACGCAGCGGCGCTGGCTTGCTAACTTGCTATCCCGCGCAGCGGGGCTAATTTGCTGCCTTTGAAACGCACGTGACGATTCTTCAATTCTTTCTTTGGAGCCTGCTCAAAGTCGTTGTGATCACGGTGGTGATGCTCATGGGTATTGCCTACACCGTGCTCCTTGAGCGCAAGCTGGTGGGCCGCATCCAGAATCGCTGGGGCCCCAGCCGCGTGGGGCCGTTCGGCCTGTTGCAGCCGCTCGTCGACGGCGCAAAATCTTTCCTCAAAGAAGACCTGATTCCTACGGCGGTCTATCGACCCCTCTATCTTCTCGCGCCTATCATCTCTCTCGGCTGCGCGCTCATTCCCATCGCCGCGGTTCCTTTCGGTGAATCTGATGTTGGGCCGCATCACTTCGACTTTTTTGAAGTCTCTAATATCAACGTCGGCCTGCTGGTGATCCTGGGCGTCGCCTCCATGGGCGTCTATGGCATCGCCCTTGCCGGCTGGTCCTCGAACAACAAATACTCCTTGCTTGGCTCGCTCCGCTCTTCGGCGCAGCTCATCAGCTACGAACTCGCGCTTGGTCTTTCGCTGGTGGGCGTGGTTCTCCGAGCCGGCTCGCTCAATCTTCGCGTCATCGTCGATCAGCAGGCCAGGCACGGCATTCTCTCGTGGAACATCTTTGGCGGATTGCAGTTCGTCGCCTTCTTCATCTATTTGATGGCAGCCTTTGCCGAGACCAATCGCTCCCCTTTCGATCTGCCTGAAGCAGAAAGCGAACTCACAGGCGGCTATCACACGGAATACAGTTCGATGAAGTTCGCCATGTTCTTCATGGCTGAGTACGGCAATATGATCAACGTGGGCTGCGTCGCCACGCTGCTTTTCTTCGGCGGATGGACGAGCCCTCTTGGCGACGTCATCCAGCCGCCTCACAACGTCATTGCTCATGCTCTGTTTCCCATGCTTTGGTTCGCCGTCAAGGTCTTCGCCTTTCTGTGTCTCTACGTCTGGGTGCGGGGAACTTTGCCCCGCTTCCGTTACGATCAGCTGATGAACTTCGGTTGGCGATTCCTGCTTCCGCTCGCTATTCTCAACATTGTCGGAACGAGCCTCTGGCTTGCCTATCGTTGATAAGCGAGCGCCCCAGGTCCGCCGCATTTGGGGACCAGGGAAGCAAAGTTCGAAGGGCTCGATGCAGCCAATTTGATTGCATCTCGCTCAGTTACAATCGGGAAGGGATTTCCGGAAAATCGATGCACCTGATCCTATTTTTCGTCTTTGCCGGATTTTGCCTTGCCGGAGCGGTCAATCTCCTGCTCCAGACGCATCCCATCAACAGCGCCTTGTCTCTGATCGTGGTCATGACCTCGCTGGCCGTTCTTTACCTCTTGCTCGGCGCGGAGTTCCTGGCTGCCGCGCAAATCATCGTATACGCCGGCGCCGTCATGGTGCTCTTCACTTTTGTGGTGATGCTCCTCAACGCGGGCCGCGAGGAGCGCACCCTGGGCAGCCAGGCTGCGACTCGTATCGGCTTTCCCTCCGTCGTCGCCCTGCTGGCCATGCTGGCCACCATCATTCTTCACACTCGGGGACTCCTCGCGGCACATCTCGGCACAGGTCTGGTTCCGGCAACATCGGCGGTCGACAACTCCAATTTGACCCTGCTCAGCACGGTGCTCTTTCACGAGTTGCTGCTGCCATTCGAAGTGACTTCGGTCCTGATCCTGATCGCCATCCTCGGCGCCGTCGCTCTTGCTCGTCCCGGCCACGGAGAAGGGACAGCCGCCAAGTGAATTTCTTTCATCAGGACGTCCCTCTCTCGTGGTATCTGCTCCTGAGCGCCCTCTTGTTCTCTCTCGGCGTGGTTGGGTTCCTCATCAAGCGCAATCTCATCACCGTCTTCATGTCCATTGAGCTCATGCTCAATGCCGTGAATCTCTCCTTCGTCACATTTGCCTATCAATGGCATGCTGTCAAAGGGCAGATCTTCGTCTTTTTTGTCATGGTGGTGGCGGCTGCTGAAGCCGCAGTCGGTCTGGCCATTATCATCGCCGTCTTTCGCGCCCGCGCTACGCTGTCTGTCGATCGTATCGACTTGATGAAACTATGAACGAGTCTCTCCATCTCTGGCTGATTCCGCTGTTGCCTTTCGTCGGCTTTCTGCTGAACGGCATCTTCGGCTCGCGCCTGCCCAAGCGGGCCGTCACAGCGATCAGCCTGCTAGCCCCGCTCGGTTCGCTTCTGCTGGTGCTGAATGCTGTAGCTGCATCGGTGATCTCTGCGCCTCAAACCTGTGCCCAGTGCGGCTCCGCCACCACTTCCGTCGTGTTTCCTTATGCCGAAACCGTCGGACACTGGATCAGCCTCGGCGCCCTAAACGTCGATTTCAACCTCGTCCTGGATCAGCTCTCGCTGGTCATGCTTTTGGTTGTTACCGGCGTCGGCTTTCTCATCCACATTTACTCTGTCGGTTACATGAGCCACGAAGAGGGCTACGCGCGCTACTTCAGCTTCCTCAATCTCTTCCTCTTCTTCATGACCGTCCTGGTTCTTGCGGGCAATGTTCTGCTCATGTTTGTCGGTTGGGAGGGTGTCGGGCTCGCGTCTTATCTGCTGATCGGTTTTTACTTCAATAAGACATCTGCCGCCAACGCCGGCAAGAAAGCCTTCATCGTCAACCGCATCGGCGACTTCGGCTTCCTGATCGGCATCTTTTTGCTTCTTGCTAACTTCGGCACCCTCACCTTCGCTGAGATCGCAGCGAAATTCGTCAACAGTCCCTTCCGGCTTGTTATGGGGCCGAACCGTGTCCTCACCTTCGCCCACGCAGCTCCACTGCCCAGCGCCGGTGTCCTGACCGCGATCTGTCTCTGCTTGTTACTCGGCGCCGCCGGGAAAAGCGCTCAGTTGCCGCTTTACATCTGGCTCCCTGACGCCATGGAGGGTCCAACTCCCGTCTCCGCGCTCATCCACGCGGCCACCATGGTCACAGCCGGCGTTTACCTGCTCGCGCGCACGCACGTGCTCTTCGACCATGCGCCCAAAGCGCTCGCCCTCGTCGGCATCGTTGGCGCCGTGACCGCCATCTTCGCTGCCACCATCGCTCTGGTGCAGAACGACATCAAGCGCGTCCTCGCCTACTCCACTATTTCTCAGCTCGGCTACATGTTTCTTGCCTGTGGCGTTTCAGCTTACGCTGCCGGCATCTTCCACCTCGTCACTCATGCGTTTTTCAAGGCTCTCCTATTCCTTGCCGCCGGTTCCGTGATTCACGCCATGGGAGGCGAGCAGGATCTGCGCAAGATGGGCGGCCTGCGCAAGAAACTCCCGGTGACCTTTTGGACCATGACCATTGCGGTCTTTACCATCGCCGGCTTTCCGCCACTGGCGGCATTCTTCTCAAAAGACGCCATCCTTTATGCAGCGTTCACTCATGGCGCCAGCGGCAAGATCCTTTGGTTCGCCGGCCTGGTCACCGCGCTGCTCACATCGTTTTACATGTTCCGTCTGTGGTACCTGGCATTCTGGGGCAACCCGCGTACCGAGCATCGCCACCACCATGCAACGCCCCTGTCGATGCTCGCACCACTGATCATTCTCGCGGCGCTGTCGATCTGCGGGGGCTGGGTCGGCATCGAACACTTTGCTGCATACTTGACCCCGTCCACTGGGAAACTTCAGTCAGTGGTCGCGGAAGCGAATCAGCCTCTGGAGCTCGGTCTTACCCTTCTCGCCCTCGCTGTTGCAGTGATCGGGTGGTACATTGCCTACCTGTTCTATCGCCTGAAACCCGAGCGCCCTGCGCAACTCGCGGCGGCACTTCCTGCGGCTCATCAAGTCCTCGTTAACAAGTACTACGTCGACGAGTTCTATGGCGCGATCTTCGTCAAGCCTCTGTTTGCGATCTCGAAATACGTGCTGGGAGGCCTTGAATTGGTGCTTACAGGAGCCGCGTGGCTTCTGGCGGGAATCGCCAGCTTTTCGGGCGCGATTCTCCAGCGCTGGCAGTCCGGCAACCTGCGGTCTTATGCGGCCTGGCTGGCCTTGGGAGCCGCAGCTGTTCTCTTGTTTGTACTGCTCCAAGGAACTGGTTTCAGCTTCGCAAGCGTATTGAGGCACTGAGTAGATGACAAATATCGACCAATCCATTCTCACCCTCATCCTGCTGGCTCCCCTCGCCGGAGCGATTCTCATCGCGCTTCTGCCTGACCGCGCAAAGTTGCCCAATTGGCTGGCACTCCTCACCACCCTCATCACCTTTGTCTTCACTCTCCGTCTGCCCGCACACTTTTTTACGAGCCAGCCAGGGTTCCAATTCGAAATCAACATCCCGTGGATCGCGAACCCCATCATCTCTTATCACGTCGGTGTCGATGGCCTCAGCCTCTGGCTCGTCGTTCTCGTCGGACTGCTCGCGCCTGTCGGCGTCATCGCCAGTTGGAACGCCATCCAGACCCGCCGCAAAATCTATTACTCGCTCTTCCTCGTTCAGCAGACCGCGATGTTCGGCGTCTTCGTTTCGCTCGATCTCATGGTCTACTACGGCTTCTGGGAACTCTCGCTTGTGCCCATGGCCATCCTGATCGCCATGTACGGACGCAAAGAAGGCTCCAAGGCCGCAGTCAAGTTCTTTCTGTTCACCTTCATCCCTTCTGCGCCGCTGCTTGTGGCCATCCTGTGGCTCTACGTGCGCACCGGAACCTTTAATTTCGCCGATCTGCAGTATCAGATCGCCAGTGGCGTGCTTCCAGCCGGCGCGCTTTCTTGGGCCGCACTCGCATTTCTCTCTGCGTTCGCGGTCAAAGTGCCGATCTTTCCGCTCCACGGCTGGCTCGCCGACACTTACAACGAAGCTCCCGTCGCGATGGCCATGGTCGTTGCCGGCAAGCTCGGCCTCTACTCGCTGCTCCGCTTCCATGTGGGACTTTTCCCCGCGCAGGCCCGAGCCATCGCGCCGGTTCTTATCGCGCTCGGCGTCATCGGCGTACTTTATGGCGCTTGCCTGGCGCTGGTTCAGCGTGATTTCTGGCGACTGCTCGCCTATGCCGCGCTCAGCCACTTCGGTCTCATCGTGCTGGCGATCTACGGGTTCACCTTCACCGGATGGTCCGGCGCGGTCTATCAGATTCTCTCGCACGGTGTGGTCGACGGCGCCCTGTTCCTACTGCTCGGCGCTCTGGAACTCCGCTACGGCACAAGCGCCATCGATTCGTTCGGTGGTCTCGCGGCCAGGCTGCCCCGCGCTGCCACTTACTTCGTCATTGCCACGCTGGCTATGATCGGTCTGCCCATGCTGAGCGGCTTCATCGGCGAATTCCTCATCCTCTCCAGCACATTCAGGGACGTTAGCCGCAGCTGGGCAGTTGCCGCCACACTTAGCGTGATTCTCGGCGCAGCTTACATGCTTTGGTTGGTGCAACGGCTCTTTTATGGCCCCGAAGGCAAGCTGGCCGCAACGCCGGCGCCCGATCTTCGCTTCGGCGAAATCGCGATCCTCACGCCGCTGATTGTGCTCATGCTCGTTCTCGGCGTAGCGCCATCGCTCTGGCTCGACGCGATTCAAACCGCCGCGCATCCCCCGCAGCTTCCAACGCGAACGACCACAGTCCAAAGGCCGCAAGAGTCCACAAGCAACTCTGTCATCCTGAGCGAAGGCCGCAACGCGGCCGCAGCCGAAGGACCCGCATTTGTCCTTTCCCGCGCAGGCACCGAACTTAAACCCGCGCCGGAGGCCCATCCATGAGCCCCCTTCCCGGCCCCGTCCCCGGCATCGACCGCATCCTTCCCGAGGTCATCCTCACCATCACCGGCGTCGTGATCATGCTTCTCGACGCCTCATTCAAGCCCGCGTGGCCGCGCAGGCCGCTTGGTTGGGTCGCCGCGATCGGAACCACTTTTGCCCTCCTGGCCAGCATCTGGCAGCTTTCGCTGCCTGAAGGAACCAGCTTTTTTTCCACCGTCGAAACCAGTGACTTCACTGTTTTCTTCCACGTCCTTATCTGCGGCATCGTTCTTGTCGCGCTCCTGATCACGCTCGACACGCTCCCGGAAAGCAGTCACCACCAGGGCGAGTTCTATGCGCTCGTTGCCTTCGGCGCTGTCGGCATGTGCCTGCTGACCAGCGCAGTTGAGCTCCTTCTCGTCTTCATCGCGCTGGAAATCTCCTCGATCTCCACCTACATTCTTGCCGGCTATCGCAAGCACACCGAGCGCAGTCCTGAGGCCGCGATCAAGTATTTCCTGCTCGGTTCATTCGCGACGGCTTTTCTTCTTTATGGCATCGCGCTCGCATTTGGCGCCACCGGAAGCACGCAAATCTATGACATCGCCCATGCCACGCCCTCGGCGCCGCAACATGCACTGGTGCTCGCGGCTCTCGCTCTTATGCTTGTCGGCATTCTCTTCAAAGTCTCCGCCGTACCCTTCCACATCTGGACGCCCGACGTCTACGAAGGGGCACCTTTGCCGGTCGTCGCCCTTCTCTCGACGGCGCCGAAAGCCGCGGCTTTTGCCCTGCTCCTCCGCGTCGCTTACGAGATGTTCCCCTCGCTTCACGCGCTCTGGGCTCCGCTCCTCTGGATCGTTGCTGTCCTTTCCATGACGGTCGGTAATCTCGCTGCTCTCCGCCAGCAAAATGTGAAGCGCATGCTGGCCTATTCTTCCATTGCCCACGCCGGTTATCTGCTTGCCGCCTTGGCCGGCATTGGCGAGATTGGCATTGCGGCTGCCGCCTTCTACACCGCTGCCTATGCGGCCATGAACATCGGCATTTTTGCCGTCATTACCCTCATCGCCGGGTACGACGAAAATCTCTCGCTCATCGACGATTTCCGCGGTCTCATCTATCGCGCACCGGTGCTGGCCAGCCTTCTGATCTTTTTCCTCATCTCGCTCATCGGCATTCCCTTCACCGGCGGCTTCTTCGGCAAGTTTTACTCTTTCAGCGCCGCGGTCAGCGGGGGCGCCATCGCGCTGGCAATCATCGGCCTGGTCAACTCAGGATTAGCGGCGGCTTATTACCTGCGCCTAGCCCTCGTCACCGCGCAGAAACCCGCCGACGGTCAGCCCGTCCAGCCGCAGCCTGAGGTCGGCATCGCCATCCGCGCCGCAATCCTCATGGCTGCCGCCGTCACGCTCATCCTGGGCATCGTTCCGGGCGCAACTCTTCAGGCGGCGCAGTCTGCAGCGCATACGCTCCAGGCTCCCCCGGCCAACTCAGCGCCGCCAGCAGCCGCTCCGGTACAATCTCCTCAATGAAATTGGGCGAATTGGCAAGTCGGCTGGGCGCGGAACTTCGCGGCAACGCAGATCTTGAAATCACCGGCGTCAAGGGCATTGAAGAAGCCGGCCCCACTGAGATCACCTTTGTCGCCAATCCCAAATACACCGCGCTTGCACGCACTACCCGAGCCGCGGCTGTCCTCGTCGAGCCTGACTTTCAGGAGCTCTCTGCAGCCACGCTCCGCATCAAGAATCCCTATCACGCCTTCTCGCGCGCGCTGGCAGTTTTTTATCAGCCGCCGGCTTATCCTCCCAGAATTCATCCGACTGCGGTTATCGATCCCACAGCGGAAATCGGCCCCGAAGCTCACATTGGCGCCTACGCCGTCGTCGGCCCCAACGTTCGCCTCGGCGCGCACGCAACCCTCCTGCCGCATGTCGTTCTCTATCCCGGCGTTCAGGTTGGCAGTCATTTTTTCGCGCACGCCCACGCCGTGGTCCGCGAGAACTGCGTTCTCGGCGATCATGTCACCCTGGAAAACGGCGTCATTATCGGCGCTGACGGCTTCGGCTTTGCCAAGAATGAAGAAGGCCACTGGGAGAAAATTCCCCAGTCAGGTCCCGTTCGCATTGGCAGCCGGGTCGACGTGCAGGCCAACGCTACAATCGACCGCGCAACCGTTGGATCCACTGAAATCGGCGACGGCACGAAGGTTGATAATCTCGTTCAGATCGGACACGGTTCCCGCGTGGGCAAAGACACGCTTCTCTGCGCACAGACCGGCCTCGCCGGTTCATCCGTCATTGGCAACAACGTCATTCTTGCCGGCCAGGTAGGCATAGCAGGCCATTGCAGCGTGGGCGACGGCGCGATCCTCACGGCGCAGTCGGCCGTCTCGCACGACGTCCCGCCCGGCAAAATGATCTCCGGATCACCGGGTTTCGATAATCGCATCTGGCTTCGCGCCGTCGCCATCTTTCAGCGCTTGCCCGAGCTTCTCAAGCGTATTGATCGGCTCGAAAAGGAAGCCGCGGGAAAGGCTTCTGCTGCCGTCTCCCCGTCGCGCGACCAGGAATCCGAAAAGTGATGAAGCGCGGTGCGGCCGGCATCGTGCTTGTCTTCGCTTGCATTGCGCCTATTCTCCTCTCCGCCTGCCGGTCCTATCACATCGACGCCACCATCGAGAACCGCACCGGAGCGCCTGTGCGACTCCTTGAAGTGGATTATCCCAGCGCAAGCTTTGGTGCCGACCATCTCGATGCAGGAGCAATTTTTCATTACCGTTTTCAGGTTCGCGGCAGCGGCCCACTCAAGATCTCTTACACCACGGAAAATGGCAGCTCCATCCAGATCATCGGCCCTACGCTTTTCGAGCGCCAGCAAGGCCGACTTGAAATACTCCTGCTTCCTGGAGGAAAAGCCTCATTTCATCAGCCGCTTGCGCTGTCTTCTTGATGTTCCTTCGAGATTTCGCGCCGCACTGTATGAGCGCCGTCTAATTTTTTCTGTGATGTTTTCGGCTCGCATTCCCGCTCAACACCGCTAAATTCAACAAAACCAAAGTTCTTGACTCGCTGTTCTCTGCCCAAATCTCTCCGATATGAGAGAGCAGGAGTCCTGCGTTGCGCGCCAGGTCTGATTTCGGGGGCACGAGTCCGCTGATCCGCTGGCTGCGGCGGCGCGGCTTTGTTGTACGTCTAGCCGGATGCGCGGTCGTTGAGTTTCTGGCGACCGTCTTTGTTGGCCTCGCGCCTGAGGCGGACTTCGTCTGGGTTGCGAATGGCGTCATGCTCGCTTATCTGCTCCTGGCGCCTCGCAAGCGGTGGCCGGCGTACCTCTGCGTCGGCTTTGCCGCTCAGTTAACCGCTGGCGTGCTCGTCGGCCACCACGGCATCGTCAGCGGATGCGTCTTGACCTTCCTGAATCTCAGCGAAGCCCTGGTCAGCGCTTTGTTCCTGCGCCGCCGCGGCACCGACCTACCCGACTTCACGTCTCCCGCGTACATCATCCGCTTTCTGGTATTTGGAGTTGTCGCTGGTCCGCTCATCACGGGAACAGTTGATGCCGTCGTTTCGCCCCTCTGGCACACGGGCTCTCCACTCTGGCACGCAACTTCGGCCGGCGCCGAAATCCTGCAATGGTTCGCCGCCGACGCTCTCGGAGCCTGCGTGGCTACTCCGGCTTTCGTCGCCATACTTCGAACCCACCTTCGACGGTCCGGGCACTCCATACAACAATGGGCATACGTTATCCCGGTATTAGCTTGCGCCCTTGCCGCCTTCTGTCAGAGCCGCGCACCGTTACCTTTCCTGGTTTATCCGCTCTTAGTCCTTGTTCTCCTCCGTCTTGGACTTGGATGGGCGGCCTTGGCTACGCTCTTCGTCGCCGCGATCGCCTGTTCCTTCACCGTGCGAGGCCTGGGGCCCTATGCGCGGTCGGCAACCATTTCGCCGCTCGAATCGGCCATTCTTCTCCAGGTTTTCCTTGCTTGCGCCATGTTCATGCTCTACAGCATCTCCGTTGTGCTTGAGAACCTGCGGACCACCCAGCGTCGCCTCAGCGAAATCGCTGCCCTTCACAAGTTGGTGATGGAAAACTCCCGCGACATCATCATCATTGCCGACTTCGAGGGCCATCGAAGCTACGTTTCCGCAGCAGGCGCGGATTGGGGAGGCTGGTCAAGGGAGGAACTGCTCCGGCATGGCAGCTTTGATCTTGTGCACCCGGAAGATCGGTTTGCGGTCGTCGCTACGATCCAGGAGTTGCGCTCAGGCAGGGATGGAGCCTTGATCGAGTGCCGCATTCGAACCCGCCATGGAGAGTACGTCTGGGTTGAATCGAACTTGCGGGCCATCCGCGATCAGGCCACTGGCCTTCCCACGGGCGTCCTGAACAATGTGCGCGAGATTACCGAGCGCAAACGCGCCGAGCAACAGCTTGCCGATGCTTATCGTGCCGTCGAGACCCTGGCCGTTACCGACACTCTCACCGGCCTGGCCAACCGCCGCCGCTTCGATCAATGCCTGCAGGTCGAGTGGCGCCGGGGCTTGCGCGATCACACTCCCCTGTCGCTGCTGTTCATCGATGCCGACGTCTTCAAGTCGTACAACGACACCTACGGGCATTTGCGAGGTGACAGTTGCCTCAAACAGATTGCCGAGGCGGTGCTCGACGGGGTGAGGCGGCCCGGCGATCTGGTGGCCCGCTATGGGGGCGAAGAGTTCGCCGTCATTCTGCCCAACACTGCCAGTCGTGGCGCTTTTCAAATTGCACAGGAGATTTGCGCCGTCATGCGCGATCGCAGGCTGCCGCATAGCGGCAATCCACTTGGAGTTGTCACCGTTTCAGTGGGCTGCGCGACGCTTGTGCCGCAGTTTGGGCAGCACGCCGATGCCCTGATTGACTGCGCCGATCAGGCTCTCTATCAAGCCAAGCGCGACGGCCGCAACCGCGCCTGTAATTACACGCCCGGCAAAGGGGAATTCCCCTCTGTCGAGCGGCTCAGCAAGGCTGCTCGAATCAAGAAGGCCACTGCGTAGCGTTTCTTGGCAGAACGCCGTGTTCGCGCTGCGCCGTTGCAGGTGCGCTGTCTCACTGCTTGACCATGCTCTGAAAGAGAGGCGATTGCAAGAGAGCGCTAAATTCCGAGTCCGAGCTCGCAAAGTGAATTGTCATCTTTCCCGAGTTGGAGCTGATGTCGGTCGCGGCCAACGCCTGTTTTTCCGTGTCACTGGCGCTCAGTTTCCTCACCATCACAGCCGCCGTCATGAGTGACGACACGGTGGCCGCCGCGAAGCTGTCACCGGTTTCGATCGTCAGGTTGAAACTCACGCCATGCTGGAAATCCATCCCATACCAGGAGGCTTCGAGATGCTTCTTGACGGTGTCGAAATCGGTCACCGACCCGGCTTCGCCCAAAAGCTGGCGCATCACAGTCTGCGTGCCGCGGTCATCCAGAATGCTCCACAAAGGGTTGGAATCGATGCTTTGCATCGCATTCATCATCGCCCCGTTCGTCAGCATGCTGGCGGCTATCCCGTCGCGCACATCAAGAGCCCGCGTGACGGCATCCTTGCTGCCGAACACCATCGTCGACGGATCGACAAAGCAGAGCATCATTCCCGTCTTGGTCATCGGGAACATGTTGTTCGTGCGCACCTTCGTGGCCTTCAGTTTTTGCTTTTGGAAATTCGCCAAGATGCCTTCTGTGTCGAACTGACCTTGCGCGACACCGACCGTTTGCAAATCGTCGCTATTCGGTTTAACCCTGTAAAGCGCAAACGCCAACTCGTCCACGTCGTGGTTCTCGTTCAATCCGGACTTCGTCAGCGCATCTTCGAACTGTTTCAGTTCGGGAGGCATGACGCGGTTGCGCAAATCCATTGCCGCGGCCGAATTTTCCATCGCGTGGTAGTCGATCACTACCAGCTGCTGCACGTCGTGCGGAATCGCGCCGCGAGCGTCGGTCGACAACTGTGCCGCCGGTAACTTCATCACTCCAGCCAGGGCCATTGCCGCAATCGAAAACTCAACGAGCCTTTTCAAAGATCCAACCCTCCCAGTTCGCACCGAACCTGTCCTCGGCGGCCTAAATTCCCCGCAAAACCCATCTTGCCAAAAATGCCATTGAGACATCTTGTGCTGTGCTTATTTTACGTTTTTTTCGCTACTCATTAGGTTACCTTTGGGTCCTCAGATTCCCGCTGGCCAGGCCAAAGGACGCATCAGGCGCCGTTCCAGGATCTTGGTATCTTCATCGAACCCAACTAATTGACGCATCCACTCGCTTTCCCGCTCGCAAGCCGTCTCGGGAATCAAACCAATTACCTCGCCCTTCACAATTTTGGTCTTGTGCCGGGCGGCCAGGCTCGTCACTCGTTTGTGGACCTGCGCGATCGGTGTGGACTCAAATTCAGTGATATTCATCGATAACCGCGCTCGGCCATGTGCCAAGACACCCATGGCCTTTACGCCCTTCAATCCGGTTGCCTCGGCACGAATCTCCTTGGCGATCGCGCGCACCATGGCTACATCGCTCGAATCAAAGTAAATGTCGTATGCCACCAGGGCCTTGCGTGCCCCCACCGCGGATGCGCCGGCGGTAGGATGTAGGCCGGGGCCGCCAAGGTCAGGACGCCGCGATGGGTCCCGCTCTACAGCATCGCGCAGGCCCTCGAATTGTCCCCGACGGACGTCTTCCAGATTCACGCGGTCCGGCCGTGAAGCCGCAGCCTCGTAAAAGTAGACCGGAACACCAAAACGGCGCCAGATCTCCAACCCCGCCTGCCGTGCCAGGAGAACGCATTGTTCCAGCTTGATTCCCCGCACCGGGACAAACGGAATGACGTCCGCCGCCCCAATTCGCGGATGAACCCCTTGCTGGCGCGTCAGATCAATCAGTTCGACAGCTTTGCCCACGCCCCGCACCGCGGCTTCGACCACCGCAGCAGGATCGCCGGCGATCGTTACCACCGAGCGGTTGTGGTCCGCATCCTTTGCCAGATCCAGCAGATGAACACCTGGATTGCGCATGGCGCCGACGATCGCGTCGATGAGGCGCGCGTCGGAACCCTCTGAGAAGTTCGGCACGCACTCGACAATCGCACCGTCCATCTCTCTGCTCCCTTACGTTACCGGGCTCGCCGACTCTGCTCAATGTCCACTGACCAACGATCAGCGCGTCATATCCCCGATCCCTCGCTCACTGCCGTTCTCATCTCCAGAATGTGTAGCCCACCTGCACCTGGACACTGGCATTGACTCCCGGATTGCGATCGCCCAGGGACGCCGACGAAATGTGCACAGCATTCACGCCCAAATCCATCGAGCGGCCTTGTTTCAAGAAGTAGTGGATTCCAACGCCGCCTTGCGGTGAGAAATTCCATACGCAGGTTCCGCCGTCAATTCCCAGCGTGGGGTTGCTCAAGATATTGGGCGGATACTTATGGGTGGTGTAAATGAGTCCGCCCGCTGCCTGAAACCAAGGTTGAACCTTCCGCGAGCGCGTAAGAAAGTTCCAGCGAAAAATCACCGGCATAATACTCACGCCGTAAAAAGTTCCGCCGCCGGTCGGCAATTCGCACCCGATCGGCTGTCCCTCTGGAGTGATGCATGTGTAGGCCTGCTCATGTGGCGGCGGCGTGTAAGACTGCCACAACGGCTGAATGTTGCCGCCGAATTGAAACTGCCCGCTCAGGAGCCCGGCGTGAACTACCGGTGTGAGTACCTTGCCCAGCTCGAATCCAGCCCAGAAAAACTTGAAGTCCGAGCGTTCGCCTACGCCGGTTCCCCAATTGACAAACGGCCCATATTCCCAGCTTCGGCTGTCTCTGACTTCCCCGACGGGGTCAACGAGAGCTTGCGGTCCTGGCCCGCCGGCCCCAGCCCGCTGGTCGGTGCCTTCAGAGGGTGCTGCCAGATCTTCTGTCTGTCCCTGAGCCATCATCGCTGCTGCCATCAAGACAAAAAGTGCCACACCTCGAACTCGCCTCAAAATCCCCCCACCCTCCGATCCCGCCACCCGGATCTCGTCTTTCGTTCCAATCCCTGCTTCGTGCCTTGTTCTTCCCGCTCATGCTTTTACCAAAAAAAGACCGCCACCTGGGCGGCCTTCCCCTGCCCTTGCTCAATCTCCCTCACCCAGCTGCGTGCTCAACCTGCTCGGCGTCCATGTCAAAGTTGGAGTGAACATTCTGCACATCGTCCAGATCTTCCAGTGCTTCGAGCAGCCGCATCATTTGAGAGGCTTGCGAACCCTCGAGTTTGGTGTAGGTCGAGGCCAGCATGGTCACCTCGCTCATCACGGTCGGAATCCCCGCAGCCTTTACCGCATTAGCCACGCTTTCATGCGATCCGGGATCGGTGATGATCTCCCAAGTATCGCCTTCGTCGCGCAGGTCGTCGCCGCCGTGCTCGAGCACAATATCCATCAGTTTCTCTTCGCTTGCCGCGGATTTCTCAACTGCGATCAAGCCTTTTTTCGCGAACATGAACTTCACTGAGCCGCTCTCGCCCAGGTTTCCGCCACTCTTCGAAAACGTGTGCCGGATTTCGCTCACCGCGCGATTGCGGTTGTCAGTCAGAACATCGACCAGGACGGCCACGCCGCCCGGCCCGTATCCCTCGAAGGTCGCCTCCTCGTAGCTGACACCTTCCAGTTCACCAGTTCCGCGCTGAATGGCTCGCTTGATGTTGTCCGCGGGCATGTTCTCTGCTTTGGCCGCCAGAATTGCCGTCCGGAGCCTTGGGTTTCCATCAGGATCGCCCCCCGCTTTCGCGGCGATCGTGATTTCCTTGATGACCCGCGTGAAGACCTTGCCGCGCTTGGCGTCGAGCGCGCCCTTTTTGTGCTTGATAGTGGCCCATTTCGAGTGGCCGGACATAAGAGAACCTCAAACTAACTTCCTAATCCGGTGCTTCCGCGCACCTGACCTTTGCAAGTATATCTCAAGATGATCCACCGATTTCGCGGTTCTCCTCGCCGTCCTGCGAGGGCCTTTCTGCAAAACGACCGAATTGGCCCTAATGGCTAAGTGTTTGTGAATGAGGCGGATCGCAGTGGGGGTCTATTCTTTCGCCCCCGGATGCTGGCCCGCCTTGTGTTTGAAGAGCAAAATGCAAACGATCATGAAGCACGCAATTACGGCCGACGAAGCGTAGCGGCTCAGATTCAGTCCGCCGCTCGAAATCGGCTTGGTGAGCAGATCGCCCAGCGTCGCCCCCAAAGGACGGGTCAGAATGAATGCCGTCCAGAACAAAATCGTATGCGAGGTCTTGGTGAAGAAATACGCGAGCGCCACAATCGCGATGGCCCCGGCAAAAATCAGCGCGCCGCCCTCGTAGCCGGGACCCGAGTCAGCAACCCAGTCGCCCAACGCGGTCCCCAGTGTGTTGGAGAAAAGAATCGTCGCCCAATAAAACGTCTCGGCCTTCGGATCCGTAATGCAATTCACTGAGACCGTCCCGAGAGTCAGCCGCCATGCTGTCAAAACGCCAACAACTAGCGCAAACAGGATGAGAGCCCCGCCGGGGTATCCGATTCCGAGCGACCGGTCGGCAAAATCCGCCATTGTCGTTCCTGTCAGCGTCGTCGCGACAATCACCGCCCAGTACAGGAACGGGTGAAAACTTTTCGTT
Organism: Occallatibacter sp.; assembly: GCA_049520675.1. Lineage (GTDB taxonomy): Bacteria > Acidobacteriota > Terriglobia > Terriglobales > Acidobacteriaceae > Telmatobacter. The sequence goes on along the minus strand of JBEKPO010000012.1, from coordinate 11,343 downwards.
CGAATCTGCGCCGTCACAGAGGCCGCAAAGAACACGAAAAAGATCGCAGTGCTCAGCGCATATCCCAGGTTCAGCGACATCGAAAGCGCGTCTCCACCTACTTCGCCCAACGTCGTCGCCGCAATCTTGATTACCCAAAAGCCTATCGCGACCTCCGGCACCTTGCTCAACGGAATCAGCCCTGGCCTTGCGCTCTCTGCGCTCGCATTCCCGTCGCCGCCGATCGGCTGGCCCAGAGCCCAGCCAATCAACGGCGTCCGCACGGAAAAAACAGCCGCTACCGGTCTCGAAATCACCAGGCTGAGCATGCAACTCCTCCACATCGCAAACCTCATTTGCGATCTCTTCAGATTGCCGTCCTCTTTTATTCGAAGACCTCAGCGTTTCTGAAACTCGCGGCCCGCTGATCCTTCTCCGAAACAATCGCGGTCTCCATTGTGACTGGCCAGGGAATCGCCAGATCAGGGTCGTTCCACGCAATCGTCCGCTCGCCCGCTTGCGAGTAATAATCGGTCACTTTGTAAGCAAATCCCGCTTCGTCACTCAAGACCAAAAATGCATGCCCGAATCCAACGGGAATCCACAGCATGGCCCCGTTTTCCGCGCTTAACTCCGCCGCCACGTGTTTTCCAAATTCAGGCGAACTCCGCCGCAAATCCACGGCAACATCCAGCACCGCGCCGTGCGTCACTCTCACGAGCTTTCCTTGCGGCTGCGTAATCTGGTAGTGAATTCCTCGAATGACGTTCTTCTTCGAGACCGAAAAATTATCCTGCACCCAATTTGTCGGCAATCCGGCCTCAGCCATGCGCCGCAAGTTGAATGTCTCCGTGAACGCGCCACGGCTGTCTCTATAGATCGCTGGGCTCAGCAGCAATACGCCGGGCAGGCCCGTTTCTTCAACCTTCATTCGGCCTCGCTCTTCGCCGCAAAATATGGTTCATCGAGCAACGCCAGCAGGTACTTCCCATACCCGCTCTTGGCAATTGGCGCGGCAAGCGCCTGCAGTTGCTCGGCGCTAATAAATCCTTGCCGGTAGGCGATCTCCTCCGGCGCGGCGATGTTCAAGCCCTGCCGCCGCTCGATGGTGTGCACGAACATTGCCGCCTCGAGAAGCGAATCGTGCGTGCCCGTATCGAGCCAGGCCATGCCGCGGCTCATGATTTCTACCCTCAGCTTGCCCGCATCGAGATAGCAGCGATTCAGGTCTGTAATCTCCAACTCGCCGCGCGCCGAAGGCTTGAGCGACTCAGCATAACGCACCACGTCGCGATCGTAGAAATACAGGCCCGTCACTGCGTAACGCGATTTCGGCCTGGCCGGCTTCTCTTCCAGGCTGATGGCCCGGCCCTTGCCGTCAAACTCCACGACTCCATACCGCTGCGGATCTTCAACTGGGTAAGCAAACACCGTCGCGCCATCTTCGAGTTTCGCCGCCGCCTGCAACTGCTTCGAGAATCCCTGACCGTAAAAGATGTTGTCACCAAGAATCAGCGCGCTGGCATCGTCGCCAATAAAGTTCCGCCCGATCAGAAACGCCTGCGCCAACCCGTCCGGACTCGGCTGCACTGCATACCGGATGTCGAGCCCCCACCGCTTTCCATCGCCCAGCAGTTCTTCAAAGCGCGGCAAATCCTGTGGCGTCGAGATGATCAGAATCTCCCGCAACCCCGCCAGCATCAGCGTGCTCAGCGGGTAGTAAATCATCGGCTTGTTGTATACAGGCAACAACTGCTTCGACACTACATGCGTCACCGGATACAACCGCGTTCCCGACCCGCCGGCAAGAATAATGCCTTTCATGCTTTCGTCCGCTCCGCGTAATTCTTCGCGATCCACTCGCGATAGGCGCCTGTCCGCACGCTATCGACCCACTCGCCGTGCTCCAGATACCACTTCACCGTCTTCCGCAGCCCGGTTTCAAAACCCTCTGCGGGTTTCCATCCCAACTCACGCGCAATTTTCCCGGCATCGATGGCGTACCGCCGGTCGTGCCCGGGCCGGTCTGCGACATAGGTAATCAATTTTCGGCGCGGCGCATTCGCTGTTTGCTGCCCCATCTCATCTACAAGATCGCAAATTGCAGTCACCACGTCGATGTTGGCTCGTTCGCTGTTGCCGCCGATGTTGTAGGTTTCGCCAGGTCGCCCCCGGTCCAGCACAGCGCGAATCGCCGAACAGTGGTCTTCGACAAACAGCCAATCGCGTACGTTTTTCCCATCGCCGTACACCGGCAGGGCTTTCCCTTCCAGTGCGTTGAGAATCATCAGCGGGATCAGCTTCTCAGGAAACTGGTAAGGACCGTAGTTGTTCGAGCAGTTCGTCGTGAGCACTGGCAGCCCGAAGGTGTGAAAGTAAGCCCGAGCCAAATGGTCCGATCCTGCCTTCGAGGCCGCGTACGGGCTGTTCGGGGCATACGCGGTCGTCTCGCAAAACGCGGGGTCATCCGGCCCGAGCGTGCCATAGACCTCATCCGTCGAAACGTGCAGAAACCGAAACCGCTTTCTTCCCGCCTCGTCCAGACCACCCCAATATGTCCGCGTCTGTTCGAGCAGGCAAAACGTGCCTTGCACATTCGTCCGAATGAAAGCTTCGGGAGAAACAATCGACCGGTCGACGTGGCTTTCGGCCGCAAAGTGTACGATTGCCGTAGGCCGATATTCGCGCAGGAGGGACCCAACAAGCTCTGAATCGCAAATATCGCCACGCACAAAAACATGCCGCCGATCGGTGTCGAGCGGCGCCAGATTCGCGGCATTCCCTGCGTAGGTCAGAAAATCGAGATTCACGACCGGCGAACCCGCGGCATCGATCCAGTTCAAGACGAAATTCGAGCCGATAAACCCTGCGCCCCCGGTCACCAGAATCGCGTCACTTACGTGGCTCATTCGAACCGAGTATACGGCACAAAACAAGCCCAATGGGATAACTCCGGAGCGTCATCTGCCTGATGTGCCTCAGCCTCGCCAAATCCCGCTCTCTTGCCGAGACCTGGATGCACGCCTTCCCTGGTTCAGCTAGCCCCGCTGACTCCGCTCTGCCCTCCGTCCCCCATCCTGAAAGTTCGTCTCCCACTGACTACGGTTTTTCGTTATATTAAAAACAGGCGTGCCCGGATGCGGCCGGGCTGCTCAACGCAAAGCTCTGGATAGGTGTAAATGTGCGATTTCAAAGCTGAAATCGCAGAGCGGATGTGTATACCTCGAAAAAGCGGTTCTATCCGCGTTGCAGGCGCAGCTCACGAAGGATGCTATGGACAGTACGAGTCGCCATCGCCGAGTTCCTCAGCCGCAGGGCCTCTATCACCCGCAGCATGAGCACGATGCCTGCGGCATGGGACTGGTCGCGAACATCCGCGGCGAGAAGAGCCACGAGATCATCCGCAAGGGCCTCGAGGTGCTCATCAACCTCACCCATCGCGGGGCTGCGGGGTGCGACCCCGAAACCGGCGACGGCGCCGGCATCCTCATCCAGATTCCTCACGACTTCTTCAAGCGCGAATGCGCAGAGCTGGGATGGAGACTCCCGGAGCCTGGCGCATACGGCGTGGCCATGTGCTTCCTCCCGGTTGAGCGCCATAGCCGCCTGCAGTGCGAGGGCGTTTTCGAGCGCATTGCCAAGGAGGAAGGGTGCGCTATCCTCGGCTGGCGCGACACGCCGGTCAATGGCGACGCCATTGGCCGGGAGGCGCGCAACTCTCAGCCTTACATCGAGCAGCTCTTCATCGGTCGTCCGCAGGACCTTGACGAAGAAACATTCGAGCGTCTTCTTTACCGCATCCGTCGCCGAACCGAAAACGAAATCGCCGCCTCAGATATCGAGGACCAAGAGACCTTCTACGTCCCCTCGTGTTCCTGTCGCAGCATCATCTACAAGGGCCTCATGCTGGCCCCACAGATCGAGAAATTTTATTTCGAACTGGCCAACCCCCTAGTCACCAGCGCTCTCGCTCTCATTCATCAGCGCTTCTCCACGAATACATTCCCGAGCTGGAAGCTCGCCCATCCTTATCGTTACGTCTGCCACAACGGCGAAATCAATACCATCCGCGGCAACGTCAGCTGGATGAACGCGCGCCACTCGGTGTTCGAGAGCCCGCTCTACGATGGTAAGATCCGCGATCTCTATCCTGTCATCATGCCCGCCGGCAGCGACTCAGCATCGCTGGATAACGCGGTCGAATTCCTCTACCAGTCTGGCCGTTCCCTGCCCCACGTCATGGCTATGCTCATTCCCGAAGCGTGGGCCGGCAATCCCGACATGGACGAGGACAAGCGCGCGTTCTATGAGTACCACGCTTCTCTGATGGAGCCCTGGGACGGCCCAGCCGCCATCGCCTTCACCGACGGCAAAGTGATCGGGGCAACTCTCGACCGCAATGGCCTGCGCCCCGGCCGCTACATCGTCACCCGGGACGATCTTGTCGTGCTGGCCTCCGAAGCCGGCGTGATCGACGTTCCGCCCGAAGACATCCTCAAAAAAGGCCGTCTGCAACCCGGGCGCATGTTCCTCGTCGACACGGTCCAGCAGCGCCTCGTCTCCGACGGGGAGATCAAAAAGCAGTTGGCCGCGCGCCAGCCTTATGGCGAATGGCTCAAGCAGCAGCAGGTCACCTTCGACTCCCTGCCCGAGCCCACGCGCGTTATCGCCTTCAATCCTGAAACCCTCCTACGCCGCCAGCGCGCTTGCGGCTACAGCGAAGAAGATCTGCGCATTCTTCTCGGCCCTATGGCGGCCAACGGCGAGGAGCCGGTCGGTTCCATGGGCACCGATGTGCCCCTGGCTTGTCTCTCCGACCGCCCGCAGCCGCTCTTCAATTACTTCAAGCAGCTTTTCGCACAGGTCACGAATCCTCCGATTGACCCCATTCGCGAAGACCTCGTGATGTCACTGATCAGCTACATCGGCACGGAGCGCAACATCCTCGATGAGGCGCCGGAGAACTGCCACACCCTGCGTCTCTCCCACCCCATCCTGCTGAATCGCGAGCTGGAAAAGCTGCGCCGCGTCTCTTCCGGCGACTTGCTCGCCACAACGCTGCCCGCGCTCTTCCGCGCGACGGATGGCGAAAAGGGCCTGCGCCACGCGCTCGACGACCTCAGCAACCGCGCTTCGCATGCCGTCGACTCCGGCTACACGCTGCTCATCATCTCTGACCGCGGCGTCGACGCGACCTACGCGCCTATTCCCAGCCTGCTGGCGATGGGGGCGGTCCACAACCGTCTCGTGCGAGAGCAAAAACGCACCCAGGTCGCGCTCATTATCGAGAGCGGCGAGCCACGCGAGGTGATGCACTTTGCTCTGCTCATTGGTTATGGCGCCAGCGCCATCAACCCGTACCTGGCCATCGAAACCATCCACGACCTGAAGCGCCGCGGCCTGTTGCCCGACGCAATCAGCGTCGAAAAGGGCGAGAAGAACTTCATCAAGGCTATGGAGAAAGGCCTCCTCAAGACTTTCTCCAAGATGGGCATCAGTACGCTGCAGAGCTATCGCGGCGCCCAGGTCTTTGAGGCCGTCGGCCTCAGCCAATCCCTCATCCAGGCCTACTTCCCCGGCACAGCTTCGCGCGTCGAAGGCGTCGACCTTGAAGTTCTCGCCCGCGAAGCCCAGATGAAGCACGAGTTCGCCTTCCAGCCGCTCACTGAATCCGAAACCGACCTCGTGGTCGGCGGCCAGTATCAATATCGCGAAGGCGGCGAATTTCATCTGCTCAATCCGCTGACGATCAGCAAGGTGCAGCACGCGGTGCGGAACAACAATCCCGCCACTTTCCAGGAATTCACCGACTTCATCGACGATCAGAACCGCAACCTCTCCACACTGCGTGGTCTTTTCAAGCTCAAGTACCTTGAAACGCCGATTCCCATCGAAGAAGTCGAGCCTGCCAAGGAGATCGTCAAGCGCTTTACCACCGGCGCCATGAGCTTCGGGTCAATTTCCAAAGAGGCTCACGAGACGCTTGCTATCGCCATGAACCGCCTCGGCGGCATGTCGAACACCGGGGAGGGTGGTGAAGACGAAGAGCGCTTCAAGCCTCTGCCCAACGGCGACTCGCGCCGCAGCGCCGTCAAGCAGGTCGCCAGCGGGCGTTTCGGCGTAACCACCAACTATCTCGTCAACGCCGACGAACTCCAGATCAAGATGGCGCAAGGCGCCAAGCCCGGTGAAGGCGGCCAGCTACCCGGCCACAAAGTCGACGAAGTGATTGCCCGTGTGCGCCACTCCATCCCCGGCGTGGGCCTCATCTCGCCGCCGCCGCATCATGACATTTATTCGATCGAGGATCTGGCGCAGCTCATCTACGATCTCAAGAACGTCAACCCGCAGGCGCGCATCGCCGTCAAGCTCGTCTCCGAGGTGGGTGTCGGCACCGTGGCTGCCGGCGTTTCCAAGGCCCACGCCGACGTCGTTCTCATCTCTGGCGACACGGGCGGCACCGGCGCTTCGCCGCTTAGCTCCATCAAGCATGCCGGCCTGCCTTGGGAGTTGGGCCTTGCTGAAACCCAGCAAGTCCTTCTGCTCAACGATCTGCGCAGCCGCATTCGCGTTCAGACCGACGGCAAGCTCCAGACCGGCCGCGACGTGGTGATCGCCGCGCTGCTCGGCGCCGAGGAATTTGGCTTTGCAACAATGCCATTGATTTCAATGGGCTGTATCATGATGCGCAAGTGTCACCTGAATACTTGTGCAGTTGGTATCGCCACCCAGGACCCGGTGCTTCGCTCGCGCTTCACCGGCACCCCCGAACACGTCATCAACTTCTTCTTCTTCATCGCCGAGCAGATGCGTCAGCACATGGCCAACCTCGGCTTTCGCACTGTCGACGAAATGGTCGGCCATGTTGAGAAAATCGACGCCTCCGTTGCCGGCGCCCATTGGAAAGCTAAAGGCATCGACCTCTCCTCCATCCTCTACGCGCCCGAGCTGCCGTCACGCGTCGCCCGCCGCCGCACCACCTGCCAGGATCACGGCCTGAACGTCGCGCTCGACCATGCCCTCATCGCCAAAGCCAAGCCTGCGATTGAGAATAAGACGCCCGTCGTCGGAAGCTTCCCCATCCGCAACGTGCATCGCACCGTCGGCGCCATGCTCGGCGGGCAAATTGCTCGCCGCTACGGCTCCGAGGGCCTGCCTGACGGCACCATCCACTACAAGTTCCGCGGCTCCGCTGGCCAAAGCTTCGGCGCCTTCGTTCCCAGCGGCGTCACGCTCGAGCTCGAAGGCGACACGAATGACTACCTCGGGAAAGGACTCTCCGGCGGGCGCATCGTCGCCTATCCGCCCAAGACCTCCAGCTTCCTGCCCGAAGAAAGCATCCTCGTGGGCAACGTCGTTCTCTACGGCGCCACTAGCGGCGAAGTCTTCCTCAACGGCATCGCCGGCGAGCGCTTCGCCGTCCGCAACTCCGGCGCGACTGCCGTGGTGGAGGGGGTGGGTGACCACGGCTGCGAGTACATGACCAATGGCCTGGTCGTCGTTCTCGGCTCCACCGGCCGCAACTTTGCCGCCGGCATGAGCGGCGGCATTGCCTATGTCTACGACGATCAGGGCGACTTCTCTACGCGACGCTGCAACAAGGCCAGCGTGGATCTAGAACCGCTGACCAATCCCGAGGATATTGAAATCATCCGCTCGCTCCTCGCGCGCCATCGCGACCTCACCGGCAGCCCGCGCGCCGCCTGGGTCCTCGAGCATTGGGCCGATGCCCAGCCGAAGTTCATCAAAGTCTTCCCGCACGAGTACAAACGCGTTCTTGGCGTCGAGCGCGCTTCTCAGGTCTACGCGTCGCCTATCGCCGCATCGCTCGTGCCGGCCAGCGCAACTGCCGCATTGGGGGTCCAGCATGGGTAAGACCACAGGATTCCTCGAAATCGGGCGCGAGCAGCCAACGCGCCGCAAACCCGATGCCCGCATCAAGGATTGGTTCGAAATCTACGAGCCGTTCCCTGAAGAGAAGCAGCGCGAGCAGGGCGCCCGGTGCATGGACTGCGGCGTGCCCTTTTGTCACACCGGGTGCCCCGTCAACAATCTCATCCCCGACTGGAACGACCTCGTCTACAACAACCGGTGGGAGGCCGCCATCCGCCGCCTCCACTCGACGAATAACTTCCCAGAGTTTACCGGGCGCATCTGTCCGGCACCCTGCGAGGCCGCCTGCGTTCTCGGCATCAATCAGCCGCCGGTCTCCATCAAGCTCATCGAGAGGTCGATTGTCGACCGCGCATGGGATGAGGGTTTCATTCGTCCCGAGCCGCCCGAACAGTCCACGGGCCAGCGCGTCGCCGTAGTGGGTAGCGGTCCCGCTGGACTTGCCGCGGCGCAGCAGCTTCGCCGGGCCGGCCACATGGTCACTGTCTACGAGAAGAACGACCGTATCGGTGGCCTGCTTCGCTACGGCATTCCCAACTTCAAGCTCGAGAAGCACGTCGTCGACCGCCGCATCGAGCAGATGCGCGCCGAAGGCATCGTCTTCCACACCAACGCCCACGTCGGCGGCAATGTCCCGGTCGAAGCTCTCACCGAAGCCTATGACGCTATCCTTCTTTGCGGCGGCGCCGAACAGCCGCGCGATCTGCCTATCCCCGGCCGCGAGCTCAAAGGCATTCACTTTGCCATGGAGTTCCTGCCGCAGCAGAATCGCCGCAACGAAGGCGACTCAGAAGAGGCCCTCCTCAAATCCATGTCTGCCGCCGGCTCCATCTTCGCCACCGGCAAGCGCGTCGTGATTATCGGCGGCGGAGACACCGGCGCGGATTGTCTCGGCACCAGTCATCGCCAGGGAGCCAAGAGCGTTCACCAGTTCGAGATCATGCCCCGTCCGCCGGAGGAGCGCGCCGCATCCACTCCGTGGCCGCAGTGGCCGCTGCAACTGCGCACCGAGAGCTCGCACGAAGAAGGCGGCATCCGCGACTGGGCCGTCAACTCCGTCAAGTTCACCGGCGACAATGGCAACGTCAAGCAGCTCCACTGCGTCCGCGTCGGCCCTCCGCCGAAGTTCGAAGCTCTTTCGGGCACGGAATTCACGCTCGATGCCGATCTTGTGCTGTTGGCGATGGGCTTTCTCGGCCCCGTGCGCAACGGCATGATCGAGCAGCTCGGCCTGGCTCTGGATAATCGCGGCAACGTAGTGACTACCGACTTCATGACCTCGCGCAAGGGCATCTTCGCTGCAGGCGACATGCGCCGCGGACAATCGCTGGTCGTTTGGGCGATCGCAGAAGGCCGCAAAGCAGCAGCAGCGGTGAATCAATATCTGGCTTTACGGTCCGAGTCGCACGAGCACTCTCGCGAGCGCGCCGCCGTTTCTGCGCGCTAACGCAATTTCGCGTTCTCTCTGAAAATTTCACCCGTTTTCGAGAGAAACCGGGTGGTGAAATTGGCTTTTCGGCTTCAAACCCTAATTTTCCAAGTAACTGATTTTGTGTCGCTTGCAGGCGCTCCACAGTTTCACAGTTTCTGTGTTTCTGTGTTTCTGTGTTTCTGTGTTTCTGTGAGACTTCGGGCTGGTGTCTGTAGGTGTCTGATCTGGCGGGAGTTGTGCGCTTCACAGTTTCACAGTTTCACAGCCCCGGATTTTGGGGATACCGGGGGGCGGCCGCAGAGCGGCCAGAGAAGAGAGAACAAAGAAAAGAGAGCTGGGGACAAGGGGACGAAAATACAGGGAACGAGGGGGCATCGTTTTGAAGATGTCTGTTATCGGGTCCAACTGAGCCTCCATCTGCTCTTGAAAGCCATAGTGTTCTGTGAGAACTGTACGAAACTGCACAGCTTCGCTTCTAGGACAAGCGCAGCATCAGCCAGAAGAGGCCTCAACACTGACGGACATTCTCCTTCCTTCCAGCGTCACAACTCCTACACTCCCTTTCCTCGAGCCACGCGTCCCAGCTCCATCAAAAGGTGCAACACAGCTCGGTTCAGCCCTCTTTTTGGACGAATAGACAAGAATTTTGGACTCCTGAGCAGTTCTCGTCCACTGCCAAAGAACTCTACTCTACTGTGCTGAACACTACACACATTCCGAAGGGAGTAATTATGGGAAAGCTTGAAGGTAAGGTTGCAGTCATCACAGGTGGATCGAGCGGGCTGGCGCTGGAGAGCGCCAAGCGATTCGTTGAAGAAGGCGCATACGTTTTCATCGTGGGCAGGAGGCAGGAGGCGCTCGATGAGGCCGTCAAGCTGATTGGCCGGAACGTGACCGGCGTGCGCGGCGACGTGTCCAATCTCGACGACCTCGACCGCGTGTTCGACACGGTCAAGCGGGAAAAGGGCAAGATCGACGTCCTGTTTGCGAGCGCCGGCAAGGGCGAAGCCGCCAAACTGGGCGAGATTACCGAGCAGCACTTCGATGCGGGCTTCGGTCTGATTGTGCGCGGAACGCTGTTTACGGTTCAGAAGGCGTTGCCGCTGTTGAACGATGGCGCATCGATCATCATGACCGGGTCAGTTGCTTCGGTGAAAGGTTTTCCTGGTTTCAGCGTGTATGCGGCGAGCAAAGCGGCATTGCGTTCGTTCGCACGCACGTGGCTCAACGAACTGAAGGGCAGGCATATCCGGGTGAACGTGTTGAGCCCGGGGCAGGTCGACACACCGGATTCCCAGCGACTCGACAAGGCGACGAGAGAGATGTTCGAATCCCTGATCCCGCGGGGAAAGATGGGTCGTCCTGAGGAAATTGCGGCGGCCGCGCTGTTTCTTGCTTCAGACGAGTCGAGCTACGTGAATGGGGTGGATTTGGCTGTCGACGGCGGCTTCTCGGCCATTTGAAATCACGCCGGATCGGCGAAAGTGGCTGATCCGCGGGACTAGCGTGTCCATGGTGGAACGACTTCCGCGCTGAACGGTCGGCCCGCGCTATCCAGTTGACGCACGATGAATGAACTTGCTTGGACGACTGAATGCTACACATCTACCGAAGGGAGTAATTATGGGAAAGCTTGAAGGAAAAGTTGCAGTCATCACGGGTGGATCGAGCGGTATGGCGCTAGCGAGCGCCAAGCTCTTCGTTGAAGAAGGCGCCTACGTTTTCATCACGGGTAGGAAGCAGGAGCAGCTCGATGAGGCCGTCAAATTGATTGGCCGGAACGTGACCGGCGTGCGCGGTGACGCGGCAAATCTCGACGATCTCGACCGTCTGTTCGATACGGTTAAGCGGGAAAAGGGCAAGATCGACGTCCTGTTCGCGAGCGCTGGCAAGGGCGAGGCCGCCCCACTGGGCGAGATTACCGAGCAGCACTTCGATGCGGCCTTCGACCTGAATGTGCGCGGCACGCTGTTTACGGTTCAGAAGGCGTTGCCGCTGTTCAACGATGGCGGATCGATCATCATGACCGGATCAGTTGC
>JBEKPO010000011.1:0-64463 GCA_049520675.1 Occallatibacter sp. | reverse complement strand
GCCCCCTGCCACTTGGGCGGAATGTGAATTCCGGTAGGCTGCTGATTCTGGTTTCCGCACCCGGCCAAGAAGAATAATGTGCCGGCCGAAATCATGATGACTCTTTTCACGTCATCCTCCTCGCCTGTTTGCGATGACGGGAAAGGATAACACTCCTGCGGAGGAGTTGGGAGTGATGGGAGAGGGAGCTTAGGTGGCCGGAACTGGAGCTGAGCGCCAGGGCTGAGGGTCGTGCTACCCGCCCTAGCGAAGCTAGGATGGGGCACCCGAGAAAAGCAAAATGCAGGTCCCCATTCGACGGCGGTCGCTGACGCGACCTTCGCTCAGGGCAGGCTTTCGACTACGCGGGCCACGAAATGCGTGGCCCACTTCGCTCAGGATGAGTTGGAGTTTGTGCTATCCCACGTCTCAAGGTCGAGACGTGGGGCACCCGGTGAGTTGAGGTTCGCGGTATCCCACCCTAGCGACAAAAACAAAGACGTCGCGAGGGTGGGGCACCCGGCGCGACTGAAGTCATGCCCAGTGGGAGAGCCGAGGCAAATGCAGGTCCTTCGACTCCGTGGGCCAGGAAATGCGTGGCCCACTTCGCTCAGGATGACCGTCGCGTGCTCGGGGTTATTCGTTATTCCTCTTCTTCGTCGACGGGCCGCTTGGCATTCGCGAGGATCTTTTCGGCCACGAGTTGCGGGACGAAGTCGTAGTGATCCATCTCCATGCGGTAGCTGCCCTTGCCCTGCGTCATGCTGGTGAGCTGTGTGCCGTAGGTGAGCATCTCGGCCATAGGCACTTCGGCGTTGACGACGGAGGTTTTGCCTTTGCTCTCCATACCCTGGGGCCGGCCGCGGCGTCCGCTGAGGTCGCCCATGATAGCGCCGGCGAATTCTTCGGGAGCCTCGATCTCGACCTTCATGATGGGCTCAAGCAAGGCGGGCTTGCAGACCTCCATCGCTTTCCTGAAGGCCAGGCGGCCCGCGGTCTTGAACGAGAGCTCGTTGGAGTCGACGTCGTGGTAGCTGCCGTCGTAGACGATGACCTTGAAGTCGACAACGGGATAGCCGGCGAGGAACCCACGCGCGGCCGACTCGACGACGCCCTTCTCGATGGCGGGAATGAAGTTTCTGGGGATGGCGCCGCCGAAGATCTCGCTGGCAAACTCGAAGCCGCCGCCGCGGGGCATCGGCTCCATGCGGATTTTGCAATCGCCGAACTGGCCGTGGCCGCCTGACTGCTTTTTGTGGCGGCCGTGGGCCTCGCCCTTGGCCCGGATGGTTTCAAGATACGGAACCTTGGGCGCCTTAAGCGTGACTTCGGCGTGGTAGCGCTTTTTAAGTCGCGAAACGATGGCCTCGATATGCGGCTGGCCGGCGCCGGCGATGAGGAACTCGTTGGTTTGCGGATCGCGGAAGAAGCGGATGAGGAGATCTTCTTCCATCAGTTTGTGAATGGCGGGGGCGAGCTTGTCTTCGTCGGCGCGAGACTTGGGCTCGATGGCATAGGTCATGGCCGGCTCGGGTAATGCGGGGAGGGTGAACTGAATGTCGGCGCCTTTTGCTCCAAGGGTGTCGCCGGTGAGGGTGTCGCGCAGCTTGGCCACGGCGCCGATGTCGCCCGAGTGAAGCTCAGGGACTTCGACGGCCTTGCGGCCCTGCATGACGCTGAGATGCGAGAGCTTTTCCTGGCCGCGGCGAGCGTAGTTTTCGAGCGTGGCGTCGTTCTTGACGATGCCGCTGACGACTTTGAAGAAACTGATGCGGCCGGCAAAGGGGTCGGACATGGTCTTGAAGACCACGGCGGCGATGGGCTCGTTGTCTGCGACTTTGCGGCTGGGAGCGGGAGCATCGGGCGAGGCCGGCTTTCCGGCGATGGGTGCTCGTTCGGCGGGCGAAGGCGTGTAGTCCTTGACGAAGTCGAGAAGATGATCGAGGGCCATGTTGGCCAAGCCGCTGGAAAAGAGGACGGGGAAGATGCGGTCTTCGCGAATGGCTTCGTGGAGCGCAGCGATGAGGTGATCTTCGGGGATGGTGCCTTTCTCGAAAAACTCTTCCATGAGCTCGTCTTTGCCTTCGGCGACGAGCTCGACCAGAGCTTCGTGGCGGGCCTTGGCGTCAGCAGCGAGCGGGGCGGGAATCTCGGCGGAGACTTTTCCGCGGCCATCGCCCGCGGGCGTATAGGTGTAGGCCTGCATGGTGACCAGATCGACAACGCCGTGGAAACCATTGGCGTCGGAGATAGGCAGCTGGACAGGAACACAGTTGCGGCCCCAGCGTTCGTGCAGGTCGTCGATGAGCGCGCTCAGACCGCCGCCGCCGCCGGCCTTGGGGTGGTCCATTTGATTGATAACAACGACGCGGGGGACGTTGGCCTCTTCGGCATAGCGCCACACGCGCTCGGTGACGGGCTCGATGCCGTTCTGGGCGTTGACAACGACAATGGCCGACTCGACGGGGAAGAGCGCGGCGCGGGCTTCGTGGGAGAACATGTGGAAGCCGGGCGTGTCGACGAAGTTGACCTTGATGCCCTGCCACTCGGCGAAGGCGACGGCGCTTTGCATGGTAAGGCCGCGGGCAATTTCTTCTTCATCGTAGGCGGTCGGCGCCGAGCCGTCGGCGACGCGCCCCTGCGTGGGGGTCATTTTGGCGGCATGCAGCAGAGCGGCGATAAGGGTGGTTTTTCCGCTTTGCGCATGCCCCACTACAGCGACATTTCTGATCTCACTTCCCTGATACGTTTTCATGGATTTCTCCTCCGTGCGAGCGAATGGGCGGGGTGCGGGAGAGCGAAGATGGCCTCCCAGGTCCCCAAATGCGAGGGACCTGGGGCACCCTCCAAACTTGAAAAACGGATGCTATCACAGCGAGAGTGTGAACGTCCTGTGACACGAGGTACAGGGATCAGGTGTCAGGGTTCAGGTGTCAAAGCGGCGACGGACAGAGATCGAGAACGAGGGGTGAGGGAGCGGGAGCAGGGAGGCAGGGACCCCGGGACTGTATAACCAGAGCCAGACCAAGGACTGGGGCGCCGCAGTCGCAGATATGACGGAAACCAAAGAATGGTAGACTCGTTCCTTGTTTTGGGAGGAGCGACGCATGGGTAAATGGACAAGTTCGGCGGGACTGGCGATGCTTCTGGCGGCGATGCCGGCGGTGCATGCGGCGGATTCGACGGGGACGTGGAAGGGGAGCTTCGACTTTCAAGGCACGAATGTCCCGCTGGTGTTTCATCTGACGGAAGCAGACGGCGCGGTAACGGGATCAGTTGAGGGGCTGCCGACGACACCGGCAGAGATTCACGAGGGCAAAGCAGGCACCGACGGGATCGCGTTTAGCGTGGATACCGATTACGAGGGCGAGACGTACAAACTGGTGTTCAAGGGTAAGGTATCGGCGGTGGGCGATGAGATCGAGTTTTCGTTTGGTACCGATGACGGAAGCTGGAGTGCGCAGATGACGGCGTCGAAGAGCGCAGATGCAGAGCCTGCGGCCTCGCCATCGGCGGTAGAAGTGACGGGAACGTGGAACGGCACGTTCGATTACAACGGTACCAGCGTGGCGCTGGTCTTGCATCTGACGAGCTCGGGCGGCGAAGTGACGGGGACGGTGGAAGGACTGCCGACGACGCCAGCAGAGATTCACGACGGCAAAATCGACGGCGACACCGTGACCTTCTGGGTGAATACCGATTATCAGGGAGAAACGTACAAGCTGGTCTATAAGGGCAAGGTGACAGCGGGACAGATTGCATTCACGCTGGGAACTGAGGACGGGAGCTGGGGCACGGAGATGACGGTGAAGAAGGGGGCGTAGGGAACAGGGAACAGAGAACAGAGAACGGAGAACAGAGAACAGAGAACAGAGAACAGAGAACAGAGAACAGAGAACAGAGAACAGAGAACAGAGAACAGAGAACAGAGAACAGAGAACAGAGAACAGAGAAGGACAGGCATCACGGTCAGTGGCGGGTGCGTCGATTGAATGGTGGATGCTGCGCGATGATAGTCTTCTAGCCAACGGGTCCCCACGAAGCCGCCTAGGAGGTCGACCATGCACGACGCCGGTCTGCATGATGACTCGCGCGTTCCGCGTGATGCGCAGGCACTGGATCAAGCAACCGGTCGCGCGACGCAGCGCAAGACAGCGCTGCGGCTGTTGCCGATGATATCGATCGGCTACGCGCTGGCATATATCGATCGCATCAATATCAGTTTTGCTTCGCTGCGCATGAACGATGACCTGCACTTCAGCGCGACCGCGTACGGGCTGGGCGCGGGGCTGTTCTTTATCGGCTACGCGTTGTGCGAAGTGCCGTCGAACCTGATGCTGCTGCGCTTCGGCGCGCGGCGGTGGCTAGCGCGAATCATGATGACGTGGGGAATCCTGGCGACGGCAATGATGTTTGTCCGCACGCCGTGGGAGTTTTACACGCTGCGGCTGCTGCTGGGGATCGCGGAGGCGGGCTTCTTTCCGGGCATTGTCTACTATCTGACACTGTGGTTTCCATCGCGCGTGCGGGCGCGCGCTGTGAGCCGGTTTTACATTGCACTGCCCCTGAGCACAGTGGTGATGGGCTCGCTGGCGGGATGGTTGATGGGGCTGAATGGGCGGTTGGGGTTGTCGGGCTGGCAGTGGCTGTTCCTGGTGGAAGGAATTCCGCCGATTCTGTTCGGATTTGTTCTTTTGCGCCTGCTGCCGGATGGTCCGAAGGACGCGGCATGGCTGAACGCGGAAGAGAAGTCGTGGCTCGCGCGGCAGCTCGAAATGGATGGCGCGAAGGCGCACCTGGGGCACGAGACCGGCGTGTTGCGCGCGCTGCTGTCGCCCGAGGTCTGGATGGTCGGACTCTTCTTTTTTTTCGCGCTCACGTGCATTTATGCGTACCAGTTTTCGGGGCCGGCAATTCTGGAAGCTGCGACCGGCTGGAACGTGAGCCAGGTGGGATTTCTGACGGCTGCGATGGGCATTGCGGGTGCGGCGGCGATGCTGTTTGCCGGTGCGAGCTCTGACCGGACGGGCGATCGCGGGCTGCATTGCATTGTTTTGTGCTGCGTGATGGCGGCAGGGTACCTGGTCGCCAGCTATGCGCATCCGGCGTGGCTGGTTGTGGCGGGGCTCACCTGCTCGTTCATGGCCTTTTGCGCGACGCTGGGTCCGGCGGTTGCGGTGCCTACTGAGTTTCTGGCTGGCCGCGCGGCGGCCGCCGGATTTGCCGCGCAAAACAGCATTGCGCTGTTCAGCGGGTTTGTGGGGCCGTACTGGATGGGACGGATGAAGGACATCACAGGAAGCTACTGGCTGGGATTGCGTGGGTTGATGCTGCCGAGCCTGATGGCAGCGGCGCTGATGATTGTGCTGATGCGGAGTCTGGCGCGGCGGCGTGTCGAGGTTGCGGGTGAGGGATTGGCGCAGGAGACGGTGTGAGGGGGGGGAGCGAGGGAGCAAAGGAATGGGGAGCAGAGATATCTCGCCCACGAGAAACCCTGTCCTCCTAGCAATCTTAGAACCGATTGCATAAATAGTCCGGAGCGATGAAGAGATTTTCCTCAGGGGCTAAAGCCCCAGATTTTATGTGCCTTTTTAGGTACGACTGAAGTCGTGCCCTGATACAAACCTGTTTGAGCGTCTTCCCTGCAGGACTCGGGCATTCATGGCAATCAGCGTTCCCCA
Source organism: Occallatibacter sp. (assembly GCA_049520675.1). GTDB lineage: Bacteria > Acidobacteriota > Terriglobia > Terriglobales > Acidobacteriaceae > Telmatobacter. The sequence goes on along the minus strand of JBEKPO010000011.1, from coordinate 58,803 downwards.
CGCTGAAGCGCAGGGCTAACGAACATTGCGCCTACGGCGCGGGAGACGGCGTAAAGCGCGACCGCGGTGGAAAATTCCCATACCGGACTGTTTTTGTTTGAGGAACCCGTTGCGGCGTTGACGTTCCCAAATGCAGGCCCTTCGACTGCGTTTGGCGCAAACGCGCCAAACGCCGCTCAGGATGACCGTTCAGTCATGTAGCAAGATTCAGGCGGAGCGCTAGGAGCTGACAGCGGCGGGCAGGATGTCTTCGACATCGACCCACTGCGTAGGGTAGTTGCCGGTGTAGCAGGCAGTGCAATAGCCCACTTTTTCATCGTCCTGAACGCAGGAGAGCAAGCCGTCCAGCGACAGATAGGCCAGTGAATCAGCTTCGATGTAGCGGCGAATCTCTTCAACCGATTGATTGGCGGCGATAAGGTCGCGCTTGGAGGGTGTGTCGACGCCGTAGAAGCAGGGAGAGATGGTGGGCGGGCAGCTGATGCGCAGATGAACTTCAGTTGCGCCGGCGCCGCGCACCATACGGACGATTTTGCGGCTGGTGGTGCCGCGAATGATGGAGTCGTCAATGAGGATGACGCGCCGGCCGGCGAGAAGATTGTGCACCGGGTTGAGCTTGAGGCGCACGCCGAAGTCGCGGACACGCTGTTCAGGCTCGATAAACGTTCGGCCCACGTAGTGATTGCGGATGAGCCCGAGACGGAAAGGGATGTGCGCCTCTTCAGCGTAGCCGAGAGCCGCGGTAACGCCCGAGTCAGGCACGGGCACGACGACGTCGGCGGAAACGCCGGACTCGCGCGCGAGCTGGCGGCCCATCTGATCGCGCGATTCCTGGACCCAGCGGCCGAAGATGCGCGAATCGGGGCGCGCGAAGTAGACGTGCTCGAAGATGCAGCTCGACTGCGGCATGCCGGAGGCATATTGGCGGCTGGTCACGCCGTCTTCCGAGACCATGACGAGCTCGCCCGGAAGAACGTCGCGGATGAACTCCGCGCGAAGCAGATCGAAGGCGCAGGACTCGCTGGCGAAGACAACGGTATCGGGGCCGCCGGCAGGATTCTTCATGCGCCCCATGGAGAGGGGGCGGAATCCGCGTGGATCACGGGCCGCGAAGACGCGGTCGCGGGTCATCATGACGATCGAGAACGCGCCCTCAATGTGAGAAAGCGAGTCGGCGATGGCGTCGACGAGGGTGAGTGCGCGCGAGTGGGCGATGAGCTGGACAATGATTTCGGAATCGGAGGTGGTTTGGAAGTAAGCGCCGTCGCGCTCAAGGCGCGCTCGCGCGGCGCCGAGGTTGACCAGGTTGCCGTTGTGCGCGATAGCAATGAGCCCCTTAGTGGACTCGACGCGGATAGGCTGAGCGTTGAGCAGCGCGGAGTCGCCGGTAGTGGAGTAACGTGTGTGGCCGATGGCCATGTGGCCAGGGAGTTTGGCGAGCACGTCGTCAGTGAAGATCTCCGAGACGAGGCCCATGCCCTTGATATTGGCGAGATGGTGGCCGTCGGCGGTGGCGATGCCGGCGGATTCCTGTCCGCGATGCTGCAGAGCGTAAAGGCCGAGATAGGCCTGGTGCGCAGCGTGGGGATGGTTGTGGATGGCGACGACCCCGCATTCTTCGTGCAATTCATCGCCGTCGGCGATGAATTGAGGGGTCAGGGAACAGGGATCAGGGATCTGGGAAGAAGCAAATGCAGGTCCTTTGACTGCGCGCTGCGGCTCGGCCGCCGCGCATCGCTCAGGATGACCCATCATTGAGGGAGCGCGAAGGGATGCGGAGATATCGCCGACGCCGGGGACGCCCTGATAGAGGCGGTGGGTCATGCGAGGACCTCATCGCGGAGAGCGGATTCGAGGGCGGAGGACCAAATCCTTTTGAGATCTTCGAGTGAGGAGTCGACGAACGGTTCGCGGTCGACGGTAATCTGCAGACGGCTGCCGCCGGTGGCGCCGATACGAGCGGCGAGGAAGGTATATCCGGCCGCGAGCTTTTCGATCTTTGAAACGTTCTCATGCGCAGTGGTGATGAGCACCGTGGAAGCCGGCTCGGCAAAGAGGCCAAAGAGCGGGTGCGCGAGCAGCGACTGATCCTGCTCGACCGTGGCGCCAATCATGAGAGGAAATGCGGCTTGGGCCAGGGAAACAGCGATGCCGCCATCGGAGATGTCGCGCGCGGAACGGATGAGCTTGCGATCGGCGAGTACTTGCAAGAGGATATGCAGATCAGCTTCGGCGTCGAGGTCGAGAGCGGGTGGCTTGCCCCAAAGGCCGCGAAGAACGACCTTGGCGAATTCTGAGGAACCGAAGGCGGCGAGGTTTGCGGTGGCTTCGGCGTCGCTTGCGTCGGCCTCTTCGCGGGCACGCGGTTCGCGCTCGAGGGCCGGAAGCGGGTACTGGCTGATGGGCGGCGGATCGAGTGGAACTTGGAGCGTGGGATCGGGATTCTGGCCGCGCGGAATGGGCCACAGCAGCACGATGGCATCGCCTGCGCGCTGGAAGTGAGCGGGAACGGCCTTGGTTGCATCGTCGAGGATGCCGACAATGCCGAGCACCGGCGTGGGGTAGATGCCCTCGCCTTTGGTCTCGTTATATAACGATACGTTTCCGCCGGTGATGGGCGTGCCGAGAGCCGTGCAAGCTTCTGCGATGCCGTCGATGGCGGCGGAGAGCTGCGCCATGATCTCAGGTTTTTCGGGATTGCCGAAGTTAAGACAGTTGGTGGCGGCGACGGGTGTAGCGCCGGTGCAAGCCACTTTGCGCGCGGCTTCGGCCACGGCATGCATGGCGCCCAGTTTGGGATCGAGGTAGCACCAGCGGCCGTTGCCGTCGAGCGCCATGACGAGGCCACGCTCAGATTTGGGTGCGGTGGGGTCTGACGCGTGGGTCTGGAGACCCACACCACTGCCGGTCTGGAGACCGGCGCTACTCCCGGTGCCCTTGATGCGCATGACTCCGGCTTCGCCACCGGGACCGATAACGGTGTTGGTTTGCACCATCGAGTCGTACTGCTCGTGAACCCAGCGCTTGGAGCATACGTTGGAACTGGCCAGGAGACGCTTGAGATCGGCGGCGAAGTCGCGCGGCCGCGACAACCCGGCGACGATTTCATCCGAAGGGTCGAGCGGAATCGGGACTTTCCATATGCCGACGGGGCGATGGTAGAGCGGCGCATCGTCGGTGAGAGATTGGTTCGGAATATCGGCGACGAGTTCGCCATGGTGGCGGATACGCAGGCGCGGCTCGGGCTGCACGGTTCCAACGATGACTGCGTCGAGTCCCCACTTGGCGAACACCTTGAGCACTTCGTCTTCGCGGCCTTTTTCAGCGACGAGCAACATGCGCTCCTGGCTTTCGGAGAGCATGATGTCGTATGCGCTCATGCCGGTTTCGCGCTGCGGGACAAGGTCGAGCTCCACGTCGAGGCCCACGCCGCCGCGCGCGCCCATTTCGCAGGTGGAGCAGGTGAGGCCGGCAGCGCCCATATCCTGAATGCCGACGATGGCGCCGGTCCGCATGGCTTCAAGGCATGCCTCGAGCAACAGCTTCTCCATGAACGGATCGCCAACCTGGACGTTTGGGCGCTTCTGCTCCGAGCCTTCTTTGAACTCCTCGCTGGCCATGGTGGCGCCGTGAATGCCGTCGCGGCCGGTCTTGGCCCCAACATAGATGACAGGATTTCCGGTTCCGCTGGCTTTGGCGTAGAAGATTTCGTCTTTCCGGACGAGGCCGAGCGCGAAGGCGTTGACGAGGGGATTTCCGCTGTAGCAGGGCTCGAATTTCGTCTCGCCGCCGAGGTTGGGAACACCGAAGCAGTTGCTGTAGCCGGCGATGCCGCTGACCACGCCTTCGACGATGGCGTGATTCCTATGGAGCTCGCGCTCTCTTATCTTTTGGTCGAGATGAGTGGAATCAGAAGGGCTGATAGGTCCGAAGCGGAGCGAATCCATGACGGCGAGCGGACGCGCGCCCATGGTGAAGATGTCGCGCAGGATGCCGCCTACGCCGGTGGCTGCGCCCTGATACGGCTCAATGTAGCTGGGGTGATTGTGCGATTCGATCTTGAAGGCGCATGCCCATCCGTCGCCAACGTCGATGATGCCGGCGTTCTCGCCGGGCCCCTGGACGACGCGCTCGCTTCTGGTAGGCAGACGTTTCAGATGCACGCGGCTCGACTTGTAAGAGCAGTGCTCGCTCCACATCACGCTATAGATGCCGAGCTCAGTGAGCGAAGGCGTGCGGCCGAGAGCGCCGAGGATGCGGTCGTACTCCTCAACAGTGATGCTGTGCGCGGCAAGCAATTCCGGAGTGATATTGATTGGCTCAGGAACGACTGCAGAGGAGGCAGTGGTCATGGCGGCTGCTTTTATTGTCGCATGAGGGGCTTTCTGATATCGGCTGCTTGGAACTGGCTATGGGATCAGTGGAGCATTCAGTCGCCGGATCGCGAGCCTGCAATACCGACGCGTCCAAGTTATGATGGTATAGTCCACTCACCAGCCGGGATGGCGGAACTGGCAGACGCAGCAGACTCAAAATCTGCCGACCCTTGCGGTCATGGGGGTTCGACCCCCCCTCCCGGCACCAATCAGCGGAATTCAGCGCTCGCCAGATATCTGTTCTCGCATTGGACTGGTGAATTGTCGTGATTCTACTGGCTTCCTTTTCCTCCGCCCTGCTGGTTCCCTATCATTCCGCCCTTGACGGTCAGTTCGGTAGCAGTCCGTAGACGTCGAGTTCCCCAGGAACTGAAGTACTTGTATCGGAGCCCCCTGTGTTGTTTCCTCGGGTGCCCACGTAGACCTTACCGTTCGCAACTGTCGGGACAGTAAACTTTACTGCGTAGCCGGCGGCGTTACCCGTACCCTGCGAACTGTTCCACAATTCCGTCCCAAGGTTGGTCGCGTTATATGCGTGGAGTACCGTCGCTCCACACCCAGGCGATTGGGTTGTGCAGTACTGGGTGTTGTTAAGCGCCCACACAATCGCATTTGAGTTGTCAGGCGTCGTTGTTACGGAGGGAGTCGCCCCCGGGAAACTGTAGGTCGTAGCCGACGTAGACGCCGGCGAAGAGTTGATCTGATAGGTTGACAAGTTCAGTGTGAATTGTTGGAGCTGACCACCGATCCCGGCCAGATAGAACGACGAATTCCAGTAAGCTGGAGTTCCGAAAATGCCGTTTCCGAAATTCAGCATTTGAACTGCGCCTGTATTGTTGCTGCTGTACCCTCCCAGCGCATTCCGGTTCAGCAGGCATAAATAGCCATCTTTCCCTCCCCCGATGACAAGTTGGTTGGGGAGGGTTCCGTTCGGCGGCAGGTCTACAACGACCGAGGTACCACCGGAACCAAAATCCTGGTCGCCCGTGTTGTCGCTGGACTGGTCTGCAGGCGTGAAGTATTGCGAGACGGCCAGGTTGCTGGTGAGCTTCAGAAACGAATCGCCATAGTCATTATTCGGCGCCGAGGAATTCGTCACATCGAAATTCCCGTTCCCAGTGATGACATAAAGATTGCCGGAAGCGTCGGCGGATGGTGCTCCACCTCCCATCCAAACACCTCCCCGGCTTGCGTTTGGCGTGGTATTGAATGTGTACAAATGCGACAAACTGGTGGCGTCGTACGCCATCACCCACCCGTACCACGGGTCCGTATCCTCATGCGATGCCCATGCGATGTAGACCACACCGTTTACCAATGCCAAGCCTGGCCGCTGGTTTTGTTGCTGGGGCGAGAATGTAACTGTCGAATTGCTGGCAGGAAACGTACCTGAAATTGTCACCGGACCAGACAACATCTCACTGCCTGTGAGTAGGTCGATGGCATGAAGCCGCTGGTAGAAAATGGGCCCCGTGGTGTTTACAGATTTGGAAACTACGTAAAGTAACTTGGTTCCGACATTGATCACAGGCGTTCCAGTTACCCCGATCTCAGGCATAATGTCGCCGTAACCTGAGCCCACCAGAGTATTCGGAACGGAGCTCTCTCCAGTCGTTCCCCCGTGAGCCGTATCAATCAGGTTCGCATGCCAGAGAGTCGTGCATGGGCTGGTGTCCGCGTCAAATGCGTACAGGCTGTCGTGCTGGGTGGCAACGAAGATGACATTGTGCTGCACGCCGCTGAAGGTAAGATTCGGCACCCACAGAGGCTGGGCGTAAATGGCGCCATCCACTGTGCAGCTAAAAAGCTTTCCGAACGTGCTCGTGGTGACGTTGCTCGGCGCGAGGGCGTACTCCTGATTGTTCAATCCATCGCGGGACACGTCATTGTGGTATGTCGCAACCCCCGCCAGGTCAGTTACTCCCACAGTCACCGACGACGATATTACAGAATTGCTCGCGTCCGTGGCCGTGATGGTGTATTGCCCCGCTGTCCCCGGTGCTGTGTATGTAACGGGCGATCCGCTTGGCGATGAGAATGTCCCGCAGGTTGTTCCACTGCAACTTGATCCAGTCGCAGTCCAGTTCACGCCTGAGCCGTCACTTGATGTTGCCGTGAGAGATAAACTCTGCGTAACCGTCAGCCCGGCGCGCTTTGGAGTGACAGAGACACTCACGCTGTTCGGCCCCACGACGAAGCTCGCCGCCCCCGACGCTCCGCCGCCGGGCACAGGATTGGTCACTACTACCGGATAGCTGCCCGCCGTCCCAAGGTCGGCTGAAGTGAGAGAGATGGTCAGTTGGTTCACGCTGACGAAAGTAGCGGCGTGGGCGATGCCGTTGAAAGTTACCGTGGAAGATGCAAGGAACCCTGTACCGTTGATGGTGAGGGTTTGTGGCGCGCTTCCAACCGGAAGCGACACCGGAGCCAGGCTCGAAATCACGGGCACGGGATTGGTGGTAATCGCGTTTCCGAAAGTCCAGTTGGCGGGCGCGGAAGGAAGCGTGGGGGCGAAGGGCGCAGACGCTGTAGCCAGGGCGAAGAGCGCACCGACATTGTTGGTTGGATTGAGGGCGATGTCCAGTGTCGCGTCGAGTGTATTGGTGGCGGCTGTCCCGCCAGGCGGCGCAGCAGCCGTGAAGAGCGCATTGCAGGCGGTTGTGCCGGTGGAATTGACGCATGAGGCCAGAATGTTGCTCAGGGTGTTGATCTCGGCAACGGGGATCGTGACCCCTTGAGGCACTGACGTTCCTGGCGATGTGCCCGTGGCGATATTGACGAGTTCATTGACATTGGCAAATGCGGTCGACAACCCTGGCTGGTTAGTTGAGATGGTTCCTACCTGTGCACCGTAGTTCATAAACGGCGCCAGCGGCCACACCGAGGCCACGGTCGTAACCTCGTCAATGAAGACGTTTGTGGTGGGGCTGAGGCCGTTGCAAGGACCGAGAGCGGCCATCAGCGCAATCGCAGGGTTGTTGCTCCCCACGCCCGGGTCGCCGCCCGTTGCGACCACGTAAGTCTCGGGATTGTTGGCTGGGCACGTGTAGGCGCCGCTGGGAATTGTAAAATTCCCATTCTGATCGGTGATGACGGCTGTAGTAAGCAGGGCCTGCGCTCCGGAACCGTACGCTATGGATCCCGCTGCGTAAAGCTGAATAGTCGAGTCTGTGATCGGCTGTTGGCCGCCGAGAACCTTGCCTTTCAACCCGGAGGAAGCCGATGTAGCAGCCGGACCTTGGTGGAACGACGAGGCTCCGCCGCATCCAGGCAGGTTGAAAACTGCAATGGTTAAGACGATAGACACACTGACATTGGCAGCGATGTTAGGGCCAGAAGAAGGGAAGGTATTTCGGCACACAGGCACCTCCAGGCCCAGGATCCTGGTCACAAAAAAACACCGCAAGATCGGTGTCTCTCTGGTCCTAAGTCAGTTGGATCCCAACATGGGAAGGGTGCCAGAAAACCTTACGGAGAAAATACTCGACGACGCAATAGCTGTCAAGAGACTATTCTTTGCCCGGTTGATCAGCAGTTCTTGCTTTCTCGGCGATTCTCCTGAATTTGGCAACATCGTAGAGTAGATCAGCGAAGCGTGTCTACCTGGTTCCATGCAAAGTGCCCACGGCCTGGCGGGGTAGGCGAAGTCGTGCGGCCATGCTTACCAATTCGGGGAGGGAGTCGGCCTTCATCTTTCGCATCATGCTGCCGCGGTGGGCTTTGACGGTAATTTCGCTGATGCCGAGTTCGCCGCCGACCTGTTTATTCGGCAAACCAACAACCACTAACGCCATCACTTCGCGTTCGCGGGCAGTGAGACAGGAATACCGGGTTTTCAATGCCCGGATTTCAGCGTCGCGATCAAGTAGTACGCTGCTGCGCTCCAAGGCCTTGCGAACAGCGTTCAGCAGTACCTCATCGCTAAAGGGCTTGGTGAGGAACTCGACAGCACCCGCCTTCATCGCCTGTACGGTCATAGGGATATCCCCATGACCGGTGATGAAGATGATCGGCATTTCATGCCGTTCCACCGCAGCACGCTTCTGCAGCTCGAGACCATTGAGCCCGGGAAGAGAAAAATCCAGAACCAGACAATTTGGTACAGTGGCGCGTGGACAACCGAGGAATTCCTGCGCGGAAATGAAAGTCTCTACAGTGAGGCCCTCATGGCGAAGAAAGAACTCGAGCGATTCACGAACGGAGACGTCATCATCGACGATGTAAACAATTGACGGGGTCTGTGACATGGGGAGGGCCCTCGCATCAAAACCATGCACACGCGCAGAAATCATTGTAAATCCATCGTTGTGAGCCTGAAGACGACGCTCAGTTGAGTCGAAGCGCGGAATTCAACGCTTCGAGCAATGCAGTGTCGCTGAACGGCTTGATCAAACATGCGATGGCGCCCCGCTCGATGAGGCGCGACCTTGCCGTCTCATCTCGCTGGGCGGTGATGAAAACGATGGGGATCTCGATCTCGCGGCGATGCAATTCCTGCTGGAGACCGGGCCCGCCCATTCCCGGCATAGCAATGTCGAGGATCAAACATTCTGTTCGCAGAATTGCATCCGACGTAAGGAACTCCTCGGCAGAAGAGAACGTCCGGGAGGCAAATCCGAACTCCTTGAGTAGATCCGGCAGCGATTCGCGGACCGATTCATCATCGTCGACGACTGAGACTAGCGAAAGCGGATTCATCATGGAAACCTCAGTCCGCACTCAAAAATAACTTCGCTCAACGTGGAGAACCGTTCGTCTGCTCCAGCGCTGCTTGAGGAAGTCGTTGTGCCTCTTCCGAAGTGCCACTCACACCACTCAGGGCTGCACATCAACAACGCGGTTGAGTTCTGTCTCCATGGAGCCCCATCTTGGCGCCACTCCACACGACGATCATCCGCTGCCGGGCGAGCGGCGTCTATTGTACTTAAGTATTGGTTGCAACCAGCCGCAGCGGCGGCATGTCGCCGCTCCTAGGCGGGCTCTGCGCCGCGATCCTGCGGAATCGAGAATGCGAAGGACGCTCCGGGCCCATCGTTGGCCGATGCCCAGAGCCGGCCGCGATGGGCTTCAATAATCGAGCGGCTCACAGAAAGCCCAACCCCCATGCCATTCTCCTTGGTTGTATAGAAGGACTCGAAGAGCCGATCGGCGACATCGGGAACGAAACCGATCCCGCTGTCCTGCACGGTGAGCCGGACGTTCTTGCCGCCGTCGTTTTCGGTCTTGATCAGCAATTGCCTGGGGCGGTCGTCGACGTCACGCATCGCGTCTGAAGCGTTGCGCAGCAGATTCAGGATGACCTGCTGAAGCTGGGTGCGATCGCCCGTCACCGCGGGCAGATTCTCGGCGAAATCCTGCCGGACGACGATCCTGTTGCTCTGCAGCTCACCCAGCGAGAGCGCGATCACCTCTCGCGCCGCATCATTCAGGTCTACCGGCTCGGCGGCAACTTCCTTTCTCTTAAAGAGGGTCCGCAGGCGCGTGACGACCTCAGAAGCTCGATTGCCATCGCGAATGGTGCGTCGCGCTGTCTCGCGCGCCCCATCGATGTTCGGGGGATCGCTGTCCAGCATCCGCAGGCATGTGCTGGCATTCATCACGATTCCCGACAATGGCTGGTTGACTTCATGGGCAATGGATGCTGTTAACACTCCAAGGCTGGTAATCCTGGCGACATGGGCGAGTTCTGCTCTTGCCCTAGTGAGCGCTTCTTCCGAGAGTCGGCGCTCAGTTATGTCCTGTACCGCGCCGACATACTCCCATTGGCCGTTATGGTTCATGGTTCCGTGGGCAAGAACATGCAGGTACTTCACAGAGTTATCGGGAAGCAGGAGACGATACTCGTATTCGAGCTCGCTGCCGGACTGAGCCCGTTCGACCATTTCATTCAATATGTACAGGTTTTCCGGATGGATCCGCGAGCCGATCAGCTCCAGCGTCATCTTGGAGGCCGGATCAAGTTCAAAGATTCGATAGAGCTGTTCCGACCAAATTATTTCTGCTGTCGCCACACGCCAGAAGAAGCTGCCGGTGCGGCTGAGGCGTTGCCCCTCTGCAAGGAATGCCTCGCTGCGCCGCAGTTCTTCTTCTGCCTGTTTGCGTTCCGTGATATCGCGCAGGTATCCGGTGAAAGACGGCGGCCCGTCCATCGAAATGCGTGAGATCGCGAGTTCGACCGGGAACTCCGTTCCGTCGGCGCGCACCGCTGTCATTTCGAGTCGTCTCCCCGATAATCGAGCCTCGCCCGTGGCACGGTAACGGGCCAAACCTTGCCTATGCTTCTCTCTTTGCGACGGCGGAATCATAACGTCCGACAGTCGCCTCCCCATGACGTCGTTCCGGCGATATCCGAAGGTACGCTCTGCGGCCGGATTGAACTCGGTTATGCAGCCTTCGTGATCGATCGTCACAACGCAATCGAGTGCTGAGTCGAGAATCGCTGTCTTTCGTGCCTCGCTGCGACGCAGCTCTTCCTCGACGCGTTTCCGGTCGTCGATGTCGGTGATAAGACCGTACCAGCGGGTGATTCTGTCTTCTGCGTCTCGCAGAGGGAGAATGCGAGTCTGGGACCATCGATAGAGGCCATCGGCTCGGCGATAACGGAGTTCACTGTCATAGGGAGTTCCGGTTTTCAACGAATGCGTAAGTTCCCGGGTCACGCGCTGAAGATCATCCGGGTGGACCGCACCGTTGGTTCCCCAAGAGTTCAACTCCTCAACCATCATGCCGAAGAAATCCAAAAGCGGTCGACTGGCATGCTCGATCTGACCGGCCGAATTTAGGGTGCATACAAGCCCAGGAATACCGTCAACAGTTTGGCGGAGATTGGCCTCACTCGCCCGCAACCCCTCTTCGGCCCGCTTCTGTTCGTCGATGTCGGTAGTCGTACCGACGAATTTGAGGACTTTTCCTTCAGCATCGCGCAGGACCACAGCTTGCTGGAGATGCCAGCGATAGGTCCCGTCCCGGGCGCGGAGAGACCGTGTTTCTACCGCGAATCCCTGTCCCGATCGCACTCCGTCCCAAAAGGCCTTCGACGCTTTTTCACGATCCTCGGGGTGGACCGCGGTCATCCAGGCCTCAGGATGCGAGCGGACGAAATCGAGGGTTTGGCCGGAGAAGTCAAGCCAAACCTGATTCACATAATCCGGCGTCCCATCAGGCTTGAGTGTCCACGCAGATACAGGAAGATGCTGCAGCAGCCCAACCTGGAGTTGCAGCTCCGCGTTGATTTCGGCAAGCTCTCTGGTTCGTTCCGCGACTCGCCGATCAAGTTCGCTTGCGACCCGCTTTTGTTCATTCAGGCGCAGAGTCTGTTGCAACCCGACGGCAGCCTGGTTCGTTGCCACACCCAGAAGCAATCGCTCAGTCTGGGTCGGGAAATCTGTGCGCTCAGATCCGGCAACGACAATTCCAATTTCGCCGGCGATTCCCAACCGCATAGGCACGAGCGAGATCTCCCGGCCGCCGAGAAGGCCGCGCATCTCTGTCGGCCATCTTTGCGGATCATCGCCGAACCACCTGTTGAGGGTCTGGTGGATCTTGTCTGTGTTGAGTGAGGTTGTATGGGCCGGTGCGGTCCTCAGTATTTCGATGGGCCCTTCATTCGGTTCGGTCCGGGCCCGAGTATAGACGAATTCGAGATTGAGTGTCGCCAAGAGGGCATCATGGAACGTGGTCACGATCTGGCGAGGCTCCTGCCCGTTCCATACCGCTGGGAGCGCCAGCATGCTGACCAAATCACTCATCCCGCGCTGAAGGTGCTTCAGTTCCTCTGCAGAATCGGTGAATGCCATCTCAGGACTCCCGGATGGACTGGCCGCCTGGTCCGGACCGCCGTGATCGATATTCCTGGAGGAACTCCTGTGGAGGTGTGAAGAATGGATTCTGTTGCAGGATGCCGCCAATAATCGCCAGCGGATGTGTGCGAAGGATATCGATTATCGCATCGCCTCTGAACTGAGAGAGATGGTAGGTGCAAATGACCGCGTCGTCATGCCGGCTCCAGACATCGTTCACGCGGGATTCAAATTCAATGACGTTTTCCAGCCGGGACTGGTCTCCAACCACCCAATCCATTCGACATACGATGCGACTGAGAGGAAACCCTCCCGGGGCATTCCCTGAAGCCAGCTGTTCAAAGGTCTCAAGCATCCGGTCCTGATCGAATTTGCCGTCGCGAAGATAGGCTTCGGTGTTGATCTTGATTTCCAATTGCCCAGCTTGTTGGGCAGCCGCCGAGTCGATTCCCGCAGAAGCCAGCCGGTGCAGATGCTCATCCCGCTGTTGGGGATTGACGACATGAATGGCCTTCTCCCCGCGCTCAAGTCCCTCTTGAATGAATGGGAGCAACGCGCGATATTCTTCATCGTCATTCGAGAACAACGCACAAACATGGCGAACCGCGCCAAGCTGGGAGCCTGCTAGAGACATTGGTGGAAAAGTCCCGGTCATTTTCGATCCCTCCGTAAAACTCTGCTTGAACAAGGATCTTGATTGGCGAGGAGGCGTAGTGCCCTCCATGAGCCTGTGGGGAAGGCCTATCGTTGCCGGTGATAGTTCGGAATGTGGGCCCGGTTTCGGATTTCGGCGGGATCCTGAGCCAAAAGGGAAACGTTCCCGGCCAACTCAGAAGGGAAGCTCGCCGACCAACAATTGTCCATTCATCATACTCCGATCGACTGCCCGGGTTCCGGTTAAAGCCGCAGTCGATTAAGAGTTTGTTAAATCTGAGCCTCCAACGAACGCAGGGGACAGCTCGCGCGGGTGGGGCAGGATGGCACCGATTGACACCAAGGCAGCAATCGATACTTTGGTTCAATAGATTCGCGGCGGCTCTTCTGGCGTAATGGCAACTGTGCGGCGCATGCGAACGAATCGGGCCCGAAGACTACGGGAAGCGCCAGAGGAATCTTCCGGGTGGCGCACAAGGAGCACTGTTATGACAAACGCAACCATTCGCACTGGAGATGTTACGGCCAGTCAGAAGCGTCAAGAGCATTTCGCTCACGCAAATTCCGGGGCCACCGTGGCCGAGCGAAGTACGCAAAGAGCACACATTGAAATCAATGGGCGGGACGAATGGTCGCAGGGAATCGAAGAGGCCTGGCAGCACCACTTAGAAACCTTGCAGCAATGCGTGCGTGAGCTTCTCCATAAGAATCAGCAGCTAAGGATGGCTCTGATGGCGGCGAACGAGCCCGAACGGAAATACGGAGATGCCGGCAACTTCTAAAATGGCGCGGCGGGCCTCGCGCTTCGGCAGATCGCATCGATCATTGCAGTCTCAGTCGTTTCGCTTCGACTGCAACCTGGGATGCCGGCGCCTCCCCGGCAAATGCCTCCCGCGCAGCTGGCGATTAAGATTCAATAGGCATCCGATTTACGGGCACGAAGCTGAAGACGAAATCGACAAGGTCCAGGAGAAAAGCAAATGCAACTTGGAATGATTGGACTGGGAAGAATGGGCGCAAACATGGTGCGGCGGCTGTCGAAGGGAGGCATCGAATGTGTGGTGTTCAACAGGTCGTCAAAAGCCGTTGAAGAGCTGGCTCAAGAGAAGGTCGCTACGGGAGCGACAGATCTCAAGGATCTGGTGGAGCAGCTGGGGAGTCCGCGCGACATCTGGCTCATGATTCCGGCCGCCGCAGTCGATGAAATGATCTCGAATCTCCTGCCTCACCTTGCAAAGGGCGACACGATCATTGACGGAGGCAACTCCTATTATGTTGACGATATCAGACGCTCGAAAGAACTGGCGACGAAAGGAATTCACTACGTCGACGTTGGCACGAGCGGAGGCGTCTGGGGTCTGGAACGAGGCTACTGCATGATGATCGGCGGCGAAGATGAAGCCGTCGAGCGCCTGGATCCAATTTTCAAGCAGCTAGCGCCCGGCATCGGCGACATTCCGCGAACCCCCGGACGAGAGAGTCTCATCGGCACTGCGGAATCCGGATACCTCCACTGCGGCCCGAATGGCGCAGGACACTTTGTGAAAATGGTTCACAACGGGATCGAATACGGTCTGATGGCCGCCTACGCCGAGGGCCTTGGAGTTCTGCGCGAAGCCGGCATCGGCAAAACCAAGGAAGCGGTCAATGCCGAGACCACTCCACTGCGCGATCCCGATCGATATCAATACGACCTAAATCTTCGTGATATTACCGAGGTGTGGCGGCGCGGAAGTGTCATCGCTTCATGGCTGCTCGATCTGACCGCGACGGCATTGGTGCAAGACCCGGCTCTCTCACAGTTTGCGGGCCGGGTCTCGGACTCAGGCGAAGGCCGCTGGACCATCCACGCCGCGATCGACGAGGGAGTGCCCGTGCCTGTTCTCTCTGCTGCGCTGTATCAACGATTCAGCTCGCGCGGCAATGCGGACTACCAGGACAAGCTCCTCTCGGCGATGCGTTTCGAGTTCGGCGGTCACGTTGAAGTCACAGGGGATAAGCAGGCCGGTTGAACGATCCGTGTTTCATGGGCCAGGCTTCGACAAACTCAAACACTGGAGGGAGCGGTATGGCGACGATTACAACCACAGACGGCACACAGATTTTCTACAAGGACTGGGGCGCGAAGAACGCGCAGCCGATCGTGTTTCACCACGGCTGGCCTCTTTCGTCGGACGACTGGGACAACCAGATGCTGTTCTTCCTGGCCAACGGATATCGCGTGGTCGCCCACGACAGGCGCGGTCACGGTCGCTCGTCGCAGGTGGACACAGGCCACGACATGGACCATTACGCTTCAGACGCCTCGGCGGTGGCCGAGCATCTCGACCTGAGGAATGCGGTGCATATTGGCCATTCGACGGGGGGTGGCGAAGTGGCGCGCTATGTCGCAAATTACGGCCAGCCTCAAGGTCGCGTGGCCAAGGCCGTGCTGCTCGCCTCCGTTCCCCCGCTCATGCTCAAGACCGAAAAGAACCCGGGCGGTACCCCGCTTGAAGTGTTCGACGGATTCCGCAAGTTGGTGGCTGATAACCGCGCGCAGTTTTTCCTCGATTTCGCTTCGGGTCCGTTTTACGGCTTCAATCGACCCGGCGCCAAGGCCCTGGAAGGAGTTATCCGGAACTGGTGGCGTCAGGGAATGACGGGCAGTGCGCTCGCTCACTACCAAGGCATCAAGGCTTTCTCAGAGGTAGACCAAACCGACGATCTGAAGGCGATCACGGTGCCGACCCTCGTGTTGCAGGGCGACGACGATCAAGTTGTCCCTTACAAAGACGCTTCGATTCTGCAGGCGAAGTTGCTCAAGCACGCTACGCTCAAGATTTATCCGGGCTACCCCCATGGATTGATGACCACCCACGCCGACGTGATCAATGCGGACCTGCTGGCATTCATCCGAAGCTAAACCCCGGCGGGGCCGCACGAAACGGCCCCGCTCCTGCCACCGGGACCCGCTCTCTTGTCTCGCACTTCTAGTGTGTTGAGATCGACGCGGCTGGATGTTCGGGGTAAGTCGTTCGAACGAAACACAAGGAGGATGATCCATGTCACACCACTATTCCGGTCCAGACTATGGGTTTCCCCACGGGGACGCACGCCTCGATCTTACCGATTTGTATGCCTTCCCCAAACCTGGGGGTGCCGGCAAATCTATCTTGGTTATGAACGTCCATCCATCCGTCGCCTTGAGTCCGCCGGGGCCAACCACAGAGGAGCCCTTCGCTCCTGGCGCGATCTATGAACTTAAGATAGACACGAACGACGATGCCGTCGCGGATATCGCGTACCGAGTGCGCTTCTCATCTTCTGAGAGCGGCGCGCAAACCGCAACGCTGCGGCGCGTTGAAGGCGCCGAGGCCGCGGGGACCGGCGACGGCGGGCAGTTGATTATCGAGCGGGCGCCGGTCTCGACCGGACTTGAGGCACAGGTAACAGAGGTTGGCGACCATCGCTTGTTTGCCGGTTGGCGCAGCGATCCTTTCTTCTTCGACACGCTGGGCGCCGTAAATAACCTGCAATTCACGGGCGATGATTTCTTCACCGGCAAGGATGTGTGCAGCATCGTGCTGGAGGTACCGAACGCTGCTCTTGGCCCCGGCAAGATTGGTCTGTGGCATCGCACGCTGGACGGCGTAACGGGGAAGTGGATCCAGGCGGACCGCGGCGCCCGGCCTTCGCAAGCGGTTTTTCTTACCGGCGAGCGCAAAAGCGACTACCTCGCCGGCGAACCGGCTGAGGACGCACGTTTTGTTGCCGTGTTCGCGCACTCGCTGGAGCACATCGGCGGGTATACGCCTGAGCAAGCAGCCCGTGTCGCGCAGACCTTGTTGCCAGATGTTCTTCCTTATGACCCAGCACATCCAGCGGCCTATCCAGCCAATGGCCGGAAGCTCAGTGACGACGTCATAGACGTGTTTCTTTCCGTCATCACCAATGGAAAGGTGACACGAGATAACGTAGGCCCCCACAAGGACCTGCTTGCCGACTTCCCTTATCTGGGCTCGCCGCACGAGGCACGGTCTGTGAAACTGGCTGCCGCATAGAGCGGGCTTTCATCGGCGACAGGCGGGGCGGCCCTGCGAGTTGATGGCGGCGCAGTGGGAATTATCCTCTGAATGTGGATGAACATCCGATCTCTCGATCCGGCGGGATCTCATGAGACCACCTTGCGATGAGGGTGTGGTTCGATCTGGCGCCGGAGTAGATCCGTGCGCCGAGGCAGCGAGAGTCTGGGTTCTGGTGGCGACGATTACCGGATCGAGCATGGCATTTATCGACGGCACGGTGGTCAATGTCGCTCTGCCGGCGCTGCAGGCGGCCTTTGGCGCCAGCGTGACCGACGTGCAATGGGTGGTTGAATCCTATGGCCTCCTTTTAGGAGCTTTGATTCTTGTCGGCGGCTCGCTGGGAGACTTGTTCGGGCGTCGATTGATCTTCCTGCTTGGTGTAGGGCTATTCACCCTGGCGTCGGTGGGGTGCGGGCTCTCGTCAAGCATCAGTGAAATGGTCTTCGCAAGAAGCATTCAGGGTGTAGGCGCCGCACTGCTGGTGCCGGGCAGTCTCGCGATCATCAGCTCTTCGTTTGACGAGAAGAGCCGAGGTCAGGCGATTGGAACGTGGTCCGGATTCACCGCGATCACCACGGCGCTTGGCCCGGTTCTAGGTGGCTGGCTCATCGAACATGTTTCCTGGCGCTGGGCCTTCTTTCTAAACCTCCCACTCGCAGCGGTGGTTATCGGCGTATCGCTATGGCGCATTCCCGAATCCCGCAGTGCAGTGCAAATGCATGTCGATTGGAAAGGCGCGCTCACGGCCACTTTCGGATTAGGGGGGCTTGTAACCGGGCTCATCGAGTCGGAAAACCATGGGTGGGCAGATCCCGTTGTGCTGGCCAGCTTGCTGGCAGGCGTTCTATCTCTCGGCGTTTTCGTGGTGATTGAGGCGCGCGTGAAATCGCCCATGGTCCCACTCGGGTTATTCAGGTCTTCGACCTTCAGCGGCGCCAACCTCTTGACTTTGTTCCTTTACGGAGCAATCGGAATCTTCTTCTTTCTATTCCCGCTCAATCTGATCCAGGTGCAGAAATACTCCACCACCGCAGCCGGCATTGCGCTATTGCCGCTGATTCTTCTGATCTTTTTGCTGTCTCGCTGGGCGGGAAGCCTGGTTGCGCGCTACGGCCCGCGAGCGCCGCTCATGGTTGGCTCATTGATTGCCGCGTTGGGGTTTGCCCTGTTCGCATTGCCTTCGGTGGGCGAGGGATATTGGAGGTCGTTCTCTCCCGCCGTCGTGGTTCTCGGTCTTGGAATGGCGATTACCGTGGCTCCTCTGACCACGGTCGTCATGAATGCTGCCGGTCCGGACCGCGCGGGAACTGCTTCTGGGATCAACAATGCGGTGGCTCGCGTCGCGGGCGTTCTAGCGATCGCCATCTTTGGGGTTGTGATGGTAAGAGCCTTCGGGGCCGATCTCGACCGAAGCCTCGCGCACCTACAGTTGTCCGCCCAGGTTTTCCGAGAGATTCAAGCCGCGGAGATTAACCTTGCTGCCATCAAGCCTCCGGCAGGGCTTGACCCTCAAAGCAGCGCCTCTGTGACGCAGTCGATCGAAAGTGCGTTTGTCTGCGGGTTTCGAATCGTGATGGGTCTCTGCGCGGCCCTGTCGCTGGCGAGTTTCCTGGTCGCGTGGCTGATGATTCCGAAGAACCCCGACGGCCGGCCGTGACGTCCCTCAACTCGAAAAACACCGGAGTCGAAATCCGACCAAGCTTGCGGCCGCAGGGGTTCGGGCGTCACCGACGCCAGCCGCGAATAGGTCTATAATCGCCGGTTTAGAAAACTGCGCGTCTGTTTTGCGTCCAAATTGTGCCAGAGACGGAAAGGAAAGGCCATGCGTAACAGGGAGCGAGTTCTGGCGATGTTGGATCATCGTCCTGTCGATCGAGTTCCGCTGATGCCGATCACCATGATGTTTGCCGCCGACCAGATCGGCGTGAAGTACGGTGCGTACGTTTTGGATTACCGGCACCTTGCCGAGGCGCAACTGGTGACGGCGGAGCGCTTCGATCTGGAGCAAGTGTCTTGTATCTCGGACCCGACGCGCGAGGCCGCCGACATGGGTGCGCAGGTGCGGTTCTTTGAGGATCAGCCACCGGCATTCGACGAGGCGGACGCGTTGCTAAAGGACAAGTCGCTCCTTGCACACCTCAAGATTCCGGATCCACTTGGCGGCGGCCGCATGCACGACCGCATCAAGGCGGCGGCGCTATTGAAAGAGAAAACGGCAGGGGAGCGAATCGTGGAGGGATGGATTGAGGGGCCGTGCGGGCAAGCGGCAAACCTTCGCGGCATCAACCGGCTGATGCTCGATTTCACTGACGACCCTGTGTTTGTCAGGGATTTGCTGGATTTTATCGTGGAGATGGAACTTCGCTTTGCCAAGGCGCAGATGGAAGCGGGCGTGGAACTGATGGGTGTGGGAGACCCAGCGTCGTCGCTGATCGGGCCGGTGATTTTCAAGGAATTCATCTTTCCGGCGCAAAAAAAACTTGTGGACGGGCTCAAGGCACTGGGGCTGCGCACGCGCTCGCACATGTGCGGGAACACACGGAAGATCTTGAAGGCCAGAGGTGAACTGGGCTACGACATCACCGACGTGGATGCGATGGTGGCGATGGCGGACGCGCGATTGCAGATGCCGGATCAGGTGATCCTTGGGAACGTTGCCACGGTTGAAGTATTGCGGAACGGCTCGGCGGAAGACGTGTCGGCCGCTGTTCGAAAATGTCACGCAGACGCTGGAGACCTATACATTATCGGAGCCGGTTGCGAGGTGCCGCGAGATACTCCGGTGGCGAACATGTCCGCACTGCTCGAGTATTCCAGATCAAGCCAGAGATCAGGTCAGCCGGAAAGGCAGGAAATCGGACAGTCAGTCTAAGTGATGCATGGTCATCCCCGGTCAGGTTGCGCTTTGGCGCGCGAGAGGTCCTGCAGCCATGCGGCGCGACTCTTGTGGGCAGAGATTCCCGGCGGCTCAAGGCGTCGGGCACGCCGTACCTTCACCTCGACGATTCGAACAACATGGAAGACGCTTGCGGTAGATCGATGGGAAGCGTGAATCCATCATCGGCAACGGTGCGTCCGCTCCACAGGTCCTTCCAGCGCGAAATGCTCCAGCCTGCGGGAACTTCCAGATTGACGTGACGCGACAAATCGGCGTCATCGCGCAGGCCCTCTTCCAGGTTGCCGGCAAGAATGTGAATCTGCCCGGAGCGAGTGCGCCAGGCTGCAATGTTCACCGTCTGCTGCAGATCGATTTCCTGGGCGTGCAAAGTCCGCGTCTTGAGCATGTCGTTCATCACACCGGCGGCGAGCGCGTAGGGCGTTCCCGTGTTCTGCCAGATCCAGGAGAGCGGTTTTCCCTCGGTCGAGCGCAGGTCCGGAGGATTCCAAAACGCGACGCGTTTTCCGCCCGCGGTGTCGAGCGTCAATTCGGGCGTCCCGCCTGCCTCATAAATCACGTGCGCCGATTTTGATGCTTCGACTTGCAGTGGATAGCAGAAGGAGTTGAATGAATCCTCTGAATTTCTGGCAAACTCTGCAGCATGATTGATTGCGCGGCAAGAAGACACCTTGACCGGCGCTGCGTCGAACCTTCCTTGCAGCCCCGCGAGTTGGGCCAGGCTCGGGTCGACGCCGCCCGCTGCGCTGCCCAGGAACGCGATCGGCTGCCCCAGGCCAATCATCTTGGCGAGCGCTACTCGCTCCGAACCAGAAAGATGAGCAGGTGTTTGCACGACGAATAAGTCGGAATGAACCTGCGGGAGCCATTCGATTCGCGTGGATGACAGGATGGGAACCGGCCATTTGATCAGCGAGCCCAATTGCTCGTCGATCCACTCATTGATCTGGCCGTCGGCGGATGCATGCTCGGCTTGATCGTGCATCGCGGCGCGATTGTAGACGAGCGTTGGACCCAGCACATCGTTTGTCTGTCTCGCATCGGCAATGGCAGCGTTGATATTTGTGGCCAGGAACTGCACATCGTTCTCGCTCAACAGCCGTTCGCCCTGATTGGCCCATGAGATGTAGGTTCCGACTGGGAATTTCAAGCCCCGCGGTGTTTTGACCGCGGCGTGCGAATAGGCCCAGATGCCCCAACGCAGCTTTTCCGGCGCGGTATGAATCACATCCCAGCTTTCCCACGCGTCGAAGGTTTCCACGAGCGGATAATGGCGCACCTTGGTATCGGCAAGGACGGCGGCATGGGTCAACATGTAGGCGAGCTGATAAGTCCACCCTTTTGTCGGCGCGTTCCAGAATGCGTGATCGCGCACTCCCACCTCGTTCCAGGCTCCGGCCCAGGTCTGATCGACAAAGATGTCGAGGTAGCCTTGCCGAGCGACCGATTCGAGATCGAGCCCGTTGGACCGCCAGTCGGAGATGGCGCAAGCTCCGTTGGAGTACATCATTACGAGAGCCGCGGGATTTGCCTGCTTGACTTCGCGCACGAGGGCTGCAACGTTGGCGGTGGCGTTGCGAATGAGGGCGGGGCTGGGAGCGACGGGTCCCCAGGGGCCGGCGCGCCGGTAAGGAACGGGCATGCCAAAGGAATCGCGGAGCATGATTGCATCGAGGCCGAGCGTATGGGACAGACTGCCCCACTGTGCGGCGTATGCCTTATGGACGGGCATGCCTTCGGGAATTCCGGCTGGCAAACCGCCCAGCGGCCGTGCATCGGAATGTAGCAGTGCGCCTGGATCGAAGTAGCTGCCAGGGTCAAAGTTGGTGCCCTCGGGAGGCCTGGCCTTGGTGAAGGCTTCGGGATGGCGCTTGACCCACGCGGCCTCTTCTCCGTAGGCGTCGGTCCACGCATAGTTGAGGATGCCTACCTTGAAATCGGGAACTCCGACGTGCGCCGCCTCGGCCTTTAGAGTTCCCGAGAGTTGCTTCAAATCGCCGTAGGTCCATGGATCGTAGCCGTGGCGCTTGATTACGGTCGGACTGGCAAAGCGTTCTTCAAAAAGCTTTTGGCGTCCGGCCGTGGTGCCCTTCAACATCTCGTGCTCGTCGACCCATTCGCTCTGACCGCTTCCCGCGGGCAGTGAAATCCGCTGATCGAGATTGCCGGACCATTCCATGACCGGCCCTACAGTCCAACCCACATTGAGAATCACGCCGCGGTAACCGCAGAGGTCCATGAAGAGTGGACGGAAACGGTTCCAGAATTCGCGCACGCTGGCAGCCTGATCGTGCTGCCTGAACCAATACAAGTCGATTTCGAGCCAGCGGTCTGCCTGGATGCAGGGTTGCGTCGGGGCTGAGGCGAATACGGCAGGCGAAATGGACGCCAGCACCATTGCGAGAAAAATTCCGCGCGCCAGCACGCGAACAAGCAAAATGGATTGCGCGTGCGATTTCTGAACCATTTGCGGCCTACTTACCAAACTGAGTGGAGGGTTGGTCTCTCATTTTCTCACTCCGGGAACGTCATGGAGTTTGCGAACTCGTCTTGAAAAGCGGGGTTGGCGGCGAGGCTGACGTGCTCGATGGGCGGAAGTTCCGGCTCGCGATCGGCGAGCAGAAGCATCTTTGCGCCGCGGAGGGCGGTGTTGCCAGCGGCGCGGATGATGAAGTGCGGCGCATCGAGGAGGCCGATGCGGAGCGCAGAGTCGATTTGAACGTAATTGCCGAATGCGCCAGCTAGATGGATTATGCCGAGGTCGCGGGTGGATGCGCGGAGACGCCGGAGGAGCAGATGAAAGCCCGCGGCAATGGCGCCTTTGGCAAGTTGCAGCTCGCGAATGTCGGATTGATGGAGGACGACGGGTGGCGCGACGGGAAAGACCTTGGAGCCATCGGCGACGCGGCCCGAGGCAAGAATACCACCGGTGCGCAGGCCTGCGGCTACGGCGTCGACGAGGCCGCTGCCGCAAATGCCGCGCGGGGTTACGTCGCCGACGACGGTGGCGCGGAACTCGTTTTTGTCGAGGGCGACGTAGGCGATAGCCCCAGTGACTGCACGCATGCCCATGCGAATTGCGCCAGCCTCAAAGGCGGGACCGGCGGCGGTGGAGGCGCAGACGATACCGTCGCGATTGCCGATAGCGATCTCGCCATTGGTGCCGAGGTCGACGAGCGCGGCAAGGCGATGGCTCTTGCTGATTTCGCAGGCGACGATGCCGGCGAGAATGTCGGATCCGACAAAGCCGCCGATGCAGCGCGCAAAGCGAATGGCGCAGGAATCGGGCAGGTCCCATGAGAGCTCACGCGGGCAGAATCGTTGCTCGCCGAGATGCGGCGACGCGAAGGGAACGTGGGCGAGCGGCGCGACGTCGAGGCCGCAGAAAAGATGGTGCATGACGGTGTTGCCGACGACGAGGACATCGGAGACTTGATCGCGGTGCCCGGCGGCGAGGCGCGTGACGATCTGGCCGAGGGCTGTGCGAATGGGGGTGGTCAGGTCGCTGCCGTCGAGTGCGGCGCGAATGCGGCTCATGACGTCGGAGCCGAATGCGGCCTGAGGATTCATTGCGGTTTCGACGGCGAGGACCGAGCCGGTGGTGGATTCGACGAGTTGTGCCGCAATGGTGGTGGTGCCAAGATCGATGGCAATGGCAACGCCGCGAGGCAACGCTGATTGTTCTCCCACCTTTTCCCGCGATGAAACTGCGGAAAAGGATGGGGCAACATCCGCATCCGAAAGTATCTGCATATGCCACTGGCCGCATTCGAGGACGAGGGCCGATGAGACGCGGGCCTGACAGGCGAGACGCCAGCCAGCGGCGAGTTGGCCGAGGGAGAAGGTCTCGCGATCGGCCTGAGTGATAGGAAGCGATCCTGAGAGCAGACGCACGCCGCAACCGCCGCACTCACCTGTGCCGCCGCAAGGGAACTCGACCCCGTGCGCAGCGAGAGCCGAGACCAACGAGCTGGCGCGTGGGACAGAAACCTCGACAGAGAGGGGCTCGAGACGGACGGAGACAAGATCGGAGCCAGCGCCGGCTGGCTGTGCGGAATCGGGATCAGCGCTGCCGGCGGTCATACGGCGCCCACGATTCCGTCGTCCAGCGTGGCGCGAATTGCAGAGCCTGGAGGAACGACGAGAAAGTCAGCTGGGTCCCACGGTCCATTGACGAGACGATCGAGAAGCGCGAGCGAGCCAGCGACCTCTTCGTAGGCCCAGGATTGGTTCGCGGCCTCAACGTGAGCCTGAGTGCGGCAAGCCGCATCGCCTGCGATTCCGGTGGAGATGTAGGTGAGCCCCGAGTAGTGGCGGCGAAAGGAGGAGAACTGCTCGTAGAGAAAGCGGCCGTTCTCTTCGCCGTATTTGGCAATGAATTCGTCAAGCCCACTCTGTTCGCCCATGGGATTCTTCTGCGAGGCGAAGGCGGGTTGCAGCTTGAGATCGGGAGTCTGAAACTCGACCCAGCCGGGAGAGCGGTAGTAGACGCCAGGGTGGCCGGCGAAATACTCGGCGTAGCGATGGCGGCTGCCCATGAGAATGCCGATGCAGTCGTGGGCACGGGCAATCACGAACTGTGTGCGGCCGGCGCGCAGGCCCTCAGTGCCGCGGCCACAAAGAGCGTAGCCGAGCAGGATGGCATCGTAGCCAAGCGGGTCGGCCGCATCGATGCGCTGCTGGAGGTGCGGCCGCATCTGCACGCCGAGCGAGTGCAGGCCCATGGGAATGAGTTCGAGGTCGATGGTATGAGGCGAGCGGGCGAGAATGTGCTCGATCTCGCGGGTGAATACCTGGCAGGCGATGAGTTTGAGATGCATAAAGACAGCTTTCAGCCGTTAGCTATCAGCTTTCAGCCTGATCGTGCGGGAGCGGACGACATCGCGCAATCACTATAGACCATAGCTTGCTTTGTCGTAGAGGCCGCCGTATTGCTCTTCGAGCGTTGCAATAAGAGAAGCCTCCTCCGCGGGCAATTCATCGAGCGCGGATGCGATGCGATCGAGCCATTGATGTTCCTTGCGCGAGAGATGGAGTTTTTGCGCGGCGACCCCTTCCTTGACGATGTCGAGGGCTGCCCGGCCCGCGGCGATGGTCTGCCGGTAAGGAGTTTCCTCAGAGACGATGGCGCCGGCGATGCGCAAGGTTGCGGCAGGCGAGAGCACTGCAGCCTGCGGGCTGAGCCATTCGTCGGATGCGGTCATCCAATCGCGCAAAGCAAGAGCGCCGCCGTGAGCAGAGGCGGCGTTCATCAGGCGGCAATCGTATGCGAGCAGCTCGGTGAAGGCTTCGGGCGCGTTGCCTGAGAGAAGGCGCACATTCTGCACCGATTCGTTGCTCCAAAGATCGCACATGGCGGAGGCGATATTGCCCACCGGGCTGAAGTGCGCGCAACTGGCCGATTTGCCCTCCATGGAAATGGGGCAGCCGGTGATGGCTTTAATGATGGGGCCTTCGTAGGCGCAGTCTTTTGAGGGGCCGACGGCGCCCTGTGCGAATGCAACAAGGCTGCGCACGGCGCTCATGGCGCGGACTACCGCGGCGAGGACTTCAGGCAGCATTTTTTGGTGAGCGAGCTGCATGGCGGTGTTGGCAAAGCCGCAGGCGGAGTCAGCGCCTGCGACAACACTCGGATGCGCGACACAGATGGAGACGATCTCGCTCCACAGCCATGCCATGTCCCGCGGAGCGAGAATGCCGAGCGCGAAGGCGATGCCGGGAAAGTCGCCGAACATAAGCGCCTGGTCGTGGACTTCCTTGCCGCCGATGGATTCGATGGAGAGGATGTCGGCCCCGGCCTCGGCGCAAAGCTCGAGTGAGCGGCGAAGTCTCAACCATGGCTCGCCGGTGCGCAGGAGCGGCGGCTTATGCTGATCGCGTATGTCGGTGGGAGTGACGCGCAGCGCGCAAGGGAGCTGATGTTTCTGGTGGACGGCGGTCAAGTGCCGTTTGAGAATGGCGGTGATCTCCGCGCCCCACTCTGGACGCTCGGTCATGGCGGGAAGTAGTTCGAACTCGAGTACGATGCCGGGAACGGCGAGAGCCGTCGCGCGGCGCAGGATGTGCTGCGCCATCTCTTCGTAGTGAGCCTTGACGTCGATCCAGGTGGCGTCGTCGATAGTGAGCGGTGGAAGGGTGAAGTTGACTTCGGGAAAGACCGTTCCCGCACCGATGATGAGGCCCAAGCCGCAGGTGAGCGGCCGCGGAGAAATGCCAAAGCGGAGCTGGTCGAGGTGAGAGATTGCGGGCGCTGCGAAGCTGCGGGTTACCGGGGTCGTCATGCTCATGCCGCGGCGAGGAGATTTCTGACCAGGCCGACTGCGCCGCTGGCGTTTTCACTGTAGCCGTCAGCGCCAATCTCACGCGCATATTGCTGAGTCACCGGGGCGCCGCCGACGAGGACCTTGACCTGAGCACGGACACCGGCGGTTTCGAGCGCGTCGAGGGTCAGCTTCATGGCGGGCATGGTGACGGTGAGCAACGCCGACATGCAGACGACCTGGGGATTGCGATCCTTGACCGCGGCGACAAAGCTCTCGGGCGAAACGTCGCTGCCGAGGTCGATGACTTCGAACCCGCCGCCTTCGAGCATGGACGCGACGATATTCTTGCCGATGTCGTGGAGGTCGCCTTTGACCGTGCCGATGACGATCCGGAATCTCATCTGCTGACCCGACGCCGAAAGCAGCGGTTTGATGAGTTCCATGGCGCTCTTCATGGCGCGGCCCGCGAGAAGAAGTTCGGGGACGAAGTATTCTTCGGCCTCGAAGAGGCGGCCGACTTCGTCCATGGCCGGAACCATCGACTCCTGAATCAATTGCATGGGAGCGGCGCCGGCTGCGAGCGCAGCCTCAGTGGCGGCGTGAGCCTTCTTGGCGTCGCCGTTCAGGATGGCTTCGTACAAGTCCTTCGATATTTCCATATTGCTGCTCCACCGCGTTTGGTCTTGGGCGGCACGTTCGTGCACCCGCCGTAAACTCTCGAGGGTCCACCGACCCGCTCCAGCGCAGCCGCAGACCCAAGATTTTCCACCAGCACAAAGCGGACTAATCCTGCTGTTTGATGTTAAGTTTACCGCTGAACTTGGTTGTATGTCTCCTGCTTTCTGATCCAATTTCCCTGGTATTTTGCCGTTGATGCCGGGGGGGGAACAACTTGCGCCCACAACGGTGACGAGCGTTACTGACCCACGCAAATGAGGACTGTATAGTGGCCAGTCATCAAGAACCAGAAGCGAGGCTCCAAGACGGTGCTTTAGCGCCAAACTCGATTGCTGCGACGCGCACATTATCAAAAATCGAGAAGACAAGGAGCGGAAGAGTTGAGTACAACGGTTGAGAAAGCTGCAAGCCGCGAACGACTGGCCTGGGCCCTCAGTCACAGGCAGCCTGACCGGGTGCCGATCGACTTTGGAGGTACTGCCGTCACCGGCATCCATGCCAGTTGCGTGGCAGAACTGCGCGACTACTACGGGCTGGAAAAGCGCCCGGTGCGGATTCACGAACCCTTCCAGATGCTCGGCCTTGTCGAAGGCGATCTTCTGAGCGCGATGAAGGTGGATGTCACCGGCGTATTTGCACGGGGCACGATGTTCGGCTTTCCGGCGGAGGGCTGGAAGGAATGGAACTTTAACGGGCTCGAAGTTCTGGTTCCCGGCAAATTCAATACGACGACTGACTGCAACGGCGACACGCTGATTTATCCCGAGGGCGATACCAGCGCGCCGGCGAGCGGACGCATGCCTGCCGGCGGACACTTCTTCGATTGCATTGTTCGCCAGTCGCCGATTGAGGAGACGGCGCTGAACCCGGAAGACAACACGGAGGAGTTCAAGCCGATCCCCGATGAGGATCTGGCTTATTTTGCGAACCGCATCGCAGAGGCCGGCGCAACCGGCCGGGGAATCATCGCCAGCTTTGGGGGCACAGCGCTGGGCGATATTGCACTGGTGCCGGCTCCCATGCTCAAGCACCCCAGGGGCATTCGCGACGTGACGGAATGGTATGTCTCGACCAGGAGCCGTCAAGGCTACATTCACAGCATCTTCGAGCGAGAATGCGAAGTGGCCCTGGAAAATCTTAAGAAGATACATGCGGCAGTAGGCGAGGACATCGATGCGATTTTCCTTTGCGGCACGGATTTCGGTACGCAAACCTCAGCATTCTGTTCCGTGAAAACGTTTCGCGAACTTTACTTCCCTTACTACAAGCGCATGACCGATTGGATTCACGCGAATACCACGTGGAAGGTTTTCAAGCATTCCTGCGGCGCAGTATCGAAATTCCTGCCTTCGTTCATTGAGGCCGGCATCGACATCCTGAATCCCGTGCAGTGTTCGGCAACCGGCATGGAACCGGAGCAACTGAAGACGAACTTCGGAGAGAGCATCGTGTTCTGGGGCGGCGGCGTAGACACGCAGCGGGTTTTGCCGTTCGGCACACCGCAGGAAGTGAGGGAGCAGGTTCTGCGCCGCTGTGAAATCTTCGCGTACAAAGGCGGGTTCGTATTCAATTCAATCCATAACGTGCAGGCAAAGACGCCGATCGAAAACCTGGTGGCGATGCTCGATGCCGTTCATGAATTCAACGGCACTCGATGAGCGGATATCATCGCGGCCCGCTGGGGGCTCTGCGCGATGCCGGATTTCTGAGGTCAGCCAACATTCCGCGAGTGTACTGTTCCCGAAGTTGGTTGCATAGGTCCGAAGCGCGAAATGCAGGTCCTTCGACTTCGTTTGGCCGGAACTCCGACCAAACTTCGCTCAGGATGACCGGGCGTTTTCGTTGCGAACTTTGGAAACAGGACACAAGCAGATCCCGGTGAGTGCTCGCGATTGCAGAAGGGCTGATCGCTCCGTTCAGGCAGTTATTTGTGATGCAGCGCGTTCGTGCTTGATTTAGTTCAATCAAACGCAGACACTGATCCAGGCAAGGGAGGGGTTGGAGTGTACCCGGATCAAACCGGCAAGGAACGGCCTCAGGCTGAGAGGCCCATTCATCTGAGGTACGTTGCTTTTCTGGCGGGGACGGCTGCATTGGGAGGGCTGTTATTTGGTTTCGATATTGCCATCATTACCGGCGCCGGTCCATTCATCACGCGTGAATTTGCCCTGAGCGATTTTGGGCTTGGGTGGGCATTCAGTTCCTTGCTCTTCGGCTGTGTCATGGGCAGCTTTGTGGCGGGACGAATTACCGACAGTTATGGCCGAAGAAAGCTGCTTCTCGCGGTTGCGGTGCTGTTCGCGATCACATCGACCGCAACTGCACTGGCCGGCAATTTCACCATGTTCGTGATCGCGCGCTTCCTGGGAGGCATCGCAGTTGGCGGAGTCTCGCTGCTCTCACCCATGTACGTAGCCGAGATCGCTCCGGCGTCGATTCGCGGACGCCTCGGAACCATATATCAGCTCTCGATCATACTGGGTGTTTGCGTTTCATACATGATGAACTATCTGCTGCGCGCCACTGGACCAAGTAATTGGAGATGGATGTTCTTGACCGGCGTCATACCGTCGGCCGTCTTCTTCTTACTCATGTTGCTGGCGCCGGAAACGCCGCGATTTCTGGCGCTTCATGGCAAGTCAAAAGAGGCGCTTGCGGTGTTCGATCGGATCGGTGGCGCGCAGACATCTGAATCGCTGCTGGCCGAAATCGCAGCGACTGCGCACGGCGACCACAGCGGCTGGCGCCAACTGAGGCGCCCTGGAGTACAGCGCGCACTTGCGGTGAGCGCCGGGCTCGCAATACTGATTCACGTTTCGGGAATCAATACGGTCATCGATTTCGCGCCGCTCATCTTTCAATCGGCAGGATGGAAGCTCGAAGGAGCGTTAGCTTCAACCTTGATGGTTGGGGTCGTCGAACTGATCTTTACTGTCGCTTCCCTTTGGATGATCGATCGATTTGGCCGCAAGCCTCTGTATATAGGCGGTTCGATTGGAATGG
Source organism: Occallatibacter sp. (assembly GCA_049520675.1). Classification (GTDB taxonomy): domain Bacteria; phylum Acidobacteriota; class Terriglobia; order Terriglobales; family Acidobacteriaceae; genus Telmatobacter. The sequence goes on along the minus strand of JBEKPO010000011.1, from coordinate 29,067 downwards.
CGGCATGCCTGGGCGGGCTCGTGATGAGTGTATTGCTCGGCCACTTTCAAGGAATGCTGGTTTTGACGCTGATTCTGGCCTACCTCGCATTTTTCGCCGCCTGCATCGGCCCGGTCTTTTGGACGCTGGTGCCGGAGATCTTTCCCAACGATGTGCGCGGAAAGGCGATGACCGTCCCGGTGCTGATTCAGTGGGTGGCCAATGCGGTCGTGGTCCTGTTGTTTCCATACGCGTTTCACGTGATCGGCAAGGCTTCAACGTTGGGATTTCTAGCCGCGATGTGCATGGCCCAGGCAGTATTCACTTGGTTACTCATTCCTGAGACCAAGAACAAGCATCTGGAAGAAATTGAAGCGTCGTGGATGGTTTCCGGAAGAAGGCCATAGTCCGGGATGGTGCAGGCCATCGCAAGAGTGACCGAAACTATTGTTCAGCTTTCGCGCGGACGAGCCAACGCACATAGCCGGCATTGTCAACGTTTCGGCTGTCCGCAGGCGGAGTAAGCTCAAGCGACCGGTAATCGCCGTGATCTTCGATGGCCGCGATGCCCGCGACGGGCGCGAGCTTGAGCGGGGTATACGCTCGCACTTCGTACATCTGGCCGGGCCGCCCTTCGACCGTCAATTCGATCAGCCCATTTGCGTATCTGGTTCGAATGATCCTCAGATTGCGGCTGGTATCGCCTTCCAGCAACGGCAGCCGGTCTGCCTCCAACGCTACTCCCGGTTTATAGCGGACCACGATCTGTGTCGTGGCGGAGAAGTCGGTGTTGATCACCGCAAGCGTTTCGCTTCCGCGATCTTCCACCTCAAAGTGCAGCGGCTTGCCGTCCTGCTCCACTGAGAGCACCGCGGCACCCATGGGCAGCGCAGGCGAAAAGTGAAGCGTGACCTTTTGCGAGCCGGTGGGTCGAATGCTTGCCGTCAGCAATCCGGAACTCTGGCGGAGTTCGAAATCCATCTTTCCTTGTCCGTACGGAAACCGCTGCAAAGCAACACTTGGCCAACTTGGGGGCAGGTCAGGATTCCAGTTCAATCCATGGTTGGGCACATCGAGGTCGAGGCCAAGAATGCCGTCGACCAGGCCGGGAATTGCCGTCATTTCTGAAAACATCTGGTGTGGGACCGCGTTATCGAGCAGGCGGTAGTAGACGCCGGAAAGAACCTCGGGCATCTCGCCGGGCGCGTCGAACTCTCTTAGCGAAAGCATCGAACGCCAGGTGAGAAAGGCCTGCACGGCATCGCCGTACTTGAACTGCGCCAGCATGGGACCGGCGGTCGCAATCGGCCATGCCGATCCGATGTGGTAGGAGCCCTCGGAGTAGCGCGGATCGTCAAGCGACATGTTCCGCTGGCCCCAGTCCGCGAGGAACGCTGCGGTGGAAAGCTTCTCGAGAACCGATTGCGCGTGGTTCGGGGGCAAGCTTCCCAGCCAGGCGGTCGATCCAATCGCCGGATTCAAATACGTGACAGGTTTGCCCGAAGTGAAGAGCCCGTAATCGTAATAATCGAGTTGCGGATCCCAAAACTCACGCTCCAGGGATGCTTCAGCCTTCTCAGCTCTTTGGTCGCATTCTTTTGACAGCGCCGAATCACCTGCCATCCGGGCGAGATCGCTCACGGCGCGAAGCGCGGCAATCCATTCGCCCGCCATCGCGGCGTCTTTACTGAATCCCGTGAGTTCTATGGATCCCCAGGCATCTTTGGGAATCACGAGCAATCCGTCGCCAGCGTCCATGATCGACAGGCAATATTGGTATGCCTTGAGAATATGAGGCCAACTTTGCCTGACGAACTCCTCGTCGCCAGTGAAATGGTAGAAGTGCCCCATCGCTATCAGATACGAGAGGCTCGAATCCGGATGGATATAGGGATAGGGATACTTGTTGAACCAGTCTACGAGCGTGGCGCTCTGTGAAACCTCATGGGGTATCGCACCATCCTGCCGCTGGTACTTTTCGAGGAAGCGAAGAGCTTCCTTCAGGCTGGCTGCGCTGCCCGCATCCAAGAAAGCCCAGGATGTAGTCGTTGGCTCGTCGAAGTACCACGCATACATGGGACGCGTTCCAGTTCCCGACGATCCGTAGCCTGAAACATAACTGCAACCCATGTATGGATTGCAGACTTTCAACTGATCGAGGGCCACGCGGGACCAGCGAAGCGATTCGTCCATCTTAGGGTCAGAGGTGACAAATTGCGGCCCCTCGCTGTCCAGCTCCTCATAGTGTCGCAAGCTCTCTGTGTAAAGCTGCGGCAATCGGTTCAAAAGATCGTTATAGGTGCTTTGAGCCTCGTAGATTCCCTGTATTCCCGCAGCAGCAACAATCGGAATGTAGTATTGCTTTGCCTCTTCTGGAGTGACATAGAGCGCTAATTCCTCAAAGGGGTTTTCGTTGCTCAGATAGGCGTGATAGCCGACTGCGGTCGATGCCTCGGCGAAGGGCGACCCAATCAGCGCCGAGAATTGACTGGTTGGCTCTGCCAGCTCGACCCAGCGATTTTCCTCATCCCACGTGTAAGTTTGGCCGCCCAATCCGCCGGGCCACATCAGGTTCAGGTCCGGCTTGAAGCGAACCGAGATGTGTAAAGCGCGTGGCGCATGCACGTCGAGCAAAACGGCGAAGCCCGCAGTGCTGCGCGGCGCAAATAAAATCTCGTTCACTGTAAACGTCTCAGCGGAGTATTGCAGTTGAACCATCTGGGGAAAGATTCGAACGCCGGAGAGAAGCTCACGACCGGAGTAGATTCGTGGCGAGCCTTCCATCTGGAAATTCATCTGGAAATCGTGAAAGATCTTGAGCGGATAGACCCACCCTTCCAATTGTCCGTCTTCAAAGCCCCACAGTCCGCTCTTCTCTCCCACTGCGTTGACGAATCGACGCGGGCTGGCTCTTTCGCTTATTTCCAACTGGCCTGCTGTGAGCTCGAACTTCGGGATCCCTGCCGCTGGCGTGGCGGCAACGGCTATTGGGGCCGCCGATACAAGGATCAGCGCGACACTCAGGAAGCAGCAAAAAGCGCTTCTCATTGCAGGCGTCATGACGAACCTCTTTCGAACACTCTAAGCCGGAGACCAGAAGAATCTGCAACAACTCCGCATCAATACTACCGTTCCTCCGGCAGGCGAACCGACGGTGCTGTGTCAGATCCAGCCGGAGCCTTTCGGAGTCTACATCGGCGAAGTGCAGTAGGATGCGGCGTCGCGAAATGTTGACGCTAGAACGAGGTTAGCGCGTCGCGCGGATACCTGCGTCCACCGCGGCTTTCATGACCCCGCAGTTTTCGAAGAAGCGAACGAGATCGCCGGTAAGTGGCGCTGCGGGCTGACCCGAATTTTCATCCGTGCGGCCGAGGTTCGCAATGCGAAGCGCTCCGGTTCCCTGCGCATCGAAGATGAGCCTGGCGAGTTTGCGGGCCAGCGGCAGGGGGAAACTTTCGGCGACAAAGACCATCTTGCCGCGCGTGGTGATTACCACCGGGCCCTCGCTGGTGGAGAAGACCTGTTCGTCAGAGCCGTCGGCAGCCGAGGGCCCTCCTCCATTGTCCGCGACTGGTTTGAGGTTCGAATACTTGCGGCCAAGGCTGTTGGCGTAAAGCTTGGCAAAGACGTCAGCGGAGTCGGAATTTCTCCAGAGAGAGAGATAGAAGATGGCAAGCGACTTGGTGCTGGCCCGTTCCTCCGGGGTCTTGGCGCTGTGCAATTGCCCGGCCCAATAAAGGCCTCCATCCCACGCAGGAGTAAGGTCGCGCGCCGCATTGTCGCTGCCGAAGAGCTCGGAAAGAATATGCACGTCGAGCTGGCCCATCTGGCCGATGTCATAAGGCTCGTAGAACGGATCGGTGAGAGGATGAATGTCAGGCAGCAGCGGGACGGCGGGAATATGTTTGCGCTCGTATTCGCGTGGATTGATGATTTCCCAACTTGAGGTAGGGGGGCGGTCGAGCGTGCCGGCAAAGGCCGCGGCCTGGCCCTGGTCCATCCACACGTCCTGCTCGAAGCTCAGGCCTTCGCTGTAGGGGAAGAGCATCGACTCCTTGAGCAACAGAGGCGCGCGGGCCATTACGGGAGAGTCTTCGCTCGCCCCCATTTGGCCTTTGACCATGTCGAGCACTTCGGGATCTTTCACGAGGCTCTTGCCCAGCGGCTTGAGGATGTAGTCCATCATCACGGCCGTTGCCTGGCCTTCGGCTACGGCATCGCGCGCGGTGTCCATCTCATCCTTGGCAAGATGTTCCTGATCGCCGGCCACGTCATGCGAGACATCGTCAGGCGTCTGGTCGTCCCATTTCTCCAGATCGGAGTGCTGGTCCTGGAGGGCGTGCGTGAGTTCGTGGGCCAGCACCGGCTTCTGCTCTTCGACGTCGACCCAATCGAGAAGATTGACGGTTTTGGTCTTGGAGTCGTAGTAGGCCTCGATCTGCTCCTTGAGGAGCGCCAAAAGGAAAGGCTTGAGTTCGAAGTCGCGATCGAGCAGGCCGAACTTCTTGAGGACAATTTCGTCGCGTTCCAGCCGCTTCGCGCCCTCGTCATCGTTGAATTTTTCTTCAAGGTACGATTCGACCGACGCGCGCGTGATTAACTGGCGCTGGACCGTGCTCTTGATAGGCAGGCCGGTTTCATCGGAGGAGAACTTGATGAGCGTGTCGACCATGGCGAAAAGCTGTTTGGCCTGATCGGGAGTGATGTGAGTTGGTTTTGTACTCGAACTACCGCGGGGCGGGGTGGCCGGGGCACTGGAGGGAGGAGTCGGGGGAGCCTGCTGCGCCGAGTTTGGCGCGCCCGCCGCCAGGCAAACCAGCAGAAAACAGGCACTTGCGCGCCCGGCCCATGGGATGGTTGGGTACTGCAATTTCATTCAGACTCCCTTGAGCGCTGTGGATGCGGCCCGGCTGCCGCCGTTCTCGTTTCCATCGCCCTCTTCAAGGCTATAATCAGGATGCGGTTTCGCGCCATCTTCTATAAAAAATCCCTGGCGGGACCGCGGACTCGCCTTCATGCCCCAGCCGGATCTCGCTACCAACGTTCAGGCCACCGCTGTGGCCGCGATGCTCGAATTTGCCCCGACCCCGCACGAACTCGCTTTGTACCGGGGAGCCTCGACCTTCCTGGAGTTGGACGCGCCGGAAGTAGAAATAGCCGCCCTTACCGGAGGCGCAGCCATTCACGACCTGGGATGGATGCGGCGCGTCGCCGTCCGCGGCGCCGACCGCTTCCGCTGGCTGAGCGGAATGGTGACCAATACCGTAAATGATCTGTTCCCGAATACCGGGGCATGGAATCTGGTTTTGAATGCACAAGGGCACATACAGGGCGATCTGACCGTTTGGCGCGAGGGGGAGGAACTGTCGCCGCAGCGGCGCAACCCCGCCGGCGTGGGGCGCAAGACGACGATCGGAGGGGATGACCTTCTGGGAACGCCGTTCGCCGGAGAATCCGGGCTGGAGCTGGAGATTGCGGCGGATCAGACGGAGAAGCTCCTGGCTCATCTCAACAAGTTCATCATCATGGACGATGTGGAGCTGGTACCACTGGGTGAAGAGCAGGTTGGCGAGGCCGGTTCAGAGACGGCAATCGGGCTCACCGGACCGTTGGCGGAAGAGGTCCTGGAGCGAGTGGGGCTTCCAGTGATTGCCAGCCCCATGGCGGGAACCAGTGTGGAATGGAATGGGTTGGACCTGCGAATTTTGCGCGTTTACGGAGTATTGGCCAGGCATTACGAGATCTGGCTGCCATCGGCGGGGCTGGCCAAATTGTGGTCGTGTCTGCGCACCGGCGGCGCTGTCCCGGTGGGCTGCGCCGCGCTCGAGAAGCTTCGCATTGCCGAGGGAATTCCCGCGTACGGCGTGGATATGGTGGAGCGCGATCTTCCGCAGGAAACGGCGCAGATGCGAGCGATGCATTTTAGCAAGGGGTGCTACCTGGGGCAGGAGATCGTGGAGCGCATCCGAGCGCGCGGCAATGTCCACCGGCACCTGCGCCCGCTGGAGCTTGTCGGGCCGTTGCCGAATGCAGGGACGGAACTGACTTCGGGAGACGGAACCGCGGCTGGACAAATCACCAGCGCCGCCGAGTTGCCGCTGGCCAGAGGCGGTCGGATGTTCGCCCTGGGCATGATTCGGTCAGAGGCCGAGTCGCGCGGCGAGATCTATGATTATGCCGGCGGCGCTGCGCAAGGAAAGGCCCATATTCTCAATGCGCCTCCGATTTTGACTTCGGAAAGCAGGTAGGCCGGGAACTCGCGTCCCCGACTGAGTGGCGGCCGCTGGGCATGGAAGGGTCTGCGCCGCGAGTGAGAAACTTGAAACTATGAGCGAAAGACCGAAATTCGAAGTGGTTGACCGCCGCAAGATCAAAGCGGAGGAAGAAAAAGCGAGCCAGCAGCAGCCGGCCCCGGCGGCTACCGCTGCGCCGTCCGAGCCGGCGGCAGGACCGCGCCTGGTGGTGAACGAGCCGCGCAGCGAGGCTCCAGAGGAAACCGAGCCGCCTGCGGGGGAGCCAAGCCTGGGGTCTGAATTGCCGCCGCCGCCGAGCGCGAAGGAAACCAGGGAGCAGAAGGCCGCATACGATGCGTCGGCGCAGAGGCTGGAAGACCTGATCCGGGCTCAGAATCCGGCCGCAGACCCGCAGCCGCCGGTTGGCTTCGAACATCTGGTGCAGCAACTCTACCTCACAGCGATGCTGCAGATGGGTGCGGGCACGCAGGAGGGCCAGCGTCCGCGAGTCGACATCGTCGGCGCGCGCACAACCGTCGATCTGCTTGGCATCCTGGCGGAAAAGACCAAAGGCAACCTGACCTCGGCCGAGGATCGCATGCTGCAGTCGGTCTTGTTTGAAGCGCGCATGGCCTTTCTCGAACTAACAAACATGATGACGATGCAGCCGATGCCACCGGTGCCGCCAGCGAAGAAGTAGGAGCGGCTTACGGCTCCTGGCTTCTTGCCCTCGGATTTTCATTGCCGGCCATCCTCTTACATCTGGATTCGGACGAGCAACTCCACGATTTTCATGTATTGGCGAGGGCAGGCTCTTCGCCCACACTTCGCGGCTGGGAGCCAGGAGCTGGCGGCTTGCAAGGTACGCTCACATTCTTAGGAACGGGCACTTCGATGGGTGTTCCGACGCTAGGCTGTCCGTGCGCGGTGTGCAACTCGACGGATGCGCACGACCGGCGATTGCGGCCCTCGGTGCTCCTTCGTTGGAGGCAGGCAGCGCCTGCGGGCGATGGCGTCGAACGGGCGGTTGTCATCGACACCGGTCCGGATTTTCGCGAGCAAGCCCTTCGCGAGCGCCTCACATTTATTGACGCGGTGTTTTACACCCATGCGCATGCCGACCACATTCTGGGGATGGACGATCTGCGGCCCCTGAGCTTTATTGCCGAGCGGCGCAGCGGGCCGATTCCGCTCTATGCCGATGCGGAGACAACCAAGGTTCTCGCGCAAGTGTTTGCCTACACATTCTCGCCCGACGCCACATATCCCACGCGGGCAAGGGTTCGCCTGATGCCGCTGGAGGGCTGTACTCGGGTGCATGGCGCGGAGTTTGTGCGTATTCCGCTGCTGCACGGTGCGCTGCCCATCGCGGGTTTCCGGTTCGGCAACGCGGCATACCTGACCGATGTGAGCGCGATCCCCGATGTCAGCTTCGATTTGCTCAAAGGCGTCGAGGTGCTGGCGCTTTCGGCGTTGCGTCACACGCCGCACCCAAGTCACTCCACCCTGGAGCAATCGATGGCGTGGGCGCGCCGGATTGGCGCGCGGCAAACATGGTTTACCCACATCGCGCACGACCTCGGACAGGAAGAAACTAATCACGCGTTGCCTGCCGATATGCAACTTGCTTACGACGGGTTGAGCGTGCCCGTGTCGCTATGACCGGGGGACGTGAGGGGGACGGCGTGCCGGCGGTGACGGTCTTCACGTCGTTAGCCCAGATCCCCGGCGGCTATGGACCGACGGTTGCCGCTATCGGCAACTTCGATGGCGTGCATCTGGGCCACCGGGAGATTCTGTCCGGTGTTGTCAACGAGGCGCGAGGGTTGGGGGCACGCGGACTGGCCATCACCTTCAACCCGCACCCGGAACAGTTCCTGCGCCCCGCCGAGGCGCCGAAGCTGCTCACTCCGCTTGCCGAGCGGTTGCGCCTGCTGTCGCAGACGGGGGTGGATGCAATCCTCGTGCTGCCGTTCGATGCGAAGCTCGCAGGATTAATACCCGGCGAGTTCGTGCAGCAAATCCTTGTCGACAAGCTCGGCGTGCGCAGCATGCACGAGGGGCAAAGCTTCCGTTTTGGCCACGGCGCCACGGCGGGAGTCAGGGAATTGGCGGTCATGGGGGCGAAGTCAGGCTTCGATGTGCAGGTCCATACCCCGGTGAAAGTGCGCGGAATGGAGGTTTCGAGCTCGGCAATCAGAACCCTGGTGGCCGCAGGCGACGTGCGTCGTGCGCGGTGGATGCTAGGTCGGCCCTTCGCCGTATTGTCAACCCCGGCGCACGGCCGGGGAATTGGCACGCGCCAACTTGTTCCCACCGTTAACCTTGCTGCCTACGACGGCTTGCTCCCGGCCTTTGGCGTCTACGCGACGCGTCTCAAGGTCGCTGGCCGCGCGTTTCAGGCGGTGACGAACGTGGGCAATCGGCCCACCTTTGGTGAGGCATCGTTTGCCGTAGAGTCGCATATTCTTGACTTCGAGCCGATCGATCTCGATGATCGGACTCCCATCGAACTCGAGTTTTTAATGTACCTGCGTGAAGAGCGAACCTGGCCTTCGCCTGAAGCGCTCAAAGCACAGATATTGAAAGACGTAGCGCGGGCTAAACGTTGCTTTGGAAGGGTGGGGGCCGATTGACAGCGGCTCAGAGGTGCTTTAAACTCTGTTGACGTAACCCCTTGGGCAGACGGGCTTCCACGCTTAGGATACTTCTGCTATTTGCTCCCGCGCACGGCTTGCGGTCACCGATTTGCCGTCGGGCCCTTCGATAAGAAAGAACAGTCGCCACCCCCCTAAGGCGAGCTCCCTCTGGAGCGATAGTAGTGTGAAGGGCCTTGGGCCCGAAGAAAGGTTACATTCGTGATTTCCCCAGACTTGACTGAATCAGGCAATAACGGCGCTGGCGGTGCGTTTGGCGATCGCGGGCGCGGAATGTCGATCGCAGTTGTCGATCCGGATTTCACCCGCCGCAGTGTCGTGGCCGGCATTGTGTGCGCATTGCAGAACAATGGCGCGGCGCCCAGGGTCACCACGCTCTCCGATGTCGGAAATCCCCAGATGCTCGCCAATCAGGGTTTTGATGTGGTTCTCATCGCGGTCGACAAGGAAAAGGAAGTCGCTCTCAAGACCGTTGAGACGTTGTGCCACGCCGGGACCACGACGCCGATGGCCTACTCGCAGAGCACTGAGGATGATCTGTTGATTCGCTGCATGAGAGCAGGTGTTCGCGAGTTTCTGATGTATCCATTCGCCGAGGGGGTCCTCGAGGAAGCGTTTAGCCGGAATTCCAGCCGCGTGCAATTGGCGCCCGACAAAAGAAAGGTGATCGGCAAGTCTTTCGTTTTTGTCGGAGCCAAGGGCGGATCCGGAGTCACTACGGCGGCGTGCAATTTTGCAGTTTCCCTGGCCCAGGAATCGAGACGCAGCACACTCCTGATCGACCTGGATCTGCCGCTTGGCGATGCCGCGCTTTGCCTTGGCATTTCCAGCGAATATTCCACACTCGAAGCGCTGCGCGAAGCCGAGCGGCTCGATTCCACTTTTCTGTCGAAGCTGCTGACGAAACACAAATCAGGGCTGCATGTGCTGCCCGCGCCCGGCAGGTATCTCCGTTTGCCGCCTCCCGGCGAGGCAGTCGATCATCTGGTTTCCGTTGCCTGCAAGTCGTTTGACTATGTGGTAGTCGACGCGGGCTCGAGGTGGGAGCTCACCGATACGCGCCTCTTCGATATCGTTTCCACGGTCTTCCTGGTAACCCAGGTTGGCGTGGCCGAGCTGCGCAACTCCAACAGGTTGATTACCGGGTGCCTTCAACCCTACGCATCGAAAGTCGAGATCGTTTTGAACCGGTATACAGCCGAAATGTTTGGCATTGACGACTCCGCAATCGAAAGTGCACTGACGCGTCCGGCGCAATGGCGCATTCCCAACGATTATCCCGCGGTCCGCCGAATGCAGAACACCGCGGAGCCGCTGAAGGAGTCGAACATTCAGCGCGCCATCAAGAAGATGGCAGCGTCGGCTTCTTCGGGTGTATTCGAGGAGACGCCGGAGAAGAAGAAGAAGTTCAACTTCCTTGGGCTGGCCTCAGGGACTTGATACCTGCGCTCGTTGAGACGCGGTCTTCGCCGCGCGCGGCGCCGTTTCCGGGTTTCGCGCGGGAGTTATGGTTTCCGCTGCTGAGACTCTTGCGACTGCACCTGGTTCTCTTGTGGATGTCTCGTCACCGCCGGGAAATTGCTCATCATCCTTGCCGGCGATAGCCGCGCGCATGAACGCGATCCAGATGGGCAGCGCTGTCACCGCGCCGGTTTCCTTGATGCCCAGCGATTCCCGGCTATCGTAGCCCAGCCACACACCGCAGGTGATGGAAGGCGAGAAACCGAGAAACCATGCGTCGGTAAATTCGCTGGTGGTGCCGGTCTTTCCGCCCACAGGATGATTCAACTGTTTGGCTGCGGCCGCCGTGCCATGATCGGTGACGCCGCGCAGCAAAATCATCATCGTGCGCGCCGTCCGCTGATCGATTACTTCATTGACCGCGGAGTTGTCTTGCCACAGGACAATGCCGTCGACGCTCGAGACTTTCCGTATGAGGCGCGGCGTAACGTGGATCCCGTCGTTGGGAAAGACCGCGTACGACGCCACCTGCTCTTCGAGCGTGATCTCAACCGCGCCCAGCGCCACCGGCAGGTAGGCGGGAATGTTGGATGTGACGCCAAATCTGTGCGCCACATCGATCACTTTGCGAATGCCAACGCGCGCGGCGAGCTTGAGCGCGGGAATGTTGCGCGACTCGGCAAAAGCTTCGGCCACCGTCATCGCGCCTCGATAGTCGTTTTCGTAGTTGTGCGGCACATAGCCGCCGAAGGTGACAGGCGCATCGACCACGATATCGCCAGGCTTGACGCCGTCTTCGATCGCCGCTGTATAGACATAAGGCTTGAAGCTCGACCCGGTCTGGCGCTCGGCCTGCGTCGCGCGATTGAACACTGAGAGTGCGTGGTCGCGACCTCCGACCATCGCCAGTACGTCGCCGCTGGTATTCTCCATCGCCAGCAACGCGCCTTGGGCGCCTGAATCCTGTTCGAGAGAGGCGCGTCGCGCGCCGTTCTCCGCGTCGGTGCCGAGCTTGACGTAGATCACGTCTCCGGGCTTCACCAGGGAGTCGGCGTAACGCTCGCCGGTCCATTGCCAGTCCCGCGGAAGCAAAACGATCTCGGAGCCATCCACACCCGGAGGGCCGATGCGCGCGTGGATCTCTAGAGGAAGCACGCGCGTCACCAGGGAGTGGATGTAGCCACCGGAAGTGGGCCGGGTTGCCCAATCGGGATGACGGTAGGTGTCGGGATTCATGCCCGCGGCGATTATGTTTTCCAGTTTGCCGCGCCAGCCGTGGCGTCGCTCGTAGGCGGCTATGCCGTCGACGACAGCTTGATTCGCCGTCTCCTGCAAATCCAGATCGAGCGTGGTGTCAACACGCAGGCCGTCCTGGTGTACTTCTTCCGTGCCGAAGTGTTTCTCCAGTTCGCGCCGCACCTCTTCCTGGAACCACGGCGCGACCGTGTTTTCAGGTTCGGCAAGGTGCAAACCCAGCGGAGCGCTCCGCGCCAAATCAGCCTGCGCGTGGGTAACGGCGCCGTCCGATTCCATCTCGCTGATCACCAGATTGCGGCGATGCAATGCGCGCTCGGGATTCAGAAGCGGCGAAAACGCCACCGGGCCTTTGGGCAGGCCAGCCAGGAGCGCCGCTTCGGTCAGGTTCAAATCCTTTGCATGCTTTGAGAAGAAGAACTCCGATGCTGCTTCGAAGCCATATTGGCCGCTGCCGAGGTAGATCTGGTTGCCGTAGAGAGTGAAGATCTGCTCCTTGGTGAAGGCGCGCTCGATTTGGATCGCGAGATAGGCCTCTTGGAGTTTGCGCATCGCCGTGCGATCGCTCGAAAGGAAAAGGTTGCGCGCCAGTTGCATGGTGAGGGTGGAAGCGCCCTGGGCGCGGCCGTGGGTGCGGATGTCGTGCCAGGCAGCGCCGACCACTCGAATCACGTTGATGCCCCAGTGCGATTCGAAGTTCTTGTCCTCGATCGAGATCACGGCCTGCCTGAGGACCGGCGCGAAGCCTTCGTAGCCTACGACGATGCGGTGCTCGAGCGCGAAGGATCCGATCACTCGGTTCTTGCGATCGTAGAGATCGGTGGCAGCGGAGGGACGATAGTTTTCAAGCTCGCTAATCTGCGGCAGGTTGACGGAGTAAACCAGGGTAAGGCCGGCCAGCGAACCGGTAATGGCCGCGAGAAGAAACAGCACCACCAGGGCGGTTTGGCCGGCGAGTTTGCGGTGACCGCGCTCCGGCGACAACTGCGTGGTGGAACGGGGAAGGCGAGGGGGATTGCGTCTTGCGATGCGCAGAACGATGCGCCTTTTGCGCGGCGGATTGGTGGTGACAGCCACGGGGGATGCGCCCGACCGCAGATTTCGCGCCATCGGGCCAGAAAATGCCTCTCTTTCAAGGCTAGCACCAGACGATGGTGGAGAATGCGCGCCGCGGCAGGCGCGAACCATGCGAGTGCAGGTACAGGAATCGCCCGGCAAACTTGGAATTTTCTGGCAGAAGCCGGCTGCGAAATGCAGGTCCTTCGACTCGTTTTGGTGCAAAGGCGCACCAAAACTCGCTCAGGATGACCGGTCAGTTATGCTGCGGACTTCAGGGACGGGACACTAGCCGTTCTTTGCTTTCAGCAGATTGAGAGCACGGTTCAACTGCTCATCGCCGTTGTTGGCCGGAGCGGGCTCGTCGTCGTCCTGCGGTGAAGCTACCACTTCGTTAGGAGTGACCGCCTCATCCTCAATCTTCTTGCCTGAAGGATCCTCGTACTTGGCAATGGTCAGCATCAGAGCTGCGCCGTCGGGCAAGTCGATGGTCTTCTGCATGGCGCCCTCGCCGAATGTGCGTTCGCCTACTACGTCGCCTCGTTTGAGGCCTTCGATGGCCGCAGCGGTTAATTCCGGCGCGCCATAGGTTCCGCGATTCACCAGGACGGCAACGGGGGCATCGGTGAGGCATTGTGCCGGGTCGGCGGTGAAGGTCTGCTGGGGGATTTTTTGGCCTTCCAGGGAAGCCAGTGTTCCCTGCCTAATGAAGAAGTTGGCCAGCCGCACTCCCTGGTGCAGGTCGTCACCGGTGGTATCGCGAAGGTCAAGCAGAATCTTCTTTGACTTGCCAGCCGCTTTGATCTTGGCGGCAAGATCGTCGACCCGCGCTGCCGTCAACACACCCGGCTTGAGGTAAAAAATGGTTGCATTCTCATAGAACTGCTCGCCAAGAGGCGGGGTGGCGACCACCGAGCGCGTAAGAACAACCTTGTCGGGATCGGGCTTGAACGGCCGCACAACCGAAAGCGAAACCGTGGTGCCCGGTTTGCCCTCGAGCATGTAACGGATGACGGCCAGCGACAGATCGTGAGTCGACTGGTCGCCGATCAAATCGATTACATCGCCGTCGCGCAGGTGCTCCTGGTCGGCAGGTGAGCCCGGCACCACATTCACGATGGTGGCGTAACCATAGCGCTTGGATACGGTGATGCCCACCTGAGCGGTTTCGCTGGCCGGGCGCTCCTTGTACAGCTTGTACTCGGCCGGGGTCAGATAGCTCGAATCGGGATCCAGCGAGTCGAGCAGGCCGTGCAGAGCGCCGTCGGTCACCTCGGGAATGTTCGGGTCGACGACGTAGTAATTCTGGATCTTCCGCAGGACCTCAGCGTAGACACGCATCTGTTTGTAGGCAGCGTCCTGGTCATCGCCGGCGTGGACGCCAAACCAGCCAAACTCGCCCAGCACATAACCGATACCGAGCGCACCAAAGACGACGATCGCAATTGCGAAGACAACCCTCTGAAAGATTCGAGACACGAACACCACCGGAAGCGGACCCAAAGGGGAAACTGGCCGCTCATACCATGATAGACGCAATCAGGGCTCAACGGGCGTTGGACTGCGGGACTGCGCGGGTGTGAACCAAGCAAACAAAGGGTTTGGCCACCCGCATCAACGCTGAATCGGGAATCTCATCGTGAGCCGATTTCCAGTCGGAAGGCCCTGGTAAACCAAGCTGCCGGCGAATTTGCGCAACAAGCGGATTCCCTGGCCGCCGAGGGGAATCTGGTCGGTCGCTGAGGCATCTGGAGCCTGGTCTTCACGCGACTCGTCCAGTGGGTCGAACGCCGGGGCCTCATCTTCGACGGTGAAGACCAATTCATCGGGCTGGGAAGCGAATTGAACCGTCACCGGGCGCCCCAGCTCTCCGCGATACCCGTGACGAATGACGTTTGAAATCGCTTCTTCGAGGCAAAGGTGAATGGCGAACCGTGTGGCGGCGGGCAAACCGTGGATATCGGCGATCGACTCGGCCCATGGCCAGAGCAGCGCAAGATCTTCGAGCCGGCTCTCGATGGTGAGGTGCGGCTCGGATTGTGCTGCCGTTTCTCCGGGCATGGTTAAGCCACCAGTCGCGAGAGGTCTATTGCAGCGCGGCCAGCGCAGCGGCGAGATCGTGGTAGATGGGCAGAATGGAATCGATGCCGCTGGTTTTGAGCACCGACTCCACCATCTCGCCGGGCGCGAAAAGCACCACTTTGCCGCCGCGGCTGCGAACCGCACGCGCGGGAAGCACGATTGAACGCAAGCCCATAGAACCCAGGAAAGTTACGTTCTTCAGGTCGATCAACAGCTTGTTTGCGCTGCCGGCGGCCACATTCATCTTCAGATCCACAGCCGACGCGCCTGCGATGTCGAGCCGCCCATCCAGGGCGATCCTGGTCACGCCGTCGGCCAGTTCTTCGGTGGAGATTTGCATTTCCTTTTTCCTTTGAGTCCTCGCGGCCTTTCAAATCCGGCTTTTGCCGGTCCAACTTATACCCGCGGCCAACCTTTGGATATGCCGATGCTACTGATCGATTGTGACAATCCTGTTACATAACTAGAGGTCAAAGGGCAGACTGGGAAGAGAAACGTAGACTTGCATGTCCTTGCCCAGGGGGCCAGTGACCTTGGCAGGCGCCTTGCCATTTTGCAAGATCTCGATCTTCAGGGTTTTCTTCTTCTTCGCCTTGAAGTCGTTGCTCACGACATTTGAGTCAAACTCCTGGTCCCCGCTTTTGATCGATACGCGAAATTCCTGCACTCCAGCGGGAACATAAAGGTTATCCAGATCGGTCTTATCGCCGGTGATGAAGTTCAGATAGAGCTTCTTGTCCATATTGATGTTGATCGGTAAGCCGTTGGGCACCTTGCTCAACTCGATCTTTAGTTTGGTGCTGGTGTTGGGATCGAGTTTTCGGGGGTCGAATGCCGCAGCCGCGGTATGTGCCGCCGGCGTGTTGGCTGCCGATGTGGCGCTCGCTGCAGTTCCTGGTGGGGTCGGGGGCGCGGGTGTGGCAGCGGCAATATTGGCCGAACCTGAAGCGGGTGCTACTGATGTGGACGAGGTCGGGGGCGTCGGTTTGGGTTTTGCCGTGACGGGCTTGGCTGCGACGGGCGGAGCCGCAGGGGCCGCGCCTGTTTTGGCGGGCGAGGCGGACGCCGTACTCGCAGACGCCGGGTTTGTTGTCACGGCAGGCGCCGGCGGCGGATTCGGGCTCGCCGAATCGTCTTTGTGAACCGCTAGCGGCGTCTGGTCGGTTGCGGCCGGAGTCGTTGAGGGCTGCGGAATGGTCACGACCGGCTGCGGTTGTTGTGCCAACTGTTGAGCGGGAGCCGAGTTTTTCTCCCCTGCACGATGCGCGGCGTTCAGAAAGTGCTCAAAGATGAACCATGCGCCGGCGGCAGCCGTTCCCACACCGACAACTGCGAGTAAAATGATCGCGAAAATTGTCTCAACTGCCACGGGCTTCGATTTGGGTTTGCCCGCCTGAGCTGGGGAATCAGTCAGCGTCGCCGTCTTCGACGAGGAGACAGCCGGAGGAGATACCGCAGCAGCCGCCGCAGCCTGCGCCGGACCGAGTGTCGCATCGGCATCCAGCGGAGTCGCCGGGACTCCCGGTCCCTGGGTAGCCGCTGCGCTTCTGCGGATTGCAGCCAGCTCCTGCGCCAGATCCTCGCCCGTCTGAAAGCGCTCGGCAGGATTCTTGGCGAGGCATTTGAGAATCGCAGCTTCAAGCCGTGGTGAGATCGCGGGATTGAGCTTTGTGGGCGGAATGGGCTCGGTGTAGACCACCTTGTAGGAAACCGCCGTCATGGTTTCGCCGGCAAACGGTTGCTCCCCGGTTGCCAGGGAGTAGAGAATCACGCCCAGTGAAAACAGGTCGGCGCGCCCGTCGACCGGCTGTCCGGTGAACTGCTCGGGCGGCATGAAAGATGGCGTTCCCAGCAATTGGCCCGCTGTCGTAATCTCGCTGGACGCAAGCTTTGCGATGCCGAAGTCGGTAATGCGCGGGCGCTCGATGCCATACACTTCGCGCGAAGTGAGCAGAATGTTGGCGGGCTTGATGTCGCGATGGATCACACCCTGGCGGTGTGCGTAGCCGAGGGCCTCGGCAAGCTGCTGGCCGATCTCGCACACGCGCTCAAGCGAAAAACGTTCGCCTTTCTTGATCTGGTCGGCGAGGGTTCTTCCCTCGATGAACTCCATCACCAGAAATGGCGCGCCTTCGTGGTCACCGACATCGAAAACAGGAACGATTCCGGGGTGGGCGAGCACGCCTGAGGCCCGGGCCTCGCGAAAGAACCGCGCCCGGTACTCTTCGGCCTGATCCCCGGCGAGCGCGGCGGAATGGATGGTTTTGAGGGCGACGGTGCGTCCCACTACCGGATCACGCGCCTTGAAAACGCTGCCCATTGCTCCGCGCCCGACCTCGGCGACAATTTCGTACCTTCCAATCCTTTCTGGGACAGCCATGCAGTGGATTGTATCAACTGGAAAAGCCGTGCTCGGTGAACGGCGAACCGTGCGGGAAGGACAAAACCAAGTGGCGCGGTGGTCAAGCACTCACCGTTCGCCGCTCGGTTTGTTCAGGGCGCGGTAACGCACCACCAGCAGCGTTATATCGTCTGATTGATGCGCTCCGCGGGCGAAGTCACGCACGGAATCGAGCACCGAGCGCTGCAGCGCATCGATCGGCACTCCGTCCTTGCCGTCCAGAGCGCGAGAAAGCCCCTCGACCTCGAAAAGCTCATGTTCGAGGTTTTCTGCTTCGGTCACCCCGTCGCTGAAAAGCACCAGTGTATCGTCGGGCTCAAGCTGTACCCGGGCCAGCGTGAACTCCGCCTCAGGAAGGAGCCCGACGGGGAAGGAACCCTCGGTATAAAGTTCGCTGACTTTGCCCTTGCGCAGCAACAACGGCGAGGGATGCCCGGCCTTGATATATTCAAGCTCGCCGTCGCTTCCCACAATGCCCATGAACATGGTCGCGTAGCGCCCGATCTGAGAATGAGTGCAGAGGAGACGATTGAAGTGATGGATGACTTTCAGCGGGTCGGCGCCCATGCTTAGGCCCGAGAGAGCTCCTTGGATCATGGTGGTGACCAGCGCCGCACCCAGCCCCTTGCCGCTGACGTCGGCGATCAGGATGGCCGTACGGTCGTCGCTCACCGGCACGACGTCGAAATAGTCGCCGCCTACCTCGTGGCAAGGATTGTGCACGCCAGTGACGGCGAGGTGCGGATAGTCATTCAGCCCGTGCGGCACCAGCGCCTGCTGGATGGTGCGCGCAATGGAGAGTTCCTGCTCGAGCCTTTGGCGCTCGCGTTCGCGCTCCACAAGGCGCGCATTGTCGATGATGCCGGCGGCCTGCACCGCGAGCGCATCGAGAATCTGGCGGTCGATTGCCGAGAACGCCGCGATGCGCCGCGAGTCGAGATAGATCACGCCCAGCAAGTCGCCGCGGTGAACCGGAGCCCCGGTGTCAGTGGTGCCGCGTGACGTGGAGTAGAGCGGAATGGCGACGACCGCCCGCAAGCCCTGAACGACGACGCTTTCGGCGGCCTTGAGGTCGAGACCGGCGAGGTTCAAATCCTCGGTAATCACGCTCGATTGGCTGCGGACGGCCTGATTCAACGCCGTCTGGCTCGGATTGAGTGCCTGCAGCGGCAGGCTGTCGCCTTTGTTGCCGCGCGCCAGCCGCACATGAAGAGCACCTTCAGCGCCGCTCTCCAGCAGAAGCCCGCGATCCGCGTGGGTAATGTTGATGGCGTGATCGAGCATGGTGCTCAATACTTCGTCGAGCGGAAGATCGGAATGGAGCAGTGAAGTGGCTTCGAGCAGCAAGTTCAGCTTGGCCAGTCCCACTGGCGCGCTGGCTCCCACAAAATCGGAGAGCGTGCCGATGCGAGTCAGGAGGTTGGCCACATCGGAATGGGACTGCGATTTTGGGGGTGAGTCGGTGTGGACGATGATTTCGTAACAGCCATCGATGCCAAAGGTAATGACATCGCCATCGCGCAGCTTGTGCCGCTCCACCTTTGCGCCGTTTACGAAAAGTCCGTAGCGATTCCCGCGGTCTTCCAGGAGGTAGCCGGAGCCTTCGGCGACCAGCGCCGCACACTTGCGAGAGATGCGGCCGTCGGCGAGCTGCAAGTGGTTGTCGCTTTCGCCGCCGCGACCAATGTAGAACGGCGACTGCGTGACGGCGACGCGCTGGCGGGTCTTGTCTGGAGCGACAATTTCCAGCGCCGTCTCAAGCTGCAGGGAAGTCTCAGGCATGGCACTCGACGTGGGCAAATTGTAACATCCGGCATTGCAGGCACGGCGAATGGTAGTTTCTCAGTTTGAATCGGTTTTGAGGGAGAGCGGCCTCAGCGGTGCCGCAGTGAAAGGTGCTGACTTCTGCGCGTACAGCATGCTTGCCCGGGCGTCCGGGCGTCAGCCCTGAGAGACGATTTGTTCAAAATGAGCCACCACCGGCGGAATCCATCGGTATCTTGGATTCATAGCGTGCGCCGGCTGAGGCACCCGTGCGCCGCGGAGGCCGGAGTTTCTTCGCGCCGGACAAAAGCGTGCAGCGCCCGCAGGAGGCAATTCGATGGCAGACTCGGCAAAGTTGTGGCCCGAACTCGACTGGAAAGCTTGGCAAGAAACCGCTGGAACTCTGCACATGATGACACAGATTGTGGGCAAGACCCGCCTGGCGCTGACGCCGCTCCAGAATCACTGGTGGAACG
The DNA here is from genome assembly GCA_049520675.1 of Occallatibacter sp. GTDB lineage: Bacteria > Acidobacteriota > Terriglobia > Terriglobales > Acidobacteriaceae > Telmatobacter. The sequence goes on along the minus strand of JBEKPO010000011.1, from coordinate 9,704 downwards.
TGCCGCTTTATGTGAGCGCTCGAGGCCTGACGACGTCGGCGATGCCGTTGCCCGCCGGCGATCTGCTGGAAATTGAGTTCGACTTCATTGAGGGCTTATTGGTCTTTCGAACCAGCCGCGGACAAGTAGAGTCTTTACCGCTCGCGCCAAAACCTGTCGCGGATTTCTTCGCGGAGTACAAGAAGGCGTTGGCCGTAATCGGCGTCGCCGTCCAGATTTGGCCGATGCCCGTCGAAGTGCAAAACCCGATCCGTTTCGATCGGGATACGGTTCACAAGAGCTACGACGCCGTAGCTGCGCGCCGCTTCTGGCAGGTTCTTTGGCAGGCCGACCGAATTCTCAAGCACTTCTCGACGAACTTCTACGGAAAAATCAGCCCGGTGCACTTCTTTTGGGGATCGTTCGATCTGGCGGTGACGCGCTTTAACGGCCGCAAAGCGCCGCCCCGGTCGGGAGCCGATCGCATTCAGCGAGAAGCCTACTCGCACGAGTGCATCAGCGCGGGGTTCTGGCCGGGAAATGGCGGCTACGGCAAGGCAGCGTTCTACGCATATGCTGCGCCCTCGCCCCCGGAGCTGCCGGAGCGCACGCTTCGCGGCCTGGGAGGGTTCAACAAAACTCTCGGCGAGTTCATTCTGGACTACGACGATGTGCGCCGCGCAGCAGATCCTCAACAGGCGGTTCTGGATTTCCTGAATCAGACTTACGATGCGGCGGCGGATTCGTGCGGATGGGACCGCGCTGCTCTCGACCGGCGCGATTTTGAGCCGTGATGCGGGCGTCTCAAGTTCAATGAATCGATTGTTGCCGTGTCATGATGGGAATGCGAGAACCGTATGATTACCATTCCTTTCCGGCGCTCCTTCAATCGCCCGCTCAATCGAGTTGAGACACGACAGACAGCCGGTGTCAGGGGAGCGAGAGAGCCAAGGATCTCCGGGGTCTTCGCAGCGAGCAAGATCGTGCTGCTTGCGTGTGCCGCCTTCTTGTCGTCTTCGAGCGGCGCCTGCGCTGGACAGATGAATGCACCAGACCCTCAGGGGCAAAATGCACTGGCATTTGACACTGGAGCCGCGACATCCCGCCGCTTCATCGCGGCTCATGGCCGCCGCGCTTTGATCGATGGATTCACCACAGACGGCCTTGAAGTGTGGGCCTACCCATTCGAGATTCTCAGCCGATATCGAGTTGCATTCCGTGAACAGGGGACGACAACGCCCATTGCTGCGCGGAACATTCTTGGCCGCGTCATCTACGAGCCGAATTCGGTCACGCGCATCTATTTGGGGCCGGATTTCGTCGTCCGCGAAAAGCTTTTTGTACCCCTCGATCGGCCGGGCGCGATCATTACGTATCAAGTCGAGAGCCAGAACGCTGTAGAAATCGAGGTGCACGCCACTCCGGTGCTCGACCTGATGTGGCCCGGGGCGTTGGGAGGTCAAGGCGCGGCCTGGAGCCCCGCGCTTTCCGCATTCCTACTCACAGAACCGGCCGACGGCTACAGCGCGGTGGTGGGCTCAGCGGAGATTGTGGCCCACGACGATATCGGCAACCCAACCGTGCGCGATGCGGGTTCCATGGGACTCGGTTTTACTCTCAAGCCGGATCGCACCGGCTCTGCCCGTGTCTTCGTCGCACTCAATCCGCCTCACGCGAAGGATCAGGGGGCGCTATTCCGGCAACTGGGCCATGACCAGACAGTGCTCGAGGCAGACGCTGCCGCTCACACGCGGGAGCTGTTGCACGATGCATTGAAAGTCGAGACTCCCGATCTCGAAGTGAATCGGGCGATTGCGTGGGCCGAGATTGCAGTGGATCAGGCATGGGTCTGCAACCCCGATCTGGGTTGCGGGTTTGTTGCGGGCTATGGGCCATCGCGCGGCGTACGGCGGCCGCAATACGATTGGTTTTTCGCTGGAGACGGGCTAGTTGCCACGGAGGCCTCGATCGCAGCGGGTGATTATGCACGCGCTCGGCAAGAGCTCGAATTCATCCTCCGCTATCAGGACCAGAAGACGGGAATGATCTGGCATGAGCTCTCGCAGAGCGCGGGGCTCATCGACTGGGCGGGCAAGTTTCCTTATATGTTCGTCCATGTCGACATCACGTTTCAGTTTCTCTCCACGCTCGAACGCTACGTTGTTTCGAGTGGAGACGCCGGCTTCGTTCGCGAACACTGGAAGTCAATCGAATCTTCTTACCGATACTGCCGTTCGCTGATCGAGCCGGCTGACGGATTGCCGCGCATTCCCCCGGACAAGGAAGGCGGAGATGAACAGGATCGAATCGCCGACGATCTTGGATTATCTGCGAGCTGGGTGCAGGCAGCAGGAGCGTTCGCGCACCTGGCCGCGATTGCCAATCAGACGGCGCTGGCAGATGAAGCTACGGCAGCCGGCCATTTGGCCGCTGCGACGATTCCACGCCGGTACTGGAGTGCGGAGCAGAATTTCTGGGTGAGTGGACACACGCCTTCGGGCCAGAACGCGCCGGAGCTGCGCAGTTCTCCTGCCGAGGCAATCAGCCTGGAGTTGTTCAGTCCGAAGCAAAATGCAGCACTCCTCGATCGGCTCGCCTCGTCTTCGTTTCAAACCGATTGGGGAACGCGCTCGGTGGCAGCCGGCTCGGCCGGCTACGATCCCGGTTCCTACGCAAAAGGAAGCGTATGGGCAGTGGGAACAGCTTCGCTCGCCGAGGCGTTCTGGTATCGACAGCGGCCTGTCGCCGCGATGGGAATCTGGCGCACTCTGCTGCCCTGGACGTGGCTCGATTCGCCTGGGCACATGCCCGAGGTCCTCGCCGGGGATGTCTATCGCGCACAGAGCGAGTCGGTCCCGGAGCAGACCTGGTCGTCCGCCGGGTTTCTGGATGCAACGGTGCGCGGCTTGCTGGGACTCTCGGTAGATTCACTTGCCGGTCGCATCACTTTTGCACCCCACCTGCCTGCTGCCTGGCGAAGCGTTTCCGTCGCAAACATCCATTTGCCGACTGCGTCGGTGGGGATGGTGCTGCGGCGGAATCCTCATGGGCTGACTCTCGACGTCGACAATTCCGGGCCGGCTTGCAGCATCGTCTTTTCGCCGCAGCTCCCCCTTGGAGCACGCCTCGGCGCTGCCACCCTTGAGGGGCAGACGATCGCAGTCCAGTTGGAATCGCACCCGCAGGAGACCGACGCTCGCGTTGCGTTCAGCGCACCCCGCGGAAAGAGCGAGTTGAGCATCGCGTTTGAAGGCGGTGTCTCCGTGATCGCGGATCCGCCTGCGCCGAAACTGGGCGAGACAAGCACCGGAGTGCGGGTGGTCGGAGTCAACCTCGCAGACAATGTTCTGACCATCGAGGCCGATGTGAGTTCCGACCGCGAGTCCCGTATTCAGCTGCAATCGTCATGGAGGATTGCAACGGTGAAGGGTGCTGAGCTGACGCCGGCGGGCGATGGAGTTTCTGATCTCGCATTTCCTGCGCAGGGCGATCAATCGTCACCCGGTACTTACCATCGAGCCCGGGTTACAGTCGAGTTCAGCCCTTGATTCCGCCCTCAATCTGGTAACCGTGATCGCGTGGAGCTGCACTGGTGGCGGGGGACGGGGCCGAACTTGAGCCGTTTTGCGGGGCGTTTGAACCCGCAGGCGAAATCCCGAGTCGTCCTGGCGGCGAAGGATCTTTCAGCCACGAAAGCTCTATGGAATCGCTGGTGGCGGAGGGCAGGATCGAACTGCCGACCTTGGGGTTATGAATCCCACGCTCTAACCATCTGAGCTACTCCGCCGGGAAAAGGCGCCGCAGCCGTAAATGCCTCGTGCAGCGCCAATTCTGATGATACGGGCGAGCGCATGTGAGGTCAAACCAGCCGCCCGCGCGGCCGCATCCCGGGAATCCTGAATCCTCTTCACTTCGATGGTCATCAAAGTGACTGCAGTAGATACTTGTTGCAACAAGTTCTCTGCTATGATTTCTGGTTTCGGAGAAACTTCAATGTCCAATCTGCTGCACATCGACTCGAGCCCCCGGGCGGATTCGGTTTCAAGCAAGCTGGCTGCGGCGTTTGTTCGCAGGTGGCAGCGGCGCAATCCCGGCGGCACGGTGATCCATCACAACACCACTCTGGAAAAGATCCCCTACATCGACGAGGCGCACATCGCTGCGGCCTACACTCCCGCCGGCGAGCTGACGCCCGAGCAGAAGCAGAAACTGGCCTATAGCGACCAGCTTGTCGACGAATTGCTGGCCGCCGACGTACTCGTGCTGGGCGTACCCATGTGGAACCTTGGAATTCCGGCGTCGTTCAAAGCCTGGATCGACATGGTCGTTCGCGCCGGGCGCACCTTTACTTACACAGAAAAAGGTGTGAGTTCACTGGTGCCTCCGGGCAAAAAGGTCTACGTCATTTCCGCGCGCGGCGGAGCTTATCCGGCAGGAACGCCAGCCAAGACATTCGACCAGCAGGAGCCGTACCTGCGCACCATTCTCGGCTTCCTCGGTCTCACTGATATCGAATTCATCTACGCCGAGAACCAGGGCCGCGGAGGCCAAGCTGCCGCCGAAGGCCTTGCCAAAGCCGAAACTACGCTCGCGAAGTTAGCGGCGTAAGAGATCGGAACCGGAGAGATAGCTGAGCGAGCCGCTCTGACGACGTCTTTGTCCCTGTCGTCCGGAGGATCATTTCATTCACGCAGAAAGGCAACCGCAGGTCCTTCGACTCGTCCGCCGCGGCGGGCTTGCCGAGGATGACAGGTCGTTTATGTTGCGAGGCTAAGCTGCGGGACCGCTGGGTACCGGCGATTTACACTCGACAGCATGGCTCAGGTCCGGATTGCAGCCGTGATTCCTGCGCGGCTCGCCTCGACGCGCATGACGCGCAAGGTGCTGCGCTCCATCGCGGGCCGGCCTATGGTGGAGTGGGTCTGGCGCGCCGCGCGGGCAAGCGGCCTGATGGACCCGGTGGTTGTGGCCACCGATGCGAACGAAGTCGCCGAAGCGTGTAAGGCGCGGGCGATTCCCGTGATCATGACCTCGCCGACTTGCTCGAGCGGCAGCGACCGGGTGAGGGAAGCGGCGCGCCAGATCGATGCCGATATTTATGTCAACATCCAGGGCGATGAGCCGACGCTGACGGCCGATTTCTTTCCGCCCCTGCTGGGGTTGTTTGACCGCCCCGAGGTCGAGGTCGCGACGCTGGCGGTGCGCTGCCCCCCACACGAGTTCCACAATCCCAATGCGGTAAAGGTTGTGACGGCGCTGGACGGCCGCGCGCTCTATTTTTCGCGGGCCACCATTCCCTTCGATCGCGATGACTCGGGATTCATGGGCTATCGCAAGCATCTGGGCATCTATGCCTACCGGAAGCACGCGTTGGCGCGCTTCGGAGCGCTCGCGCCCACGCCGCTCGAAAAACTGGAGCGGCTGGAGCAGTTGCGCCTGCTCGAAAACGGCATCGCGATTTATGTGGCGGACGCCCCGCGCGACACCATCGGCGTGGACACGGAGGAGGATTTGGCGAGGGTGGAGGCGATCTTAAGCAAATCAATCGGAAAATGATCAGGCCTGCAGCTCATCCCTTTACGTAGGCCAGTTTGGCCGCGACCTTTCCGTCGCGGACCGTGAAAACATCCACGCCGCGCAGATGCCATGGTTGGCCGTTGCGTACTTTGCGGTAGACCCACAGCACGACCGCACGATCGCCGCTGACGATCACATCTTCCGTATCGAAGTTTGCATCTGCGTTGCGCATAAACCACTCGCGCCAAAACTCTGCGACCCGCGCCTTTCCCTCGATGCGCCGCCCGTCAGGAGCAGGTGAGGTATCTTCGAAGACCGTGTCTTCAGTGAGCAATGCCTCGATAGCGCCAGCATCGTGGCAGTTGAAGGCTTGATTGAAACGGTCGATGACCGCGTGGGTCGCCGCACCGGTCATCGCGGCATCCTGGTTTGAAATCACTGACACTTGAGCCTCCTCCGTCTTGTTCGCGCGATCCTCGCTCTTCCCCATCAAGATAAGGGCTGAAGCAGTCAAAATGATGCCGCGCGTTGTCACGGCGTTGACTTTCCTACAACCAGTATCTGGAACGACCCCGGAATCATGGGCGCGCGCGGACCGCGCATATATGCCGGCATGCCCGGCGGCGTGACGCCAGCGGGTGAAGCAGTGCTTGCCCCCGCGGGAGATGGCGCCGCTGTCGATGGGACCGGCGATGGCATTGTGATGCCGGTGGCCGGAGCGCCCATGGCAGCGCCAGTCGGTGATGCCGGTGCGGCAGGTATTGGTCCGTACTCGGCCGTGATCAGGTAGAGGTTGCCGGATTTGGCATCAAGCGTAATGGTCTTGGCGCGTGCCGGGGTAAAGACGGTCTGCTCCACGGCGAAACTCGTGGGAGAGTTCTCCTTGATCACCGTCAGCGTGCCGTCGCCCTGCGAGCTGAAGGCCTCCATCGTTTCGGGATTGAAGGTGACGCCGTCGCAGCCCACGCCGGTGGGCAGGTCGGTGAGGACGTGGCCGTCAGCAGCGGAGAGGATGACCATGTTGTTCTTTTCGCGGCAGGCGGCAAAGAGGATGCCGTTCTTCGCGTCGAGCGCAAGGCCCGCGCAGCCGCTGCCGCGGCTCGAGACGTCGTACTTGCCCACCATCTTCATGGCGTCCGCGTCGATCACCGCGATCGCCGCCTTGTCTTCGATGTCGACATAGATGCGGCCCAGGCCGTCGGTCGCAGCCTGCTCGGGCGCGCCTCCGATGTCGATGGTCCCGAGGATCGACCCGTCCTTGTCGTCAATCACAGTGATATTGGGCTGCGCGTGGCTGAGGACGTAGAAACGGTGGTCGTACGCGTCGTTCAAATAGCCGTCAGGATTGCCTTCAACGTCGATCTTCTTGATGACGGCGAAAGTCTTCGCGTCAAACATCGTCACCGGCTTTGAAGTGGCAAAGCCGTGCCCGGTCACCGTGTCCACAGCTGCGCCATGCGCGCTGGTCGAGGGAATATCGCCCACCTGGGCCAGCGTGTCGAGACTGAAGACGCTGATGTGACCGGCGGCGCCGGAACGCGCCACGTATAGATTGCGGCCATCAGGATCGGCAGTCACATAATCGAATCCGCCGTCGCCGCCGACGAGCTGAATTTTCTGCACTTGATAGGGCCCCGCGGATTGCGCGTGGCCGAGACCGGTAAGCGGGAGGAGAAGGGTGAGCGCTGCAGCGGCGAAGGATTTGCGGGGCATGAAGGACTCTCCATAAGCAGGTCTGATTGGGGCACGGTCGTGAGCGGGGCACACTCTCTGCGCAGATTGAGGATACACGGCAGGGAAGACGGCGCAGGTGAATCTCTTTTGAGAATTAGGCGCAAGAATCGGAGTGCGCGGAAACCGGCGATCGGCGACTATGATTTGCATGAGCGCTACTCCACAAATCGCAACCCAGTTCGTCGCTGCATCCTCGATGCCCAGAATCTCCATCCCGACGGCCTTATCCAATGCCCCGAACCGCTCGGATGCTGCTTGGGAAGACGCCGCGTGGAAACAAATTCTCGCGCGCGACCGCGACGCGCGATTCTTCTATGCCGTCACTACCACTGGCGTCTTTTGCCGACCAGGATGCTCGAGCCGCAGGCCGTTGCGGAGTAACGTTCGCTTTTTTGCGACGCCCGACGCGGCGCGGGACGCGGGATATCGCGCCTGTGCGAAATGTCTTGCAAACGGCAGCAGCTTGAACAGCGGGCGTGCCGTGGTGGATCGGATTCGGGCGCACATCGAGGCGCATTTCGATCGTCCGGTCCCTCTCCAAGAGTTGGGCCGCATTGCCGGACTGAGCCCGTTTACGGTGCAGCGGCTCTTCAAGGGCGCGATGGGCGCGAGCCCGCTGCAGTATCAACGCGCGCTGCGCGCCAACGGGCTGCGAAAAGCCCTCAAGAAAGGAGGCACGGTGACCAACGCGATTTATGACGCCGGCTTCGGATCGTCGAGCCGTGCCTGGGAGGGCGCGCAGCTGGGCATGACGCCATCTCGATTTGCGAAAGGCGGCAAAGGCGAGCGCATTGGTTGGTGCTCCGCACTTACCCCCTTTGGGTGGATGATTTTAGGCGCGACAGACCGCGGCCTTTGCTGGCTCTCGCTTGCCGGATCGAAGGCCGAAGCAGAGAGGGCGCTCCGCGCAGAGTTTCCCGAGGCGACCCTGAAGCGCGAGCCTTCTCTTGGTCGTTGGGTTGACGCGGCGATTGCGAGCGTCTCCGAAGGGGCAGGCCTCGTCCAAAACCAGGACGAAACGAAGTTCGCAGCCGCTTCGCAGGTCCTGGACTTGCGCGGGACGGTTTTCCAGCTTCGCGTGTGGAACGCCCTGCGGCAGATTCCCCGTGGCCAGACCCGGACTTATTCCCAGTTGGCGCGTGAGATGGGTGACCCCAACGCCACGCGCGCTGTGGCGCGAGCTTGCGCCTTGAATCGCGTTTCCGTGCTCGTTCCGTGCCATCGCGTAGTGGGAGCAAGCGGGTCACTCACCGGCTATCGTTGGGGCATCGAGCGCAAGCGGAAACTGCTGGAAGCGGAGAGAGGCTAGCCTACAGCTTTCAGTGCACCATCCCACATCTCAAAATCGAGATGTGGGGCACCCGGCGTCAACAAGGGACTTCCCACATCTCAGAATCGAGATGTGGGGCACCCAGATCTTCGAGCCACTTACAGCCTGAATCCCCCGGCTGCGTGAATCGTCTGGCCGTTCACCCAGGCCGAGTCATCTGAGGCGAGGAAAGCCGTGATCGAAGCGATGTCGCGCGGCTGACCGATGCGGCCCAGCGGGGTGCGCTGCACCGATTCCTTCTCGAAGTCGCTGCCAATGAAGCCCGCGGCCTGTACGCCCTCGGTGACGACCATGCCCGGGCTTACAGAGTTCACGCGAATCTTCCTCGACCCAAGTTCCTGCGCCAGTGCCGCAGTTGCTGAGTCCACGGCGCCTTTGGTCGCGCTGTAGACCGCGCCGCCGCCGATTCCGTCGGCCGCAACGGAGCTGATGTTGATCACGCTGCCGCCGTTGGCGTTGAAGTGTGCAACTGCCTCTTTGGTCGTCAAAAGCAGGCCCAGCACATTCAGGTTGAACATCTTGCTGAAGTGCGCGGGCGTGATCTGGGATGTCGATGGGGCCGAGCTGAGCGGCCACGGTTCTTACAAACGGGCCGATCGCATCGGGATTGGAAAGATCGGCCTGCACCGAAATGGCTCTACCGCCTTTGGCGTTGATCTCAGCGGCAATTTTTTCCGCGGCAGCTTTGCTGCCCGAGTAATTGACGGCCACGGCCGCTCCGCGCCCCGCAAGCTCGCGGGCAATTTCGGCCCCAATCCCTTTCGACGCGCCAGTTACCAGTGCCACTTTCCCTTCAAGATTCTTCATCGCTCCACTCCTTCTATCGATGCCCATCGCTTCGACATTTCGACAACTATCGAATTGATGACGGGACGCGGAGGAAGGATTCAGCGGCTGTGAAAATCTCTCAATTTGATTTCATTGGCGCGGGCAGCCGGCGGATTCGAGAGCCGAGAGGCTGGCGGCAACTGCCTCCAGAACCCCCGGCCGCAGCGTGAGATAGGCAAATTTACCTTCGCGGCGGATGTCGATGGGGCCGAGCTGAGCGGCCACGGTTCTTACAAACGGGCCGATCGCATCGGGATTGGAAAGATCGGCCTGCACCGAAATGGCTCTACCGCCTTTGGCGTTGATCTCAGCGGCA
>JBEKPO010000010.1:0-67590 GCA_049520675.1 Occallatibacter sp. | reverse complement strand
TGGTAACGGATGCGCTTGCCTTTCATTGACTGCGAGAATACGGCATTTCCGAATCGGCTCGACAGGGAAATTGAGGCCACCCTCCCCGGTCCCCAAAGGCGAGGGACCGGAGGCACCCTCAGTCAGCAGGACATCTAACCTGCCCTCCGAGACCGTGGCCACCCGCCAAAGGTCTTGCCGCCCGTCGCGGTCACATTGCCGTTCTGGTCGTAACTCTCAGACGATACTTCGTCGTCGGCGTTGTAGCTCCAACTTCCGGACGGAACTCCTCCAAGAGTTGAAAGGTCGGAGACCCTGTTCCCCACCGGATCGAGCCCGTAGCTCGCTGAGCCATTGTTGTGGCTCGGCGCAAGCGAGATGGTTTCGCCGGTCAGCCGGTAGATTCCGTCGTAACCCCAGCTCACCGTGCGCCCGCTTGACTCCGTTGCCCCGGTCAGGTTGCCCGTGGGGCCGCGCTGGTAGGCGTAGCTGGCGGAGGGAGAGCTTAGTCCCGTGACGTGATTCAGCGTGTCGTAGGTGAAGGTTGACCGCACGCCGCTGGGGTAGGTGACTGTGGCGACATTCGAAGCTGGATCGTACGCGTAGCTGGTTGTGCCTAGCCGGCTATCGGCCGCCTGCTCGAGCAGGTTCAGGGAGTTCCAGGCGTAGCTCACGTTGACGGCCCCGTCTGCCGACTGCATCGACGCAAGATTGCCCGCCGCATCGTAGGTGTAATTCAGGGTGCCCTCAGGTGTCGCCTTCTGGGTCAGCCGGTCCATGGTCTCGTTTCCATGCTATCCCCGGTCCCCAAAGGCGAGCGACCGGGGGCACCCTCAGTCAGCAGGACAATCTAACCCTGCCCTCCGAGACCGTGGCCACCCGCCACGAACCGAGGGTGCCCCACCCTCGCCGCCTCTTTGTTGTTGCGGCTAGGGTGGGATAGCACAACCCTCGCCCCACCACTGTCATCCTGAGCGAAGGTCGCATCAAGCGACCGAAGCCGAAGGACCTGCATTCGGCCCGCCGTCAACCCCTCGCGGCGCATCCTTTTCACCCCGTGGCCCAGCCAAACTCCTGAATTCCCCTTCACTTACTCACTTCTTTGCCCCTCAAACTTTTTCCCGCAAAGGTTGCCGGAAATTTCTCCCTCCTGGCGCATCATGAGACATATGAGCCGAATCTCCGCCAATCCTGAAGCGCGCCGCGATCCGCTCGCCGGCACCTTCGCCATCCATCCAAAAAAATTTCCGTCAAAAAGTGCTCCAACTCTGGTGCTTTTTCCGCTCTTTTTGATGATTTCCCAATAAAATCAATAGGTTAGACTGTTATCATATTGGTAAATATTTTCGTCTTTTCTTCGTCACAAGTCCGAATCTCGAATCCCAAGCCAATGTCCACAGGGCCTCAAAACCACATTGTTACAGTTCTGTTAAAATCGATCTTTCGAGGAGCACGCGGTCTTCGTTTCGTTCCCGCCGCTCGACCCCCTATGATCCTCTTCCTCATGCGCCACGCGAACGCCGGTACGTTTCGCGAGAACCCCGCTTTGGACGCAAAACGCAGCCTCATCAAGGAGGGTAAGGAGCAGTGCATGCTGATGGCGCGCGCGCTCAATGCTCTCAAGGCGCCGATTGACGTCATCGTTTCGAGCCCGCTGAAGCGCGCATTGCAGACCGCGCAACTGGTGGGAACGGAGCTCGGCTACGACGCGAAAGTCGAAATCAGCCCCGCATTGGCGATGAATGCGAGCTTCTCCGACTTCCAGGATTTGCTGGTCAAGTATGCCGATCGCGAGGGAATCCTGGCCGTAGGCCACAATCCCAACATGTTTCAATTCCTCGGCCGGCTGATCACCGGTAACGGCGGCGCCAGCATCCGCATGCGCAAGGCCTCCATCGCACGCGTCGATCTGTCGAATCACCCTCCGCGGCTGCAGATGCTCATCGATCCGCGCTCGGCGCGCGCTATCTACGCCACCGTCACGAAGAGGTCGCGCCCAAAAACCTCGCGGAAGTAGCCGGCTTCTTTGCGCAGCGACCATAGTTCCAGCTCCGCACCTGTGCGGCCCGCGCGCAATTCCAGATACACGCGCTTGGGATAGATCCTGACGCCGACGCGCAGCACGTCGGAGGCGCGATCTTGATTCAGCGCCACTGCCAGCCGAAGCAGCACCACCGCGCGATGCACGTTCTTGTGTTCCTCTGCGGGAATGTTGCGCAGCGCGCGATCGCCGGGCTGAGGACGGCTTTTTCCCAGGTACCGCGCGATGGCCGAGACCAGGGTGCGCTGCAGTTGCGTGTATCCGTAAATCTCAGAGCTGGAGATGATGTACTGCGTGTGCCGGTGATGGCCCTGATGATTGATGAACTTGCCCGTATCGCGCAACATGGCCGCCGCAGACAGCCAGCTTTCATATTCCGGCCCCAACTCGTGCAGGGGCCTGAGCTCGCGGAAGAGCTGTACAGCGTGAGCGCGCACCGGCTCGGCCTGCCGGGGATCGACGCCATAACGCCGCGCCGTGGCCAGCACGCTCTCCCAGCGCTCGTGTTCGAATTCGCGGTGAGCCGTGGCGCGCGCGTCCTGCTCGGCCAGCATCTGCGCCAGGATGCCGTCACGCAGTCCCAGGGGAGAATAGCGAAAGCCGGCCAACCCGAAGCTCTCGAGAACTTCAGCGTAAACTTGTGCGCCGGCAACAATGATCTCGGCGCGGCGTGGACCGATGCCGGGAATGGCTTCGCGCTCGGGAAGCGACATTTTGGCCAGTTTGGCAGCCAGCTTGTGCACGGATTTGGTTGTCACCATGCCATTCTGGATTGCGGAGCCATGGTCGCGATCGGCGCGCGGGCGCCGCACGATTTTGGGCGCCGATTTGCCGTTGGCTTTGCCGATTTTTGCGCCGGAAGCAAACGCATCAGAGAGCGCGGCGGCGGTGCCCGATGTGGCGATGACCAGCGACACACGTCCCGGCTGAATGCGGCGATGAGCGCGGCGCAACTCGCGTGCTATCAGCTGACGCATGCGCGCCAGGCCGTCGCGTGGCGCAGGATCGGTGGAGAGAAACTGCTCGGTAAGACGCACCGCGCCAATCGGCAGGCTGACGGTTTCTTTGATGTGCTTGTGCTCAGAGAGCGTGAGTTCGCAACTGCCTCCGCCGAGATCGATGAGCAGCACGCGGCCGCCGGCTCCCGGCTCGCCTCCGGTGACGCCGAGATGAATCAGCCGGCCTTCCTCCAAGCCGGAGATGATCTCCATGTTCCAACCGGTCTCGGCTTTCACCCACGCCTGAAAGGCCGCGGCATTACGCGCGTCGCGCATGGCCGACGTGGCCACCACGCGAATGCGGTCGACGCCATGCGACTGCACCACCCGCTGAAAGCGCTTGAGCGCGCGCAGCGTGGCCGCCATGGCCTCGGGTGAGATCAATCCGGTGTCGAAGACACTGGCGCCCAGCCGCGTGACTTCGCGGTCCTCGGCGAGCGTTTTCAGTTGATGCGCTGCGACCTTGGCAATCTTCAACCGGCAGGAGTTGGAACCGATGTCGATGGCGGCGAAGGTCGGCATGGGGGATTAGGAGATGCTCCGCATAGGAAAGTCGATCCATCGCCAAGATACACGACAGGCGCCGATGCACCGTTGTGAACAAGTGGGCGAATTCTCGGGACTAATTGACGACCTACACGTGGAGAAATGGGGCGCACGCAGGGCTGCCGGGCGGCCCATATATCAGGAAGGCAAACTCACCCGTGACATGGGGTGCCCCGGGTCTGGATTTTCAGACCCGGGATAGCAGGAACCTCGACCCGCCGGGTGATCCACTCTGAAGAGGAACGCTGGGAAGCAAATCATTGTTCTCACGCCGCTTTGCGGAACGGCTGAATCTTCGGTCTGCGCTTGCGGCTTGCGTGCCACAGGTCATAATCCATCTGGAGACCGGACCAAAACGCCGGGTGGGTTCCCAGAGCGGCAGAGAGGCGGAGCGATATTTCCACCGAGATACCCGCGCGCCCATTCACGATGCGAGACAGGGTTGTCCGCGTGACGCCGAGACGCTTGGCGGCGTCCGCGATCTCCATTTCACCGAGGTATTCCCGCAGCACTTTGCCGGGATGCGGGGGATTGTGCATGAGCATATGGGCCTCCTAGTGGTAATCCTGATAATCGACCTGAGCCGCGTCCTCGGCCTCGAACATAAACGTCACCCGCCAGTTTCCGCTCACTTTGACGGCCCAGTGCCCACGCAGGTCGCCGTGAAGCGGGTGAAGGTCCCATCCTGGAGCGTTCATGTCCAGAGCGGACTTTGCCCGGTTGAGAGCGAACAACTGGAGCGAGAGCTTCGCCGCGTGTTTGGGCTGGATGCCTGCCTTGTTCCCAGTCACGAAGAACTTCTCCAGCCCGGAGTGGCGGAAGCTCTTGATCATGCGTATAGCGTAACGCGTCACGCCTCGCAGGTAAACTCGTATTTTGATCCCAGGTCACACTTTGATGACCGTGGCCAGCAGCGTGGACAGGCCGTTCCAGGCGATCTGGATGCCGATGCAGAGCAGAATGAAGGCAATCACGCGCAGGATTCCATGGGACGTGGACGGCGGGATTTTCTTGGTGATCCACGGCGCGTAGGCGTAGCAGAAATAGCACAGCACGCTGAGAGCCACGATGGCCAGAAACACCATGAGATGGGCCAGAATGTTCCGGCTGAGAACTTTCGTTGAGATGTGTGCGGTCAGCGTCAGCAATCCGACCAGCGTGCCTGGTCCTGAGGTTATAGGAAAGGTGAAGGGGTAAAAGACGCCCTCTTCGAGATGGCTGGTATCGGGTTCGCCGCCCGGGCCGGTCTCTTCCTGCTTGTTGCGGGAATCGGCGCCGGCGCTTCTCTCGTTCAAGACGCCCCATCCTATGGCCGCGACAACGATGCCGCCGGAGAGTTGGACGATGGGCAGAGAAATACCGAAGAAGTTGAGGATGGTTGCGCCCGCCAGCTCAAAGACACCGAGAAAGATGATGTTGTTGATGGCGATGCGGCGCGACAGCGAGTGAAGGATCTGGGGCGGCGCATCGCCCACCAGCCCGAGAAAGACCAGGGCAGACCCAAGCGGGTTAATCAGCGGCAGCAGCACGCTGAAGGCAATGAGAAAGATCTTCCAAAGCGGCACGGTGGTTCTCCTCGGAGAATCTTAATTCCCGGTTGGGCAAATGAGGCCCATGAGCCGGAGGTTCACGCATCCCCTCGGGCATGCCCTAAGCCGAAGCCCGAGCCCTGGTGACCACTCAGCCTATCCGCTTCTCTTGCACGGAGTTACTGCTTCGAGTCAACCGCATGAAGAAAGCCCTCGATGACCAAGGTAATAGGGGCGTACCCCATAGTTGCACACCGTGACTCCGGATAGGGATTGAGCGGCGAGAGGGGCTCCGATAGAGTTGCCAAAGATTCTTTATAGATTATCGTTTTCGGAAAAATGGCCGTTTTGGATTAGATGAGGAAGCCTGCGCGCTCGTTTGATCACGTTTACCTGGCGGTCTGACCTTCGCACGCGGCATTCGAAAACGTTGAAGGGCCCACAATCGTGAATTGGCGAAGCCGGATTCCGGCGGTTCCAGGGGTGGCGATCGCGGTCTCGGCCATGCTTCTCGGTGTGCTCGCCGGAGCGTGGATGAGCTCCGTGTCGGTGCGGCCTTTCGGCCTGGTGAATGGGCGCGCCGCCGGCGTCGCGATAGCAGTGCTTCTGGCCGCGGCAGTGGCCGCGCTTGTAGTTTTGCGCGCCTTGGCCGACCGCGAAAACGCGAAGCAGCTGGAGTTTCTGAACGCCTTCCTGGAAACCATCCCCGACAACGTCTACTTCAAAGACCGCAAGAGCCGTTTCGTGCGCATCAACCGGGCCATGGCCAGATATTTCGGTCTCAGCGACCCGGCGCAGGCGGCGAACAAGACCTGTTCCGACATCTTCGGCCCCAGGCATGCGAGCAAAGCTCTGGAGGATGAGCGGACGATCATCGAGTCGGGCGAGGCGTTGACTGACAAGGAAGAGAGAGAGATCTGGCCCGACGGCCATGAAACCTGGGTACTGACGACCAGGGTGCCGCTGAGGAACCGGCGCGGCCGCATCCTGGGCACGATGGGGATTTCGCGCGACATCACGGACCGGAAGCAGGCGGAGCTGCGCATCCGCCACATGGTGCTTCACGATGCGCTGACGGGGCTACCCAATCGCGTTCTTCTGGAGGATCTGCTGAACAAGGCGATCTCTCTGGCGAACCGCAACCAGAAGCGCGTCGCGGTTTTGATGATGGACATGGACCGCTTCAAGGGTATCAACGACTCGTTTGGGCGCGAAGTGGGCGACCGGCTGCTGGAGGCAATATCGGCGCGCTTGCGAACCAGCCTGCGTGAGAGCGACATCGTGGCGCGCCCGGGCGGCGATGAGTTTGTGGTTTGCCTTCCCATGGTCGATCCGGGACGGAGCATTGAAGTGGTCGCGGAGAAGGTGCTGTCTGCGTTGAGCGCGCCGTTCCCCATCGAAGGGCAAGAAATCCGAATCGGGGCCAGCGTTGGCATGAGCGAGTCTCCGGCGCACGGCGACAACGCAAAGCAACTGCTGCAGGCCGCAGACGTGGCGATGCACGAAGCCAAGAGGAACGGGCGCGGCACACACTGCATGTTCACTGCGGAACTGACCGACGCGGCGCGGCGCCGCAAGAAGTTCGAATCGGATCTACGCCACGCACTGGAGCGCGGCGAGTTTGTCCTCCATTACCAGCCGCTGGTATCTACAACTTCGGGCAGAATCACCGGCATGGAAACCCTCCTGCGCTGGCGCCATCCCGAGCAAGGCATGGTGTATCCCAACCATTTCATCCCGCAACTGGAAGAGCTGGGACTAATGGTCGACGTGGGCAACTGGGTGCTGAAAGCGGCGTGCGCGCAGAACGCGGCGTGGCAAAGGCAAGGGCTGGCTCCGGTTCGCGTGATGGTGAACCTCTCGTCGACGCAGTTTTACCGGGGCGACATTGTCAACACTGTGGAGACGGCGCTGGCGGAATCGGGCCTGGACCCGAAGTGGCTGGAACTCGAGCTGACGGAATCGCTGATGCTCGACGACTCGGAGTTGACGATCAAGATCATGCGCGAGTTGAAAAGCCTGGGAATCAGCTTGTCGCTTGACGATTTCGGCACCGGCTGGTCGTCGCTCGCGTACCTGCGAAGATTCCCCATCGATCGCATCAAGATCGACCGCTCGTTCCTGCTGGACATCGCATCGGAGCCGACCGCCGAGGCAGTGGTGAGGGGCATCATGAACCTGGGACGCGATCTGGGCCTGGCTTGCGTGGCCGAGGGCGTAGAAACCGCCGAGCAACTCGAGTACTTCAAACAACAAAATTGCGAAGAGGTGCAGGGTTATCTTTACAGCCCGGCAGTGCCTGAAGCCCAATGCCGCGAGTTGCTGCGCGCCGGCCGGATGATCTCGACGCAAAGCAATTCCATCCCTTTCCGGACCACGGGAAAAGTTTCACGGTACGCAACCCCGGCGGCATAAAGCAGCGACGCGGACAACCGCGGTGCTCCCTCATTCCTTCCCGGCGCAGCCCTGGGTTGTGGGCTATCTTGAATCCCGCTGCCCTGGAGGGGAGGTGGCGACGTCGGTGGCGATGGCCCACGAATTGCGGATAGCAACTGCAAGCAGCAACAGCATATCGGCGGCCACCAAGGTGAGTCCGCGTTGGGGGAAGTAGAGGAACAGGATTCCTCCCCATACACCGAGCCCGTATGCCACAAATGGAATAGCCGCGTAAACGATCAGGTCATTCAGGTTGTAGTAAAGCTTCTTAACGCTTCGCCGAATAAAAAAGGACCCCGAGTAAACTAGGCCGGCTAGACCTGTGAGGCAAATACAAAGAGTGGCCGAGAGCCGGGTGTGAGTCGGGATGGTCAGAAGCGCGGCAAGGAATAGTACAGAGGCAAAATAGATAATGGTGGGCGTAAGGTAAATGGGAATTCTGGTTGCGTCCGAATACTTTCGCTCAGCGGCGAGCGAGATTACGACGAACAGCAGACCGATCAGAGCCCCGGCTGACGCCGACGTGAGGAGATAGAAATTCGCCCATCGCTCGAATTCATTCATAACCTTCGTGCTTATACGCCTTGGCTGGATTCAGTATGCCACGCCATTGACCGCGCCAGCTCTCAGTTTTCAAAGTAGCCCACTACCCAGCCCTGCCTTCAACCTATGCGGCTGATATTCTGGTTTTGAGCCACAAATCAGAATGAACGCAGACACGAATACATTCCATCGCCCGGCATCCGCGCCTTCGGTGCGCACCGTTTGGTTGCTGTTTGCCGCAATCTGGCTCGCGGTCTATTTCGCATCGTTGTTTTCGCCGCCGCTGCTTGACGACGTGGACGCGGCGCACGCCCAGGCCGCGGCGCACATCGCCGAGAGCGGCGACTGGATCACGTCGAAGATCAATGGCATCCGCTATATCGAGAAGCCGCCGTTGCCCTACTGGACGGTTGCGGCGATGTATCGGATCTTCGGCGAAAACACCTTTGCCACGCACCTGCCCAACGCGCTGGCCATGCTGGCCCTGACGTGGCTGGCGTGGACGTGGGCACGGCGCGCTTGGGGTGAACGGGCGGGGCTCTACGCCGGCTTGGGCGTGCTCACCTCGATTGGGCCGTTCCTGTTTACGCGCTTTATCATTCCCGAATCGATTCTGGCGTTTCTGCTGCTGATCTCTCTCTACGGCCTGATCATGTCGCTCGAAACGAATCGGAAGGCGTGGATCTATTGGTCGTGGGCGGGCGTGGCTCTGGCGACGCTGACCAAAGGACTGATTGCGCCGGTATTCTTCATTGGGGCCGCTGTACCCTACCTGCTGCTCACCGGACAATGGCGCAAGTGGAGGTCGCTACGGCCGGTGTCGGGATTGCTGCTATTCCTGGCCATCGCCGCGCCGTGGCACATCCTTTGCGGGATCATCAACCACGACTACGGGCACGCCGTGGGCAACCATCCCACCGTTGGCAACGTGCACGGGTTTTTCTACTTCTATTTCATCAACGAGCACGTGCTGCGCTTTTTCAACATGCGCTATCCGCACGACTACAACAAGTTGCCGTTCGCGTGGTACTGGCTGGCGCATCTGGCGTGGCTCTTTCCGTGGAGCTTGTTCTTGCCGGCCGTTTTGGCGACGGCATGGAAGACGCGGCGCACCTGGCTCAAGCACCTGCGCCACGACGCGGGTCAGACGGTCGACTTTTATCTCGACCACGCGATGCGCGAAGACGTGGCGAGCTATGTGGTGCGGCTGAAGTTTCGCGTGCGCACGATCTGGTTATTGAGCTTGTTCACGGCGTGGACGCTCATCTTCTTTTCCATCTCGACCAATCAGGAGTACTACACGTTTCCGGTTTGGCCGCCGCTGTTCATGCTGATTGCCGGGGTCATGGCCGATATCGAGGAGAATCGCGGCGCCAATGGCGGAAAGCCTGTGCTGTCGACGGCCTGGTTGACGGGCGGCCAGGCCATGTTCGCCGCGATCGGAGTGTTGGCTGCAGCCACCCTGGGGTGGGGATTGTGGACGTCGCGCGACCTGCCTTACGTGCCCGACATAGGCACTCTACTGGCGCATCGCGCCGTGGGCCATTACACCCTGTCGATGTCGCACCTGTTCGATTTGACGGGGCCGTCGTTCGCGGCATTGCGCCTGCCCGCGGTGCTGGCCGCGATTGCGCTGCTCACCGGGCCCTTCGCGGGCTGGCTGCTGAGGCTGAAGAGCAGGCATCTGGCGGCGACCATCAGTGTAGCGCTGACCATGACAGCCTTCCTGATTGCCGCACACATCGCGTTCGCGCGATTTGAACCCATGCTTAGCTCAAAGCAAGCTGCGGACACGATCATGGCCAAAGGCACGCCCGCCGACACCTTCATCATTTACGGCGACCAATCCTCGGGAGCGAGCGTGATCTTCTACACGCACAGGTTTTTCGGCGGCAAACCAGCGCTGCTGGTTTTGCCTCGCTGCGGACAGAACAACAAAGGAAGCACTCTGCTCTGGGGTTCGTGCTATCCGGATGCCCCCGATATTTTCTTGAACGACGAGAAGCTTTCGGCGATGTGGGGCGCCGGCGAACGCAAGTGGATCTTTGCCGAAGCTGTGAACCGCGACAGCGTCGAGCAGGTGCTCGCCGGGCGGCTTTATCCGGTGGAGAACATTGCCGACAAAACGCTGTGGACTGACCGGCCGTTGCAGTAGATGGCCGCAACTCCTACTTCTTGGGGAGAGACGCGGGCGGAAGAGGGGCGGGAGGCGCGATTTTGCGCATGAGTCCGCCTTTTTCGAGAATGAATCGATCGTCCCTCCAGCCGACTCTCCTGCTTGTGTAACTGGCAACCCATACAAAGGCGCCCATCAAATCGCGCAGTGGATAGAGCCAGCAGTCGCGATATGCAGCCGGGTCCCCAATTACCCAGCCGCCGGCGCAGAGACACAGCAAGACGCGCGAAAGGTAGGCCCAGACGAGCAGCCCGGCGCCCAGCAGAGGCATGTGCATCAGCCAGCCTTCGATTAGCCCCACGAAGCCGAATGGAGCCGCAAAAGTCAGT
This sequence comes from Occallatibacter sp., assembly GCA_049520675.1. Taxonomy (GTDB): domain Bacteria; phylum Acidobacteriota; class Terriglobia; order Terriglobales; family Acidobacteriaceae; genus Telmatobacter. The sequence goes on along the minus strand of JBEKPO010000010.1, from coordinate 57,013 downwards.
CCTGTGCCCAGATGACCCAATGGCCGGCTCGCGCGAGTCGACTTCATCCAGCTCCATTGGTGCGAAAGGTTGTGCCGGAAGCTGTTGTTCACGATGCAATGGTCGACGATATATGTGGAAAGCGCGACTGTTCTTCCCGAAGCGGCAACCAGATTGCCTAGCATGAAATCGTCGGCATAGTAATCGCCGAGTCTCCCGAAGCCGCCAATGGCCTCAAGCGCATCTTTGCGCACGATCATGCAGGGACCCAGCGTGAAGCGCATTCCTTCCAGCAGGTCGGCCACCAGCACCCCGGCTGTCATTTCCACGCTCATTCCGAGTCCTTCCATCAACGCCCAGAAACCTCTTCCTGTGGCGTCGCCGCGGTAGACGCAGGTGGAAGCACCGACCCCATCCGCAATCAGTGGCGGAACCACCTGGCGGAGGAAATCGCGCCGCACCCTGACATCGCTGTCGGTAATCACCAGGATGTCGTGTGCGGCCTCAGGCGCCATCACCGAAAGCGAATAGCAGCGGGCATTGGGCCAGGGAGGCTGCCCGGAAACCAAGAAGCGCACGGGAATCTTGGGATGCATCGCGGCGACTTCGCGGGCAATGCGGAGGCCGGCATCATCGCCGGTGCGCGCGCAGAACAGGATTTCGAAATTTGGATAATCGAGAGAAAAGAAGCTCTCAAGATACTGCTCCAGCCCCGGCTCGGCGCCGTGCAACGGCTTCAGCAGGCTGGCGGGCGGAAATGCCGCCGGTTGGCTCGCTGCTGCACTGCGGCCTCGGCGCTTGAAACGGATGGCCGCCACGATCACAAGCGCCAGATAAACCGTGGATGTGAGGGTGCCCACCAGGGCCACGCCAAGTAAGATGCGGGCGATCATCGACCTTCCGGTGAAATGCGCTGGGCTGGGGTCAGCGAAACCATTCTACCGAAGCGCAGATAAAAAATCGCAGAAAACCTGCGGCGGTCCCTCCGGGCGCGCAGCCATTGGCATCATCAGGGTTTGCGCGGCGACGCCGGGCGCGGCACACCAACCGGCTTGCGAATGGGAACGATGGCGCCGGATTTGCCAGGCGCGGCGGCCTGAAAGCGGGCTAGCATCTCCGAGCGCACGTACTCCACAAAGCTTTGCATCTGGCGGTTCATCTCTTCCATGCGCTCACGCATTTGCAAGACGATGGCGATGCCGGCGATGTTGACGCCCAGGTCGCGCGCCAGATTCAGGATGAACTCCAGGCGCTCGAGGTCTTCGTCGGTGTAGAGGCGCGTGTTGCCCTCTGTCCGCGATGGCTTGAGCAGCCCTTCGCGCTCGTAGAGGCGCAGCGTCTGCGGGTGAATCTCGTACATCTCGGCCACTGCCGAGATCATGTAAGCGCCTTTGGATTTGCGTTTCGCGGCCATGGCGATCACCTTAGGAAGATTCCGGAGGCATCGGTGCTGCGTTCGTATCGCTCATTCCGAGCCTGCTGGTCCACTCTTCGGGCTTATCTACTTTGATTGAGAATTCCTCTCAGTTTGATCTCGTTCCCGCTTTCTTGGTCCCTTGTCCCCTTGGTCCCTTGTGCCCTGCCTTTTACAACTTGTCGAACATCTGCTTGCGCGGGTCGCTGGGGTTCAGCCGCGCCAGCTCGCGCATGATCTCGCGGCTGCGCTCGTCGTTCAGGTGCGGCACGGCCACGGTCACGGTGACAATCTCGTCGCCGCGCTGGCCGGGATTCTGCGCGCTTTCCACGCCGCGCTCGCGCATGCGCAGCTTCTGCCCGCTCTGCGTACCCGGCAGAATCTTCAATTGCGCGCGGCCGTCGATGGTCGGCACTTCCACCTTGGCGCCGAGTGCGGCTTCGGCTACCGTGATCGGCACGGTGATCAGGATGTCGTCGCCCTGGCGCGTAAAAACCGGATGCGTCCCAGTGCGGACGATGAGAAACAAGTCGCCGGGAGACCCGCCGTTAATGCCTGCGTTGCCTTTGCCCTGCAGGCGAATGCGCTGGCCGTCGCGGGTGCCGGGCTTGATCCGGAATTCAACAGTCTCGGTGCGCGTGGTTGTGCCTTCGCCATGACAGGTGGGGCAGACATTGGCGACGCGTCCTGTCCCGTTGCAGTTGGGGCAGGTGATGTTGAACTTCATGCGCCCGCCCGTCTGTGTCACCTGGCCGGTGCCGTGGCACTCCGGGCATTGGATCTCGGGCCCAACGCGGCCCTGGCCGTGGCAGGTGGGGCACATCTCCTGGCGCTCGATCTGGATGCGCGCCTGACCGCCACGGATCGCGGTCCAGAAATCGACGGTGGCCTGGTATTCAATATCGGTGCCGGGTTGCGGGCCGCGCGCCTGCTCTTGATGCTGGGCGCCGGAAAAGATGCCGGAAAAAATGTCTCTGAAGCTGCCCCACGTTGAAGAACCAGCGCCGGTCTGCGCTGCCGGACCGCCGCCCTGGAAGCCAGAGAAATCGAAGCCGCCAAAATCGATGGGCGGCTGGGCGCCTTCGCGCTGCGCGCGCGCATAGGCTTCGGCCTGCGCGGGATCGATCTGGTCTGAGTAGAAGCCAACCTGGTCGTAAATCTTGCGCTTTTTCGGATCGCTCAGGACGTCGTTGGCCTCGGAGATCTCTTTGAATTTCTCTTCGGCGCGCTTGTCATTCGGATTGACGTCGGGGTGGTACCTGCGCGCCGCCTTGCGGAAGGCCTTGCGGATCTCATCAGGCGTCGCCGTCTTCTTGACGCCGAGCGTGCCGTAGTAATCCTTTTGGGGTGTCGTGGCCATTTTTTCTTTGTTATCTCACAAATTGCCCAGAATGGAAGCAGATCCTTCGGCTCGTCGCCTCAGCAACTCGGTCAGGATGACGAACACAGGATGGGGTGGACGGCTTATGCCGCCCACCCCATCGATCTAGCTTCGCCAGCAGCGCTAACCGCGCTAGCCCAGCTCACTTCTTGTCGTCGACGTCGACATACTCGGCGTCGATGACCCCTTCGTCCTTCTTGGGCTCGGCGGCGCTCGCCGCGCCCGAGGCCGAGGCCGAGTCCGCGGGACTGGGAGACGCGGCCTGGGCCGTATTGGCTTTGTAGAGCGCCTCGGCCAGCTTGTGGCTGGCTTGGGTGAGCTTCTCAAGCGATGCTTTCAGCTCCGTCGTCGACGCCGAGCCTTCGAGCGTTTTCCTGGCGTCGGCCAGCGCGGATTCAACATCGCTCTTGTCGGCCGCCTGCACCTTCTCGCCCGAGTCCTTGAGCATCTTGTCGATGTTGTAGACCATACCATCGAGCTGATTGTGGGCTTCGATCTCCTCGCGCTTTTCCTTGTCTTCAGCAGCGTGCGAGTCCGCCTCCTTGGCCATCTTTTCCACTTCCTCCTTGCTCAGGCCAGAGCTGGAGGTAATGGTGATGCGCGTGTCCTTGCCGGTGGCGTTGTCCTTTGCAGTCACGTTGAGGATGCCGTTGGCGTCGATGTCGAAGGTGACTTCGATCTGCGGCAGCCCGCGCGGCGCCGGCGGAATGCCGCCCAGCTTGAACTTGCCCAAGGTGCGGTTCTGGCCGGCGAGCGGCCGCTCGCCTTGCAGCACGTGGACCTCGACTTCGGTCTGGTTGTCGGCCGCGGTCGAAAACGTCTCGGTCTTCTTGGTCGGGATGGTGGTGTTGCGCGGAATCATCGGTGTAGCCACGCCGCCCAGCGTCTCGATCGACAGGGTCAACGGAGTCACGTCGAGCAGCAACAGATCTTTGACGTCGCCCGAGAGCACGCCAGCCTGCACCGCCGCGCCGATGGCAACCACCTCGTCGGGGTTCACGCCGCGATGCGGCTCCTTGCCGAACAGGTTCTTCACCAGCGCCTGGATAGCCGGCATGCGCGTCTGACCACCGACCAGAACCACTTCATCGATCTGGCTGGCGGAGACGCCGGCATCTGCCATCGCCCTCCTGCACGGGTCGACGGAGCGATCGATTAGGTCCTCGGTCAATTGCTCGAGCTTGGCACGGGTGAGCTTGCGCACCAGGTGCTTTGGCCCGGACGCGTCGGCAGTGATGAAGGGCAAATTGATCTCCGTCTCGACGGTGGTCGAGAGCTCGATCTTGGCTTTTTCGGCGGCGTCTTTCAGTCGCTGCAGGGCCATTTCGTTGCCCTTCGAGGTCAGGTCAAGGCCGTGTTCCTGCTTAAACTCGGCGATGAGCCAATCGACGACGCGCTGGTCGAGGTTGTCGCCGCCCAGGTGGGTGTCGCCGTTGGTCGATTTGACCTCAATGACGCCCTCGCCGACCTCGAGGATGGAGATATCGAAGGTGCCGCCGCCGAAGTCATAGACCGCGATGGTTTCGTCCTTCTTCTTGTCGAGACCGTAGGCCAGGGCTGCCGCCGTGGGCTCGTTGACGATGCGTTTCACGTCGAGGCCGGCGATTTTTCCGGCGTCCTTCGTGGCTTGGCGCTGCGCGTCGTTGAAGTAGGCCGGCACGGTAATCACGGCCTCCGTCACAGAGGTGCCGAGATAGGCTTCCGCCGATGCCTTGAGTTTTTGCAGAATCATGGCGGAGATTTCGGGCGGGGTATACTCCCTGCCCTGGGCCACGACGTCGACATGGTCGCCTTTCTGGACGACCACATAGGGGACCATCTTCATTTCATCGGTTACTTCGTTGTAGCGCCGGCCCATAAAGCGCTTGATGGAGAAAATCGTGTTCTCAGGGTTGGTTATGGCCTGGCGCTTGGCCACCTGGCCCACCAGCCGCTCGCCGTTCTTGGTGAAGGCGACGATCGAGGGGGTAGTCCTCGCACCCTCCTCATTAGGAATGACTTTGGGCTCGCCGCCCTCCATCACTGCCACGCACGAGTTGGTCGTGCCGAGGTCAATTCCAATCATTTTTGACATGTTTTTCCTGCCTTAAGAGAAATGCTCAACCGGCAAGAATGCCAGATTGAGCGAGATGTTGTCAACTTATATGATGTAAATTTCCTCATTCAGATGCATTTTCCGTAGAAATCTCCGTCTGAGGAGCCTACGGAAAGAGGCCCGTGGCAGAGGCGTGGACGCTACCTTTGCAAGCAGGAGAGGGCGGCTGCAAGTGCCTCTTCGGGCTCAGGACGGACGCGGAAGTCGGCGTGGGCCTCGGCGTGGACTACGCGTCCAGCGGGACTTAGGACATATATTGCCGGGATGGGCAGCCGCCAGGAGTCGTCGCCCCCTTTTTCCCGGCCGCCTTGTTCGCCGCCATTGACGAACGGGATATTCACCAGGATCGATCGGTAGTAGTCGCGGTGGTACTCGGGGATGGTGTAGGCCAGGCCGAACTTCTCCGCCACGGCGCACCCGGGATCGCAGAGGACAGGAAACGGCAGCGAGTGCTGGCCCACCATAAAGTCGCTCTGGCGGGTGGTTTGCGGGCTGATGGCAGCCAGAAGCACACCGGCCTCGCGCAGCCGGGGATGGAGGTCACGCCAAGCCTCGAGCTCGGTGACACAGTAGGGGCACCAGCGCCCGCGGAAGAATTTCAGGACCAGTGGCCCAAGAGCGAGCAGGTCGGCGGAGCGAACCAGGCGGCCGGAGGAGTCGTTGAGGGCAAAATCCGGGGCCACCGCGCCGACGGGCAGGATTTTTCCCTCGATTCCGGAGGCGAACAGCTCAGCGACCGCGCGCTCGCCGACGGCCATGCGCTCTGGCTGGACGAGGCGCCGCGTATTCTGCGTGATCTCGTCGAGTTGGTCCTGGAGGGGAGTCATAGGCATTCGTTACCGCCCGAACCGCTGCCGGCCACCCATTCCCGCCAGGCCGCCGCGCATCATGCTCTTGGCCAGCCCGCCTCGGCCCACCTGCTTGAAGACCTTCGCCATCTGCGCGTACTGGCGCAAAAGCTGGTTCACCTCCTGCACGCTGGTCCCCGAGCCGGCGGCGATGCGCTTGCGGCGCGAGCCGGAAATGATCTCGTGGTTGCGGCGCTCCCGGGGCGTCATGGAGTTGATGATGGCCTCGGTGCGGGTGAACTGTTTCTCGTCGATCTGCCCCGCGGCTTGCTGCATGCCGGCAAAGGGGCCAACCGAGGGCAGCATCTTCAAGATCGATTCCATGGAGCCGAGCTTCTTGATCTGTTGCAACTGATCGCGGAAGTCCTCGAGCGAGAAGCCGTCGCCGAGCAGCGCCTTTTTCGCCAGCTCTTCGGATTTCTTGCGATCGAGAGTGGATTCGGCCTTTTCGATGAGCGAGAGCATGTCGCCCATGCCCAGGATGCGGCCGACGATTCGGTCTGGGTGGAACGGCTCGAAGGCGTCGGGCTTTTCGCCCACGCCGATGAACTTGATGGGCTGGCCTGTGACGTGGCGAATCGACAGTGCCGCGCCGCCGCGCGCGTCGCCGTCCATTTTCGTCAGGACCACGCCGGTCAGTGAGAGGCGTGAGTGAAAATCCTGCGCGGAATGAACCGCGTCCTGGCCGGTCATGGCATCGGCCACGAAGAGGATCTCCTGCGGCGCGAGCAGCTTTTTCAGGCTCTCCATTTCGGCCATCAGTTCCTGGTCCACATGGAGCCGGCCGGCGGTGTCGACGATGAGCGTGTCGCAGCCCATGATCACGGCTTCGCGGCGGGCTTCCTTGGCAAGGCGCTCGACGAGCGCCGATCCAGCGGCTTCGCCTTTCAGGTCGCCCTCGTAGAGTCGCGACTCGACCTGCTTGGCGACAACTTTGAGCTGCTCGCGCGCGGCAGGGCGGTAGACGTCGACCGAGACCAGCATGGGCCGGTGCCCACCCTTCTTGAGCCAGGCGGCCAATTTGCCTGAAGTGGTGGTTTTGCCGGACCCTTGCAGGCCGGCCATCAAAATCACGGTCGGCGGCTTGGAAGCAAAGTTGAAGCGCGCCGTGTCTTTGCCCAGCAAAGCCATCAGCTCGTCGCGGACGATTTTGATTACCTGCTCGGAAGGCGAGAGAGCCGTCAGAACTTCTGCGCCGACTGCCTTCTGGCGGATGTGCTCAACGAGGTCGTTGACGACCTTGAGATTGACGTCGGCTTCGAGTAGCGCGACGCGAATCTCCTTCAGCGCCTCGGCGATGTTTTCTTCAGTAAGCGTGCCCTGGCCGCGAAGGTTCTTGAAGACGCGTTGCAGTTTGTCAGTGAGGTTCTCAAACATGATCTGAGTACAGTCTATCGGAGGTCCAGCCTTGGTCTGGTTTCAGGGGTTCGGGGTCGGGAAGACCCGACGCGAGAATGTCGTCAACTGATTACGGAGTGGGCGAGTTAACCCACTTGATGATCGGGCCCCAGTAGTCGAGACGGGGCCTGCGGAAGGGCTGATTGTGCGTGGTGTCGGCGACTAGAACAATCTCCGCTCGCGGTGAGCAGTATCCGGCAAGTTCTGTGGCCATGGTCACGGGAAAAACCGTGTCTTTTTCTCCGTGGACGATGAGGACGGGCAGGCTGCACTTTGAAAGCGGCCGGCGGGCATGCCAGATGGGCGGCACCAGTTGCGCGAAGCGCTTTGGGATCCAACGCGCGGTGGCGGCGTCGCGAAACGAGGTGAAAGCCTCGCAGAGGATCAGCCGGTGCGCACGGAGTCGATTGATCGTGGCCGCCGCCACACCGCTGCCCAGGGAAAAACCCAGCACGGCGTGCGGGAGTTGGGGCGCAAGCTGCTCAAGGGCGGCAAAAGCGGCAATCGCGTCGTGCTCGAACCGGACCCAGTCGGGCCGGCCGGTACTGCGGCCATAGCCGGAGTAGTCGAACACCAATGAAGCAACGCCGTGAGCAGCAAGAAGCTGCTGCACGCCGAACCACTGCTCCACGGTCTCGCCGATCCCGTGGCAGAGGAGGACAGCCGCGGTCGCGCGAGCTGAGGCCGGACGGACGAACACCGCGTCGAGCGCACTGGCGCCGCTGGAGATCGCCTGGCGGGCAACCCGTTCGTAGATTCCTGCGGGGATGCGGCCGGCATCGGCCCACCCCAGGACGCGATCGCGGAAATCGAGAAGCCGGCCGATCCAGGTGATGGCGATAGTGAACGACACCCGGTGCGCGCGGTTCGGCGGGTGCTCCTCGGCGGCAGAATGTGGGACGGCCGGGTGTGCGGCCCTGCGCATGCGTCTCTCCCTTTCTATTGTCACTCTGTGGACGCGATTGGGTGTGGTTTGAGCGGTCGACCGGGGGCAAGTTCACGGATGAGATCGAGATTGGTTACCGGGGGCGGAAAATTAGGCCATCGCCTCGGCATCTTCGACGGTGGCCGCGATGGTCAGAACCTTATCCAATCGCGTGATCTGCAACATGCCGAGGACGCGGGGAGAGACTCCGGCGAGAGCGAGGCGTGCATGTTTGTCGCGGCAGTAGACCTCGTGGTTAATGATCTCGCTCATCCCCGAGGAGTCAATGTACGAAACGCCGGTCAGGTCGAGGATGGTCAGCCGAGGCGGTTCGCCGCTGCGAAGCTGCGCGCGAAGTGGAAGAAGATTGGCCAGGACGATTGGTCCAGAGAGGCGCAAAATTAGCGTTCCGGGATTACCGCCGGGGAGAGCATCGATGGTCAGTGGGTCCGCAATGGCCATGCTTGAAACAGTGTAGGGAACGCAATGGATTTTGTCTGCAGGAATGTGGACCGACGCATTTGTCTCTGCTGCTCTTATCGTTATGCGAGCCCGATGAGCCGCGAAGGCCCTTCGCGGACGGTGCGATAGGCTGGGACAGGACCCAGCAGACTCTGCGGGAGGCGCAATGCAAAAACTCATCGAAGGGCACAAACGCTTTCTGGCGGACGTATTCCCTGAGAAGAAGAGCCATTTTCATCTGCTGGCCGAGAGCCAGGCGCCGGAGTGTCTGTTCATCACATGCGCTGACTCGCGCGTGCTGCCCGATTTGATTCTGGGGACGGAGCCGGGTGATCTTTTCATCTCGCGCAGCATCGGCAACGTTGTGCCCACCAGCGACGACGTGGACGGCGTGACGGCGACCATCGAGTATGCCGTGGAGGTGCTGAAGGTGCGGCACGCCATCGTGTGCGGCCACTCGGACTGCGGCGCGATGAAGGCGGCGCTCGACCACAAGAGCCTTGAGAACCTGCCCAAGGCGAAGCGTTGGCTGGAGCATGTGGAGATGGCATTCGCCAACAAGCGGCCGGTGAGTGCTGCCGACGGCGACGCCGCGGAATTGGCCTCGCTCATCCGCGGCAACGTTGTGGCGCAATTGATGAACCTGCGCGCGCAACCGCCGGTGGCGCGGGCCGAGGCGGCCGGCCGGCTCACGGTGCACGGCTGGTACTACGACATCCTGACTGGGCGGATTGAAGAGTACGACGAAAAGCAGAAGAAGTTTGTGCCTTTGGCGCCAACGGACTAAGGCCTTCCGCCCGTTTTACCGCGCGAGGGTGAAAAGCAGGGACAAGGGAGTAATAGCGCTGCTCGTTTCAGGCGGCGCGGTCGCGGGCAGAGAGTTCGAAGGCTGCGCTCTCCCGTGCAGCCTTCACGAAGTCACGCGACTCCTCTATGTGCGCTGCCTGCGAGCTCAACAACTGCAGAATAGGCGTTGGTGGAAAAGTCTTGATTGCCCTGCTGTACGCCTCCCTCGCGGCGTCTTCACCTTGCTCGGCGGTTGCCAGCAACCGGTGGCCGCCGGCTTCGTGGGACCGCAGCCGCAGCTCTGCCAGAACGCGCCGCACCGGACCGGGCTCTGTTTCACCTTCGAGGAGGTTGCCCACGCCCTCCTGATTCAGGATCGACTCCAATTCACCGCGAAACTCGGCTCGTCTCAACGACTCGGCGAGAAAAAATCGTTTGAGATCCGCGTCTTCAAGCTTCTCGCCGACTTCGACGAGAGCTTCCTGGCTATCGATAAGGCTTTGAATAACGGTATAGATCGCTGATGCGCATTGGTCCGGCTGTGTGGAACACTGCTGCTTCATTCATACTCCTATGGACACTCCTAGCCTCTGACGGCGTCACGAGCGCCCGCACCTTGCTCCGATCGCTTATCTGTGAAATTGCGTAGGCGACCCTCGAAATAGCGATCACGCGGTGACCTTCAGGCCGCGTTGCAAGATGCCCCGAGATGGAGGCAGGCTCTCTCTACCGATCGGCCAAAACCCGTCAGCAGTCAGCGACTGCTCATTTAAGTAAGACACTCAGCGAACCGGGATGGTTGTATTCCATGCGCGCAGCGGTTTCTTGTTTTCATGCTTCAAAAACAGTTTCACGCACAGGGATCTTGCAATCAGCCGGCGAGACCCGGCGACGTGGGCTCGGCCGCCGCGCTCATGCGCCCGCCGCCACGCGGGTCAGCGTAAGGACAGTGATGTCGTCGTCCTGCCCGAAGTTGACGGCTGCCTCGGCGGCCTGCTCGGCGGTGGGACGGCTGGCAAACAGCGTCTTAAGACGGCCGAAGCTGTAGAGATCGCCGCTCTGGCTGCGGGCTTCGAGAAGTCCGTCGGTATAAAGAGCCAGCTGGTCGCGCTCGCCCAATTGAAACCTGGTCTCTTCATATGTCGCCTTTTGCAGGACCCCGAGCGGAAGCGTGCCCGGAAATGCCAGCTCCTGGTCGTTGACGAAAGGCGCAGGATGGCCGGCGCAGGCGATCGTGCATGTACCGTCGCCATCCAGCCGGAGCGCCACCGCGGTGGCAAAGCCTCCCTGGAGTCGGCCGAAGAGACGGCGATTGAGGCCGGCGAGAATCTCCGCGGGCTTCGACGTTGTTTCCACCAGCGTGCGCACAGCACCCACGATCATCGAAACCGCCATGGCGGCTTTGAGGCCTTTGCCGCTCACATCGCCCAGCACCACCAGCGTGGAACCCTCTTCGAGCGGAATGATCTGGAAAAAGTCGCCGCCCACCTCCTGCGCGGGGCGATAGGCACTGGTCAGGTTGAATCCGGCCAGAGCGGGCAGCGTTTCCGGCACCAGAACCTGCTGCAGCTCACGTGCGTTCTGGAACTCCAGTTCGAGGGCGTTCTGACGCCGGCGGCTGTCGACGGTGTATCGAATCACCGCATACACAATGGAGAGAAACAGCAATGTACGAAGGATGGTGGGCAGGTTGAAACTGTTGCCCACCAGATGGAAGAGAGGTGCATTGATCCTGTCGGAAATGGTGAAGTGGGTGTAGCGCACACCCTGCTGCATGAGGTTCTCGATCCAGTACACGGTGGCGTTCAAAAAGGCCAAAATAGCAACCGTCCAGCGAGCCGAGTCGAGGCGCGAACGCTTGAAGATTGCGAATGCGACCAGAACGGCCGGAATGCACTCGAAGAGAACCGCAGGAGCCGTGGTAATCGCATCGGCAATCTGCATCGGAACCAAGGCGAGGTGATCGGGATAAAAGAAGGCCAGACTCCCATCGATGGCAGCGGAGACGATCCCGACAATTGCGGCGAGTCGTACGTAAAACACCAGTTTCGGCCTCTGGTTGAGTTGCAGCAGCCAAACGAGCAGAAACCACCCCGCGGCCTCACGAATGGCAATCGAAAGCTGAGTCAGGAACAAAAGCAACGCATAGTTCCAGGGCAAACGCAAACTACCCAGCACCACGTCCATCGTCAACATCAAAGCGAAGAGACTCATCCAGAACAGCAGCCATTCATGGCGATCGCGCAGCCAGGCGAGAAAAGCGAGGATCGATACCAGCGCGTAAAGAGACGCGAGCCCGAAGCGGAACTGCTGGGCGCGCAGCCAGTGAAAATCGGCTTGCTCCTTCCCCGCGGCGATGACGGCGGGGCTGCCCAAGAGCGGCATAGCCTCAAAGCCGCCCAAACTGTCGGGGTCGTTCGAAGCCAGCGCAAACTTCCACACACGCACTGCCAGCACCCCCTTGCGGATCGATCCCAAGCCGTAGGTCTGTGCCGGAACACCCTCGTAGAAAACCGGATGAGGCGGCAGCTTGCCGAGCTGCCCTACCTTAACTCCATTCCAATAAAGTTCATAGGCATCGTCAACCGCGGGGACGAGGAGGGCGAGATTCGATTCTGCACCCGGGGCGAGGGTTAGGCTGATGGTCCGGCGGTACCAGGCAAAGCCGGTGTAGCTGGGATGGGTTTGCGCGCCCCAGGTCTTGTCGGCGGTGAGCTGCTCCCAGTGAGAGTCGTCGTAGCTAGGCGCCGCCCATGCGGGGTCGTCGCCCGTGTGGAATTGCCAGGGTCCGTCGAGCGGCACCGCGCCTTTGCCCAAGCCGTCAATGACTAGGGTGTGCGTGGCAGGCGCACTGGAAGCGCCCGGAGTCTGCGCGTGTGCCGCAACGACCAGGGCGTAGGCCGCGGCGAAAAGAGCCAAGAATCTTAGACTGGGGAAGCGCGACGATCGTGCAGGCATGCCGCCACTATATCGTGTGCGAGCCGGGTCGAAACAGCTTGATCTTGGAGAGGGCACGAAGAAGCCAGTGCTTACCGGGCGGGGCCGACCGAGTTTCGGCCGCCTCAGAAACGGCCCGCCTGCAAAGAGACTCACGGGGTTCGTCTCCCGCGACTCTTCACGCGGACTATTCTTCGCGAAGAGCTCGGATGGGATCGGTGGTTGCGGCCCGACGGGCAGGACCGTAGCAGGCAATCAAGACGACAAGCATCATGACCATGGGAACCGATACCAGAACAATCGGGTTATTCTCGCCAATGCCGTAAAGCAGGCTCGCCATGAGCTTGCGCAGCAAGAAGGCTGCTGGAACGCCGATGAGAATCCCGGCGAGAGCGAGCCGCCCGCTTTGCCCCAGAATGAGGCGGAGCACATCGTGGCGGCCTGCGCCGAGCGCGATGCGGACGCCGATTTCGCGCGTGCGCTGTGAGACGGAGTACGCGGTGACGGCGTAGACGCCCACGGCCGCCAACGTGAGGGCGAGTGCGGAAAAGATGGCAAGCAGCGAAAGGTCGAAGCGGCGGAGAGTGCCGGAGTCAGAGACCATGCTGGTCATGGACTGAAAGTCGAAGATCGGTGTCGAGGTGCTGACCTGGGCAGTCGCGGCACGGATGGAGGAGAGCAGTGCGTTCTCAGCCAACCCGCTGCGGACGGCGACGCTCATGGTGGCTTCGAGCAGGGGGCGGATGGAGTCGGGAATTTGCGTGTAGGGATAGTAGGCTGTGGGCTCGATGTCAACATCTGCGCCCCAATGGCGGACATCAGCCGCGACTCCAACCACTGTGCACCAGGAACTGCCGTTAAAGTTGGGCTTGACATGCTTGCCGATGGGGCTCTCACCGGGCCAGTATTTTTGCGCCAGCGACTGGCTGACGATGGCGACGAAGGGCGAGCTTGCGGTGTCATCGGCGTTGAAGTCGCGACCATGCAGAATGGGGATTTGCAGGGTGCGAAAGTAGCCGTCGCCGACGGCGCGATACCGCGTCACGATTTCGCCCTGCACCGGAGCAGGGTTCTTGCCGTCGACCGCGATCGGCATGGAGGGATCGGCGCCGCTCATGGGCAGGTTGCGGGCGATGACGGCCGACGCGATGCCGGGGATGGCGCGGACGCGATCACCGACCTGGCGATAGAACTCAGTGACCTGCTGACCGGTCAGCGTGGATGGCGCAGCGATGCGGAAGGTAAGCAGGTTGGCGGGGACGAAGCCGAGGTCTACATTACGAATCGACCAGAGGCTCGAGAGCGCGAGGCCGGTTCCAGTGAGAAGAATGCAGGCCAGAGCGTTCTCAACGATGATCAGCAGGGCGCGTTGACCTGCGAATCCACGCGAGGAAGAACCAGCGCGCCCGCGCAGGCCCTCGTTGACGTCGAGGCGCGCAGCGCCCGCGGCAGGCGCGAGGCCGAAGAGAAGGCCGACCAGGAGTGACGCGAAAAGCGAGCAGGCGAGGACAGTGAAGTTGATGGAGACCTGGTCCATCCGCGGGACGCTTGGCGGATGGAGGGCGAGAACGGCGCGCAGTGCGGCAAAGGCGAGGCCGATCCCGAGCAGGCCGCCGGCGACGGAGAGCAGAACGCTTTCCGTGAGTAACTGGCGGACAATGCGGAGGCGCGATGCGCCGAGCGCTGTGCGAACCGCCATCTCGCGCCGGCGTGCGGTGCTGCGGACGAGGAGCAGATTGGCGATATTGGCGCAGGCAATCAGCAGCACAAAACCCACGCAGCTCATGAGCATGACCAGAGCGGGGCGGACACTGCCGGCGAAATTGTCATTGAGGGAGAGAAGAGAAAGGCCGAAGCCCACGTCAGCTGTCGCGTTTTCCTGGTGCAGGCGAGCGGCAACGGAATCGAGTTGGACCTGGGCCTGCTTGAGGGTCATGCCATCGGGCAGGCGGATGAAGCCGAGAAGCCAATGGATGTTGGGCGAGCCGCCGATGCCGCCGCCCCGCTCGAGCTCGAGCGGGGTCCATAGCAGGTCTTTGTTGCCGAAGTAGGAAAAGCCGGCGGGCATGACACCAACCACGGTGTAAGGCGCGCCGTCGAGCGAGATCGCCTTACCGACGATGGCGTGATCGGACCTGAAGCGATTTTTCCAGATGGTGTTTGAGAGCAGGACGAAGTGGCCCGAGTTCGGCGCGTCTTCCTCGGGAGTGAAGAAACGGCCGAGAACTGGCACGACGCCGAAAGTGGGAAAGAGGTCGTAAGAAATCTTGCCGCCAATAATGCGCTCGGGAGTTTCGCCTGGGTTGCTGAGGTTGAACTGCCAGGCAACGTGCGCCCCCATATGGGCGAGGAGGCCGCCCTGCTCCTTCCAATCCAGAAAGTCGGCGGTGGAGAAGTTGTTCTGGTTGCCGTCAGCCTGGCGCTGCAGAACGGCGATAACGCGGGCGGGATCTTTGACAGGCCAGGGCTCGAGGAGCACGGTCTGAATGATACTGAACATGGCGGTGTTGACGCCGATGGCAAGCGCGAGGGTGAGAACGGAGCCAACGGTAAAGCGGGGAGAGTTGAGGAGCGAGCGAAGGCCGTAGCGGATGTCCTGCAGCAGCGATTGCATGGCGACCTCTGTGGGGAATGATACGGCCGGACGAATAAGAGGTTAGCTTGATGGACCGGGAGAGTGACCAGCGGGGTCGCCGCAGGGACGAAACGAGCTAGTGCGCCCCCGGCGGCGCCCCGCCGAGCTTCGCCGGCTTCTTGAACAGCCACACAGCGCAAGCACAGATCAGAGCTAGAACGGCCGTCCAGCGAAAGACGTCGACGTAGGCGCGCATCGCCGCCTGCTGCTGCATCAGCCCGTAGATGAGGCCGAAGGAGCCGGGGCGCGCGCTGGCCGGGCCGATGCGATGGCCGAGATAGTAGGCCATGGCCGCCGACTTCTGCTGCAGTACGGCGCCGGAGGGCGAGAGATTGGCGGCAAGGTAGGTCTGGTAGAGATCGGCGCGGCGGATGAGCGCGGTGGTGGCCATCGCAATGCCAATCGATCCGCCGATGTTGCGCAGCATATTGAAGAGTCCCGTGGCGTTGCCCATGTCGTTTCGGGAGATGGTGGAAGTGGCCAGTGTGGCCAGCGGCACAAAGACGAAGCTCAGCGCGAACCCGGTGAGTGTAATGGGAATGAGCAGCGTGTAAGGGCCGATATCGAGATCGACGGTGCCGAAGATAAAGGCGCAGACAGCGAAGCCGAGGAAGCCGAGGCAAAGCAGCTTACGCGGATCGAAACGGGAATTAAGAAATCCGATGATGGGCGAGCCGATGAACGAGCCGATGCCGCGGGGGCCGACGACCAGGCCGGCGGTGAAGGCAGTGTAGCCGAGGATTTCCTGGTAATAGAGCGGCAGGATCGCGATGGTGATGTAGATGCACATGCCGAGCATGGCGATCATGAACAAACCGGTGCGGAAGTTGCGGTCTTTCAGGATATGCAGATCGACGAGACCCTTGGGATTGGCCCAGGAGCGCCAGAGCCAGCCGATGAGCGCGACCACGAGCGCGGCGACCGCCCAGCGCACCCAGACGGCGCCGAACCAGTCGTCCTCCTGGCCTTTGTCGAGGACGATCTGCAGGCAGCCGGTCCACACGATAAGCAGGCCGAAACCGATGTTGTCGAACGGTCCCACCTTAGCGTTCTTGATGTAGGGCGGGTCGTGGACGAAGCGGCTGATCATGATGACCGCAAGAATGCCGATGGGAATGTTGATGTAAAAGGCGTAGCGCCAGCTCCAGGTGTCGGTGAGCCAGCCGCCGAGCGTGGGGCCGAGGACGGGAGCAACCACGATGCCGAGGCCATACGCGGCCATGGCCTTGGAACGGTCTCTGAGCGAAAAACTCTCGAGCAGGATGGATTGGGAGAGCGGCTGCAACGCGCCGCCGCCCGCCCCTTGCAGCACGCGAGCAAGCAGAATCACGGCCAGCGACGGCGCCGCGCCGCAGAAAAACGACGCGACGGTAAACAGAATGACGCAGGTCAGTAGGAAGCGCTTGCGGCCGAAGCGCCGGGCGAACCAGTTCGAGGCGGGCAGGATGACCGCGTTGGCAACAAGGTAGCTGGTGAGCACCCATGTGGCCTCGGAGTTCGAGGCCGACAGCGAGCCGGCGATGTATGGGAGCGCCACCGACGCAATGGCGGTGTCGAGCACTTCCATAAATGTCGGCAGCATCACCGAGGCTGTCACCATCCACGGGTTGACGCCCTGGGTGAGCGGGTAGCGAGCTTGAGCGGCCGGGGTCGTCATTCGCGGATGGATTTCTTGAGGGTAACCGATGGGGTGGTATGCGGCTAGTGACAAAGGCCACGGAACAACAGGGAGCGAGGGAGCGATACAGCAAGAAACAGCTTCGCCACGCTTCCCCCGCTTGACACATTTGGCCGAGGACTTGATTCTTAACAGTTCCGGCTTTTTGGCATTCGCTTCTTGGAGAGGAGTCCAAGTGGTGCGGGTTCGCGTCTTCTATCACGACAAATGCTTTGACGGAGCTTGCTCAGCCTCGCTGTTCACGCGCTTCCACCGCGAATGCATAGCCGCGGGTGCGGAGTACGAATATCACGGGCTGGTGCATCGCGCCGGCGCGCTCTTCGATGAGAGCGAGTTCACGGGCGACGAGAATGCCATCGTGGACTTCAAGTACTCAGCCTCGCCGCGCATCACCTGGTGGTTCGATCATCACCAGTCGGCGTTTCTCACCGAGCAGGACCGTGAGAACTTTCTTGCCTGCCAGCGCGACCCGGTGTGCGCCGCACACAAGTTCTTCGATCCCAGCTACACGTCGTGCACCAGCTTTCTGGCGCACATCGCGTCGACTCGCTACGGATTCAACGCTGCGCCTGTTGCTGAGTTGATCCGGTGGGCCGACATTGTGGACGGTGCGAAATATGAGAGCCCCGAAGCGGCCGTCGAGATGGCCGCTCCGGCCATGAAACTCACGCTGATCATCGAGGCCACGCAGGATCCTGCATTCATTCCGCGCCTGATTCCGCTGCTCACCGAGATGCCGCTGGTCGAAATCCTCAAGCAGCCGTTCGTGGCGTCGCTGCTGCCGCCGCTGCTCGAGCGTCACCAAGAGGCACTAGAGCTGATCCGCAGCCGCGCCGAGGAGCGTGACGGCGTCATCTTCTTCGACATCACCGACCACCCGCTCGAGGGTTTCAACAAATTCATCCCGTACTACCTGTTTCCTGACGCGACCTATTCGATTGGGCTTTCGAAGTCGAGCTTCCGCACCAAGGTAGCCGTGGGATCGAATCCGTGGACAAAGACCGATCCGGCAAAGATGGTGAACCTGGCCAAGATCTGCGAGCGCTACGGCGGCGGCGGGCACGCTCGCGTCGGCGCCATCAGCTTCCCGCCGGATCAAGAAGCCGAAGCTCGCAAGGCCGCGCAGGAGATCGTAACGGAACTGCGAAAAACAGGGAACAGGGATTAGGGAACAGGGAACGAAAAACTGGTCTGCCGCCCCGGCGATCCGGAACTCCACAGCAAGCACCCTTGGCGTCTCGTCCCTGAAGTTGGCAGCATAAATAACCGGTCATCCTGAGCGAGTTTTGGTGCGCCTCTGCAGCCAAAACAAGTCGGAGGACCTGCATTTCTGGGCCTTTAATTTTGCGACAGACTTCGAGAACACCACACTCGATGAGCGACTATCTCTTCGCCTACGGCACGTTGCAACCCGGCCGCGCGCCCGCGCAGATCGCAGGCCTTGCCGCGGAGCTACGACCGGTGGGCAAGGGATTCGTTCGCGGCGTTCTCTACGATCTCGGCGGCTATCCGGGCGCGGTTCCGGACCCGAATGCACCGGGCAAGATCTTCGGCACGGTGATGGAATTGCCGGAGGACCCGGAGATCCTGCATCGTCTCGACGCGTATGAAGAATGCGATCCGCAATCCCCAAAGACCAGCGAATACGTGCGCGAGTTGCGCAAAGTTGAGTTAGCCACCGGCGGCATACTCACATGCTGGTTCTACCGCTACAACGGCGGGGATCTGCGCGAGAAGCGCGTCATTGCCAGTGGCGCATGGAGGAAGTGACAGAGATTAGAGAATAGAGATCGGAGAAATCAACGGCCAGTTCGCTAGCGCCAGCCGCATTTCCACATATAGAGGCACTTTGCCGAGCGAACCCGCACCCGCTCGACGCTACCCATCGGGTCACACGTTCCAGCTGGCTGGCCAGTGATCGTTACGACTCCGGCTGACTGCGAAATCCGTGGGTAGGACTTATCAGGCGGGTCGCAGTAGTAGGGTTCGGCCAGTTCATATCTGTAAACCACGCGGAAATGTTTCTCAGATACGGCGCAGCCCGCACATTTGAATTGCGTTTGTTTCGCGCTTTCGACGGCGGCGTCTCTCAGCATTGGCGGACCGCCAATGACCTCTACCGAAGCAACGGTGCCGTCCGGCCGGACCGCAATGCTCAACTCAACAGGCCCCCATACGTGCGCGGCCAAGGCCATCGCAGGATACGAGGCCGTAGGCAGTCTCACAATCGAGGCTTGGCCCTGCGGCGCGTCTGAGGAGAGAGCGCCCTGAGCGAGGACCGGGCACGAAAACAGCGCCGACAAAACAACAGCGGTCGCTTTCATCATCGCCAGCCTGCACCCGGTGATGATTGTCGCGCTGCGGCCCGCTTCACAGCCCCAGCTCCCCCGACCGCCTCTTCATCGCCTCAATACAGAACCCGATGTGCGCGTCGAGCTCTACGCCAAGCTCATGCGCTCCCTTGATGATGTCTTCGCGGTGAACGCTGCGGGCGAATGCCTTGTCTTTCATTTTTTTCTTCACGCTGGCCACTTCCACATCCGCGATGGCCTTGGTCGGCTTCACCAGCGCGCACGCTGTCAAAAACCCCGCCAACTCGTCGCAGGCAAAAAGCACCTTGGCCAGATGCGAGACGCGCGGCACTCCCGAGTATTCCGCGTGGCCGAGAATGGCGGTACGCATCTCCTCGGGCCAGCCCTGCCGCTCCAACTCGCGCACCCCCACGAAGGGGTGCTCGTCGGCCGTAGGATGGCGTTCGTAGTCGAAGTCGTGCAGAAGCGCGGTCGTGGAATAAAGCTCGATCAGTGCCGAACGCGCTTCCCCTTCCAGGGCAAGCCGCGCGGCCTCTTGCCCGCCATAGGCAGTCACGCAGGCTTCCACGGCCAGCGCGTGTTTGCGCAGGCTTTCGCTCTGGGTCCATTGGGTCAGCAACTGCCAGGCTCTTTCGCGTCCGTCGGGCGCGCGGTCTGAGGTCATTTTGGCTCCTGTTTACTTTTATGGTTCGCGTATTTCGGGGTTTTTAGGGTTTACCCGGGTAATTCTTCCCTTTGTCCCCAAATTTCTACTTGACAATTATGGTTCCATCGATGAGAGTAGCACCATTCGCGGTGCATTTATGCATCACGGAGGGGCTGGCTCTGGCGCCTCCGCAGATTGCTGATGGCTACATCTCTCGTTAGCGTGGAAACACGCGAAGTTGTGCGGTGCGAATACTGCAGACTGATGCAGTATAGGACCAGCAACTCTCTTTGCAGAAGGTGCCGCAAACCCCTCGACATGGAGGAGCCAGCATTATTGGCTCCGCAACTGGTAACCAGCCAGCCCGTGCACGATAACGCGGAAGCCGGGCTGCAGGTTGCCACACAGGTTCGCGAGATGCGCCGCATCCGGCATCTTAGCCAGCGGCAACTGGCGGGACGCATGCAGGTGCCGCGCACCTACATCTCTAAAATCGAAAACGGCAAGGCGATTCCCACCTTGGGTTCGCTGGAGAGGTTGGCCACGGCCCTGGGAATCGAAGTGCGCCAATTGGTGCGCGACGCTCGCAGCCGCCGCGACGAAGAAGTCACTACGATTCTTAGCGATCCTTTCCTGGCCGAAATCGCCGCGCTGCTGCCGCATCTGGATTCGCTGCATCGGACGCTGTTCTTTGGCGCGGTAAGGGACGCAGCGGTTGGCCGGCGGCGGACAGCCTAGCTTCGTAACCACATCCCCAGCCTTGTCCCCCCTCCTTTCCTTCGCGGGCCAGCGTACACAGCTGCGCTGGCCCGCCACTTTCCGATCTTCGAACTCGTTCCGCGGCTCATCCTCGTTGCGGATTGCAGGATTCGTGGAAATGCTATAGGTTCGAAAGTGTGGCTCCCGGGGTTCCGGCCCGCTGGTTTTTCTTGTCTCAGCCGGAGTCCTTTCATGCAGCCCTTCTGTCGACCATGAGAAGGAGCCCTGGCTGGCCGGCGCCGGCAAATGACGCGCCGAAGGCGTCTGCACGCTAGATGCATATTCGAGGCGAGTCCTTGCAACCTTCTCCCACGTTGCGTATCGATGAGCTGACTGCCGAAGAACGCGCCGTTTATGCCACATTGAAGCCTGATTCGCTTCCGAACCATGTGGCCATCATCATGGACGGCAACGGCCGTTGGGCAGGACGCCGATCGCTGAAGCGGTTCCTGGGCCACCAGCAGGGTGCCAAGACAGTCCAGTTCGTCACCGAGACTGCTGCCCGCATCGGCCTTCCCTGGCTCACGCTCTATGCGTTCTCGCTCGAAAACAGTCTCCGCCGGCCCCGCGCTGAGGTTAGCTTCCTCATGCGCCTTCTCAAGACCTACCTCGACGATAACCTCGACCGGATGATAAGGAACAACATCCGCCTGCGCTACATCGGGCGCACTCACGACCTGCCCCCTGACGTGCAGGAGCGCATGCGCGCCGCGGAGACAGCGACTTCAAGCAACACCGGCACCACGCTGACCCTAGCGCTGAACTACGGCGGACGTACCGAACTGGTGGACGCTTTTCGCGGGCTGGCCGAGGAGATGAAGCACAAACACTTGAGCGCCGACCGTATCACCGAGCAAGACATCCACCGTCATCTCTACACCGCGCAGATGCCCGATCCCGATCTCCTCATTCGCACCTCAGGCGAGCTGCGCATCTCGAATTTCCTGCTCTGGCAGATTGCCTACACCGAGATCTTTGTCACCGAGCGGTACTGGCCGGACTTTCGCGGCATTCATCTGCTCGAGGCCATTGCCGACTTTCAGCGTCGCGAGCGCCGCTACGGCGGCATCGGCGAAGACTGCGGCGAAGTGGAAGAGGATCCAGAGCAGATCAGGATCGCGGCGAGCTAAGGGCTTCGCTTACCGATCGTGCGAACCGCTCCAGGCGCGCCTTCTCCTGCGCGCCGAATCCTCGCAATCCTTCGTAACCTGTTCCGTCCACTCCGGCGGTGTATCCTCATCCCTGGATGAAGCGAGTTCTGACGGCTGCAGTCCTGATCCCCGTTGTCCTGGTTTTGGTCTTTCTCGGGCCGAGGTGGCAGTGGCTCTTCGCGCTGGCCGTGGCTTCGGTTGCCGTGTTGGCGGCGTGGGAATACATGGCGCTGACCGAGCGCTGCGGAGCAAGCCCGCCACGGATTCCGGTGGTGATTGCGCTTCTGCTTCTGTTCGCAGCCAATTTTCAATGGCCTGAAGACACGCCCGCCGTCTTCGGCCTTCTGGGCCTTGGAATCCTGGTCTATTGCACGTTCTTCAGAGCCGTCGCAGGAGTCATGGCGGATGCGGCTGCGTCGATCTTCTGTTTGCTCTATACCGGGCTTACCCTCATCGCCGTCCCCACGCTGCGCGCGCAGCCTAACGGCGCTTCGCTGGTAACGTTCCTGCTTTGCGTGATCTGGGCTGGAGACTCGGCCGCATTTTTCGTCGGGCGGGCGTGGGGCCGGCACAAGTTGGCGCCGAAGCTGAGTCCCGGCAAGAGCTGGGAGGGCGCCGTCGGATCCGTCGCGGGAGGCCTGTTGGCTGCCGCTGCGCTCTTGTCTCTGGCTGGTCTGGAGCAGCGATCGGATTTGCTGGCGACCGTGCTGCAGAAGTGGGACCTGGCGCCGCTGACCTATCCCGACGAGCAATGGTACTGGCTGGTGCTGGCCTTCGTGGTCAATGTGGCGGGACAAGTCGGCGACCTGGCCGAGTCTGCACTGAAACGCTCGGCCAATGTGAAGGACTCAGGCAGCCTAGTCCCCGGCCACGGCGGCGTGCTCGACCGCATCGACGCCTTGCTTCTCGCCGCGCCGGTGATGTGGTACGCCCAGGTGATTCATCAGAGGTTCTGAAAGCACGTTCTGGCTGCGAACTCCGTTTCGGGCGTCCGCAACATAATCAGTGTGGTCATTGTGGTCATCCTGAGCGGCGTATGGCCCGGATTCGCGCCATACAGAGTCGAAGGACCCGCATTTCGAGACTTTGACTTCTGTTACGAGCTTATGGGATACCACACTCGCTCCTGGCTTTCAGCTAAAGACCTGAAGCAGTTCCTGCGGTGCGGCGCGCCCTGATCCCGTCGATCGGGACGATCCGGCGCAAAATGTGAAATCCTTATCTCGTACCGCCCCAAAAGCTAGTAGCCGGAAGCTAGCAGCTAGAGGCTGTCTTGAAACGTCTCGCAATCCTCGGTTCCACCGGCTCCATCGGGCAAAGCACCCTCTCCATCGTTGAGCAGTTTCCTGAGCGCTACTCGGTAGCTGCGCTCGCCGCCGGCCGCAATATTGACGAAGCCTTTGCCCAGGCCGTGCGCTGGCGCCCGCGCGTCGTTTCAATGGCCACCGCGGAACTGGCTGAGCAGTTGGCGGCTCGCCTGGGCCAGGCCGGCGTCACCGGGATCGAAACGGTTCACGGAACCGCGGGCACGATCATCTGCGCCTCGCTGCCCGAAGCCGACTTTGTGGTCTCGGCCATTGTTGGAGTTGCGGGACTCGAGGCCACGCACGCGGCGATCCTTGCCGGAAAACCCGTTGGCCTCGCCAATAAGGAATGCATGGTGGCTGCCGGCGAGATCCTGACCGCCGCGGCCCGCCGTTACAACGCGCCTATCCTGCCCATCGACAGCGAACACAATGCCGTGCACCAGTGCCTGCGAGTGGGCGCACATAGCGAGGTCAAGTTCATCTGGCTGACGGCTTCGGGCGGGCCATTCCGCCGACTTCCGCTCGACCAGTTTGCAGGCATCACGCCGGAGCAGGCCCTGAAGCACCCAACATGGGTGATGGGACGGCGCATCACCGTGGATTCGGCGACCATGCTGAACAAGGGCCTGGAGGTGATCGAGGCCTGCCGGCTCTTCGACGTCGCTCCCAGGCAGGTACGGGTGATCATCCACCCGCAGTCGACGGTGCACTCGATGGTGGAATACGTGGATGGGTCGATCCTGGCACAGATCTCCGTTACCGACATGCGGCTGCCCATTCTGTACGCCCTGGCTTACCCCGAGCGGCCGGCGTCCTCAATGACCTTTGACCTGGCAGCTTTGCGGAATCTGGAGTTCGAGCCACCCGATTTCGAGCGTTTCCCTTGCCTGCGCCTGGCCTTCGAGGCAGCGGAAAAGGGCGGCACGCACTGTATTGCCCTGAACGCCGCCGATGAGATCGCCGTAGAGGCCTTTCTAGACCGCCGTATACCGTTTAGCGGAATCCCGGGTACAATCGAGAAAGTGCTCGCTTCGACCCCGGAGGCCCACCCCGAGACGATCGCGGAGGTGCTGGCCGCCGACCTGGAAGCGCGGGAACGGGCCCGGACGATGCTCGTATAAGAATGGCGAGCGGGGCTCCCCGGGCCGCACCCATCCGAAGGAAATACAGATATCTATGCACGAGTTCCTGGTTTCAGCCGTCGCGTTCATCGTCCTGGTTGGGGTGATGGTCGTCATCCACGAGTTTGGCCATTTTCTGGTGGCCAAGATTTGCCGCGTGCGCGTCGAAGCCTTCTCGTTCGGCTTCGGGCCGCGTTTGTTCGGGTTCAAATTCGGCGACACCGACTATAAGGTCTGCTTATTGCCGCTGGGCGGCTACGTAAAGATGACCGGCGAGAGCCCCGAACAGAATCTTGAAGTTCCAGGCAAACCCGTGGCGCAGCGGATCCTGGAAGGCGGAACTGGGGCGAACCTGGGCGGGGCCGAGGGACAAGCGGCGGATGATCCCGGCTCGTTTACTTCGCATCCGCGCTGGCAGCGCATGCTCATCGGACTTGCCGGGCCTGTGGCCAACTTTGTTCTTACGCTGGCGTTGATGCTCTTCTATTTCGCCTTCATCAACGAAGTCCCGGCGGTCACGGTTAAAACCACCTCCGTGGAATGGGTCATCCCGGGCTCGGTTGCGGCCCAGGCAGGGCTGCAAACAGGCGACGTAATCACTCGCTTTGACGGCATTAACAATCCCGACTGGGAACTGGTGTACGACCACGCGCGCCTCAACGCAAATCAGCCGGTACCAACGACCGTGGACAGGGCGGGACAGAGTTTGCAGTTGTACCTGCAAATTCCGGCCAGCGCCAAGACCGACAACTTCGACTTTAGCGACGTGGGCATCTTGCCGGAGTTTCTGCCCGGGCCGATCGAGGTGGCTGAGGTGCAGCCGGGGCTGCCTGCCGGACAGGCCGGCTTAGAGGCTGGCGACGCGATTGAGTCCGTCGACGGGCACGCCTTTCACACGGTCAACACGCTGCTGGCTTACATGCAGACCGGGCAGGGCAAGCCGATCACCCTGGTCGTGCTGCGCAAGGGCGCGACCGTTTCGATAACTGCTGCACCGGCTAAGCTGGATACCCAGTGGAAGCTGGGATTCGCCGCGGTCCCGACCCCCATTCGCGACGAGCCGCTTTCGCTGCCGTCGGCCTGGGGCAAGTCGCTGGGATTTTTCAGAAACAACGCTCTGCTGGTTGGCGAGGTGTTGCAGCGGCTCTTCACCCACCGCCTCTCGGTTTCGCAGCTCATGGGGCCGGTGGGCATTGCGCGTGCGGCAGGCGAAGCCGCGGAGATGAATGGTTACTTCCCCAAGTTCGGATTGGCCGCCGAGATCAGCCTGCAACTGGGCATTCTGAACCTGCTTCCCTTCCCGATTCTCGACGGGGGAATGATTCTGCTGCTCCTGATCGAAAGCGCCCTGCGGCACGACATCAGCCTGGTCATCAAGGAGCGCATTTACCAGGCCGCATTTGTCGTGCTCACTGCCTTCTTCGTCTTCGTGCTCTTCAACGACGTGAGCAAGCTGGGGTTGTTCTCGCACTTCAAGCCGTAAAGAGCAGGGATCAGGTCTCAGGGTTCAGAAGTCATCTGCGCGGCCGCACAGACTCGTACTCCCTGACCCCTGACACCTGAAACCTGATCCCTGGAGTTCCCATGCCAGTTACCACCGAAGTGCGCGTGCGCTATGCCGAGACCGACCAGATGGGCATCGTGTACTACGCCAACTACCTGGTCTGGTTTGAGCTGGGCCGCGTCGAATTGCTGCGCTCTCTCGGCCTCGCCTACAGCCAGCTCGAAAAAGAGCACGAGTGCATTCTGCCGGTGGTTGAAGCAGTTTGCCGGTACCGCTCGCCCGCGCGCTACGACGACGAGATCGTGATCGAAACGCGGCCCGCGATGTTGCGCGGATCGGTGATCAAGTTTGCATATCAGATTTACAGAAAACTCGACCAAAAGGAAAAACAACGCGAGTTGCTGGCCGAGGGCGAAACGGTGCACGTGGTGTGCGACGACCTGTTGCAGCGCAAGCCGCTACCGCCAAAGTATGCCGAGGCGATTCGCGAGTTGATGAACGGGGACTAGCGACTGTGCTGTCTCAAAAGTTCGCGACAGAATTGACCTGTCATCCTGAGCTATAAAAATAGGCTGTCATCCTGAGCAATAAACCGCGGCTGTCATCCTGAGCGGCGTTTGGCCCGAACTCGGGCCAAACAGAGTCGAAGGACCTGCATTTTCGGGGATTCGACTCATGCTAGGAACGGATGGGATACCACCTCGCCTGCTAATTCAAGAACCCGCCAAGGAATGCGCCTGTCATCCTGAGTAGCCATGGACCTTTGGGTCCAGCAAAAAGAATGAAATGCAATTGCCCCGACGCGCCCGCTCCCGGAGGGAGCGAAATGGTCGCGCCCGGATCCGGCTCACTTGAGGACCACAGCAATCGCAAACCCGTCTAGCCCCTTGACGCCGACTGTTTGCAGCGCCGTCGCCGCGAGCCGCGGATGGCGCGCCATCGTCCGCAGCACTCTTCGCGTCCCCACGATGTCCGGTTCGGTGCTCTTGGCCCGGATCACGGTCCCGTGGCGCGCGACGTTGTCCACAACAATCACCGTTCCCGGCCGCGAGAGCTTGACCGCCCACTCGAGATAGGCCGCGTTGTTCTCCTTGTCAGCATCGATGAAGATGAAGTCGAAGGGGCCGGATTTTTTCAACCCCGGCAGGGTGTCGAGCGCGGCGCCGACGCGCAGGTCGACGCGACGCAACACTCCGGCGCGTCGCAGATTGGCGCGCGCAACTTCGGCATGGAGCGGCTCATATTCCAGCGTCACAATGCGGCCGCCCTTGGGGAGCGAGCGGGCCATGCAGATTGTCGAGTAGCCTCCGAGGGTGCCGATCTCAAGTACGCGCCTGGCCTGCGTAATCTGAACGAGCAATTGAAGAAATTTTCCCTGAAGCGGCGAGACGTCGATTGCGGGCAGGCGAGCCTTCCGGTTGGCTCGGATTGTGGCGTCGAGCGCAGCGTCAGACGGCGCAAGCAGTCCGGCGAAGTACTTGTCGACCGCGGACCAGAGCGATTGGGAGTCTTCTTTCATTGGGAATGTCCAGCTTGTAGCTTGTGGCTACCGGCTGCAGGCGGCTCACTTCTCCCGGGCTACCACAAAATCAGGCACCCAGAGGAGCGCGCGCTTGAAGTCGCAGTCGGGAAAGGGAAACAGGGCCTGGCGTGACTGCTCGGCATAGCGGTCGGCCGCGGCCATGGCGTACTCGACCGAGCCATTGCGCACCAGGATCTCGCGAATCTGCTGACGGCTCACGTTCTCAAAGCTGCGGTCGTCGAGAACTCGGCGAATGGCCTTGCGGTCGGCAGCGGTGCCGTGGTCCGCGGAATGAATCACGGCCAGCGTCGCCTTGCCTTCGCGCAGGTCGCTGGCCACCGGCTTGCCGAGAACCTCTTCGGTGGCCGTCAGGTCGAGCACATCGTCGACGATCTGAAAGGCCAAGCCCACGGCGCGGCCGTATGCGGCGAGGCTCAACTCGTCGGCTTCTGTTGCCTGGGCGAGCACCGCGCCCAGGCGCATAGAAATGGAAAAGAGGCACGCAGTTTTGCGAAAAATGAGGTCGTAGTACTCAGCCTCGGAGGCCATCTTGCCGAGCTTCTGAATTTGCAGGAGCTCGCCCTCGACCATCTGCTGCGTGAGGCCGATCAGCAGATCGAGCACGCGCAAGCTACGCTCTTCGAGCGCGACCTTGAAAGCCTGCATGTAGAGCCAATCGCCAGCCAGCACGCATTTCTCGTTGCCCCAGGTAGTGTTGGCCGAGGGGCGACCGCGGCGCACGTTGGCGCCGTCGATAATGTCGTCGTGCACTAGTGTCGCGGTGTGGAGCATCTCCACGACCGCGCCCAGGCGGATGCCACCTTGCTCCGAGTAGCCCAGCAGGTGAGCCGAGAGCAGCAGCAGCGACGGACGAATGCGCTTGCCGCCGCCTTCGCGCAGGTATTCGGCGATTTCGGTGATGGTGCTGACGCTGGAGGCAGCATCGCGGCCGAGCTCCTGTTCCACCGCGACGAGGTCTTCTCGCAACAACTCGAAGACCTCCTTGGCCGTGGCTATCGTCAGGGTGCTCAAAGTTCTCCGATTTTATAGTATTCGCCGGGGGAAAAGCGATTGTGAGCGGCGCGGACCCGGACCAGGGACCCTAAAGCGTCCGATAGTTGGTGAACTGCAGTTCCAGGCCCATCTCCCTGGCTCGCAACATGGCGATAATCTCTTGCAGGGTATCGCGATCTTTACTTGAGATTCGCACTGTGTCGCCCTGGATGCTGGCCTGCACCTTCTTTTTCGAGTCTTTGATGAGGCGCACAATTTCCTTGGCCTTCTCCACCGGAATGCCCTGCTGCAGGCTGATCTTCTGGCGCACGCTTTGGCCCGCGGCAGGCTCGACTTTGCCGTAGGTCAGGTTCTTGAGCGAAACGCCGCGCTTGACCAGCTTCTGAGCCAGAATATCTTTTACCGCCTCCAGCTTGTATTCGTTGGCCGAAGCGAGCTGAATCGCATCGTTGCCCTCGAGATTGACCTCCGAGTGCGTGTC
Organism: Occallatibacter sp.; assembly: GCA_049520675.1. Taxonomy (GTDB): domain Bacteria; phylum Acidobacteriota; class Terriglobia; order Terriglobales; family Acidobacteriaceae; genus Telmatobacter. The sequence continues at coordinate 28,658 of JBEKPO010000010.1, read as the reverse complement.
TTTGAGGTCGAAGCGCTGGCGGATTTCCTTCAGAGCCTGGTCGATGGCGTTGCGAACCTCCTGGATATCCACCTTGCTGACGATATCGAACGAATTGTCCTGAGCCATGTTCTTGTCCTTCTCGCGCGGCTGGAGAGCGCAATATCAGTTTCCCACGTCCGGCAGTTGAAACAGTCGATGGAAGTTTTTGGTCGTCGCGGTGGCGATTTCGGCCGGGTCCTTGCCCATCGCCTGAGCCAGCACCTGCGCCGTGCGCACCACAAAGGCGGGCTCATTCCTTTTGCCGCGATCGGGGGCCGGCGCCAGCCATGGAGCATCGGTCTCGACCAGGATGCCGTCCAGCGGCATGCGTGCGGCCACATCGCGCAGCGGCTGCGCTTTGGGATAGGTGAGATTGCCGGCAAAGGACACGAGGAAACCCAGTTCGAGCGAACGCCGCGCCTGCTCCCATCCGCCGCCGAAGCAGTGCATGATGCCGCCCATGCCCGTTCTCGCCCAGCTCTCCTCCAAAACCAGAAAAAGATCGTTCCAGGCATCTTCGGATTCATTCGTCCCGCGGCAGTGGATCAAAATCGGACGCTTGCGTGCAGCGGCGATCTCGAGCTGGCGGACCAGACTTTTGCGCTGCACGTCGCGCGGCGCGCCCTCGTGATAGTAGTCCAGGCCGATCTCGCCGCACGCGATCACTTCGGGCTCGGCAAGCAGCGCGTCGAGTTTGGCGAAAGCTGCGTCATCCGCTTCCACCGTGCTGTGGGGATAGATGCCGGCGCTCGCGTAGAGGCGCGGAAGCCCGCGCCGGCCGTTGAATTCACGGCATAGGTCGAGCGCCTGATGCATCTCCGACGGACCTTCGCCAATGCCGATGGAGAGCACCGCACGCACCCCCGCTTCCAACGCCCGCTTGAGCATGGCTTCGCGGTCATCGGCGTAACGTGGGCTGTCGAGATGGGCATGCGAGTCGACCAGCAAAGGGACCTCAGTCAACGCGTGGAATCCGGCGCAACAGCATCAGTTTAGAGCAATCCAGCGACGGCCGATCCTTTGCGCACCTTCGCGTCGCCAGACCCGCTTCAACTACTATCGGACCATCGCATGCCGCAAAAACCCAAGCTTGGCCAGAACCTTCTCGTCGACGCGCAAGCGGCCCACAAGATTGTCGCGGCGCTGGGTGACGTGACCGGTCACACTGTGGCGGAGATTGGCCCCGGCCGCGGCGCCATCACCGGCATTCTCGCGGGACGAGCCGGCCGTGTGCTCGCCATCGAGTTGGATCATGCCTTCGCGCAAGACCTGCGTATGCGGTTCGCGCCCGATCGCGTTGCCGTCGTCGAACAGGATGTACTCTCCTTCCACTTTGCCGCGGCAGCTGCCGAGGCGGGGGAGCGGCTGCGCGTGATCGGCAACCTGCCCTACTACATCACGTCGCCGATTCTGCTCAAACTCGCCGCCAGCCATACGGCGCTCGAGTTGGCGATCCTGATGGTGCAGCGTGAGGTCGCCGATCGCGTGACCGCCCAGCCGGGCTCGCGCGACTACGGCCTGCTCAGCGCCACAGTGCAGTTGTACGGTCCGGTGGAGCAGCTCTTCACTCTGCCCCCATCGGCATTCTCGCCCGCTCCCAAGGTCCACTCCACGGTCTTTCGCTGGCGTTTTGCGCCCAGGTTCGCCGAACTCGGCATTCAGCTGGGTATTGACGAGGCTGGTTTTCTGCGCTTCCTGCGGCAGGCCTTTGCGCAAAAGCGCAAGACCCTGGCCAACAACCTGCGCGCCGCCGGCCTTTCTCCCGCTGTTGCGGCGTCGGCTCTCGCCCAGGCAGGAATCAATGGCAAAGCGCGTGCCGAGGCCCTGCCGTTGGAGACGATGGCTGCGTTGTGGCGGGGGCTGGAGGAGCGACTTCCCGTCAGTAAACAAGGCGCGTAAGCTATCAAAGAGGCTCCAATGGGCGATTGAAGCCGTGAGCCACACCGCGGAGTCTAATTTCAAGAGCGCTATGAACCCGGTTCTCCAGGCCCGCCGCAGCACATTCGACCAGACGCTGGTGAGCGCCCGCCAGACCATGATGTTCAGCGAGATTCTGAGGCTGGCCATGGACAGCTTTCGCGCCAGCAAGACCCGCTTCCTGCTCACAGCGCTTGGCATGGTCATCGGCACGGCGTCGGTCATTCTCGTGGTGACCATCGGCTTGACCGGCAAGGAGTACATCCTCGGACTGCTGCAGAAAATCGGCACCAACTCCGTCGAACTGGAATATGCAGGCGGCGGCGCCTCCGCTGCCGAACGCGTGCGCTATACCGACTTCCTGACCAGCGACGACGAAAAGGCAGTGGATCAGCAGGTTCCGGGAATTATGTATTCTTCGCCAATCCTCGAGATGCACAACCGAATCAGCTTTGGCGGCGGCATTCAAAAGGATACGGTGGTGCTCGGGGTCAGCCCGCAATACCAGAACATTCGCAACCTGATTGTGACCTCCGGGCGGTTTTTCGACGACACCGACGAATCGGCCCATATCAAGTGCGCCGATGTCACCGAGCTCTTTGCCATAGAGCGCTACGGCAGCGACGACGCTGCCGTCGGCCAGAGCTTTGAAATCCTCGGTATCCCCTTCACCATCATCGGCGTGGTGAAAGAAAGCATGGATGATTACGGCCAGTCCGAGCTCGCCGATGAGTCGGTCGTGGTTCCCTATTCCGTGGCGCGCTATTTTACGGGCACCGAGCGCGTCAACGACATCTACTTTTCTATGCAAAGCATGGACGAGGTACCCGGCGCCGCTCGCGAAATCAAGCGCGTGGTGCAGGGCCGGCACCACCCCAACTCTGTCTACAAGACACAGACACTCAAAGACCTCCTGACCACCGCGGCCGAGGTGGCCGATGCGCTCACTGCCGTCTTGGTGCTGGTGGCCACAGTCACCCTGGCCGTAGGCGGCGTGGGCATCATGAACATCATGCTCGCCAATGTCCGCTCGCGCATTCGCGAAATCGGCATTCGCAAGGCGCTGGGCGCAACCAATCGCGAGATCAAATTGCAGTTCCTCACCGAAGCTGTGCTGATCTCGCTCGCCGGCGGCGTCGTCGGCAGCCTGGTCGGACTCATGCTGCCGCTTTCCATCCGCCTCCTTTCCGGCTACGACTTCCCCGTGTCCTGGCTCTCCGTCTTGGTCGCGCTCGCCGCGGCAACGCTGGTGGGCGTCGTCTTCGGCACCGTGCCCGCCACGCGCGCCGCGCAGATGGATCCCGTGGATGCGCTGAAGTATGAGTGAGCAGGAATCGCACTTGACAGAGGCCGCCAAACCGGACCAGGAAGAACCCCGGGGGCCGAACCTCAAACTGCTCTATAGCCTGATTGCCCTGGCGCTGGCCGCGGCCATTGCCATCGCCATTCTGATCGTGCTGCCCTTCTACCGGCGCACTTCGTAACAGGGCATGAGTTTTCGGGCGGCGGAAAAAACGCCAACAGCAAAAGGTTTTGTATCAGGGCACGACGTTAGTCGGGCCGAAAACAGCGCAAAAATCAACCAGGGCTTTAGGCAGTGTTTAGTGAATCCAGACCAAGTGGTTTTGTAACAAGGGCACGGCTTCAGCCGGGCCGAAAAAGATTCGAAAATGCTCGGGCTTTAGCCCCTGAGGATGCTTTTGCGAGGGCCGGTGGGTTCAAATTGACCCGCTCGCCCCATTCCCGCCCCATTGACAAGTTTCCCTTCCCTGGGTTACTTTGCAATGTAAAGTGATTCGGCTATGAACGACCTTCACAAAGCCATCGGCGATATCAGCAGCATTCGCATGCAGCTGGCGCGCAGCACCGAGTTCCGGGGCTACGGCCCGGTAACCCTCGCCTTAACGGGACTGTTTGCCATCGCAGCCGGCGCCGCCCAGGCGCACTGGCTGCCCGATCCCGCCACCCATATCGCGGCATACCTGGGAATCTGGATTACGACCGCCCTGGTTTCGGCGTTATTGATCGGTACGCAAATGCTGGCGCGCACCCACCGCATTCACTCCGGCCTGGCCGACGAGATGATCCGTATGGCGGTCGAGCAGTTCTTGCCCTCGGCAGTGGCCGGCGCGCTTCTCACTCTAGCGATCCTGCTCTTTGTTCCCGCCGTTTTATGGATGCTGCCCGGTCTCTGGCTGGTCACGTTCAGCCTCGGGGTCTTTTCTTCATGCCGGTTTCTGCCCAGGCCCATGCTCGCGGCAGGCGCCTGGTACCTCGCCACTGGCCTCGGGTGCATCGCGCTTGCCGGCAATCGCGCGCTCTCTCCCTGGACAATGGCCGTTGCCTATGGCGTCGGCCAGCTTCTGGTAGCGGGGGTCCTGTTCTTCAACACATTGGAGTCAGAAGATGAGAGCTAAGGCGCCAGGCAGCGAGGAGCGCGGAAGCGAAGGCCGTTTTGCTTACGAGGGCCTGGATCGCGTGATTCACGAGCGCGCGCGGCTCAGCGTGCTGACCTCGCTCCTTACCAATCCCAAAGGCGTGAGCTTCGGAGATCTGAAGCAACTTTGCTCACTCACCGACGGCAACCTGAGCCGCCATCTCCAGGTGTTGGAGCGGGCCAGGATGGTCGAAATCGTCAAGGGAACTGACCGCAACCGGCCGCTGACCATCTGCCGCATTACCCCTGCAGGCCGCAAGCGCTATCTCGAATATCTCGGGACGCTCGAGCAGGTAGTGTGTGATGCGGCCAAGGGCAGCAAGCATGAAGCCGCGGCCGATTTTGTGCGCAACCTGACGCCTTCGCGAGCCTAAATTTTTTGCCGGGACACTTTGCGATGTAAAGCTGGCGGTATCCAAGGAACTTGGACGATGCAGAATCAAAGCGAAGATCGAGTCCACGTGGCCATCATCATGGACGGCAATGGCCGTTGGGCGGCGCGGCGAGGGCTGGCGCGCGCTGCCGGCCACCGCGCTGGCGTGGGCGCTGCGCGCCGCGTGGTCGAGCGCGCCCCGGCCCTCGGCATCGCCTGTCTCACCCTCTATGCCTTCTCCTCCGATAACTGGCGCCGCCCGGCGCCGGAGGTCGAGAGCATCTTCTGGCTGCTGCGCGCTTTTTTGCGGCTTGAGACACTGCGCATGATCGAGCAGGGGGTACGTCTCGAGGTCATCGGCCGCCGTGACCGCCTGCCCCGGCCGGCGCTTCGCGCCATCGAGAAAGCGGAGCGTGCAACCGCGGAGGGCGGCCGGCTGCATCTGCGTGTGGCCATCGACTACTCGTCGCGCGAGTCCATCATCCGAGCGGCTGCAGGTGCGCTTTCCGCACTTGGACCTGAAATGGCGCGCTCTACCGAGTGGCTCGGCTCGCATCTGCGGTGTGCGCTCACCGCAGAAAACGGCGAGGTCGACCTCCTCATCCGCACCGGCGGCGAGAAGCGGCTCTCGGACTTTTTGCTCTGGGAGTGCGCCTACGCCGAACTGCTCTTCACTGACCGCATGTGGCCCGACTTCGATGAGGCCGACCTCGAAGCCGCGCTCCAAGAGTTCCGCCACAGAGAGCGCAGGTTTGGCGGTTTGCCGGCTGTGGGCTCGGCCAGCGACCTGGCAGCAACAGCGTGAAAAAAATTTGCGCTGTTACTTTGCAATGCAAAGTGAGAGCAGGGTGGGAGGAAATCAAGTGAGTGATCTTTCTGTTTTGCAGACGGTGTTGCAGGCACGATCCAAGTCCCGGTCGATGGGGGTAAAGCTCATCGTTGTGTGCGGGCTGGCGTTGCTTATGACCATCCCCGCGCTTTTTGTTTTTGCCCTCATCAACGATCGGCAAGACCGCGCCGGAGAAGTAACTAAAGACGTCAGCAAGAGTGTCGGGGGACCGCAAACCTTCCTCGGCCCGACCCTTGCGATTCCCTATGATATTCCTTCGCAATCTCCGGGAGGGGTCGCCAGGCACGACACCTACCTCGTGTTTCCCTCTCAGGCTTCGGCAGTCGTGAAGACCAGTACGGAAGAGCGGCACCGCTCTCTGTTTCGCGTTCCCGTGTTCCAGGCAGACCTTAAGCTCGATGCCACGTTCGACCTGACCGGGGTACCGGCCGCCGCCCGCCAAGGCGCGACGCTTGATTGGAACCGTGCTGAGATTGTGGTCGGCGTAAGCGATGCGCGCGGGGCAATGGCTGACGCGCTCCTGACCATCGATGGAAAGACGCAGGCGATGGTTCCGGCTGAGACGTCTCAGCGCATTTCAGTCAGCGGCGATCGAGGCCAGTCACTGAATCTCGTACTGTTCGGGGCAAGCGCTCAAGGAATCGCAAAACCGGGAGCGCACTTCAACGTGACGTCGACGTTGCGCTTTTCCGGAGCCCAGCGAATCGCTCTGCTTGCATTCGGGAAAACGACACATGTCGCGATGCAGGGCGACTGGCCCAGCCCCGGATTCGACGGAGGATTCCTGCCCATCACACGCACAGTCACTGACCACGGCTTTTCCGCCGACTGGTCGGTGCCCTTCATCGCGCGCGGCGTGCGTGCCGAGGGCCAGAGCGACATCATCACTGGGCTCGATGCGACCGCTCTTGGGGTCTCGTTCGTCGAGGTCGCGGACCCGTATCAGTCCGTCAACCGGTCGCTCAAATATGAGCCGCTATTCCTGGGACTGGTCTTCCTTTCGTATTTCATCTTTGAAGTCACCGCGGGCAAACGGGTGCACCCCGCGCAATATATTTTGGTCGGAGTCGCGCAAACCATCTTCTATCTGCTCTTGTTGTCATTGGCCGAGAGGATCGGCTTCGACTTTGGATTCCTGGTCGCCGGTGCGGCAACGGTGATCCTGCTGTCATCAAACGCCGGTTGGATCTTTGCCAGCCGCCTGCAGGGAGCGCGGGCTTTGGTCATCTTCACGCTTCTCTACGGGTTGATCTATATGCTGCTGCGTCTTGAGGACAACGCATTGCTGGTAGGCGCGATTGCCAGCTTCCTGGCGGTGGCAGCCACGATGTACTTCACTCGCTCCATCGACTGGTACGGTTCGATTCCGGCGGTAGGCACCCCGCCCCAGGGGGCCTCAACACAGCCTAGAGCGTGACTCAAACTGAGGCGATGTGAGCGCCCTCTCAAGGAGCAGCCGGCTTCTCGGCGCGTTCGATGATCAGCACCGGGATTCCATCGACAATCGGATACACGCGACCGCACGCGGCGCAAATCAGGCCCGAGTTCTCAAAGCGCAGATCGCCATAGCACGCCGGGCAGGCGATTTCGCCGATAACGGAGGGGTCGAATGGGACTGGCGCCGCCGGTTGCTTGGTCATCAGGGCTGGCGAAATTGTAATTCGAGGCTCGTGATTCGTGAACGGCGACGCGCGAGCCGCACCTTGGCTCCTGACCACGATTCAGAAACCACGGTCCCTGCTTTTCTCACTGAATCGTGGCGTCGGCCCCGACGCCGTGGTCGGGGCGGGTCCTGGGGCGGCCGGCAAAAGCCTGCTCGATGCGCGCGTTGGCGCCGGAAAGCGAGAACTGGTGGGCAACACGGATGCCGTTGTAGATGGCGACGTCGTTCGACGAGCCGTGGCCGATGATGCACACGCCGCGTACACCCAGCAACGGGGCGCCGCCGTATTCGGTGTAGTCGAGGCGGCGGCGAAAGTCGTTGAAGGCGCGGCGCGAAAGTAGCGCGCTCACCTGCGCCGTCACCGTGCGGGTGAGCGACTCGCGCAGCACGTCGCGCACGAAGCGGCCGAGCCCTTCGCTGGTCTTTAAGGCAACGTTGCCCACAAAACCGTCGCAGACAATCACGTCGGCGTTGCCATTGAAGATGTCGCGGCCTTCCACGTTGCCGATGAAGTTGATCGGCAGCGCCTTCAGCAGCGGAAACGCCTCGCGCGTAAGCTCGTTGCCCTTGGTCTCTTCCTCGCCGATGGAGAGCAGGCCGACACGCGGCTTGGCGATCTTGAGCACGCTTCGCGCGTACATCTCGCCCATCACCGCGAACTGCTCCAGATTCTGCGCTTTGCAGTCGACGTTGGCGCCCACATCGAGCAGCACGCATGGGTTCCCTTTCGATGTGGGCATGGGCGTGGCCAGTGCCGGGCGATCCACGCCGGGCAGGCCGCCCAAAACCATCTTGGCCGTGGCCATGGCGGCGCCGGTGTTGCCCGCCGTGACAAAGCCTGCGCATTTGCCTTCGCGCACCAGCTTGAGGCCGACGCGCATCGAGCTGTCGCGCTTGGAGCGGACAGCGTGGGCCGCCTTTTCGTCCATGCCAATGCGCTCAGTCGCATGGTGGATGACGATGGGCAGGTCCTCATTTTCGAGGTGCTCGTCGAGAATATCGTGCAGTTCGGGTTCGGGGCCGATCAGATGCACCCGCACGGGAAGCTCCCGGCAGGCCAGGATGGCTCCGCGAATCTCAGGCTCGGGAGCCTTGTCGGAACCAACGGCGTCGAGCGCGATGTCGGTCAGCATGGGGATCGGCAGGTTACTTCTCTTCCTTCACTTGCAGAACGGCGCGGCCCTTATAGGCGCCGCACTTGGGGCAGGCCCGGTGGGGCAGCTTCTTCTCGTGGCAGTTGGGGCACTCGGAAAGGCCCGTTGCGGTCAGGAAGTCGTGGGCACGTCGATTGGCGGTGCGGCGCGTTGAATGGCGCCTCTTCGGATTCGGCATGGTGCAATTCCTCTTTCAGCTATCAGCTTTCAGCGGAGAGCCGTCAGCTTCTGCGTCGGGAAGCGGTCAAGCACGGCTTCCTGGAAATGAAGCTGAAAGCTAAGAGCTAAAGGCTGTCTTTTCAGGACTTGATCCGGCCGCGCAACCCGGTTAGCCCCTTCCAGCGCGGATCGGCTTGTGCCTGGTCGCAGGAGCAAGGCTCTTGGTTGCGGTTGGCTCCGCAGCTGGGGCAAAGTCCCTTGCAGTCGGGCTTGCACAGCGTCCTGACCGGCAGAGACAAAAGCACCTGCTCGCGCAGCACATCTTCAAGCGACAGACTGTCTCTTTGATAATAACCGATTTCGGTCTCTGGAGCCGTGATGGAGCGCTCAGGCGAACCGCCGTCGACGCCCATAGGCCGGAAAAGCAGATCGAACTCGGCGGAGAGCGGAATCTCCACCGGCTCGAGACAGCGCGCGCAAGGCACCTCAAACCTGCCCGAATAGCGGCCCTTTAGCCGGATGTCAGGCACCACCTCCCTGGGTCCGCGGTGCTCGTGAATCACTTCGGCGCGGCCCGACGTAGCCAGCATCCCGGCCTGCTCGGCTTCCTCGCCAAAATCGATCGCCCCGGGCTTGACCTCCAGGTCGAAATCGGCCGGCTCGCGCTCCAGTTCCGCGATTTTGAATTCCATACCATGAGCTTAAAACAGAGGACAGGAAGCGGGGAATAGCGCGGGAGGAACCGGGGGGCCAGGGAACGAGGGAACAAGAGTGCAAAACGCAGTAATCATAGATTATTTGGTGGCGAGGGCGCTGGTTTGGCCGAGGGCGGCGCGGGCGTGGGCGACTTGCGGAAGATTCTGGTCGGCAGAGGGCCACGCTTTGAGGAAGGCCTGATACTCGGTTTGCGCGAGGGCGGTGTTGCCAGCCAGCTCATCGGCGCGCCCGATGCCGTAGAGCTCGAACCCTGAGTTGGGGCGGTCTTCGAGAGCTTTCTGGAAGGCGGCTTTGGCGCCGGCGTAGTCCTTGGCGCGCAGAAGGGCTTCGGCCTCAGTCTCGGCGACGGGGCGGATGTAGAAAGGTGGCTCGTGGTAGCCGAGCTTCTTCTCAGCAAGAATTGCCTGATCGTAGAGCTTTTTTGCTTTTGTTGCGTCGCCCTTAAGGAGCTCGACTGCTGCACGCAGCTCGATGGATGCGACGCTGAGGGCTTTGACGAGCGGGCCGGAGTTTGCGTCGGGATTCATGGGGTCGGCGGCGGGAGAAGCTTGGGCCACGCTGCTGTTCCCTGCCCCGGCGGATTTCTTCTCGGCTTCGGCCTTGGCTTTTTCAGCTTCGGCTCTTACATCGGCCGCGGCTTTTTGGTCGGCGCCCTCGCGCCACAGGCCCGAGTCCATCTCACTCGAAGCGGCCTGCGCCGCGGCCAGGTCGCCCTTATCGAGTGCCTGCATGCCAAGAGCGAAGCTGCGCAGTTCGGATTGCAGGAAGCGCAGGTTGGTGGTTTTGTCGCCGCCGGCGAGCTGTGCCTGATCGAGCATGGCCAGAACAGCGGACCAGTCGCCGATGCGCAGCGCGACGGGCAGTCGACGGCTGACGCGCGAGATCTGGTCGCGTGCGCTCCAGATGTAGAGCGACGCGGAGAGTTGGCCGCGCGCGCCGCCTAAGTGATCAGAGAGACCGTTGGCGGCTTCGAGACGCCCTTGCTCCAAGAGATTGGCGATCGCGTACATCAGGTTGTGCACGTAGTTCCAGTCGTTGTCGACGCTCACGTGCTGATCGCGCATGTAGCGCTCATCGGCCTCAGTGGACGCGCTGAACCAGCGGTCGGCGCTCGCGTAGTCGCCGACGCGATAGTAAATGTGGCCGGGCATATGGACCATGTGGCCACTCGTCGGAGCGAGGCTGGCCAACAGCGCGGCGCTGGGAATGGCACGCTCGGGATGGTTGCTGGGCTCCATCGCGTGAATCCAATAATGATTCGCAGCTGAGTCGTTCGGCGCGTCTTTGAGCACGCCTTCGAGGATGGAGATTTTTTCTTTCTCGCCCTGCTTGGGCTCGCCCTTGTCGTCAAAGCCGTCGCCAAGCGCATTGGCCAGAAAGATGCGCGCTTCGACGTCGCGGGGCTCTTTCTGGACAAGCTTGCGATAGATGGCGATAGAGCCGGAGTGGTCGTCTTTCTCGCCCGATTCGGCGACAGCGGCCTGAATGTAGAAGCGATCGGTTTTGCTCGCCTTCCCCTCGAGTTTGACGGCCTGGTCGAGCGCTTTCTTGCCGTATTCCTTGGTGGAATCGCCGCGAAATTCCTCGGCCTGCGCAAGGCCCCAGTAGCACATGGCACAGTTGGGGTCCGTTCGAATGGCCTGCTCGAAGGCCTTGGCCGATTCGTAGTCCCAGAAATCATGGAGCAGGCTGAGTCCCTGGTCGAACCACTGCTGTGCTTCGGCGTTGGCCTTGATTGCGATGTGCGAGTTGCCGATGCCGGACATCTTAATGGGGACGGGAAGCTGATCGGGCGACGGGACAGGCTTCATGTCGTCCATGGGTGGCATGGCGGCACCGGATTGCGCGGCGGCGACGGGCGCGCTCGCGAGTGCGAGGACGCCAGAAAGCAGCAGGGAAGCCGTGTATTTCATGAAGAAAACTATAGACGATGGGCTCAGCAGTTGGCCTGATTCCGCCCGATCCACTGGCAAGGATGCGCCGGGCACTCATATCTAGGGACAGTCGGGCGGCGTCCGGCACGCAGGACTGCTATCACAACTGCGCCGGCGGGGCCAACCTTGTTGGGCAGGTAGTACCATGAATTTTTGCGATTTCTTTATGTTTGAGGCGGCCTTCCGGCCCTCGGCTGGCGGTGCGGCAAGGGACGTATACGTGATTCGTGGACTCGTCGATTTTGCCCTCAAGAACCGCTGGCTTGTTCTCGGCGGAGCACTGGTTTTGACCGTCTGGGGCGTTTTCTCATTCCGCGCCCTTCCGGTCGAGGCCTATCCCGACGTCGCCAATAATTACGTGCAGATCATCACGCAGTGGCCGGGCCGCTCAGCCGAGGAGATTGAGCGCCAGGTGACCGTGCCTGTCGAGATTCAGATGGCCGGGATCCCTCGCCTCGCGCACCTCCGTTCGACCACGCTGGCCGGGCTATCCAGCATCATGCTGATCTTCGACGACGGCACCACCAGCGACGTGAACCGCGAGCACGTGATGGAGAGGCTGGGCCAGGTGAACCTTCCCGCAAACCTGGTTCCGCAGATGGGCACGGACTGGAGCCCCGTAGGGCAAATTTATTGGTACACGGTGGAGAGCACCAGTGCCGCCTACGACGTGATGGAACGCAAGGCACTGGAAGACTGGACGCTGGAAAAGGCATTCAAAAGCGTGCCGGGCGTGGTGGACGTCTCAAGCTTTGGCGGGCCCACCAAGGAGTACCAGATTGCGCTCGACCCCGACAAACTGGTCGCTTATGGCCTGAGCATCGGCCAGGTAGAACAGCAGATCGCCAGCAACAACAACAACGGCGGCGGCAGCTTTATCGAGGAAGGCGCGCAGCAGGTCAACGTGCAGGCGCAGGGCCTCTATTCCACGGTCCACGACATTGAAGAGACCGTGGTGAAGACGCAGAATGGCGCGCCGGTGCGGATGAAGGATATCGCTACGGTGAGACAAGGCGCCAAGATCCGCCTGGGACAGATCGGGAAATCGTTCCGGCGACCAGACGGCACGATCGTCGACAATCCCGACACGGTAGAAGGCATTGTGCTGCTGCAGAAGGGCGATGACGCGGAACCAGTGCTCAAGGGGATTCATGAGGAGGTCGACAAGCTCAACCACGGCATGCTGCCCAAAGGCGTCAACGTGGTTCCCTTCCTCGACCGATCCAATCTGGTGAAATTCACGGTTGCCACTGTGGAGCACAACCTGACCGAAGGAATCATCCTGGTGGCGATCGTTCTGTTCCTGTTTCTCGGCAACGTACGCGGCGCCATCATCGTGTCGCTTACCATTCCCTTTGCCTTGATGTTTGCGGCAATCTGTCTCGACCTGAGCCATATCCCAGCCAATCTGCTTTCCCTCGGGGCTCTCGATTTTGGCATGCTCGTCGACGGCTCGGTGGTGATGATCGAGAACATCATTCGCCATCTTGCTCACAGCGAGGACCGGCGCATTCCTGCCACAAAGATTCAAGAAGCTGCGCATGAGGTGCAGCGGCCGGTGTTTTTCGCACGCGCCATTGTCATCACTTCCTACCTGCCGATCTTTACCCTGCAAGCGGTTGAGGGGCGGCTGTTCAAGCCGATGGCATGGACGGTCTCGTTTGCTCTCTTCGGCGCGCTTGTGTTCTCGATCGTCATTGCGCCTGTCGCAGCCAGCTTTCTTTTTGCCAAGGGAGCGAAGGAATGGGTCAACCCGTTGATGGCGTGGCTTATCAAGTGGTATCGAGTCGCGGTCCGATCGGCCATCGACCACCGCTTGAGAACAGTCGGTGCTTCAGCAGTGCTGTTCGCGTTCGGAATCTATCTCGCGGTGGGCGGGCCCATCGGATCGGAGTTTCTGCCGCACCTCGATGAAGGCTCGATCTGGGTTCGCGGAACGCTGGCGCCCAGCGAAGGACCTACGGCATCGATCGACTTCACGAACAGAGCCCGGATCGTCATGGCCTCGTTTCCCGAGGTAACGCAAGTTGTGAGCCAGACCGGAAGGCCCGACGACGGCACCGATACGACCGGTTTCTTCGACACGGAATATTTTGTCGATCTCAAGCCCAAAGAGCAGTGGCGGCCGATCTTTCACCAGGACAAGGAGAATCTGATCGCCGCCATGGACTACCAGCTTTCCAGGTTTCCCGGCGTCCTCTGGAACTATTCGCAGCCAATCTCCGACAACATGGAAGAGGCTGTCTCCGGGGTAAAAGGCGAACTGGCGGTGAAGCTTTACGGCAGCGACCTGCGCACATTGGAGCGCATTGCAGACCAGATCCGCGGGCAGATGGCCGTGGTGCCAGGAATCGAGGATCTGGGCATCTTTCGGGTCATCGGCCAGCCCAACCTGAACCTCAGAGTGGACCGCGACGCTGCCGCGCGCTGGGGCATCACCGTAAACGATATACAGGACGCGATTCAGACTGCCGTCGGGTCCAACGCGCTCACGCAGGTGCAACAGGGCGAAGCGCGCTTCGACGTCACGCTGCGCTATCAGAAGCAGTACCGCGATACGCAGGACGCGATAGAGAGCATCCGCCTGCTCGGCCAGTCGGGCGAGCGGGTTTCACTCGCACAACTGACTCAGGTTTCAACCGATGACGGCGCGGAGGAGATTTATCGCGAAGGCGGTCAGCGCTACATCGCCATCAAGTATTCTGTGCGCGGGCGCGACCTGGGATCGACGGTGGAAGAAGCCATCGCGAAGGTGCAGAAAAACGTGCAACTACCGAGCGGGTATCACCTGGAGTGGGCAGGCGAATACGCCAGCCAGAAACGCGCCAATCAGCGCATGGTTCTCATTGTCCCCATCACCATCATGGCTATCTTCATCATTCTTTACACTATGTTCCGCTCGTTCAAGTGGGCCATTGTCACCCTTGTCAGCGTCATGCTGGCTTCGGTGGGAGGGCCGCTGGCGCTCTTCCTCACCCAAACAAATTTTTCGGTCTCGTCGGCGGTTGGGTTCCTGGCGCTCTTCGGCGTTTCCGTGCAGGTTGGCGTGATCATGATCGATTTCATCAATCAGCTGCGCGCACGGGGCGGCACCATCAAGGAGGCGGCCGTCGAGGGCGCAGTGCTTCGCCTGCGCCCCATCATGATGACCATGCTGGTGGCGACGCTGGGCCTTCTTCCTGCCGCGGTTTCTCACGCCATCGGCTCGGACTCGCAGCGGCCTTTCGCCATCGTGATCGTAGGCGGCTTGCTCGCCAATCTCATGATCAGTATCTTCCTGATGCCTACGCTCTACGTTTGGGCGGCTCGCGATAACGACGTGTTGCCCGCCCCGGAAGATGGGCTTGAGATCTGAGAACCGCTTTGATGCGCTGCGGCTCCAGCCAGCGAGTGCAGATAACCGCTGGCAAATTCAAGAAACGTAGGCCCGTTGGGCACGGCCGTGTGGCCGCCGGAATGCTGCCGAAATGCGATATCTCCTGGACCATGGACGAGGGGTGGGGAGCGCGTGAAGCCGGCATGCGGAACCTCGCAGTGTGACGCGGAGAAGAAACGGAGCCGAGTTTATCGATTTATCGGCGAGTTGGGCAACTGGGAGCTGCAGTAGCACATCCGGGACGGAATGATGCGGGAATGCCGACGATGCGGCGAAAGGGGGGAGAAGGGGCACCTGGGACGGAGGCGGATTCAAGGGCGGCCCGGAATTGCCGATAGGACCAGTGACTTCATTGAGAAAGGCCTCTGCCGCTATGCGGATTCAATGGCTGCGAAATCTTTCGATTGCACGCAAGATCATGGTTGCGTTTGGGATTGTATGCGTTCTTTGCTCGCTGCTTGGCTGCTACACCTGCCTGACCTTTCACTCGATTGTCGAAAGCAACCAGGAAGTAAGCGATCATGCATTTCCCTCGGTGGTCCTACTATCCGACGCGCGCGGAGCCATGAATGTGGTGCGCAGAAGGGACCTGGTCCTGTCGATGTGCCAGTCGCCGCTATGCGTGTCGGAGAACTCTGCAAAACGGCAAAAAGCGCTCGAAGACTACCAAAGCGACATGGAAAAGTACGAACCTCTTATCGCCCGTCCGGGTGAACAGGAGCTATTTCGGAAGGCAGAGGTGGCATTTGCGCAATACAGGGAGTTGAGCGACCGAGGCGTTGGCCTGGCTGCATCCGGCAAAGCCGGCGACGCGCTCGATGTACTGGCCGGAGACTCATCGATCACGGAATTCGAATCGGCGCTGGCCGCAATCAATGCGGAAATCGATCATTTCGTAGCAGAGGGCACGGAAAGCGCGCACGCTGGCGTCAGCGCCAGCAGCCACGCTCTGCGGATCGAGTTTGCAGTGTCACTCATGATTGTGGGACTGTCTGCAGTCATTGGTGTGATCCTGAACAAGGAGATCGCCCCGAGGGTCCTGTACGGTGTGGCTTGCCTGGAGCAACTTGCGGCAAAGGACATGTCGCTGAACGTGCAAGTGACGGGGACGGATGAGGTTGGCCGCCTGGGCGCAGCATTGAATCACCTGGCGGCGGAGATGCGTACCGTGTTGCAAGCGGTGGGACACGGCGCCGATACGCTATCGGCGGCGACGACGGAGATCAGCACGCGGGCGACGCAAAGCGCAGGCAACGCGCACGCGCAAACCAGCAAGATCAACCAGATTGCGGCGGCGGCACAGGAGATGACGGCCACTATCGGGGAGATCAGCCATAATGCGGAGGGAGCGGCGCAGGCCAGCCGCGAGTCGGCTGAGACGGCGGAGCGCGGCGGGGCGGTGATGCAGGCGGCCGCAGTTACGATGGAGAAGATTGCGGCGGCGACGCATTCCGTATCAGAGAAGATGATGTCGCTGGCGCAGCGCTCGGAGGATATCGGTAAAGTAGTGAATGTGATCCAGGAGATCAGCGAGCAGACCAACCTTCTGGCGCTGAATGCGGCGATCGAGGCGGCGCGGGCCGGAGAGCATGGACGGGGGTTTGCGGTGGTGGCGGGCGAGGTGCGGCGCCTGGCAGAACGGACCAAGGGCGCGACGGAGGAGATTTCGGGAACGATCCGGAGCATTCAGGATGAGACGCGGGCTACGCTCGAAGTGATGGAGCAGAGCCGCACCGCGGTGGGAAATGGGATGGAAGAGACCGCGAACGCGCGGAAGAGCCTGGAGGCGATCATCGAGTCGTCGAAGCATGTGGAGCAGCAGATCAACATGATCGCGACCGCGGCGACGGAGCAAACCGCGGCATCGGGCGAGATTTCTGAATCTGCAAGTCATATTTCTCAGCTGGCGACTGAGAATTCGCAGGTGGCCGAGGAGGCTGTCGAGGCTCTCAAGAACCTGGCTGCGCTGGCCAACGAGTTGGATGGCCTGATTCGCCAGTTCAAACTGGAAAGCGAAGTTCATCCTGGTGGGCATTTGCATGGCGGTTTGCGGACTGCGCCGGCATCCCTGGTCATGGCGCGCATATAGGTCGTGGCTGAAGCAGTCATTCGAGATCGCTTCGGGCGGAACCCCAGATCCGCGGCCCCGGTGAGTCCACTCCCAATCCTCACCGGGGCCTCCCGCCCGAATGGCCTGGCTGGCTCGGGTAACTAAACCTGCCCGAGAATCAGCGTTGGGCTCACGGATTTTCATCAACCCGGCATCTTTAATCCCATACAGTTATGCTGGAGACACGGCTTACCCGCGGCGGGAGCGGCGATTGGCGGCGTGTTGCCGGCCGGCGTGATGGCCGCATCTACCAGGAGAGACTCGTCATGAGTGCGGTAAAGTACGACCTCGTCGTCATCGGATCCGGGCCCGCGGGACAGCGTGCCGCAGTCGCTGCCGCCAAAATGGGAAGGCGGGTGGCCGTGGCGGAAGCCCGCTCCGTAGTGGGAGGCGTCTGCGTCAACACCGGGACGATACCGTCCAAGACCATGCGCGAGGCCGTTCTTCACCTCTCCGGTTACAACTACCGCTCGATCTATGGCGTGAATTACCGGGTAAAGGAAAAGATCACCATGGCGGACTTGGCTTTCCGGGTGCAGGCGGTGATCAAGACCGAGGTTGATGTGACGGAAGCGCAGCTTTCGCGCAACGGCATTGACGTGGTGCATGGCATCGCCAGGTTCGTTGACCCGCATCAGGTGCGCGTCGAGGGGCCTCAGGCGGACACGACCCTCGCGGCCGATCAGATCATCATCGCCGTCGGCACCAAACCCGCCATCTCAGACAAGGTACCGGTCAACGGCAGGACCATTATCAACAGCGACCAGATCCTGGGCCTGGAGGCGCTGCCCAAGACGTTTATCGTCGTGGGCGGCGGCGTGATCGGCGTGGAGTATGCGTGCATGTTCGCGGTTTTGGGCGTACGCGTGACGCTCATCGAAAAACGCAACCGGCTGCTCGAATTCGCCGACCAGGAGATTGTCGAGGCACTCAGTTATCACCTGCGCGACAGCCGAGTGACGATGCGCCTGGGTGAGGAAGTAGAAAGCGTAGAAGAGCTCCAGGTGCAGCCGAGCAGCAAAGACGCGCTGCTGGGAACGGCGCCTTTGGGCAACGTGGTGGCGAACCTGCAGAGTAAGAAAAAGGTTTCGGGTGACGCTCTGCTCTATGCCGTGGGCCGTCAGGGCAACGTAGACGATCTGAACCTGGCTGCAGCGGGATTGGAGGCCGACAGCCGCGGGCGCATTGCCGTAGACGAACACTACCAGACCAAGGTTCCCCATATTTATGCCGTCGGAGACGTGGTTGGTTTCCCTTCGCTTGCCTCGGTGTCAATGGAGCAGGGGCGCATCGCCGCGGTACGCGCCTTCGGAGATCATGCCGCTTCTTCGAATCCCAGCTTCTATCCCTATGGCATTTATACGATCCCGGAGATTAGCTTTATCGGCAAGACCGAGGAGCAGCTGACTGGCGAAGATGTGCCCTACGAAGTGGGCATGGCGTACTATCGCGAGGTTGCGCGCGGGCAGATTCGCGGCGACACCACGGGAAGGCTGAAGCTCATCTTCCATCGCGACACGAAGAAGGTACTGGGCGTCCACATCATCGGCGAGGAGGCCAGCGAATTGGTGCACATCGGCCAGGCGGTGATGACGCTCGATGGCACGATCGATTATTTCATCGAAACGGTCTTCAACTACCCGACGCTCGCCGAGTGCTACAAGGTGGCTGCGTTCAATGGATTGGGAAGGCTCCTTCGCTACCAGACGGAATGAGGAAGCTTGAGCTTTCGACTGAAGCTTTCTTCGTGCCGGACCAAGCATTTGAGAGAAAACAGACTCTGAGCTGAAGGCTGATAGCTGAAAGTTGTTGTTCGAGGCAGACGCACGATCTTCCAAGGAGGATGCTATGACAACCGCGATCGGCGTCGTGATGACCGAACACATCGTGACCGGCAAGCTCGAAGATCAAAAGATCGCCGGCAAGTCGCTGCGGTATCCGGCCGATCCTGGTGTCGAGGGAGCCCTGACATCGATGGCGCCGAGTGAACTGGTTGAAACCATAGCCGACCAGATCGACCAATTGACGAAAGCAACGGCTGGCGAAGGCAAAGCGCCGGCGGAAGCGATTGGCGTTTCCGTTCCCGGAATCGTGCGCTCAGGAGTGGTGGAGGAATCTCCGAATCTGCCCCAGATCAAAGGCATGCGCCTGGCCGACGACCTGAAAAAGGCGCTGGAGGGCCGCGGTCTTCATGGGCCGGTGTACGCGGGCAACGACGCCGACGCCATCGCCGCGGGAGTGGCCGCCACGAGGGGACGCCTGGACAAGCTGACGCGGGTGTGGACGCTTGGCAATGGCATCGGATACGGACGCTGGCCCTATGCGGAAGGCGTGTGGGAGGGGGGGCATATCACCGTCACCCTCGACCCCAAAGAGAAATATTGCGGATGCGGGGGCGCGGGGCACCTGGAGGGCATTATGGGCTACCGGGCGATGCGCATGCGTTTCCTCGATCTGGAACCCGAGGAAGTATTCGCCAACGCAAAGAGGGGCGATGCGCGCTGCCGCGAATTTGTGGATCTTTGGCATCGCGCGCTGGCCGCGGCGACGGCTTCGTTTATTCACCTGGCCGGGCCGGGGCGATTCTACTTCACTGGGAAAAACGTGGGCTTTCTGGAACTAACGCTTCTGCGCAGCCAGCTGGAGACCATGGTTCGCATGAGCCCGCTGCAAAGCTTCTCGCTGGAGATTCTGGCTCCTGACGATGAAACGGCCCTGGTGGGCGCGGGCGTGACCGCACTGCGGGCGATGGAGAGAGGAAGCTGCTAGCGTGACCGCGGGTAAGTTCCCGAGAGGCGGTCGTGCCATGTCAGGCGGTCCTCGTCGAAGAGAGACCAGGCCAAGCCCAATCCCAGCGGAAATACCGATAATGGAAGCAGCGATAGGCGCCTGAAGCGCTGCGAGCGGGCGGCGACAAGGCCGTCGAGAGTGCAGAGGCCGGTCCCGGCGTACCACATTCCCGGCGTGGCTTTGGTGAGGGCTGAAAACAACATTTGGTAGCCTGCACAAACTGACAGCAAGACAAACGCGGCCGTCAGTTCGAAAGCGCGGAGACTGTGCGGATGAATGCCGCTTGCCGTTGCCAGAGCGAGGACACCGAGAAACGCGGCCAGAGTGAGCGAGCCGTCAACGACGATGGCGAGCAGACGGCGGGAGACAGGTGCTAGGCCGGCAACCGAGAATCCAGGCGCCTGGAGCGCAGTCTCCGCGAGGGTCTCTTCTCTGGCTTGGGTGCCGCCCGAGTCGGCAGCGGCCCACCCCGGGCGCATCCAATCCGGAGCTGACTGTTGCTCCGCAGTTGCCGAGGCCGGCTGAGTTGAGATGGCCGCGGGATCGACCTCGAAGATACTGAGTTGCGCTGCGGAATCGAGCGCAGCAAGGGGGCCTTCGACGCGTCGCGCACGAATGCGGCGCGGGGCGACCATTTCGCGGGGAAACTGAATGAGATTGGCGGGAAGCGGTTGGGGTTCTGCCGCCGGACCGAATTCATGGGCAGCCGCGGAGTTGCGAGCCGGCGCCGGTGGTTCAAGACGCATCGCGGCGAATGGATTGGATTCGGTCTGCAGATCAGCCTCGTGCTCGGCGGGTGTTGGGCTGGGCTGATCGGCAACAGCTTGCTGGGTGTATTGCGCAGCTGGATCAAGTCGCGCGTGCGCAAGGCGATCTGATTCGAGTGAGGACTGAGGCGGCAAGGCGCCTTCGAGACCTGCCAGGACCATCTGCGCGGCGGCGTGCGCAATCTGAGCCGCATTTTGTGCCGCCTGGGCGGCGCGCATTGCCGCGCGCGCCTCTTCAGCCAGCATCTGGCTGTAACTCGGTGCGCCGGCGTAGCGGGCTGCCACTCGGGCCGCGGCTCGCGCGCCGCGCCGGCTTGGCCCCGGATAAGCTTCAGCGTGCGCTTCGGTCTGCTCACCGGGAGCCCTGCGGCTCATATGCTCGGCAACTCGACGATTGACTTCCTCTTTCCAGGTTGGAAATAGATTCGCAGTGTGCAAGGTGCTCAAAGCTTTACTCGTCCTTCCCAGAGAGCGAGGCCGGCCTGCCGGCCTGCCCCGCGGAATTGATGCGCGCACTCGATCTCGCCGATTGCGCGGCGTGATTCACAACCAAGGAGAGTTGGTCGCGGAGAGAAGCGGGGCCTGCCGAGGAAATTCGGCATGAGGGCGCCGAGCCGAACCGGATTTTCTTGTTGCCAGAGCAGCTTGAAGTGCTTTCCATTCCATGAAGCCAGCTTTGCTATGCTGGGCCTTACAGAGTCTCGGACTTGGAATGCGTCCTCGTTACTTACTGTTTATCACGCTGCTCGCCGCCTGTCACGCTCGAGTGGGCGCACAAACGTTAACCAGTGCGGTCCCCGCGGCACAACGTGAGACCCAGAACGCCGCGCCGGACACGAGTGACGCGAAACCGGGGGTTCTTCCCGACGATCCCGGGCAGGAATTGGTGCCTGTAGCCGTACCGGAACCCACGCCGACGACAGGTGCGCCTGTGGAGTGGGAGGCGAAGCGGCAGCTGTGGGCGGGTAACACTCTGAGCCTGATCGGCGAGGTAGTGCTTCATTACCGCAATTACGTGATACGCGCCGATAACGTGAGCTACAACCGGGAAACTACAGAGCTGCATGCCGACGGGCATTTACAGATTACCGGCGGGCCCAATGATGTGCTCATCAACGCCAGCAACGGCGATATGCGGTTGAACATGCACACCGCGCGCTACTACAACGTAAGCGGATCGCAGGGCGTGCGCAGCATGGGGCATACCGTGGTCTATTCGACGGCCAACCCGCTGCTGTTTTCGGGGCGCGTTCTGCTTGAAACCGGCGAAGGCAGATACCGGATTGTGGACGGCTCGATCACCAATTGCCGGCTGCCGCATCCCGACTGGCGGATCATCGCTCACTCGATCAACCTGGATAACAACCAGGCGTCGACTTCGAATGCCTTCTTCGAATTCCTCGGCATTCCGATTTTCTACTTTCCGTATCTTCACCATCCGGCGAATGAAACGGCGCGAACCAGCGGATTTCTCACGCCGGTGATCAGCAACGGATCCTCGATCAAGGGCTTTACCTTCGGCGAGCAGGTGTACTGGGCGATCAACCGCAGCATGGACATGGTGGTAGGGTCGGAATACTTCAGCAAACGAGGCTGGGCCCCGAATGGAGACTTCCGTTACAAAGGACCGGGACTCGACCATCTCATCGCCCGGTGGAACTCGCTGCTCGATCGGGGCATTGAAGAGCCGACCGGCACCACCGTCGCGAGCCCGACAGGCGAGGACGCGAGAGAAGAATCCGTCGCTCAGCCGGCCAAGCTTGCGTCACCGGTGGGCTACCAGCTCGTCAACCAGGGCGGCGTCGACGTAACTATCCTGGGACGAGACGACCTTAGCGACCGGACCCGTGTTTCAGGGCAGGCGGAGTATCTCTCCAGCTACGTTTACCGGCTGATTTTTGACGACAACTACTCGCAGGCCATCAGCTCCCAGGTTTCCAGCGAAGTAGCTGTCACGCACCAAAATCGTGGAGTGATTCCCTCGCTCTGGCTGGACCGGTTTCAATCGTTTGCCAGCACAACCGACGGAGATGAAGTGAAGATTCTGCGGCTCCCCCTGCTGCGCTACGACGTGCTGGACCGACCGCTGGGAAGTTCAATGCTCTACTGGGGCATGGGATCGTCTCTTGGGTATCTGAACCGCTCCGAGCCTTTGTTCCACTCGCGGAATGTCGGCCGGCTCGACTTCTATCCGCACCTTTCCATGCCCATTGTGACGGGAGGGTGGAGCATAACGCCCGAAGTTGCATTGCGCGAAACCGCTTACACGATCAGCCAGACTCCCAATCTTTCGGCCGCAAACGAGATTCCCAGCATCAGCCACTCAGCGTTGAATCGCAGCGATCTAGAGGCTTCGGTGGATGTTCGCGCACCTGCGCTGGAGCGCGATTTCGAGCTGCCTTTCTGGCACCGCGAACTACGCCACATCATCGAGCCTGAACTGAACTATCGTTACATCGGAGGGGTGGGAGCGCAAGCCCGTAACGTGCTTCTCTTCGACACCACCGATGTGGTGACGGATGTGAACGAGGCGGGGTTCGCCCTCACGCAGCGGCTTTATCTAAAGCCTGCGCAGACTGAGCCGTGCGATGAAGAGATCAACGACGAAGCCGAGGCGCAGGACGCGCAGGAGACAGAAGGGATGGAAGAAACGCAGCGCGGGCAAAATGAACGGCCCTCCGCCCGTTGCCCGGCCCCGCCGCGCGAGTGGGCTACCTGGGAGATTGCCCAGGAGTACTTCATCGACCCCAACTTTGGCGGGGCGCTGATCCCGGGCCGTCGCAACGTATTTCAATCGACTCTCGACCTCATGGCGCCAACTTTTCTGACCTCGCCTCGAAATATCGCGCCCATTGTTTCGCGGATGCGGTTTGAGGCCATCGACAACCTAAGGGTCCAATGGGACATGGAATACGACACGTTGCGCGGCCAATTCGCTGCAGACAACCTGTTTGCCGGCTATAGCTTCGGAGAAACCACGCTAGGCATAGGGCATGCGATGCTCAACGCCGTTGACGACCGGATCGGGAGCGGCCCCCCGCAGGAAATCAAGAGCCAGCAACTGCAGCCGTTCCTGGAGATCGGCAAACCGAGCGGCCAAGGATTCAACCTGGCGGTAAACGGCGGCTACGATTTCGTGGAGCACGAGGTCCAGTACGGCGGCGTACAGGCGGTTTACAACTGGGGTTGTTGCGGGCTCACCCTCGGCTACCGGCGCTTCGAGCTCGGCACCATCGGTTCGACCAGTCGCGACGAGACACAATGGCTTTATAGCTTTACCCTGGCTAACTTTGGGGCTGTGGGCGACATTCGCCGAGCGAATTCGGTTTTCCGCGATCCGACTCTGCCGCCGGCGTACTAAAGGCGGGCGCAGGACAGGGGCCGGCAACAAGGCAATGAGTCGGCAACTGGACGAGTTAGTGTGAAATTCGCGCGCCGCAGCACCGCTCCAATGCAGCACTGCTCCAATCTCGAGGAGACCAACGGCGCGCCGGACGCAAAGAGCCCCACTAAGATATCCTTTCCTCAGGAGAAATCCACTTTGACCCACCATCGCGTCATGGCCGGATTGCTGGCCCTTGGGCTCTCCGTGGGCTGCAAAGCCCAGACCCCTCTACCTTCGGGTCCTGCTCCAATCCAGGAACGGCGCATCGAAACTCTGGTGAGAAACCAGTTCAGCCTTCCTGCCGATGTGGGCGTCAGCATTGGTGCACGCAAGCCAAGCCAGTTTACGGGCTATGACGATTTGCCGGTCACGCTTTCGCACCAGTCCAAAACGCAGGTGTTGAACTTCTTGATTTCGTCGGATGGCGCGAAACTGGTTCAGATGAACACTTACGATTTGACGAAGGACCCGGCGAACGATATTCCTATTGCCGGCCGTCCGATTCGCGGCAACCCGAGCGCGAAGGTGACGGTGATCAACTTCGACGATCTGGAGTGCCCGTACTGCGCGCGCATGCATCAGGAGCTGTTTCCGGATACGCTCGATCGCTACAAAGGTCAGGTGCGATTTGTATACAAAGACGATCCGCTGATTGAGTTGCATCCGTGGGCGATGCATGCGGCCGTCGACGCCAACTGCCTTTCCGAGCAGAGCGGCGAGGTGTATTGGACATATGTGGACTATCTGCACGGGCATGGTGAGGAGATAACCGGCGCCGACCGCGACGCCGCAAAGAGTTTTGCCGCACTGGATCGGATCGCACGGCAGGAAGGCGCGCTGGCCAAGCTCGACGAGTCGCGATTGAATGCCTGCATCGCCAAGCAGGATGAATCCCAGGTGCGAGGCTCACTTGAACTGGCTAAGGACCTGGACCTTGATGGAACTCCAGCGGTGATTGTGAATGGCGAACGCGTGAACGGTGGCGCGGTGCCGGAAGACGAGCTTTGGGCAGTCATCGACCGCGCTTTGCGCGCGGCGGGAGAGCAGCCGCCGCCGCCCGCCCCGCCACCGGCGCCGGTTCCAGCGAAGCCAGCGTCCTCCGGCGGGTCCGGCCGGGATGGCCAATAACTCATTCGGGCACTATTCGGAGGCTGGGCGAGAGATTTATCCTTGATTGCCGGGGAGATGTGTAACCCGGGGGAGAGTTCAGCTTGCAAGCCTCATTGAATTCCTTCATCCGTTTCTCGATTGCCGCGCTTCTTCTTTGCGGCCTCATGATGCCGGTCTTATCCGGCTGCCATCGATCGTCCTCGGCGGATGTGGTCGCTACCGTAAACGGGAAGGAAATTCTGCGCGCCGAATTGGAGAGAAATTACCAGGCGCGGTTGCAGGGCGGCACACAGGCGCCTTCGTCTCAGGAGGCTGACGTTCAACGGCTCGACATCCTGCAGAAGATGATTCAGGATGAGATTCTGCAGCAGCGCGCCGCCAAGTTGAACTTGACAGCCAGCGACGAAGACGTCAACGCCAAGCTGACCGAGATCAAGACACCCTATACCGAAGATCAGTTCAGTAATCTTCTCAAGCAACGCAATCTGACGCTGGACGATTTCAAGCGCGAGATACGCCGCGGGCTGACGCGCGACAAGCTCATCAACAAGGAGATCGAGTCGAAGATCAACGTAACCGACGCGGAGATTGCCAATTACTACAACGCGCACAAGGCGGACTTCGACCTGATCGAGCCGACTTATCATCTCGGGCAGATCGTGGTGACCACCGCGTACGCCCAGCAGGCAGGGAATATGCCGAATGCCAAGGCCGTCAGCGATGCGGATGCAAAGAAGAAGATTGACATCCTGTATAGCCGGCTGGAGAGCGGCCAGGACTTCGCGACGGTGGCGGCAAACTTCTCTGAGGATCCAAACACTGCTTCCATGGGCGGAGACATGGGATTCGCGCGCGAGTCAGCACTGAAGAGCGAGACGGAAGTCTTCGCGGCGATCAGCAAACTCAAGCCGGGTCAGTTTACCGAGCCATTTCCTGTTTATGACGCGGGACCGGGACACAAGCTCGCGGCGTATGCAATCTACGAGCTGATTTCGCGCGAACCTGCCGGGCAGCGCGAACTGAACGACCCGCGAGTGCGGCAAGGAATTCATCAACTGCTCCACGATAACGATGCGCAGTTGCTGCGCAGCGCCTATCTCGAGGTGCTGCAGGATGAGGCCCGCGTGCGCAACTACCTGGCCGAGCAGATATTGAAACAGGGCGCGCCCCAGGGCGGTTCCGGCACCTCGTCCAAATGAAGGCGCAGAATCGTGAAGCGTCTGAATGGTCGTTGGGTTTCACACGCCGTTCCGCTCCTGCACGATGCATATCTGGCGCGCCTCGTCGCCCTTCAGGAAACCTGAACGGCTGGCCGGTCAAGAAACAGAATCGGCCCGAGAACAGAATCTGCAGGAAATGAAAACGGCCTCTGCGATCCGCAGAGGCCGTTCAACTTCCAGAAAGCGACCGCATCGATCAGTGCATCTGGCCGCTTGAGTCCATCTGAATGCCGCCGGGACCCTGATTTTTCTTCTCTTCGTTGGCCTTGCGGGTTCCCATGGCCTGGTCGCGCCACTTGTCGGCCTGCGCAACGTCTTCGGTAACCGCTGCGTTGTTGCCGAAGTCCACGTCCGCCTTCCGGCGGTAGATCAGGTTCATGTAAGCCATTGCATCGTCATAATTCGGGCGATCGGCTAAAGCCATGTTGAGATACTTCAGGCCTTCGTCAACCAGCGGCGCGTTCTGTTGGGCCAGCGGATCCATCACCTTCTTGGGGGCTTTCACGTTGCCCTTGCCGTCGTCATTCAGGCCGGCGTCCTGTAGGGCCTTGAGTGTGTTCTGGTGCGCCTTGGTCCAGTCAATGACGCCGATGGTATAGGCCGCCTCAGCATCCTTCGGGTCCACCGCCAGCACTTTCTTCTGCCACTCTTCGGCCTGGTCGAGTTCCTTAAGGCTGAAATAGATGCCTGCGATCTGCTTCATGCTGTTGACGTCGTTGGGCTGCTCGGAAAGAACGTCCTGGAAGATTTGAATGGCCTGATTGGCGGTCTTCAGATTGTCCGGGGTGGTCTCACCGGGAACCACGTTCTGCGCCAACGCCGTGGCCAGATAGGTCTTCGCCATGGGAAGCTTGGGATCGAGTTCAGTCGCTTTCTGGAAGTGTTCGATCGCCTCCTCATAGTGGGCGCTCTTGTACGCTTCCACTCCCTTGTTCAGCTGGTCGCGGGCTTCGAGCTGGCTGCACCCGCTCATCGAGAGCACCATGCAGGTTAAAGCAACCCCGAGCGCCCAAAATCGTGCCGGTCCATTCATCTTCGTGTCTTCTCCTTGAGGCACAGACTCGCAAGCCGCGCCTTGATTCATTTCGAACTGGCCGCGGGTGGGGCGAGCCGTAACCAGACTAGAAATTGTACGCCGCCCGATGCCCGAACGGGAGTGCTCGCGGACACTGACGGGTTAGTGCGCCTGCTACTGGCCAGCCTGGATCTTCGGCGTCATCAAGCCGATGTGATCCACGTTGGCGGCTCTACCGATATCGATGACGTCAGCGATATAAGCGAAATTCACATCGTCGTCGCCGCGGACGAACATCACACGCTCGGCGCGGTTGGCGTAGATCTCGGTCAGCCTGGGCAGCAGATCGACGTGATTGACGTCGGTTTCGTTGATCTTATATGACGGCTGTTGGCCAGGCCGGTAAATTACCTGAACGACAATCGTGCGATCGTTGGGCTGCTGCTGCTGTTGCGGATTCTTGGGGGGCTGGGGTACCAATGCATCAAGCCCCCTCGGGGTCACCGGCACAATGACCATAAAAATGATCAACAGCACGAGCAGAATGTCGATCATGGGCGTGACATTGATCTCCGACATGCTGCCGGACCCACCCATCGAAAATGCCATGGCTTAAACTCCTCGCTTCCTAGAAAAATGGCTTGACAGGCAATTCGGAGGCAGGCCTTACTGCCCACCGATCTGATTGCCTTCGCGTCTCTGCGTTAACAGGCCGACCTCTTCCACGCCGGCCGTGCGCACATCGTCGATGGCGTCTTCTACGGCCTTGAACTGCGAGCGGGCATCGGCGCGGAAATAGATGGTCTTATCGGTCTTGTCGGCAAGTTTGTCGCGGACCAGACTGCCCAGCTGGCTGGGGTCGACTTTGTTCTGGCCCATAAACACGCCGCCGTCGCGAGTGACTGCGATAACAATCGCGTCTTCTTTGTCGGCGTCAGGCATGGCGACAGCGTTGTCCACTTTCGCCAGGTCGACCGCCACTTTGTTCTGCAACATCGGCGTGATGACCATAAAGATGATGAGCAGCACCAACATCACGTCTACCATCGGGGTGACGTTGATGTTGGAATTAACCTTTTTGCCTTCGTCGCGAACTGTGATTCCCATTGTGCAGACTCCGTGGGTCTTATTTTTCTGCCGGATGCAACCCGGCTCTTCCCGAACTCAAGCCTCTGGCGCGAACCTTAAGATGCCGGACAGGAGTCATCGCTGTCTCCCGCCCGGACGTTACTCTCGCTCGGGCCGCGTCGCGCTAGCGCTTGTGGCTCTGCTTGATAAAGTAGTCGACCAGCTCGCTCGAGGAGTTATCCATCTCGACATCGAAAGCCTCGACGCGCCCGGTGAAGTAGTTGAAGGCCATGACGGCGGGAATGGCGACCAGCAGCCCGAAGGCGGTGGTGACCAGCGCTTCTGAAATACCGCCGGCGACGGCACCAATACCGGCGATCTTCTGTGTCGCGATGGCGTCGAATGCGTGCAGGATGCCGACCACGGTACCGAACAGTCCGACGAAGGGCGCGGTTGCGCCAATGGTTGCCAGCACCGACAGACCCCTCTTCAGCTTGGCGTGGACAATGGCTTCGGCCCGTTCCAGAGCGCGGCCTGCACTGGCGATGGTTTCGTCGGTGGCTTGGCCCGCCGATGCGCGGAACTCCTGCAA
>JBEKPO010000009.1:0-93019 GCA_049520675.1 Occallatibacter sp. | reverse complement strand
ACTCGCGAACCGCCTGATACATGGCCAGAATGTTTGCTGCGGGGACATTGGCCATGATGTTGTGGACTTGCTGGAATACAAAGCCTCCGCCCGGCGCCAGAACTTCACACTGGCGGAGTACGTGCTCCCTGACCTCTTCTCGAGTTCCCTGCGGAAGAATGCCCTGCGTGTCGCAGCCGCCGCCCCAGAAGGTCAGGTCGCGCCCGAAATCTCGCTTCAGGCCTTCGGCATCCATTCCGCGGCAACTGATCTGCACCGGGTTGATCGCGTCCAGACCGGCATCGATGATGTCCGGAAGCAAAGGCCGCACCGCGCCGCAGCAATGCAGCATCACTTTCACGTTGGCCAGTTGTTTGGCGCGCGCCCACATGACTGCATGACGCGGCTTGAAGAACTCGCGATACATGCGCGGCGAGATCTGCGGGCTATTTTGCGCGCCCAGATCGTCGCCGAACACAATCACATCAATGTACGGGCCCACTGCGCCAAGATAGCTTTCGAGATTGCGCAGGTGGATCTCCACGAGGACGTCCAGAAAGCGGTGTGCGCGCTCGGGCTCTTCGCCCAGCATGGCGAGGAAATTGTCCATGCGATAGTAAAACTGGCCCATTTCGAGAAGATTCCCACCAAAGAGTCCAAGAATGGCGCGATCGGTTCTGGCGCGAAGCGCGCGCGCCCCGCCAGCCAACTCCTCCGCACTGGTGACGGAAGGCCCCGGTGGAGAAGCGATCCCGGTCCACATGTGTTCCGGATACAGCCCTTCGATGCGCGTGAAATCTTCTTCACCGTCGAGGAATGGCCAGTGCACCTGATCGAATACGATCGAGCCCTCGGGCATGCGGGCAATCACCCTGCCGGAGGGAGAGCGAAGAACCCAATCCGCTCCCGCCTTTTCCGGCTTGGCCCACGCCGGCATGCGGCACGGTGTCCCATCAGGGAGCGTCCAGTCAGTCCACCACTTGTCTTCGAGGCAGAAGCCGCGGCCCAGCTCAATGGTGTCGAAACCGAGACGATCGAGCACATCCTCGTGCACGACGGCGAGCTGTTGAACGGGATCGTAGACGTCAATCGACCGCGGCTCCAGATCGAGCGCGGCGCGGAGCTTGGGATACGCGATGGCAGCGATGCCGGACGAACGGTACCCCGAGAGATCGACAGGAACTCGGTCGGGTTGCCGATGGTTCAAGGATGAAAGAACACGCTCTCTCGATGTCATTGCAGTCTCCTTAATACCCCTTCTTCCGGGAGATACTGGAATGCAGGTCTGCACGTCGCCATCGTATAGATACAATATGCATCGTCCTATAGCGAATGGACGAGCTATCGGCCGGTGATGCCGGGCACATCGCGCTCTCTTTCGGCGAACGGTACAATTCAGGGTTTAGCACCCAAATGGGAGATCTCAAACGGCATGCAATCGAAGGGCATTCGTTGCCGGCCTTGGAGCGACGGCGCTAGCGGCACAGACGCGTCAATTGCGCTCGCTTGCTGGGACGACAGATCGCCTCGCATGGTATCGCAACGCCAAGTTCGGCATGTTCATTCACTGGGGGCCGTATTCGGTCGCAGGTGTTGAAGCCTCCTGGCCTATCCTGACTCCGAACGGGGAAATCACTGAGGCGGAATACCGTGCACTGCCCGCTCGTTTCAACCCCGTGAAATTCGACCCCGAAGCCTGGGTTGATCTGGCCCGGAAGGCCGGCCAGCGATACATGGTTTTTACCACCAAGCACCACGACGGCTTCTGCATGTTTGACTCCGAGTACACCGACTACAAAATCACGCGCACGCCCTACGGCAAGGACATTGTGCGCCAACTTTCCGACGCTTGCCATGCTAAGCAAATGCCATTAGGTTTTTACTACTCTCCGCCGGACATGAACCATCCGGGCTATCGCGATACCAGTAAGCTTTCAGCGACCAACTATCGCGGCGAGCCGGAACGCCCTGAGTGGCCGCTCTACCTGGAATACATGGGACTGCAGTTGCACGAGTTACTCACGAAGTACGGACCGGTTGCGGAAGCGTGGTTCGACGCCGTCGATGCGAATGCACAGTCACGCTATGACGGCCAACGATTCGTGGACGAAGTGCGGCGATTACAACCGGCGGCAATGGTGAACAATCGCATGGGAGTGCCTGGCGACTTCGACACCCCGGAACAGTTCATTCCCAAGACCATCCCAGTGAAAGGCATTCGGATGGACAGTCCGGACCGCAGCGCATCCGATAAACAGCCGATTACCATGCCCCGCCTGGAAGATTTCCAGCCCTGGGAAGCCTGCATGACCATCAACGACACCTGGGCCTATCGACCGAAGGACCGCAACTTCAAGAGCGCCGATCTATTGATTCGCTCCATGGTGGAGATTATCAGCAGGGGCGGCAATCTCCTGCTAGATGTGGGGCCACAACCGGACGGTGTGATTCAGACAGAATTCGTCGAACGGCTGGAAACCGTTGGCAGTTGGGTGGGCAAGAACGCCGCAGCAATCTATGGCAGCACCTATGGTCCCATACAGGGTGAACCGCAATACCGCACAACGGCGCGAGCCGATTCGGTCTACGTTTTTGTATTGGACACTTCCTGCAGCGAGATCGTCATCAAGGGGCTCTCTCGAAGGATCGCCAGCGTCAGGCTCTTGTCGAGCGGAAGGCCTGTCCCCTTCACGTCCGGCGCCGTTCGCATTCCGATTGCCAGGGATATGTGGACAGACGGGATTCCGGTTCTGGAGATGCGCGGATAGATGAAGATGATCCTGAGACGCTGGTAGTGCCTCGCCTGCCACTCTGTTTTCGGGGATGAGACTGGAGGCCAGCATCCCCGCGGAGATCTTCCTGCCTCTCTCGTACCTCTTCGATACAATGCAGGGAACAGGCGCGCCTTTCCCGTTCCTCGCGAGCCTGCTCTCAAGGAGGGCTCCGTGCATACCCTGGCCATCGCGGCGGGCATTGTTTGCCTTTTGGTGGTGCTGTTTGACGCCTTCCAGACCATCATCCTGCCACGGCGCGCCACTGGCCGCTTCCGTCTCACGCGTCTCTTTTACATCGCCACGTGGATCCCATGGCGTTTCTGCGCCAAGCGCATTCAAAATCCGCGCCGGCGCGAAACCGCATTCAGCTTTTATGGGCCTCTGTCATTAATTCTCCTTCTCGTAGTATGGGCATCCGTGATGTTGCTTGCCTTTGCCCTGCTGTTCTATGGGCTCGGCAGCCCTTTCAGCGACTCGATTCAGCAAGCCGGGTTTCGCTCCGACCTTTATGTGAGCGGTACGACCATCTTCACCCTCGGCATTGGCGACGTTGTCCCGCGTAATCCTTGGGCGCGCTCTCTCATTATCCTCGAGTCTGGAACCGGTCTCGGTTTTCTCGCCGTCGTGATGGGCTATTTTCCCGTCCTCTACAGCGCGTTCTCTCGCCGTGAAGTCAGCATTGCATTGCTCGACGCGCGCGCCGGCTCGCCGCCCACGGCTGCCGAGCTCATTCGCCGCCATTCCTATCAGGGCGGCGAACGATCGCTTATCGTGCTCCTGATAGAGTGGGAGCGGTGGTCCGCCGAGCTGCTCGAGAGTCACATCTCCTATCCGCTGCTCTGCTATTTCCGCTCGCAGCATAGCAACCAAAGCTGGCTCAGCGCCCTCACTGCCATTCTCGATACGTCGGCGCTGCTCATCTCCGGCATTCAAGGCCAGGAGGCGCGCCAGGCGCAGCTCACCTTCGCCATGGCTCGTCACGCTCTAGTCGACCTGGCGCAGATCTTTTCCCTTCGGCCGCCTCAAAATGCTCCCGACCGCCTGCCGCCCGATCGCTATCAACAGTTATTCGACGTATTGTGTCAGAGCGGCGCCAGAGTCTGCCATGATTCGCTTTCCGGCGAGCGCCTCCGCGAGATGCGCAACCTCTATGAGGGATACGCCGAAGTCCTGAGCCGCCACCTTCTGATGCCGCTGCCGCCGTGGATCGCCGATCAGCCGCATAAGGACAACTGGCAAACCGTGGCCAGGGTGCGCGCGCAAACCGAGATCGCTGGCATGCCTTCGGCAACGCCGCCCGCTCTTGAGCGCGATGCAACACCTGACATTGCCGCCACGCTCGAACATCACCACGACTTCTAAGACAGATTTCGTCGTGCTGTGCGACGACCCCGCCTCACTGTCCGTGCTCCGCCTCTCAACCGCCCGACACGGTCACCGCGACAGGGGAGTTACTCGATGTCCTTCCGACAAATACCTCGTTGATCGCCCGGGCGCCGTTTTTCATCGAGTAATGGCTGAGAAAGTAAGGATAAGTGCGCGCGCTCATCACCTCGCGCTCGGCCCGGGGCATGGCCAACCATCTGCGCATCAGCCGCTCCGTGCCCTCCAACGTGTCGTCTTCCACCAACCCGATTTGCGCCTGCTCAATGTCTGGCCATATATTCACTTGATTGCTGATCAGCACAGGACGGCTGGCGGCAAGCGATTCCACCACCGCAACGCCAAAATTCTCTTGATGCGACGGCAGAATGAATGCCTCCGCCGCGCGTAATGCCCCCCACTTCAGTTCGTCGGCTACGATTCCCGGCCAGACAGTCCTCGACGAGATCCCTAAATCCGCGGCCAATCTCTGAAGAGTTTCCTTATATCCGTCCTGGCTGGGCCCGGCAATCACCAGATCGAGGGTCGGCTCTTCAGGCGCAATCCGTGCAAATGCTTTCAGCAGCAGGTCGCATCCCTTCTTCTCCTGAATTCTCGCCAGAAACAGAAAATACCGCCGATTCCGCAGCGCCGGAAACGCCTTGTAGAAAGTCGCGATGCTCCCCGCCGGATCGCTCAAGGGTTCATAGATTCCATTGGGAAAGATGACTGTGTTCCACTGGTTTGGAGTAAAGCTGGTCTTGGCCAGGTCCGGCTCCAGTCTGCTGGTAAAGAAAACGGCCCTGGCATCGCGCAAAACAGGATATTGAATCGGCCAATAGATTAGCTTCTTCAGATGCTTCAACGGGTACTTCTTGTTGAACCAGGGATCCAGCGCGCCGTGCGGAAATACCCCGTACGGTACCCCTTTCCTGCGCGCGGCCATCCGCACTGCCACTCCCGGGAACGTCCAGATGCCTTGCATCACTACCGCGTCGAACCGCGAAACGTTCGCGTGCAGCCACGACCAGAGCCGCGGAGAAAACCCATATCGTCCCATCAATCGCTGGCCGAGCGCATGCACCGAACAGGGCAGGTTACTCAGAAAGGCAGATCCAGGCGGATCCTGGCAAACCACTTCCATCGTATCGCCCGCATCCAGGTACGAGCGCGCCAGCTGCCGCGTAACCTCGGGCGGACCGCCCTCGCGCGGTGCGAGGCTTCCGATGACATGGAGAACTTTCATAGCCTGTCTGGAATGGGTCGCATGACTTCTTCCGGCGATGGGGAAAATTGTTGCATGGCGCCGCGTTTACTTCCAGGTTACCGTGGGCATCATGTGCGCTTTGTCCACTCTGCCTTTGTACCGAATGGCGAAGTGCAGCAGCGAATCGAGCAGCGATTCGTTCAGCAGGTGAGGCACCAGCCCAAGGTCGAGAAGCGCCGTGTGCTTGGCGTTGTAATAGTGGTCTTCTTTCTCCACCCGCGGATTGTCCACATGGCACACTTCAATCGACATGCCCTCCGCCGTGCCAACCTTCTGCACCATCGTAGCCAGGTCGTTTAGATTGAACTGCTCGGTGAACTGATTGAAGACTCTGAACTCGCCGCGTGCTGCCGGATTCGTCGCCGCCAGTTCGATGCAGCGCACCGTGTCGCGAATGTCGAGGAAGCCGCGCGTCTGTCCGCCTTTGCCGTAAACCGTCAACGGATGGCCAATCGCAGCCTGAATACAGAATCGGTTCAGCACCGTGCCGAAAACTTCGTCGTAGTCGAAACGATTGATCAGCAGTTCGTCGCGTGATGTTTCGTCGGTGAGTACTCCGTAGACCACGCCCTGGTTCAAATCGGTCGCGCGCAGGCCCCAGATTCTACAGGCAAAACGGATGTTGTGGCTGTCGTGAACCTTGCTCAGATGGTAGAACGACCCGGGCTGCATGGGGTATGGCAAACGGTCCTCGCGGCCGTTGTGCCGGATCGTGATGTAGCCCTCTTCAATGTCGATGTTGGGTTGGCCATACTCACCCAGGGTGCCCAGCTTCACCAGGTGAATCTCCGGGTTGAACTCCTTGATGGCGAACAGCAGGTTCAGCGTGCCCGACACGTTAGTTACCTGAGTCATCACCGCGTGCTCGCGGTCGATCATCGAAAACGGAGCCGAGCGCTGCTCTCCGAAGTGCACAATCGACTCCGGCTCAAAATCCCGCATGAAGTGCTGCACGAACGGATAGTCGCAGATGTCGCCGATGTATACCCGAATCTGCTTGCCCGTCAGTTCATGCCACCGCGCCGCGCGATGCCTGATTGGCGCGATCGGCGTCAGGGTGTCGATGCCGAGAGTCGCATCCCAATGGCGCCTGATCAGGCTATCCGCAATGGCCACCTCGTGGCCGCGCTCCGAAAGATAAAGGGCCGTTGCCCAACCACAATAACCATCGCCTCCAACCACCAGAACTTTCACGAATTCACCTTTCCTTGATGTGTTCTCTCAGACCTTTCGGGTGTTCGGGGAAAAACGAACCATCATTGAGTCTTTGAGCAAGAAACATCTGGTCAGCGTAGCCAGTTTACCCGACCCGATTCCGACCGACCAACTGCCTCCAGAGGTTCCGGCTCCAGCACTTCTTCAAAATGAGACTGCGAATGCGATTTGGTTGAAACGCGAAAATCAGGTCGTCCCGGTTTCGGCAAGCGTGGTACTACCCCATTTCGCGAGAGGAACACCTCGCAAAGTACCTTTTATAAGGACGATGCCTTGTATGTCCAGATTACTAAGATGCGGTACTGCTTTAGGATGCCTTGTGGATTTCAACCTATCGAAACCCCCGAATGCCGAAACCATCTTAGTCGCAAACCAGAGCCGTTTCGGGGAAAACCGCGACCGTATCCTCCCGAACCGGTGTTTCCGCCGCGCTCTCTGCGCCTGCCGCAAAGAACCGTTCCACCTCGGCCAGCACGCCTTCGCCCGTTCGCGCCTGGTAAATGGCCGCCCGCAATTTAGCGCCCCCGGGCACGCCATGCGTGAACCAGGTGGCAAACTGCTTCATCTTTCCCACCGGATCGCCCAACCTCGCATCGCGTGGCAGGTCTTTCGTTATTTCTGTCTCGGCCAGCAACATCTCGAAATACGCACGGATCATCCGGTAGCGATCGTCCACCGTCGGCCGCTCGTAGCTGCCCGTTGCCGTATACTGCGCAATCTGGCGGAAGATCCACGGGTTCGCCGGAGCCGCACGGCCGATCATCACCGCATCGCAGCCTGTCTCTGCCACCATCGCCGCCGCGTCCTCCGGCGTGCGCACGTCGCCGTTTCCGATCACCGGAATCGTCACCGCCTGCTTAACCGCCCCGATCCAGCCCCACTGCGCTTGTCCACTATAGCCTTGTTCGCGCGTGCGCGCATGCAGCGCCACGCCGTTCAGCCCTTCAGCCTCGGCCATCCGCGCCAGTTCCACGCACACGATCTGCGCATCGTTCCACCCTGTTCGGAACTTGACGGTGAAGGGAATCGTCACCCTATTGCGAATGGCCCGAAAGATTTCGGCGATCTTGGGCAGGTCGCGGAGCAACCCAGACCCTCCGTTGCACCCCACCACGCGCTTCGCCGGGCAGCCCAGGTTCAGGTCGACGGTATCAAAGCCCGTCTGCTCCACAATGCCCGCTGCCTCGGCCAGCGTCTCGGGATTCGACCCGAACAGCTGCGCGCCAATCGGGTGCTCATCGTCGTAAAACGTCAGGTAGCGCCGCCGCTTCGACTCCCGCATCCGCGCCAGCCCATCGGCCGAAGTGAACTCCGTCATGATCAGCCCGCAGCCCGATTCCATGTTGCTGATCGCTGCCTCAATCTCTTCCGAAGGGTGCCCCACCCTCGCCACGTCGTTGCTCTTGTGGCTCGCGTGGGGACTGGGTGCCCCAGCTCCCTCGCATTTGGGGACCTGGGAGATAAGGTCGGTAGTTGAATTGTCGTTCACGTAGTTGAGTGCCCCATATCTCGATTCTGAGATGTGGGAGGCCAGCTTCGCATCTGAGTAGGCGTTCGCGCCTGCGAATAAGCTCGCGTGCCTGATAAACCTGCGAAACACCGTGTCCGTCACGCCCGCCATCGGCGCCAGCACCGTCGCCGGCCGCACCGCAACCGTCCCGATGCGCACCTCCGCAGGAACCCGCGCCTCGGCAGGCATCGCATGCTCCACTGGATTGTCCCAGTTCTTCTTCACCGTAAATCCTCTGCGCGGCACGGCGTAAATCTCCTTCGTGGATCAGATGAAGCTACCTTCCGGTGACTGAAGCTTGCATCGCAAAATATCGGTCATCCTGAGCGTAGTTCGCTGTCGCGGACGGAGCCGAAGGACCTGCATTTCGCGGTCGTCGCTTGTCAGCTTCAAGCAGTTGGTGTGAGAAGCTGCAAGCTAAGTAACGCCTCCAAACAAACGTGAGCCTCCGCCGCAGCGGAGGCCCTCTCCTCCATCACTCGCCCGGCTTACTTGGCCGCCTTCGCGGCGTCGCTCTTCGCCGCGTCGCTCTTCGCGTACTTCCGCCGGAACCGCTCCACGCGTCCCGCCGTGTCGACCAGTCGTTGTTTGCCCGTAAAGAATGGGTGGCAAACCGAGCAAATTTCTACGTGAATATCGCCCTTGTGAGTCGATCTCGTCTCAAAGTTGTTTCCGCAGGCACATAGCACCCGCACCGCGGCGTAATTGGGATGAATCTTTTCCTTCGGCATCGTTGAAAATATTGACCTTTCCCGCAATTTGTCCCAATCCATATTGTAGGGGGATTCGTTCGGCAGCGCAATCGCGGGGCAGGGAAGCGGGCAAGAAAACCAGTAGCCTGTAGGCATTAGCCATTAGCCCTGGGCTTTCATTGCGGCAAGAAATATCAGGGGTTAGCCGATGCCGATCTCGTCTACTTGGGTCAGCTACAAGCTACCAGCTACAAGCTGCTTCAACAAAAATCCCTCGACCTCACCTCCGCGCTCGTCACCTCTAGCGGCGCAATCCGCAGCGCCTTTACGTGAACGACGCCCTCCTGATTCTGCACCGGCCCCTCGATCCTCAAAAACCGGCTCCGCGTCACCACCAGCCGGTCGCGCTCAAACACATCCGGCGTCAGGATCACATTGGCAATCCCCGATTCGTCCTCGACCGACAAGAACACAAATCCCTTCGCCGTTCCTGGCCTCTGACGCGCGATGACGCAACCCGCAATCGTCACCCATCCTCCGCTCCGGCACGTTTCCAGCTCCTTCGCCGTGCGAATTCCCGCCGCACGCAACTCTGCGCGCACATACGCCATGGGATGCGGCCCCGTCGTCAATCCCGTGCCGGCAAAATCTGCCGCCAGCCGCTCTTCTGCCGTCATCATTCGCAGCGGCCGCGTTGCGTCGCCGCTCCGCTGCTCTGCGGGAGCCCCATCCTTCGCGCAGCGAAGAATGGGAACCGCTGCTCCACCGCTTACGGCTCTGCGCGCAACTCCAGCCTCCCGCAGCAGCGGCCCCGCTGGCCGTCCCGTCCACTCCACCTGCCACAGCGCATCGCGTCTGTGTTCCACCTCTCCCAGCGAGTTCAGCGCCCCAATCTGCGCCAGCGCCACCAGTTCCTTGCGATTCAGCACCGGCGCGCGCCGCGCCAGATCGTCCACGCTGGCAAACTCGCCCTCTGCCCGCGCAGCCATCAGCGCCTCTGCCGAGCTTTTCCTCACGCCCTTCGCATAATTCATCCCCAGCCGCAGCGAAATCGATCCGTCCGTCGCTCGCTCTAATGTGCACAGCCACTCCGACCGCTGCACGTCGATGGGCCGCACGCGCAGCCCGTGCCGCTGCGCATCCTTCACCAGCACCGCCGGCGAATAAAACCCCATCGGCTGGTTGTTCAGTAACCCGCAGGTGAACGCCGCCAGATAATGCACTTTCAGATACGCCGACGCATACGCGATCAGCGCAAAGCTCGCCGCATGGCTCTCGGGAAATCCATACATGGCAAACGACGAGATTGCCTGCACAATGTTGTTCTGCGCCTCCGCGCCAATGCCGTTGCGCTCCATGCCCGAGCGCAGCCGCCACTCCAGGTCCTTCATCCTTTGCATCGACCGCCGCATGCCCACCGCTCGCCGCAACTCCTCGGCCTCCGCGCCGCTGAAACTCGCCACCGTCATCGCCATGCGCAGCAGTTGCTCCTGAAACAACGGCACGCCCAGCGTCCGCTTCAGCACCGGTTCCAGCGACGGGTGCGGATACGTCACCTCCTCCTTGCCCTGCCGCCGCCGCATGTAAGGATGCATCATCTTACCCACAATCGGCCCCGGCCGGATGATCGCCACCTGCACCACCAGGTCGTAAAACCGCACCGGCGCGTTGTGCGGCAGCGACGCCATCTGTGCGCGGCTCTCCACCTGGAACATGCCCACCGTGTCGGCCCTGCGCAGCGTCTCATACACCACTGGATCCTCCGGCAGCAGCGCCAGATCCACCTGCTTGCCGTAGTGCCGCGGGATCAGTTCGATCGATTCCTTCACCGCCGCCATCATCCCCAGCCCCAGCAAATCCACCTTGATCAGACCCATGTCCGCGCAATCTTCCTTGTCCCACTGGATCACCGCGCGCCCCGGCATCGAGGCGCGCTCGATCGGCACCACGCGATTCAACATGCCCGCGCAAATCACCATGCCGCCCGAGTGCTGCCCCAGATGCCGCGGAAGATCCTTCATGCGCAGGCACAAGTCGAGATAATGCGCAATCCGTGGATGCCGAACGTCGAACCCAGCCTGCGCAAAATGTTTTTCCATCGTGTCGTTCTCGCCGCGCCACTCCCAGTGGCCTATCAGTCCCGACAGCCGCGCCGACTGCTCCTCCTCGAATCCCAGCACTTTGCCCACCTCGCGCGCCGCCGACCGCCCGCGATACGTGATCACATTCGCTGTCATCGCCGAGCCCAGCGCGCCGTAGCGCTCATACACGTACTGGATCACCTGCTCGCGCTCGTCGCCCGATGCCAGGTCGAGATCGATATCCGGCCACTCGCCGCGGTTCTCGCTCAGGAAGC
The DNA here is from genome assembly GCA_049520675.1 of Occallatibacter sp. Taxonomy (GTDB): domain Bacteria; phylum Acidobacteriota; class Terriglobia; order Terriglobales; family Acidobacteriaceae; genus Telmatobacter. The sequence continues at coordinate 81,864 of JBEKPO010000009.1, read as the reverse complement.
GCTCGAACAGCAATTCCATCCCCACCGGATCCACCGCCGTAAGCTCCAGCGCATAACACACCGCCGAGTTCGCCGCCGACCCGCGCCCCTGCACTAGAAAGCCCCGCCACTGGCAGTAGCGAATAATGTCCCACACGATCAGGAAGTAGCCGGCAAATCCCAGCTTCGCAATCAAATCCAGCTCGCGCTTCACCTGCGTCCGCGCCTTGTCGAGCAAATGCCGTTTTGCTGGCGACCCATACCGCTTGCGTACGCCCTCCTCTACGCGCTTGGCGAGAAAGCTGTCCATCGTCTCGCCCTCCGGCATCGGATAATGCGGAAACTCGTAGCCCAGATTCGCCAGTGTGAACTCCAGCCTCTCGCTCACGATGCGCGTGTTGGCAATCGCCTCGGGAATGTCGCGGAACAACTCCGCCATCTCGCGCGCCGCGCGCAGGTGCCGCGCAGCATTCGCCGTCAGCAGCCGTCCCGCCTTGTCCAGCGTGGTGTGATTACGAATCGAAGTGAAAACATCCAGCAGCTCGCGGTCTGTCTCTTCCGCATAGCGCACGCCGTTCGTCGCAACTACCGGAAGGCCCAAGCTGGCTGCCATGCGCAGCACCGCCTGGTTGCGGCACTCCTCTTCGCGTTCCTGGTGGCGCTGCAACTCGACGTACAGATTTCCGCGCCCATAGATCGCTGCCAGCCGATCCGCAATTTTTCTCGCCTCGCCCTCGCCGCCGCGCGCGAGCGCTGCAGCCAGCGGGCCCTCGTCGCCGCCCGTCAGGCAAATCAACCCGCCGGCAAACTCTTCAAGATCCTCCACCGTCGCAGCGCCTTCAGCCTTTGTTTTCTCGCGCATCTTGAAGCGCGTAATCAGTTGGCAAAGATTCTGGTAGCCCGCCTGCGAAGCGCACAGCAGCACCACGCGCGCCGGCTCGTCAGGAAACTGGTGCGGCAGCCAACCCGGTGGCGTCAGCCGATTGCCAAAACTCGAAACCGCAATCTCCGCGCCGATGTGCGCCTTCGTTCCACACCCCTGAGCCGCCGTGTGGAAGCGCGCCGCGCCATACACTCCATTGCGGTCGGCAATCGCCATCGCCGGCATCTCCAGTTCTTTGGCCCGCTCCATTAGCCGTTCCGGCAGCGACCCTCCAGCCAGAAAACTGAACGCGCTCGTCGCGTGCAGCTCGATATACTCATTCGCCCTGTCATCCTGAGCGCAGTTTGGCGCGCTGCTTGCGCCAAACAGAGTCGAAGGACCTGCATTTTGCGATTTCTGCTCGTCCAATGAACGCCACGCTTGCTTCGGCCTGTGCTCATCGTTCGGGTGGCATACAGGCGTCCCGGGCGATCGTTCATTCGCAACGCGAATGCCGCCCTCAGTCATAAAACGCTTCCAGCCGCCACGCATTCCGTGTCCAGTCATGAACCAGCAGACATGCCATCGTTTCTTGCCTGTCATCCTGAGCGAAGCCCCGCGCAGCGGGACGCAGTCGAAGGATCTGCGGTTGCTTTTCCTCTGCAAGCTGGATATTTGTTTTTGAGCCCTGACTAGCCCCTGAGGCAAGCTCCTCCGTCCGCACCGCCAGCACATCCCACTCATCCGTATCCCACGCGTCTACCGCCCACCAGCATCCGCTCGTTCTCCACGGACCATATGCCGCTGCAACAACGTATGCCTGCTCTCCATCGCGAAACGACACCGGCTTGAGCACCGACCTCTGAGTGAGATAAGAACTTGCTTGGGTGCCCCCGGTCCGGATTCTCGGACCGGGGATAGCACGATGTGTCGCGTCTTTAAGCGCAGTGGCGGGGGCCACCAAAACCCGCACCGCCCGCGCCGGCCTTACCCTCCGTACCGCCATCCGCGGGATGTCCTCCACCTGCGCATCCTGGGTGCCCCACCCTCGGCGCGTCTTTGTTCTTGCGCCTAGGGTGGGGTCGCTGACTCGCTGACCCCCTAGCTTGCTGGCTCGCTCTCCAGTAATCGCAAACCCCTCCATCCTGAAACTACCCGCGCGATGCGTATCTTCGAGCACCGGCGAGCCCACGCGCTCCTCGCCCACCAACGTCCTCAGCCGCGCCAGCGTCACGTCGAGCCGCGAGGGTTCCGGCGTTTGCGGGGTGAACAATCCCAGCTGCACCTTGCTCGTCTGCCCGGCTTCGGCACGCAGCGTCAGCGCAACCACTGCCGCTTGCGGCGGATGCGCGCCGATCTCCAGTTGCAGCAGCTTAAGCAGGAATTTCCTGTCTGCCGACGGAATCGCCGGCCTGATAGTTACGCTATGCGCTGCTCCGCCCTCGAGCCGCATCTCCGCCTTGAGCGACCTCAGCGCTAGCGCTCGCCCCGCCGCCCGCGTCACCAGGCAATCGATCATGCGCGCGCCTACAAAGAGCAGGGAATCGATCTGCTCCACCGGCGCCTCGAATTCGCAAAACTCCTCAAGCGTAAACTCCGGCTCAATCGGCACAAACGCATGTTCTGCCGCGCCGCGCGCTAATGCTCGCCACCGCCGCGCCTCCGGTCCCATGCGTGCCACCAGGTCCGCTTCCGGCAGGCAGGCGAGCTCGCCCAGCGTGCCGATGCCCCACAAAGCGAAAGTTGATGCGCGTTCCTCATCCAGACCGAGCGCCGCAATCGGCAACTTCGCCAGAGCGTCTGCTTCTGCGCCTTCCGGAATCACCGCAATCCCGCTGATTCCCGCTGCCTTCATCCGCGCTGTATCGTAATTCGCGCTCACTGCGACGCCCGCGCGAAATCCTGCCTCTGCCAGCTCGTCGCGCAGCCGCTCCGCCAACTGCGCCGGCGGCCCAAACAGTCGCTCCGTCCCTGCAATGTCCAGCACCAGCGCATACTCAGTTGGCATGGGTGCCTCCGGTGCGGGGTCCCCACGGACAGGTCCTGGTCCGTGGGGTGGAGATCCCTCGCTTTTGGGGACCGGGGAGAGCCTGCTTGTCGCCATCGCCCAGGCAACCCCGTTGCTCGCTTCTTCAATCCGCGGAGAAAACTTTGCCGAACACTCCAGAAACACCTTCCGAGCCGCCGTCTCATTTTCTGCCGATCGCTTGAGCAGCCGAAGCCCGGGGTACCCAACGACAGGTCCTGGTCGTTGGGGTGAAAGCCCGGGAATGCTCTCCGCCTCCAGCCGCGTCATACCCACCGCCGCGCCTCGCCGCTCCGCCAACCGGTTCATCGAGCAGACCCACTCCTGCGGTGCGCACCCATCCATCACCACCACCGCTTCCGTCTGCCAATCTGTGCGCAGTCGCAGCAGCGCCTGTGCAGGAAACTCCGCGGCATGCGCGCACAGATACAGTCCCCGGCTCATGCGCGCGCCCTCTTAGGATCTCGTTCGGCATCCCACATTGCATCCGCTTGCCACGTTGCCAAAGGAGGTTTACGCGTCCCAATCTCCACCGGCGCAAACCGCTCTCTTCCGCGCCGCAACGAATAGGCAAATCCGCGCAGCACCGTCCCGCCAGCGGCGTTCTCGCCCGCCGCATCCGCGTGCGCCGCCTCGCACTCCAGTACCACTCCCGCGGCCGATTGCGCATATGCCCGCTTGCCGATCACCACCAGGCTGCACTGTGTTCGCTCCGCCGCCTGCCTGTAACGGAACCACGTCGCCAGCGGAATGCGGCACGCTTGCTCTGGCGCCGTGTCGCCCAGGTCCAGCACAATCGCCGCAAATCCTCCCGCCTGCAATAGCAGATCTGTCGCCCGCAGCCCCTGCTCAAGCCGCGCCCACATGCGCGCACCGTGCCCGCGTACGCCGCGACTAATCTGTGATGAAAGTTGGGTTTTGGAAGGATGTGACGTTGCCGCTTTCTTAAAAACTTCCCGGAAGAGGCACGAAGTATCAGGGCACGAGTTTACTCGTGCCGTAAGCCGAGCAAAATGAGTTGGGGCTTTAGCCCCTGAGGGATGTTTTGTAGGAGGTTCCGATTTTTTTGTCAGACCGCTCGCGGCACCCGCCCCTTTATCCCCGCATCGTACCCACAGCAGTTGACCTAGCAGCACCCCATTCGCCGCCGCCGACTCGGGATCGAGCGTATCGTCCACATCCACCCACGCGCATGCCCGTCCCTCTGCCGTCCGCTGCGTCACAAAAGCCAGCGCCAGGCTTGTCCGCCCCGAAGACTCCGGCCCTGTCAGTTCGCTGATCGCCCCCACCGGCAACCCGCCGCCCAGCAGATGGTCTACAGCTCCAATGCCAGTCTCATAAACCCCATGGATTGTGCGAGGTGCAGGCGTAAGCGCCACCGGAAACCGCTGATCCAGCTTGCGCTCAATCTCCAAACGAAGTGTGGCAGCAGAAGGCATAAAAGAAGAAGGCGATCCCTTATATATTCGCCTTTTATTCGCCTTAATCTACCGCCAAAACGCCCACCTGTCAAAGCCCTTTCAGTGGATTTTCTCTGGATATTTTCCTTTCGGAGATTTTTTCGATTCGATCCGCGCGGACCAGGCATTAACCCACGCGCGGGTGGGGGTTTGCTGACCTCGCTAACTCGCTAACTTGCTGACTCGCTGCTTCTCCGCCCTCGCCGCCAGCCCGATCGCCATCGCCATCACTCGATCGTCATGCGTTCCCGCCCGAGCCCCCGAATTGCCGTTCGGCAGGCGAACAAAACTCCGGCACTCGGTCAGCAGCCTCTTGCTTTGGAACCGCTCCGGCTCCTCCACCAGCGCCGCGTCCAACCGTGAAATCACCGCCGGCCGGCTCACGCTCGTCGTCAGCCAACCTGCCTGCCCGCCCTGCCGGTAAATCCGCTCATACTTGCAAACCGTCTCAGCCAATGCCAGCACGCCGCTGCCGTGATTATTCCGCTCCACCACCAGCCACGCACCGTTATACTCGGCCGCCAGCCTCGTCACCAGCTGCGCCAGCTCCAGCCCTCCCACATGTCCGGCAAACTCCGCGCATTGCAGCCCCGTCTCCATCTCCAGAACCTCTGCCGCCGAGCAGTCTCCTTCGCTTCCTCCGCCGGCCGGATCCACTGCAACCAGATACTCCTTGCCCTTCACCGGCGGCAGCCAGATCTCCAGCTCCCCGTTGTGCCTCGCATCGACCGCATCCGGCGCCGCCTTCATCCGCGCCTCAACCACGCCCAGCTCAAACACGCTCTCGCCGCTCGCCAAAAAGCAACTCTCTTCGTCCTCGGCAAACTCCTGCGCGGCCAGCCCGCGAAAATTCGCCCTGATCCGTCTGCGATACGCAATTTGCCTTAGGTCCAGCCCATGCCGCGCTATCAGTTCGCGCTCTTCCTCGCTCAGGCTCGCCTCGTCCACCGCCGGAGCCGTGTAGCGACGTTCCATCCACCATGGGAAGAAGTGCCGCACCATCCCCGTCTCGGGCGCCTTCTGCCACTCGTCGTGAAAGCATCCACCCACGCCCTGCGGCGTCGACTCCAGAATCATCTCCGCTCCCGGCGCCATCGCCGCGCGCAAACCCACAAGTGTCTCCGCCGCATCTCCCGCCCAGCGCGCCAGCTCGCTGCAGTGCAGGTTCTGCACTGTCATGCCGCGTCCTGCATTCTTGTCGGCCGCGCTCACCACCTTGTATTGCGAATCGATCTTTGGAAACACAATCTGCCGCACATTCGATCGCCCCGTCTTCAGCGGCCCACCGCGCAGCTGATCCGGAAGCCAATCCAAAAACCGGTGCACGATGCGAAAGATCTCCTCCGCAGCTTCCTGCGTGTGCGCCACCTCCAGCGTCATTGTCCCCGGCTGCGTAATCGTCTTCAAAAAGAATCGCGCTGCCACCCACGTTGTCAGGCCCATTTGGCGCGCTTTCAGCACAATATTCTGCTTGCCGCGTCGCAGTTCAAACGCCTTCTGCACCGCATTCGCCACGAGCGCTCTCGGAGTTCCGTCGCGCGCCCTTACCACCAGCAGCCTCTCTGCCAGCTCGACGCCGACCGTCCGCCCGTGCAGGGACTTCGGAGGCCGGTCCAGAATCCTCCCCCACTCCTCCAGCGTCTCGCGGTTCCAACCCTCGCGCCGTACCTTCCCCGCCGTCTCGCCCCGGCCGCGCCTTCGATCTTCGTCCGTCACCGCATTCACTCCAGGAGACACAGCCGCCCCCTCCGGCGCGCAACCGAACAGTTCGGCCGTATCCACATTTACAGGCCAGCTAAATTGTTTGGGCTCGCAAGTTGAAGACGGTCATCTTCAGCCACGGCAGAACTCATCTTCCGGAATCTTCGCGCCCGTCTTTACCTCGCCAAGGCTCGGTGTGAAAGCGAAAAAGCACAAAGGAATCCTCGCGAAGCGGCCCTTCGCTTACATCCCGCGCGGATTCAAGGTCCATGCGCGAGGAACGCCGTCTTTTGTTTTGAGCCTTTCGCGCCCTGCGTAGCGTCACCAACGTGATCAGCATTCCCATTTACTCTGTCCTCGCACTCCCCCGAATCCGGCTCGGTCCCATCGAACCGCGCGCAGCGCACCTCACCGGCTGGCACCATTCCGCCAGTTCCCAACTGCGAAGTGGAACCACCCCAACCACGATTCCCGTCGTGCCGCGAAATCGCAGAAATGTCTGTTTCCGCGGTCCGTGCTGCCCGATCCCTGCTTCTAGTTCCCTCCGCACCAATACTTGATCGTGTAGGCCGCCGAGGTCGCCGGCGCCGCGTTCGCCACGATCGTAATTGCCGTTGTGCTTTCGCTCCATGTGTCGGTTGTGATCAACGCATTCCCGCTTTGTACGGTGACGATGCAGTTGGCCTGGTTCGTGTGCGTGTTGGGGAACCCAAGTGTCGCCAGCGTCCCGGTTGTCGTGCCCGTCCCGGTCGTCAATGCCACGGTTCCGCTCACACCGTCGCACACGTGGCTTGTCGCGCAGGCAATTGTCGGGCTCGTTCCCGACGCCGCACCTGCGGTCAGCGTCATCGTCCCCGAGCCCATCATGAACTTGCCTTGCAGGAACCCCGTCGCCGTGGTGTTTCCGGTTCCCCCCACTTGCAGCGCTGCTGTCGACGAATTGGCCCCGCCTTCATACACAGTGAATCCGCCCGTTCCCGAGCCGATGGTGTTGTTGATCGCCACAGCATTCGATCCCGCTCCAGCGTTGATGATCGTGTTTCCGTTCTGGTAAAACACGCTGCGGTCCAGTGAATTGACCGGGTCCGTCAGTCGAAGATAGTTGGTCGCATCCTTGCGCAGCTGCCACTCCCCGGTTCCCCCGTAATTATTGAATTGCACCGCGCCAATTTGGTCCGCGCTCGTGCCCGGCTGGATGGCCAGTGTCAGATTCGAATTCGCTCCATTCTGCAACGTCACATTCCCTTGCATCATGGTCGCGCCAGTTACTGTCGGTGTCGCGATCGTCGGGCTCGTCGCCAGAACCACGTTCCCACTTCCAGTCGTCGTTGCGCTCACCGGCTGTCCGCTGCTGTTCGTGCCCATCACCGCCGCGCTCGCCGGTACCGCGCCGCCATTGATCTTAGACACCAACGCCGCTTGCGGGCCGCTCCCTGGCCCGGCCGCCACATCTCCGGTAAGCTGAGTGATTCCGCTTCCACTCGGCGTTCCGTACCCAGTCCCGTCCGCCTTCACATAACTCCCCGAGGGCGCACCTGCAATCGTCACGCTGGTCGCTGTCGCCGCCCCGGTGTTGATAGGCTCGCAGGTCGCGGCCTGGCCCGCTGCCACGCCCGGTGGCACGCATCCGTGATACTGGTCCTGCCGCGCCTCCATGATGTTGAAGTTGGTTGCGCCGGCATAGGAGGGGTTGTTCGGGCCTGGGATGAATGCCCAGAAAGGCTGTGCCAATGTGTTGCATATGGCTAGACTAGCGACACACGCACTAAGTTGCAGAGACACACTGTGCGCCGTTGAGTTGCCGGTAACAACCGTCGCAATGGCGATAACCGGATGCCAGCCAAACACCGTTCCTCGATTGTTAGTTGCCAAGTTCGTATCGAAGCCCGACGGGCACGCCGTCTGCCCATTGGAATATGCGCCCGTCGGCGCGGCGAAAACATCGTTCGCGCTGTGAATATCGACTCCGCAGTCTTCGCCGCGGTAGTCTGCCATTGCCCCGTAAACCCAGGCACCATAAATAAAGGAATCGCCCGCGTAGGTCGCGAGGCTACTCGTGCCAATGCTAAAGGTGGAGTTGCTGCCGCCGAAAGTAGCCGCAACCATGCTCCCATTCGGCCCATCGGGTCCGGACACGGCGGTCACCGTACACCCGGTACCACACAAGCTCTGCCAGCCGGAAGCCGAAACTGTTGCGGGCAGCGAACCATAGGGCAGAACCCCCGGAGCCATCGGCGCATCTTTGCCCAGAATCTCGCCCACAATCGATTGCCCCGAAATGAACACCCCCGGAGGCGTAGTCAGACCGGGCGGCACCGGCATCACGGTGCCTGGGACATTCCCCTCGACAAGCGTAGAGCCGTTGAAATAAGGGCCCGTCATATAGGCCGTGTCGATCAGCTCGTCATCCTTGAAATTGGCGCAGCCCCCGGGCGCTTCAGGGTTCGTATAGTTCACGTAATACAGCGGCCCGAAGGTAAGGCTATCCTGCAGGAAATCGTGCTCAAGATGGAGACAGTTAAAGCCGAAGTTACCGCTGCGGTTATCAATGGTCACCGCCGCGCCAGGTGCCCTCTCAAAGATCGTCTTGTTGATCTGGGGCAGCCCGGAGTATCCGCAGCACGGATTAAGAAGAACGCCCCCATAAATCACGGAGTTATCGTCGATAGTTACATCGCCGCCTGCACCTGTCGCAGATTGATAGAAAAGTCCTGAGGGATCGGGCCCCATCACCAGAACATAGGGGTAACTCGGCTGACCACAGCCGCCATTGGGGCATGGAGGATTGACCCAGGGTATATCCGAGCCAAGAAGTGCGGAGTTATGAATCTGGATAAAATACCCGTTGCGGAATTCCATAGTCCCGGCAAGGAGAGAGCCAACCGGCGCAGCACCAACGCGGAACATATAGAGGTTTGTCGAGCCTTCGGCGTCAAAGCAATCGCCGTAGCAGTTTCCAATGGTCAGCGAATTCCATTCTTGCGGATTGGCGGTATTGAAAGCCGGACCCACTGCATTCTCCGCAAACTGCTCTGTTGCGGCGTGGGTGTACTGCGTGTAGACCGTGACCTGATTCGCCCCGCACTGGTTATAGGTCACACCGTCGAAGGTCCCGGCGGTGCCATTCGAGCAAAGAACGCGCACGCTTTCCCGATTGGCGGAATCAAGACTTGTCAGCGTGCAGCCGGTCGCTGTGGTGGCCGTCGCTGTCGTTTGCATAATGGTCACCGTGTTGGCGCCGTAGTCCGCGTTTTGGATCGGGATATTAGAGATATTCAGCGATGCGTCGGAACATCCTGCGATAGTCGCAATTTCTCCAACCACAAAGCGGGGGATATATGAGCCGCTGAGCGTGAAAACAATCTGCCCGTAGCCGCCAACCGGCGTGCGCACCGCCGTCGCATTCACCGTCTGCGTGGTCCCGATCACCATAGAGACGCCCACCGGCAGATGGGCAAAATTGCCATTCGTGAAAGCGGGCGTAATCGTCACTGGAGTGTTGGTGCTGGTGATCGCCGTCCCGATGGTTCCAGTTACGTGCGGCCCATAAATTGTTCCATTAAACCCGTTCTGAAACTGGACCCCGCCCCCCACATTATCGCCTTCCCACTCCTCCGCGGAATCGGCAATCAACATTGTTCCTGTGTGTAGGTTTCCTTGCAACAGGAAGTGCAGATTGGTTGTGTGAGTAAGCGTAGTGGGATTGTCCCAGTAACAACCACTGGGGCCAGTGCATGGGAGCAGAATTGTTCCGGTAACTCCCGCGCCATTAGCTCCGATCTGGTTCGCTGCCGCCTGAACGGCTGACCCGATGTCGGTCGTCCCGTTGACCACTGCTCCGTAGGCGCGAATATCTGCATACGGAGAATTCTTCGGCAAACTTTCTGCCGAGGTCACGTTGCCTTGTGCCATGATTCCCTGATTACTGTCGGATGCAATCCCCGGCAGCAGGTTACTCACTGCAGCCGAAGCGCTGGTTACATCGCTCAAATTGTTCGACGGCAGCAGATTTCCGCTCGCCGTCCCGGTTACATTTCCCGTTAACGGTCCCAAGAATCCGGGGGCCGTCAGTGCACCCGTCATCGTGCCGCCGCTCGCCGCTATCCCGCCCAGGCTGGCCAGTGCCCCGGTTGGCGACGTCGCGCCCGTGCCGCCTGCGCTCACCGGAACTGCGCTCATCCCTCCCACCGTCGTGCCGTTCGTCGTGTAATACGCAATCTGGCCCGTGTTGCCTGAATTGATCGTGCCGCTTGTACCTCCGGACCCCGTTCCACATGCGGATCCGGTGTTAGTGACATACCCTGAATTGTCGACCTGAAGGCAAAAATGCCCCGACGTTGCTGCCAAGCCCGGAAACTTGATGCTCGTCGGGCCCAGAAAAGCTGCGTCCAGGTTCGAACTCGACCCGGAATAGATATCCGTCTCCACTCCCGAGCCCGTCTCATAGTTCAGGCGAATGTGTCCGCCGGAGTTGCTCGTGTCGATATACGTGTCACCGCTATTCGTGCTCTGGTAAGCCTTAAAACTATCCAGGCCGCCGGATGCCGAGTTCAGCGCCCAGTTATTGCTCGCGTCCTTCACCATGTACCATTGGCTGGTTCCATTCCAGTCCTTATAGGTGTAACTCCCTTTCTGGCTTGTTGTAAGTCCCGGCCATAGATAGTAATCCACTTCAGTGTCCGCGTTGTTGCGTACCGACAGTGTCCCCGCCGACTGCGATGTACCCGCCACCTGCAATGTGCCGTTGAACTGCGCGTCTCCGGCATTGTCGATCGTTGCCACCGTCGACGGCGCCGCCCCGCCGCTGGCGAAACTCACTCCTCCGGTCCCGGCATTTGTCGAGCAATTGAAGCACACATTGCCCGTACCCGCCCCATTCAGCGCGGTCTGGTTGCTGGTGTTGCCCTGGCCCTGATTCCACTGCTGCACCTGCAGCCGGTACACGTTGTTCAGCAGATCCTGGAGTTGGTAGAGTTGCTGGCCACCCGTCGCATCGCTGAACCCGTAGATCCACCGGTAACCGTGGTCGGTTTGGATTTCATTCAGCAAACCACGCTCGTTTCCCGTTCCGATTCCCAACCGGAAGTGATTGGTTACCGTCGCGTCCTGCTGGCTTCCGTACCAGTCACCATTCAATCCGTTGAAACTCCGGTGAAATGTATCGAGGAAACTGTTTCGCGTGCCGCTGTCGGTCAATTTTCCGGTGAACATTGTGCCGCCGGTCATCCAGTTGTTGTACGAGCTCCCTGCGTCCGCCACTACCTGGTTGGTTGAGTTTTCGTTCCTCAGCCCTACGATCGTGTTGTTCTGTGCGTTCGGCCCCAGGTGCAACGCTGTCGTGCATCCTTCTACATCTCCTCCCGTGAACGTGTTTCCGTCGCCTTGCTGTAAGTTGATTCCATAAGTTCCGCTTATCGGATTTCCGCCGTTTGTCGGGCAATCGATGTGCAGTCGTATGAACGTGCTTGCATTCAGCCAGTCCGTCGTCGCCGGGTTAGTAACTTGATGGCCGATACCGTTTACCGCAATCTGGAAGCCGCCGAATTGGTCGTTGCGGAATGTCCCTCCGGTGTAATTCCCGGTTCCATCCAAAGTCAGGCCCGTCTGGTTCGCATTTCCCAGAAAATACAGATCCTCGAGATCCAACTCCTGCGTCCGATAGGCTGCCAGACCTTGCGCCGTCGCCGCGGTCGCCGCGGTAGTGTTGATCACCGCATTGTCCATATGGAATCCGGGGGTGTCGATCGTGTATGTCGGATCGCCAACCTGCACCATGGCGCCGGTTCCCGAATAAGCAAACGCCGTGCCGCCCTGACTCCCGCTCGCCGCACTTCCGCCCCGCAGGGCGCATCCGCGCAGCGAGACGTTGCGCGTTCCCGCCGTCACAATAATCTGGTTGGTCGTCGAGATCGTTGCGCACGGCAAAAGCACGGTGGTATTTCCCGTCGCGATCGTCACGTTCGATCCCATCGCCAGATTGCCGGTAAAATTCCGTGCGTCGCAGGTGCCGCCATAACTCGTGCTCACTGCGTTAATGCACGCTTGTAACTTGCTTCCGAGGCCGGCTCCGGGAAACTGATCCACCTGAAACGTTGTCCCCATCGAGCTGGTTCTGACGAGTGCCGCGTAAGTGCCGCCGCCCGGCAGCACGCCGCCGCCTCCATCCAGTTGCGTTCCATAACTCGCCGAGTTACTTGCGTTCCAAACCGTGTACCCGCCCATTCCCTCCAGCATGTTCCCGGCAAACAGCGTCGTGTTCTGGCCGCCGATCAGGTTCACCGCCGCGGCTGTATCCCACGTTCCTGCAGCGTTCAGGCTCGCTGTCGTCGTCGCGGAGCAGCCCACCCCTCCCTGCGTCACTGCCACGCTGCCGATCGACCCGTTGGCATTCACTGCTGCGGTCGCCTGCGCCGTGCAGCTCCCGCTGAAGCTCACCGGCACGCTCGCCCCGTAGGGATCCCATCCCAGGCCATGCTCCGAGCCCACGGTCACCGCGGTCACCGCGCCGCCGGCCGCCGTGACCGTCAGCGCTGGCTGCACGGCGATCCACGTCGGCGCAAACACCGCATTTCGCACCGTCCACCCCTGCGCATTTCCGCTCAGGTCCAGCACCAATCCCGTCGGCGGCTCTGCGGTCGCTGCCGAGTTGCTCGCTTGTGCCTCCACGTTATCCAGGACATTGTTCGATCCCGCCGCTGCAGTGAATGCATGCGTCGCCTCGATCGTCACGTTCTGCCATCGGTTTGCGTCCGCACTCAGCCCCGCAGGCGCCGTCACCGCCAGCGCCGGAATCCCAATTCCCGTGTTCAGCCCGCGAATATCGATATCCCGAAACTCGCTCCACTGGGGCCACTGCCCCAGATACATCCCGCACGTGTGCGTCGAATGCGCCCCAGGGTATTGCGCCGCCATCGGATCCACGCCCGTCGCCGCAATCTCCACATTCTCGAGCTCCGCTACCTTTAACCCGTTACCCCCCGCGCCCGTCGCCGCTGGCATGGCTATCGCGCAATTTCCTACTGCCCATCCCGCGCCTGTTCCCGCAGTGTTTGTCAGCCCGTTCCCCCCAGGCGAAAAAATGGAGTTCTCTTCGATGTACCGGCTGATCTGGCACAATCCCGCCGGCGCGCGGCCTTGCGCCGCAGAGCACGACGCGTCCGCGCTCTGGTCCACATAAATCGTCAGATCGTGAAGCCGCGTGAAGCTCAGGATGCCCGTCGCATCCGGCGCGCTCGCCAGAACATCCTGCCCGGGGAATCCCATCAACGACGAAACCTGCTTGCCCAGCCCTCCAATCGACTCGCCGCGCCAATTCAGCGTCTTCGTCTTGCACGTTCCTTCTGGAATCGTAAGTGCCACGCCGTGCGTGTGCGCATAATTCAACGCCGTCTGCAGCGCATTCGTGTCGTCCGTCACTCCATCGCACACTGCGCCGAACTCCTTCACGCTGCGCTCCGTCTGTTGCGACCCTCCTGTGCGCCAATCCGTCACCTTCACGCCGTTCGCGTTCGTAAACGTGTCCGTCCCTGCATAATTCGGCGGAATCTCCAACGCTCCATTCGTTCCCGCCGCATTCATCGCCGCCTGCAGCGTGGTCTGGCCGCTCCCCGCTGCCGGTGCCTCCACGCCATTCTCAGCCGGCGTCGTCAGCGCGCCCGTCATGCTTCCGCCCGCCAGCGGAACCGCTGTCGCCACCTGCGTGTCCGCATAATGCTTCGTCGCCGCCTGCATCGGCTGCGTCGGATCCGCATTCAAATACAGCGGTCCCGTCAGCGTCCCGCCCGACGCCGTCAGCAAGCTTCCCTCCATCTCAGCAATCGACTGATCGACATACGCCTTGCTCACCGTCTGTACTGCCTGCGCCGCAGGCATTACCTGCGCCTGCACCTGCGCCAGGCTCGCCTGCGCCGCTGCTGGAACCACCCAGTACTCCGTGTTCACCGTCCCGTCGCTCATGTAGAAAACTGCCGTGTAGAATTCGCCCGCCGGTGTCGCTCCCAGGTTGGGCGTAAGATTCACGCTCACAAATCCGTCCGCGGCAATCGTCACCGTCGTCGAATCCGCCACAATCGCCTGGCCTGCCGCCGCGGTAAATGCCGGCCAGCTCACCACCAGCGTTCCTGCGCCCGGCTGCCCGTTCGCCAGAAACGCCGTGCCCTGCACTGTCGTCGTGCTCACCGCCTGCGCCAGCGCCACCGTCACCATCAGCAGCATCGCCGCAATGCCGCGCGCCATCACGGATCCCCGATCCCCGATCCCCTGTAGCCTGTCGTTCCTGACCTTCATTCCATTCACTTCCTTCTCATCGCCGTGTTTCTCGTTGCCCACCAGCCGCTGATCACTGACCGCTAATCCCTGGCCCCTTTTCCCCAATCCGTGTTCCCAGTCTCTCCATCTCTTCCGCCGTCACTCTCTCCCACTCCTCTTCCGATCTCGGCAGATCCGCCGCCGTCAGCCCGCCATGACGGCTATGCCCCTCCTCGTCCTTCTTCTTTTCGATCATCGAGAGCACCGCTGCTGTGCTCCGCACGTCGCCGTTCTCGATTCCGTCCATCAGCCTCTGCGCAATCAAACTGCAGCGTGTCTTTACCGCCTTCTTCACCGCTTCGCGTAGCGCCTTCCGCACTCCCCGGGTTGCCTCTTTTTCCTTCTCCTCGTACACGGCTGCGCCCTCGGTTGCGCTCTTCTCCGACCCCATCGGTTTCTCCGCAGCAGCAGCGTCGCCGCTGTCCCCCGTCTTCGCATTCCCCTTGCTGGCCGTCTTCTTTGGCCCGCCTCTCTTCCTCGATTCGTCGCCTGCCCTGTCAACCGCGCTCTTCGCCATCGTTTCACCACCTCCGCCTCGCAGCAGGTTCGGCCAGGCCGGGCAAACAAAAAGGGGCAACCCCATCGAGTTGCCCCTCCCCATTCCTTTTCCGCCAACATCCGCGCTCCCGCGGCAACGGCGCCCGCTTGGTTGCGCACCATCCTGGCGGTACGGCTTTAGCCTCTCCCCAGCGCTTCCCAAGAATCTCGATTCTCAGACCTGGAAAACCGCGATGCACAACTGCCGGTTCGCGCGATCGGAGGCCGCTCTTATGGACTTCGAAGCGGCCAATCCATTCCCGCTCGCGCTCGACCTTTCTGCCAACGCCTCTAGTGTCCTGAGTCCGAAGTTCGTATCACGACAAGCTGTCAGCCCCATCGCATTTCGGCGCACCTAGCGCCACAATCAGTCGAACAATCTTCGGTTGTCCCTCGCAGCCCTTCCAGCCATTTCCGAGGTACGACAATAGCTTACCCGATTCCCCAAAAATTCCACGCAAACTTGCCCCGCAAAATTTTGCGCGCATTTTCAATCACTTGCGCCAAATCCGTCGCGTTGCCCCTTTGACAAATATCCTTCCGCGCCGCCAAAGGCAAGCAATTTCAGGCCGGTACTGACCCGAAAAATCCCCGCCGTTCCGTCAGGGTCGAAAGCTGGGGTTCGATCGGCTCACCTTGCTCGTCGCGATTGAGCTTCCCGAGTCGCAGCAACGAGATCTCCTGCTGCTGCCCGCCCTGTGTGGCTGTTATAGAATTCGAGGCGCGGGCTGCTGGCCTCAATCGACAGACCCTGACGAGGGCTGCCCGCTCAAGCGAAATGCGAATTGCGCTATTTACCGAAACCTTTATCCCGAAAATCGACGGAATCGTTACCACTCTTTGCCAGACCGTAAGACATCTCCGTGCCCTGGGACATGAAGTTCTTATCTTTGCGCCCGAGGGTGGCTTCCAGCAGTTCGAGCAGTCGCGCATCGCCGGCATGAAAAGCTGGTCATTCCCTCTTTACCCCGAACTGCGCCTCGCCCTTCCCCGCGCCTCCATGCGCTCCGTCATCACTCAATTCCAGCCCGATCTCCTCCACGTCGCCGATCCCGCCCTGCTGGGGATCGCCGCCCTTTACTACAGCGGCGGAAAACACGGAGGCGCTTTGCGTTTGCCGCTGGTCGTCTCCTACCACACCGATCTTCCCCAGTACCTGCGCTACTACGGGTTGGGATTCCTCGAGAAGCATGTCTGGAAAATTCTCCGCAACCGCCACAATAGAGCGACCATTAACCTTTGCACGTCCACCGTCATGCTCCAGCAGTTGCGCGAGCATGGAATCGAGCGTGTCGAACTCTGGCCAGGCGGCGTCGATGCCGACCTCTTTCACCCTTCCCGCAGTTCCCTCGAGATGCGCTCCGGTCTTTCTCAGGACCATCCCCAGAGCCCTCTTCTGCTATATGTAGGACGTCTCTCAGCCGAGAAGAATCTCGAGAGCCTGCGGCCCCTTCTTCAAGCGCTTCCCAACGCCCGGCTGGCGCTGGTCGGCGACGGACCGCATCGCAAGCCGCTCGAACGCCATTTTGCCGGCCTGCCGGTCTGCATGACGGGATTTCTCCGCGGTCAGGAGCTCGCCGCAGCCTACGCGTCCAGCGATGTCTTCGTCATGCCCTCCCTCACTGAGACGCTCGGGCTTGTGGTCCTCGAAGCCATGTCCTCCGGCCTGCCCGTTGTCGCGGCACGCGCTGGCGGCATTCCCGACATCGTTCAAGACGGTTGCAGTGGCTATCTCTACGACCAGGAGGCGCAGGCTGTCGAGATACTCAGAAGGCTTCTGAAGTCAAAGGAGACAAGATGCGCCGTCGGAAGGGCCGCCAGGGAACGCTCCTCCCACTTCAGTTGGAGGGCTGCCACGATCCAGCTTGTTGAGCAATATCAGAGAGCTTGCGCTACCCAGGCCATCTCTCCACCCTCCACAGGGAGCCCCGCGGATCGCGGATTGCGCTTCCGCACCGGGAAGGCCATTCGCAGAGCGACTATGTTTACTGTGCGCAAGCTGCTTCCGTAATCTATTCGGCCCAGACGCTCCGGTTAGGATCCTTCGCTCGGAACGAATGAATCGGAAACATCCTGGTAGTTTCCGTAGTCGATCGTCAGCACCGCGGTTCCCCCAATGCGCACCTGGGTCTCGCTCCGGTTTTGTTCTGGTAGCCAAAAACCGCTCACTTTTGTGCTGGTGTAGCGAATCTCGGTTTTCGAAATCCACAACGATGGATTCTTCGCCGGCCGTGCCTCGATCTTCTCCACTGCAAAGTCCTGGGCATCCACCCAAATCCTGCCGCGATACAGGAATTTGTTCACACTCAACGGCTCGACATCCAGAACGTAGGCCGGCCGCTGATTCAACTCTTCGACCTTCTCCAACTGGAACTTGTAATTTACCGGCGTCAGCGCCGTCGCCTCTCGTTCCCTGGAGGCTTCCTTCTCGCCTTCCACCGCGCGCTTCAAGACATTTTCGCAGAGGAACTTCGAACCCTTTTCCGAGAGGATACGGAAAGTCTTGCCCGAGGACGCGTCGAAATCCACTTCCACGTCCATCTTGCCCGCCATGGTGGTTCCAAAGCCCCGGTACTCTACTCCGTAATGGCGGATCGCATCATAATGCTTCAGAGCATGCAGTTGATTTGCCTCATGCTGTTGCATGCGGTCAACAATATCTTGAACTGCCACCCCTCCCCGCGCGGGCGCAACCAGGGTTTCCGGCGAGACTGGCATTTCCATTCCAACCATCAGCACGGCACATATGAGAATAGGGAATTTAAGGCGCACTACCTAACATCATACCCCGGCGGCATTTGAATCTTCGAGACCTCTTTACCCGAACGTAACTAAAGTCTCACTCGCCGAACCGCCTGGCCCTCGAAAAGGTCGACTGCCCTAAAGGAACTCTGGGTGACAGAAACGTCATCAAAACCTGTGCTCACGCAAACGAAAGGCCCCAAGTCCAATCGTACGTGGGCCTCTGCCAGCCTGGATGTTGGGTCTCTCGCTGAAGGCTGTCTCAACAGAAACATCAACCCGGACTAGGATCATTCCTAATTCTCTACTAGGCAGAAATGACGACGAGCGCAGCGGCTTCCTCCAGGAAGTGCACCCGAGCGATTGCAAAAACCTGGGTGCGGGCATCGATCGAGGTGGCATTGCTGATGGGCGGCGTTTCTGCTCTCGCCCGGCAAGGTCCATCGGCCACCGTAATTGAAATCGACGCGCCAACCCCGGCGAACGGCGTGAGCGGCGCGGTCGATGCCAGAAGCGATCAGGCATCGCGACCGGTGAACTATGAAGGATGTACCGTCTCGGGCACCGTTCTCGACACAAACTACGATGTAATTCAGGGCGCGCGCGTGGTGCTTACCAGCAGCTCCGGGGCTGGAGATCGTGAAATTCAATCCGGTCCCAACGGCCAATTCGCGTTTGCTGCCCTGCCCGCGGGTTCCTACAGAGTCACCGTTACCGGAAAGGACATGGGGACGTTCGTGTCGCCATGGTTTACGATGCATCCCGGTGAATTCCGGCTGGTTACTTCGGTGGTGTTGCCCGTCGCGACCACCAATGAAACGGTCACTGTTTCGGCAGAGACCGCCCAGCTCAAGGAGGAGCTGTCTGAGCAACAGGTCCAGATTGCCGTCGAACAGCGGGTGTGGGGCGTGTTTCCGAATTTCTATAGTAGCTACGACTGGAATGCGCCCCCCATGGAGCCGAAACAAAAGTTCCAGCTGGCACTCCGTTCCATGATCGACCCCATGGCATTTGCCGGGGCCGCTGGCATTGCAGGCTTCGAACAGCGCTACGATATCTTTCCCGGTTACGGCGGAGGTGCCGCGGGCTTCTTCAAACGGTATGGCGCAGCCTACGCAAACGACTTCGACTCAAGAATGCTTAGCAGCGGCGTCTTCGCGACGCTCTTTCGTCAGGATCCGCGCTACTTTTACAAAGGGACGGGAAGCTTTTCGTCGCGGGCCATGTACTCAATCGCCTGCGCATTCATCACCCGGAGTGACAATCGGCACTGGCGGCCCAACTATTCGCGCGTTCTGGGAGTGTTTGCCGCCACCGCGTTATCCAATCTCTATTACCCGAGGCAGAGCCGCGGCGTGAGGCTGACCCTGGCCAACGGCGCGGTCGAGCTTGCGGGAAATGCCGGAACAAACATCGCGCGGGAATTCATCTTGAAAGAGATTACTTCGAACGCCGGCGGCAAACCCTGATATCCCGCTGACCTGGTGGGGCGCCCACGACCCGCCGCAGGCTTTGCTCCTCCCGGCTTCTCTCATCGTCATAGCTCATGTCATTGGCAATTAGAGAAAACACATCTCCGCCGTGTGCCTTTGGGCCGCTTCGTGAATGTCTAGGCCGAACAGGACAAGAAGCGGAATATGTGCCCGAAGCCTTATATCGAAAACATCTACGGAGAGCCTCGCTCTAGGACCATCATCCTCGTCGCCGCTGCCTTGTTTTCGACAAGTTGCCTCGGCCAGCAGCCCTCAGGCGCCTCCACGTCGTTTGCTCCGGCCGGCCCTCCCTTACTTCTTGCTTCCGATTCCGACGAGTCGGCGTCTATTGCCGTGGAGCCCGCCTTGCGTGGGGGCCTCGCCCCCAGAACCCAACCCGCCCCAACCGAGGTCCCAAAACCCTTCCTCGGCCCGCGCAATGACATCGCCATCTTCACCGCTGGCAACCTTAACCCAGCATCGAACATTTTCATTCAGAACACGCCTCACCTGGCCGTCAGTTCTAACAAGTCCTCCCTGGGTGGCAGCGCGGAGTATCGCCGCTGGTTCTCCAATCGCACCGCTCTCGGCCTGCTCTACACTCAGAATCCCTCGGACGGCAAGTTGCTCTGGCAGGGGCAGAATTACATCTGGCCGCAGATGCGGTGGGACTTGTCCATCCTCGCTACCCGAAGTTTTAAAGCCGGGAGTGTGGCTCCCTTCATCTGTGCGGGCCCGGGAATTGTCCTCACCAATGGATATGCCAATTCGGGTTGGAGTGCCGGCTTCGCATTGGTCGGCGGCTTCGGAACCGATGTTCAAATCAGCCGTCGCTTCTCGGCCAGAACCGGGATCGCATTTCTCGATACTAAAAACGGATGCTATGACGACCCCACATGTCGCGAGACGCGGAGCGTGGTCGAAGATCTCAGGGTGGGGATTGCCTACAACTGGGGCCGCGAAAAAATCAGCGATCACACCCGCTAAAGCCAAGCCGGTTCGTCCGCGCCGCACTTAGCGAATTCACCCACAATGAAACAGTCATCCTGAGCGGAGGTCGCGCGAGCGACCGTAGTCGAAGGACCTGCATTCCGCAACGTCCACCTCAGCACGAATCCGCGGGTGCCCACCCTCGCGACGTACTTGTTCTTGTCGCTACGGTGCCGACAGGTCCTCGTCCGTGGGGTGATTGAGCTTTTGGGGTGGGCCCCACGCAAGCGCAAAGCTTCGTACGTCAGCTGCGAAGGGCTCAAAACCAAGAGCCAGTGGCCGGATTTATACTGCGAACACCTGCACGCGATCAGGGGGTCTTGCAAAGATGCCCTCTCAAGAGGAACTTCCCCAAGCCACCTCGGGCGACAACCGCGATCTCGACGCTACCCTGACCCTGGCTCCTGCCGAAACTGCGGGAACGGTCGTCGGGCACTATCGCCTGCTCGAGAAGATCGGCGAAGGCGGCATGGGCGAAGTCTGGCTCGCCGACCAAAAGGAGCCCGTCCGCCGTAGGGTCGCTCTCAAGCTCATCAAGGCTGGGCTCAACACCCGCGAGACTATCGCCCGCTTCGATTCCGAGCGCCAGGCGCTTGCCCTGATGGACCACCCTGCCATCGCCAGGGTCTTCGACGCCGGTTCTACCCCTCAAGGTTCGCCCTACTTCGTCATGGAATACGTGGCCGGCGTTCCCATCAACACCTACTGCGACAACCATCGGCTCGACATACCCGAGCGCCTTGAGCTCTTCATGCACGTCTGCGAAGGAGTGCAGCATGCACACCAGAAAGCGATCATTCACCGCGACCTGAAACCCTCCAACATTCTCGTCACCGAGGTCGACGGCCGCCCCGCGCCCAAGATCATCGACTTCGGCGTAGCCAAGGCACTCACTCAGAAGTTGACGGCCGACACCATGTACACGCGCGCAGGGGCGCTGATCGGAACCCCGGAGTACATGAGCCCCGAGCAGGCTCGGTCCTCGGGTGAAGACATCGACACCCGCACCGATGTCTACTCCCTCGGCATCATCTTTTACGAGCTCCTCGCCGGCGTCCCGCCCATTGAGCTGCGAAAGATCAACTTTGAGGAATTCCTGCGTCGTTTGCGCGAGGATGATCCGCCCAAACCGAGCACCAAAATCCGCAGTCAGGATGCGGCCACGTCGACAGATGTTGCGCGCAAGCGCCACAGCGAGCCGCCCGCTCTGGCCCGCGAGATGCGCGGCGAGCTGGACCTGATCGCGCTCAAGGCCCTCGAAAAAGACCGCGCGCGCCGCTATGGTTCTGCATCCGATTTTGCCGCCGACATCCGCCGCTATCTCGGCAACGAAGCTGTGATCGCCGTCCCTCCCTCTCTGGCTTATCGTACCCGCAAGTTCGCCCGCCGTTACCGCGCTGCTCTCATCACCGCATCGGCGTTCGCCATCGTCCTCATTGCCGCCGCGGTCATCAGCATCCGGCAAAGCATCCGCGCCAACAAAGAAGCTGCCATCTCCCGGGCGGTCAATGATTTTGTGCAGAACGACCTGCTCGGCCAGGCCAGTGCCTACAACCAATCCAAGCCCGATCCCGACATGAAGGTGCGCACCGCCCTCGACCGCGCCGCGGATCGCATCGAAGGCAAATTCGCCGCGCAACCTGAGGTCGAGGCCGAGATCCGCAATACCATCGGGAACACCTATGAGGAATTGGGGATGTACCCCGAAGCCCGCAAGCAGATTGAGCAGGCGGTCCAAATCGAGAATCGAGTGCTCGGCCCGAACAATCTCAAGACTTTCAGGAGCCTCGCGTTTCTCGGTGCTATCGCCTACGATCAAGGCGACAATGCCGAGGCGGAGGCACTTCTCAGCCGGCTGCTCGCCGATCAGCGCCGGGTTTTAAGCCCAGAACGTCCCGACACGCTCACAACCGCCAAACGGCTTGCCTCGGTCTTCATGTCTGAAGGCAAGTATGCGCAGGCACAAACTCTCGACGAGCAGACTCTCGCTGCGGCCCGCCGCGTTTGGGGTCCCGAAAATCCCGAAACCGTCGCGGTCATGAACAATCTCGGCTTGATCTATGGCGACGAGGGCAAAACGGCGCAGGCCGAGTCCTTGAGGGAACAGATCCTCGAGATTTTCCGCCGCGTGCGCGGTCCCGAACATCCTGACACCCTGATGGCTATGAACAATCTCGCCAATGCCTACTTCGCTGAAGGCAAGTATGAGCAGGCTCTGGCCCTCCGCGCTCAGGCTTTCGATCTCTATCGCCAGGTGCTCGGTCCAGAGCATCCGGATACCCTCAGGGCGATGCTCAATTTGGCCAGCTCCTACAACATGGCCGGCAAATTCGCGCAGGCCGAAGCTCTCGATGTCCAGGATCTCGATCTCCGCCGCCGTATGCTCGGCCCCGAGCATCCTTCCACATTGAACACCATGGGAGGATTGGCCGATGTTTACATCTCTGAAGGCCAATACGCAAAGGCTGAGTCCCTCTACACCCAGCAGCTCGAAATTCGCCGCCGTGTTCTCGGTCCCGAGCATCCTGACACGCTTGTCTCCATGGCATCCCTGGCCGATGCCGATTCCAGGAGCGGCAACTACCAGCAATCCGAAGCGTTGCTCAATGAAACGCTCGAGATTCGCAGCCGTGTTCTGGGGCCCGAGCACCCTGACACCCTCGCCACCATGGACTCCCTGGTTTACGTTTACGAGTCAGAGCACAAATACGCGCAGACAGCGAAACTTGCTGGCGATCTCTTCGAGCTAAGGCAGCGCGTCCTTGGACCCGATCATCCAGACACTCTTCAAACTGGCGCGCATCTGGCAGCCGTTCTCGCCGATCAAAACCAGGTTGCGAAAGCCAATGAAGTTCTGCAGGAAATGATTCCGAGAGCCGGCCAGGTAAAGGACCAAAGTGCCATTTCAAGCGTGTGGTACAACATCGCCTGCGCGGAAGCAGTCATGGGACAGAAAGATCTTGCCCTCGAGTATTTGAAGAAGGCCAACGAAATTGCTCCCACTCTCTCCGAGTTGACGAAAAAAGATCCGGACCTGAAGTCGCTGCGCAACGACCCGCGCTTTGCCGAAATCGTTCGAGAGGCTGGGCAACGCGTCGCCGCCGCAAGCGACCACCAGTAAACACTGCCCCAAAGAAATCCGCACCAGAAATAAGCTGTCATCCGTTCATTCGCGTGGTCATCCATCCACTCGCGTTGTCATCCTGAACGGAGGTCGCGCGAGCGACCGTAGCCGAAGGACCTGCATTTGGCGATCCTGGCCGCAACGAATTTCCCGGAGTTTCGCCCCGACGACTCTCCTCCGCCCCCCTGTCAACTGCTGTTACGATTTCCCCTATGCAACTTTCTTCCCTCAGGCCCATCCGGCCTTTTCTCCTTGTGCTTCTCTCTGCATCCTCCTGTCTCCTCGCCCAATCGCACGACGCCTCCACCAATCCTTCCCCTGCCGCTGCCCGCGTCGACGAAATTCTTTCCGCCATCCACCGCGCGCGCTCCATTAACCGGGTCGCTCTTTCCCCCGATGGCAAGCGCATCGCTTGGCTGCTCGGCCGCGAGATTCGCGTCGCTCCCGTCGACAACCTCGCCTCCGGCCAGCGCATCACCGCCGCTACCGCACCTGACCAGCGCTGCTCCGAGGGTGACTTCATCTGGTCGCCCGATTCCGCCTCGCTCGCCTTTGTCTCCGATTGCGCCCAGCCCGGCGAACAATCCGATTTCTATCTTTCGCATCTCGATGAAAATCCGCCTGCACGCCTCAGCCAGCTGCACGGCGGCGCGGATGCTCCCGCCTTCTCGCCAGATGGCCGGCAGATCGCCTTCCTCTATGTCGAAGGCGCAACACGTCACGCTGGCGCGTTAGCCGCGATGAAGGCGCCCTCCGGAGTCATTGGAGAAGAGGGAATCGAGATTCAGCGCGTTGCCGCTATTCCCGTCGACGCTTCCCAACCCGTCGCCCCCGCGTTGGCCACCCCGCCGAATCTTCACGTCTACGAGTTCGACTGGTCTCCCGACTCCCAATCGCTCGCCTATATCGCCGCCGACCCTCCCGGCGAAAACAACTGGTGGGTCGCCAAACTCTACACGCAACGTCTGTTCGTCGGTGCCTCTGCTCTCGCTTCTGAGACCCGGGAGGCCATGATCGCAGAACCCAAAATCGTCCTGTCCCCCTCGGATACTCCCGGCCCGCTCCACGGCTTGCAAATCGCCGTGCCCCGCTGGTCGCCCGATGGCAAATCCATCGCCTTCATCGGCGGCCTCATGAGCGATCAGGGATCCACCGGCGGCGACGTCTACGTCATCCCCGCCGCAGGCGGTCAGGAACCCATAAATCTCACTGACGGACGCCATGAATCGGCTGCCTGGATCTCATGGAATATACCGGGAGAAATCCAATATTCGGCGCTTGCTGGGGGATTTAGTCAATTGCGAACTCTGGTCCTCGACTCGCCGTCGACCCCGTCTGTCAGGAACAACCTGGTCGACTTCCAGTTCCCCGCAACTGTCGGTGATGGGCGCATGGAGCTGAGCCTTTCTTTTGCGCGTGGTCAGTGGGCCTTTGTGAAGAGCTCTTTCTCGGACCCGCCAGAGATCTGGTCTGCCAGCGACGTTGCCGCCGAGTGCGTGCCTACCGCCGCCGACCCGAATGCCTGTTACGAGTTCCGCCAGCTCTCGCACTTCAACGACGGCATAAAGCCCACCTGGGGGCCGGTAGATTCTCTCAATTGGACCAACCAGAGTCTCCATATCCAGGGCTGGCTCCAGCTTCCTGCCAACTACGACCCCTCCAGAAAATATCCCCTCATCGTCGAAGTCCACGGCGGTCCCGCCGCAGCCGTTCCTTCGCATTGGGACACAGGGGGGCCCTTCAGCCCTGCTGTCTTTTCATCCTTGGGATTCTTCGTTTTCATGCCCAACCCGCGAGGCAGCTACGGACAGGGCGAAACCTTCACCCAGGCCAACCGCAAAGACTTCGGCTATGGCGACCTCCGCGACATTCTCGCTGGCGTCGATACCGTCCTCGCCCACTATTCCATCGACCCCAATCGCATCGGCCTCGACGGTTGGAGCTACGGCGGCTTTATGACCATGTTCGCCGTCTCCCAGACCCATCGCTTCCGCGCCGCGGTGGCCGGCGCCGGCATCTCCGACTGGCTTTCCTACTACGGCGAAAACTCCATCGACCAGTGGATGATTCCTTACTTTGGCGCCTCGGTTTACGACGACCCAGCGGTCTACGCCCGTAGCTCCGCCATCAACTTCATCAAGAATGTCTCCACACCGACCCTGACTCTCGTCGGCGATCGCGATGGAGAATGCCCGGCACCTCAGTCATTCGAGTTCTGGCACGCCCTGCGCGACCTCCGTGTTCCAACTGAATTGGTGGTCTACCCCGACGAAGGCCACGGCCTTAGCGATCCCTCTCACCGGCGCGATGTTTTGCAACGTACGGTTGACTGGTTCACACGCTACCTGACTCCTGGCTCCTAGTTGCGGCGCGGCGCAAATCGCACCGGTCTTGTGTGATGCCGCACAAAGCCCGTGAAGCGGGCAAAAGACGATGGCCCCAGGCGCACGCCTGTGGAGGAGTATGTGCACGTGACCGCCGATCCTGTCGGTCGCTCCTGCTCGCTATCCAGCCTCTGTGGAGTCTATTCGAACAGTGCTTCGTCTCGAGTCAAGCCATGCCAAAGGCAGGCCCATCCTGTTACACTTTTTCCTTGGAGTGTTCAGTTCGTTTTGCTTTGCCGGTGGCATGCGAATAGCGTGCGTTTGGACTTCCGCCGCTTGACTGAGGCTCACCCCCCGCGAGCTGGTGCTGGGCGGGTGGAAGGCGGCCCTAACTCAACTTTTCTTACGTGCTTCATCAGACCGTTCCGCGGATTTATGGGGCGGAACGGGGAGGATTCATGCGGCGGTTTATAACGCTGGTCTGTCTGCTCGGCCTGTCTATTCCGGCAGGGATTTCCATCTCAGGCTGTACGCGCAATCCGGGAGCTAAATATTGCAACGGTCTCGGGTACGGCTTGCTCGACACCGCGGTTGCGTCAATAACTTTGCAGCCACAGATCACTGGCATTTCTCTGGCCTTCGGCCAGACCGTTCAGGCTCAAGCGCCCCAGGCATTCACCTGCAAAGGCAGCGCGGCTTCTGTCAGTGCCGCGCGTTACAGTTTCGGAACCTCGAACAATCAGTTGGTCGATATTTCGCCTACCGGCAACATCTGCGCAGGCACCTGGAATCGCAACACCGGCGGTGGCATCGCCGATTACACTTACTGCAATTACCCTAATCCACTTCCTTCTACGACCGGCTTGCCTTATGGCATCGCCTACATCACCGCCACCGCCGATTCGGTGACTTCAAATCCTGTCACCGTCCACGTTCACGCCCCAATTTCCAGCATCAGTTTGGTGACCACTCCCTTGGCAGGCGCACCGGCCCAGGGTTGCTACTCGCAAAACCAGCAAGCGCAACTCAACGCTCAGGGATTCTATGCCCTCAATGGCGTGCAAACTGCTTTGTGCGAACCCGGTTCGGCCGCGCTTCCCGATTGCTCGAGCGCCATTGGTACGCTCAATTTCCAGGTTGGCACAGGATCGGTTGCAACCATCGACCCAACCGACAACGTGATCACGGCACATTTGCCCGGGACGACAGTGATCACTTCGACGATCGCCGAATCCTCTTCCTCGGCCGGCTATTTTTCCACCTGCCCGCCTGCATCCATCAGCGTCAACCTCGCGAACGGGAGCACCAAGGGCGTTGTCACGCAGGGCGTGACACAGAACCTTACGACGACCGTGACCGACACGCAAGGCAACACAATTACCGGCCTGAATCTGACCTACGAGTCTACGAACCTCATTGACGTCACCGCCTCCAGCACCGGGGCCATTAAAGCCGCGTTTCCCGGCGTGGGTTCTGTTTATGCAACATGTCAGCCTTCTTCCTGCAATCCCGCTCCCATCAACGAACTTGGCCTGTATGGCACCGGGTTGTCGCTTGCTTCTAATCCCGTCGACATCATCGTGCCCGGCACCACCAGCGACTTCGCCTGGTTTGGTGCCCCAGGCCAATCGCAATACTTCTATTCCATCGAACTGCTGACGGGTTCGACCGGCTCGACGGTTCGGCTACCCTATGTTCCCAACTCGATGATGATGGACGCCGGCGCAAATAACCTCTACTTCGGATCGCCGCGCGAGTTGATGGTTTACTCCACTAGTACCAACACCATCACCAAGCAAGATACGACGGTTCCAGGCGTTGTGCTGGCGGTCTCTCCCAACAACTCTCAATTGCTCATCAATGATCAGATTCGCGGACTGTTTTATCTATACAGCATTGGCGCAGGCACCTCGCAGACGCAGGGTGGGTTGGGGGCGGCGGCGGCCTGGACGCCGGATGCCAGCACCCTCTATATCGTTGACAGCTCATCGCTGGGCGGTGCCCACACCGACACTTTGTATGTCTACAACACCAACTCGGGCTGGAGCTCGTACCCGCTTCCGCCTTCGCCCAGCTTTTGGGCGGCCGATGGTATCGCCCGCAGCGAGGCGCTCATGGTTCCCGGCGCGGGCGCCTATCTGAGCGGCGACCCGACGGTTTCGCACACCTGGTGCCCATCCGGCCAGGTTGGCAACAACGCCAGCATCGAGTTCTATCCTCAGGGCGATTCAGTGAATACCGAGACCGAAGTCCTGGGCGCTACGTCCGACGGCAATCACATCCTCGGGGCTGAGTTGAACAACGCGAGTATCAACCTGACCGACATCGCGGTTACCGTCCCCACGGCCGCCAACGACGCAGTTTGTCCTGGTGTTGCACAGAACGCGCCGGTGCAAGGCGGAACGCTTTCTCCATTGACCACGACGCCGGTGGTCAATGGCCCCGTGAATCTCTCCAGCGTCACAAATGCCGCGAAAGTCGACCAGGTCGTCACCGGTTCCGCACCAACCACCGCGTCTGTCACTACCGCGTCGCCCATCGCGTTTGTGACCTACACGCCGAACTCTTCGTCCGCGGCTGCATCGTTGCCTTTCTATCTTCCTCAGGTCGGCGGCGTCGGTCAGTCAAGCTTTGTCACCTTTTGCCAGGACCTGGCAACCCCCAACTGCACCCCGGGCACCCCGTCGACTCCGCCAACTGCGCCATTGGCCGGCGCGTTTAGTGCGGATAACACCATCTTCTTCGTCTCCACTGCTGGCGACAATGCAATCCATTTGATCAGCATTCCCGACAATGTCAGCGTTGCCTTGCCGCCAACCGATACCCAGCAAATCCTCCCCAATCTTCCCGCGTGCACGCCGGTTTCTCTGGGTGGCACCGATGCGGGCTGTCAGTATCAGACTCCGACCGTGCCCAGCTCAACCACCTATGTTCCCGCCACGGTTATCGAAGTCAAGCCGCGTTCCGTGACCTAGACTCGGTTCGAAAACTGCGATCTGCCTGTTCCTGCATCCAGAGCACAAATGCTGCAGCTCATCCTTTCGCCGACTTCTGGCGAAAGGGTGGGACAGCACTCAGGCAAAGCCAACCGCGCCAAGTTGATTAGCCCTCGCATCACGGGGGTCGCCCCCAAAAGACGGTCTTAGTTTTTCGCGGTGGAAGCGTGGGGAAAACGATAACGATCCGCGAGAGCACCCTCTGCAGTCATGCGCTGTCATCCTGATTGATGTGCTCAGCCAACCCCGCCAACTCCTCTAGCCCCGCTGACTTCGCTACAATCGACGCATGATCAAGGGTATTTCTCTCCTGCGTCCTGCCGGCGGCGCGGCGGCCTATGAGCGGCTATCGAGTTTCTTTGCCGCTCTGGGATTCGCCTCGGGGAAAGGCTGGGCAGAGAAAGAAAGTCACCCAACGGATGCAGACCTGTCCACGAGCACGCCGATCGGCCGCGGGGCATCGTTCCTTGCGCCATTGGGCAATCTTGAGCTCGTTGACGGGCTTTTTCCTTCGACTGCAGATGTACTCGTCGAGGTGACATCGCTCGACTCGGCTTACCAAGCGGCCGAAGCATGGCTTCACTCGAATGCCGGGGATGCTGCCGCAAGCCGCATCTCGCCGATTGCCGAGACGCATTGGAAGTCACGCCTGTTCACGGTTGAGCCCGAACCTGGCTTCGCCTTCAGCTTCTGGGCCTGGACCGACCCGGTGAAAAACAAGCCAATGGCGCTGCAAGGCGACTTGTCTGCGGAGAACATGAAGTTTGCGATTGTCGTTGCCCGCTGGAACGCCGTGATTACCGATCGCCTCCTCGATGGCGCGCTTGATGCGTTGCTGCGCAGTGGCGCCGGCCGCGCCGATATCGAAGTGATCCGCGTTCCCGGCTCATGGGAGATTCCCGCCGCCGCGCGCACCATCGCCGAGCAGGGCTGCGTCAACGCCATTATCGCCCTGGGGTGTCTGTTGCGGGGCGAGACCGCCCACTACGAGGCGATTTACAACGAAGTGGCCCGAGGCATCGGCCAGTCGCAACAGGAGACGGGCGTACCCCACAGCTTTGGCGTGCTGACTTGCGAAACTCTCGAGCAGGCTCTCGAGCGCGCCGGCGTCAAGGCGGGAAACAAGGGCTTTGAAGCGGCTGTGGCCGCCATAGAAATGGTGAGCTTGAAGCGGAAACTGCTCGCAGGCGGTCCCGCTTGACCTCAGGACAGCATCACACGTCAGGGCGCCGCAAATCTCGCGAGCTCGCCATGCAGATGCTCTTTCAAGCCGACATAGGCCGGCAGCATCCAGACCAGGTGCGCGACACCTTCTGGAAGGCAGGTGATTCCGTAGACCCGCAGGTCCGCGGATTTGCCGATGACCTGTTTCGCGTGGCAACCACGGAGCAGCGGCAAATCGATGCTCTCATCGCAGCTCACTCCCAACACTGGCGCCTCGACCGAATGCCCGCCGTCGATCGTAATGTACTGCGTATGGCCGTCGCCGAGTTGATTGGCTTCAAATCTACGCCGTTTCCCATTGTGATCAATGAAGCGCTGGAGATTGCGCGCCGCTACTCAGCTCCCGAATCTATCAACTTTCTCAACGGCATGCTCGATTCCATCGCCCGCAGCCTGATCGGAACAGGGCAGTAACCACGCGGGATCGGGAAACCGAAAGACATATGACGCTAGTCTGGCGAAGTGTCTTTTGGTTCCCTACCTACAAGAACCGGTCATCCTGAGCGAAGCGTGCCGCGCTTTTTGCCGCAAACGGAGCCGAAGGATCTGCATTTTGGAATGTTCGCGTGCGTTAATAAACTTCTGAAGCACTACGCCAGCTTCATTCCCAAATGCCGGGCCCGCTCAAGAGCGCGTAGGGAAAGATTGTGATGCGGCTCTCCGGCGGCCAGACCGATCCACAGCTTGCCCACCGTTCTCGCGCCCATCACGCGCGCCGTAATGCTGAGAGCGCGCGCTGCGCCTGTGGCCAACGGAATGAGGAATCCGGGCGCGCCCGACGAAGCGACCAGTACAGCCTTTCGCCCTTGCATCTTGGTGCGAGGCGTGGGGCCGTTTTGCCCCCACAGCCAGAAAAGGTAGCCGAGCAGTCGCTCTTGAAACCTGCGGAAAATCGCAGTCACGTTGTAGTAGTTGACCGGCGAGCCGAGGACGATGGCGTCGGCTCCCTCTACCGCGCTGAGTATCTCCTCCAGGCCATCGGATTACGCGCATGTGCCTCGCGCCTCGCCGGGATCTTGCGTGCATCGGCGGCAATTTGTGCAGAATTCCAGCGGGTGGTCGCTCAGGCGGATGAACTGCGTATCGGCGCCTTTTGCGCGCGCGCCTTCGAGGATTGCCTCAACTGCCGTTTCCGTCACGCCGCCTTTGCGATAGCTTCCTACGATTGCCACGACACGCTTGTTCATCGCTTACCTCCGATGATTCATGCCCGCAGAATAACGGTCCCGTAGCTCGCCTGCCGTGACCAGGCGCACGTGATGCGCCTTGGAAGTGCGGGAAAACATGCCCGCTCTCTTCTGGCGACCATGGATTTACTCCTGCTATCCTTGGTTTGTGATTCGCTGCAACAACGCCAGAAGTTACCTGGCTTTTGCCATGCTTCTGCCAGTGTCTTTGGCTGCTTGCCACAAGGAAGAACAGGCAGTCGAGAACGTGGCGCAGAAAGCCGCCAAGGCAGAGCATCAGGCGCAGGCGACGGCGACAGCGCTGGATAACGAGCGCGCGCAACTTGCGCAGATTCCGCTGCCCACCAAGAGCCTCTATATCGATGTCCACGATGCTTCGGCATGGGCGAATCCGTTTCTATCGGTTGGCCCCGACACGATCACGCTCAGAATTTTGATGCCGGACGCGAATCCCAGTCCTGTGGGTCAGGGAACGTTGCTGCGAACCGTGGCAGCGCGCCGGCAGGAGCTCGAGCTGCGGCCATCCGACCTGGAAAAGGCGATGGTGGCCATTCCTGCGGGTGCCTGGCCGTATGGGAGAGTGATCGCTGTTGCCGAACTGCCTGCGGCGTCTGCCAAAGACAAGCCCGCGATTCGGCGCAATGTGGAAGCTGTGATCCGCCGGGTGAACGATCTCGGCGTTGTAGTTGAAGAGTGGCCGGCGCGCTAGAACGCATCGTTTCCCAACTTCCCAGCGCGCTACCATTGCAACGTGAGCACTTCTTCTTTTTCCATCCTCTCCAATTCCGCTCCGCTCGATCATGAGCGGTTCTCGGCTCACCGCGAGCTGGAATCTTTGCTGAAGAAGAATCTGAGAGGCCCGCACGCCTCCGATCTTGTCCGCTTCGATCTTGGTTCGCGCGCGCTCTATGCCGCCGACGCGTCGAACTACCGTCAACTGCCCATCGGCGTGATTTTTCCGCGCGACGCTGCCGATGTTGAGGCCGGCGTGGCTGCGTGCCGCGCTGTGGGAGCGGCGGTTTTGCCCCGCGGTGCCGGTACCAGCCTTGCAGGTCAATGCGTGAACGTGGCCGTGGTCTTCGATTACTCGCGGTATATGAACGCGCTCGTCTCGATCGATCCCGCGGCCAGGCTGGCATGTGTCGAGCCTGGGATTGTCCTTGATTGTCTGCGCGACGCCGCGGAAATCCATCATTTGACCTATGCGCCGGACCCGGCCACGCACTCGCGCTGCACGCTTGGCGGAATCGTCGGAAACAACAGTTGCGGCGTACACGGACTGCTGGGCGGCAAGGCAGTAGACAACGTGGAGTCGCTCGACGTCGTTCTCTACGACGGCACGCGGCTAACGGTGGGCGTTACCGAGCCTGAGCAGCTCGAATCGCTGATCTGCGCAGGCGGACGCATCGGGCAAATTTACGCCGGCCTCAAACATATACGCGACCGGGATGCCGATCGCATCCGCGAAAAGTTTCCGCGGATTCCGCGGCGCGTTTCCGGCTACAACCTTGACCAACTTCTGCCCGAGAACAACTTCCACGTGGCGCGGGCATTGGTGGGCTCAGAAGGCACGTGCGCAAACATTGTTTCGGCCAGCCTGAACCTGACCGCGAGTCCTCCGTTCCGCGTGCTCATCGTGCTGGGATTCGACGATCCCTTTCTTGCCGCTGATGCGGTGCCGCTGGCCCTCGAGCAGAAGCCAATCGGACTGGAAGGCTTCGACTCGATGCTTGTCGAGTTCATGCGCCGCAAGGGCCTGGCATTGAAGCAGCTCGATCAGTTGCCTCCGGGTGTGGGATTCCTGCTGGTCGAAGTGGGAGCCTGGAGCCCGGACGACGCGCGCCTGAAGGCGGAATCGGTGGCAAGCGCGGCATGGGCCTGGTCGTGGAAGCCGGTGGCGCACATTTGCACGCCGGACGAAGCCGCGGCCGTGTGGCATGTGCGCGAGTCTGCACTGGGAGCAACGGTTTTCGTGCCCGGGGAGCCGGACGGCTGGGAAGGCTGGGAGGACGCAGCCGTTCCCCCCGAGCGGCTGGGCGACTACCTGCGAGCGCTGAGCAAGCTGATGGCTGATTTCGGCTATCGCAGCCCGCTGTACGGCCACTACGGTCAGGGATGCGTGCATACGCGCATCAATTTTGACTTCCGCAGTGTCGAGGGTGTGCGGCGGTATCGCGAATTCATTGAGCGCGCGGCGGATGTAGTTCTTTCGTTCGGCGGATCGCTCTCGGGCGAGCACGGGGATGGACAATCGCGCGCCGCATTATTGCCGAAGATGTTCGGACCCGAACTGATCGAGGCGTTCCGTGAGTTTAAGAAGCTGTGGGATCCCGACAATCGCATGAATCCCGGCAAGCTGTCGGACGCGGTGCGCGTATACGATCCCGCAGAGAACCTGCACCACGGCCCGCCCCCGCAGTCGGGCCCTTCTCACTCGCCCGGTGCGCCGGGTGCCCCATCCTATATGTCCACCGGACAAATAGGATGGAAGACCAACTTCGCATTTGCCAAAGACAACGGCTCCCTCGAGCGCGCCACGGAGCGTTGCGTGGGAGTGGGCGTCTGCCGCAACACGCAGGGCGGCGTCATGTGCCCGAGCTTTCGCGCCACCGGCGAAGAGCAGCACTCCACGCGCGGGCGCGCCCACCTGCTTTGGGAAATGCTCGCCGGAGCACTGCGCGATGAAGGCTTTCAAAGCCAGGCCGTTTTTGAAGCACTCGACTTGTGCCTGAGCTGCAAGGCCTGCAAGTCGGAGTGCCCGGTGCAGGTAGACATGGCGGCCTACAAATCGGAGTTCCTGGCGCAGCGCTACAAAGGACGGCTGCATCCATTTCATCACTACATCTTTGGATTCGCCGACCGATTGGCTCAGTACGGTTCAATGGCTCCGGGGCTGACGAACGCAATCCTCACTGGCCCGCTTACAGCCCCGCTCGTCAAGCTCATCGCCGGCGTGGCGCGCGAGCGGCAATTGCCGCGCCTCGCGGCGAAGAGTTTCCTCAAGCAGCGAAACGAGCACCAGAAACTGGGTGCCCCCGGCCCGGGGTCCCCGAGAACAGGTCCTCGTTCTCGGGGTGGAGATCCCTCGCATTTGGGGACCGGGGAAGAGAAGAAAGATGTCGTTCGGCCTGTCCTATTGTGGCCAGACACCTGGAACAACTACTACCACCCGCAGGCGTTGAGCGGAGCGGAGTCAGTGCTCAGTTCGGCGGGCTTCGCAGTTGAAACGCCGCGCCGGCACCTCTGCTGCGGGCGACCGCTCTACGACTTCGGTCTGCTTTCGGCAGCGCGCTCGTACCTTGCGCGCGTGCTCGATGAGATGACAGCGCAAATTGAGGCCGGACTGCCATTCGTGTTTCTCGAGCCAAGCTGCGCCAGCGTCTTTCGCGACGAACTTCTGGAGCTGTTTCCGACCGACCCGCGCGCTCGTCGCTTGAGCCGGCAGGTCTGGCTGCTGGCTGATTTTCTTGCCGCGGAAAGGCCTGGTTTTGCGGCGCCGCGACTCGACGGCAAGCGCATTCTGGTTCACGGTCATTGCCATCACAAGGCGGTCTTTGGCGGGGCAGGGAATGAGATCGCGTTGCTGCGCAGCACCGGTGCGGAGGTGGAATTGATCCGAGCCGGCTGCTGCGGGATGGCCGGACCCTTCGGATTTGAGGCCGACAAATTTGGCGTGTCGCGCATCATCGCGAACCACGAGCTGCTTCCGGCGGTGCAGGCTGCGGGTCCGGAGGTGATCGTGGTCGCAGACGGTTTCAGTTGCCGGGAGCAGATTGAGCAGCTCGGTCATCGTCGAGCCGTTCATTTTGCCGAGGTGCTGGCGCAGGGCGCGGGATCTGCGGTCAGTGATCGGTGATGAGCGGGCAGAGCCGGCCCATATGGTGGTTCTACTTTTCAGTCTGCATTCCTCATGGGTGGCAGAAAATTGTAGCGCCGGTCTCCTGACCCGGGGTCCCCGGCGACAGGTCTTCGTCGCTGGGGCGGCTGACCGGCTGTCCTGAGGGCCTCCTGGCCCTCAGAGCTTTCGCCCGCTCTTGTTTATTCCGTTAGCGACGTCCGCGAGAAATGGGTGTTGGCAGCTCACCGCGACTTGGCCTTCGGCTTCAGGTTGAGGGCGACGGCAGCGCGGATGAGAGCCTTCAGAGCCGCTTCATTGAGCTTATCGCCTTCGTGCATGTCAATCGCGCGGCGGACATTCCCGTCGAGGCTGGAGTTGAACAGACCCGACGGGTCCGGCAATGAGGCGCCTTTGGCAAAGGTCAACTTAACGTGATCTTTGTAGGTCTCCCCGGTGCAGACGATGCCGCTGTCAGAGAAGATGGGAACTCCTCCGGGATTTGTCGGCTTAACCCACTTGCACTCTTCGACGATCTCCGGGTCTGCCTGGTGAATGATTCGTCGCACTTTCGCAAGCATCTGGCCGCGCCAGTCGGCTAGCGAATTGATCTTTGCGTCGATGAGCGCCGAGGCGGATTTCGCCGGGACAGAGTTTTTCATGTTCAGCTCCGAACCTCGCCCCTAATGTAGCTCCGCCCGCGCGTACACGGCAACTTCGCGCGCAGTCCGACGAGCGAAAGCTCGATCGCCGGGAGTTGAACGGGGGCGCGGCTCATTCGATGCGCAAGGCCCGCACGGGGTCGATGGAGGCGGCGCGCTTTGCGGGAATGATGCCCGCGATTACGGCTGCCGCCCCAAGAGTGACGATAGCGCCGGTCATGACCGCCAGGTTGACGCTGGTGATGTCATAGAGCTGCGACTTGACGTAACGCACGCAGAGCATGGCGACGGGCGCGCCAATGGCTAGCCCGATAAGCGCCTGAAGCATGGCGCCGCGCATCACCATGGCAATCACGCGCCCGCGCTCGGCACCGAGCGCCATCCGAATGCCGATTTCGGGCGTACGACGGGCGACAGTATAAGCCGTGACTCCATAAAGGCCGATTGCGGCCAGCAGAAGCGCAAGCAGGCCGAAGAGCGAAGTAAGTCGCGCGATCAGCCTCTCCTCGATGAACCGATCGTCAATCTGCTGCTGAAATGTCTGAAACTTCACGATGGTGAGGTTGGGATTGATGCTCGCCAGAGTGTCACCGACGATCTTCTCAAAGCCGGGAATGGGGCGGCCGGTCTGGATCACCAGGGCTCCAGCGTACATCGACTGGTCCTTTTCCAGGGGGCTGTTGGGGTCGTTGGCGCTGGCGGCTCGCTGGGTAAGCGGCAAGAAATACATGGCGTGGTCTTTCCAGTAGATGCTTGTGTAGGTGGTGTCCTGGACCACCCCGACGATCTCATGCGCTCCATCG
The DNA here is from genome assembly GCA_049520675.1 of Occallatibacter sp. Classification (GTDB taxonomy): domain Bacteria; phylum Acidobacteriota; class Terriglobia; order Terriglobales; family Acidobacteriaceae; genus Telmatobacter. The sequence continues at coordinate 45,633 of JBEKPO010000009.1, read as the reverse complement.
AGCCCCACCTGCTCCGGCCCTGAAAAACCAAAGCGATGGCCGATTGGGTTGCGGTTGCCGAAGAACGTCTTCACGAATTCCTGATTGACGACGGCTACGGGCGGCGCATTCAAGGTGTCCTGCGTCGTGAAGCCGCGGCCCATCACGACGCGGGTACCGACCGAGTCAAAGTACTCCGGGGTACCTTTTACCCAGGATGCGCCTTTGTTCAGGTCCGGATCGCCCTGCACCTTTACGCCCGATCCCCAGTTGTTCTCTTCCATCGGCGTATAGGTGGCCAAGCCGACTTTGAGAACGCCGGGAATGGCGTGGAAGCGGTCGACGATAGACTGGTAGAGGGGCTCGACTTCGGTGTTCTTGTAGCCGGCCGCTTGCGGATTGATGTGGGCGATGTAGCGATTCGACGCATCCAGTTTCATGTCCACGTTCTCGGCCTTGTTCAGGCTCTGCGCAAACAGGCCGGCGGCAACCAGCAGCACCAGTGAGAGCGCGGCCTGTAGCACCACCAGTGCGCGCTGCAAAAAGGATGCTCCGTGAGCGGTAGTTCGCGCATTGGAGCGCAGCGCTTCGGCCGGCTGCGTTCGCGCGGCCATTAGTGCTGGCGCGAGGCCAAAGAGGATGCCCGTTACCAGCGCCAGCGCAAAGGCAAAGCCGATGACCATGGGCGAAGGCGAAGCCACAACCGGCATGTTCTCCTGATTGGGAAAGGCGAGCGCGAGCAGCGCGTGCGCTCCGAGATAGGAGACAACAAGACCGAGCAATGCGCCCACCCCAGAGAGAAGAACGCTTTCCGTCAGAAGCTGGCGCACAATGCGGATACGCTGCGCCCCAAGCGCCGAGCGGATGGAGAGCTCTGCGCGGCGGCTCATGCCGCGCACCAGCAGCAGGTTGGCGATGTTGGCGCAGGCCACCAGAAGCACCAGCGCGGCAATCCATTGCAGCAGCTTCAGATGGTCCTTGTAGCCCTGCTGCATGTTCTGGATGCCGCCGCCTCCGGCAGTGAGCACGACATGGGTTTGAGGGAGTGCCTTCTTCGCACGCTGATCGGTAAATGTCTTGAGTGGCGCAAACTGCTGCTTGAGCAGCGCGCTGGCTTTGGCCTGGAGGGCCGGCAGAGAAGTTCCCGGCCTGACCCGGCCGATGATGTAGGCCCACTCAGTATCAGGATCGGTGAAGTACGGCGCGCCAATCACCGCGTCCATCGCATTCATGGGCAGGAAGTACTTGGGCGGATTGGTATCGATGCGGTCTCCGTAAAATCCCTTGGGCGCAACGCCGATCACCGTGGCCGGCTTGGTATTGATGTAAAACGTGCTGCCCACCACGCTCTCGTCGCCTGCATAATCCTGCTGCCACGCCTCATAGCTCATCACCGCGGTAATGGGCGCGCCCTTCTGGTCGTCGGCATCCACAAACAGGCGGCCCGTCGCAGGCGATAGGCCGAAGACGCGGAAGTAGTTGCCAGAGACAAAGGTTCCGATCACCGACTTCGCTACGGTCTGAGGTCCCGCGCGGCGGACGGTGATGGGCCGCCAGGCGTACCCGGATTCCATCGCGGCTAGCTCTTCGAACTCCGGCAGACTCTTCTTGAACATGAAATAGGTGTCCGTAGCAAAGAGCGTGTAGTCCCCGTTGTCGTTCCAACCGCTGTTCACGCAGCAGTCGTCGTTGTCGCCGATCCGCACCAGGGTTTTAGGATCGGTGACCGGAAGGTTACGCAGCAGAATGGCATTGACCAGCGTAAAGATGGCCGAGTTGGCCCCGATGCCCAGCGCGAGCGTCAGCAGCACGGTGACTGTGAATCCCGGGGTCTTTCTTAGCTGGCGAAATGCGTAACCCAGATCCTGAAGCAGAACCCGCATCGATCGACCTCCATGCACACCTCAACCTGCAGAAAGAGAATGCATGTTACGTTCCAAAGAAACTCTGCGCTGGCTGATTGAAATCAATCGGTTAGCCGTCCCCATATCGGAACCAGCGTTCATTAGCGCGATGCGGTGTTCGAAAGCGGACGCTTTAGAGCCTCCGTTGCTCTTCGGATTCTCTTACCGAGGAATTTCACAGGCCCGCTCGAGGACAGCTGCATCTCCATTCTCCCCGCGATGCACGCTCAAGCGCGCGCTCGCATCGCCTGCAGCCGTCGCCAGAAGTAGTACGAGAATGCCCACAGCACGCTGGTCAGCGTGGAAGGGACAAACGCCAGCCCGCGATCGCTTATCGAGAGGTGGGCGATCACCGCCGAAACCAGATTGATAGCGAAGCCCGCGTAGGCCCACTCCTTGAGACGTGCGGGAATCATCGGGATGATAAGCACAGCCACGCCGGCGAGCTTGGCCAGGGAGAGCTCCGTCCGAAAGTAGCCGGGGGTGAAGCCGAGGCGGGCGAACGCCTGCGCCCCCTGCGGCAGCAGCTCGTAGTAAGCGGTGAAACTCATCTCCAGGCAGAAGAGCGCAGTCGCGATCTAATAGACGAGGTTTGCGGCTTTAGGGATGGTCTTCTCGGCCACAAGGGCCGGATTGTGCAGCGTCGATTCCATGGTTTCCTCCTTCTCGATTTACGAATTTTCAGCCGCCTTGGGCGGCCGTTCGGGGGATTCAGCTCCGAACTGTTTTGCATATTCCGCCACCAGCCGCTGCCAGGCCCCGAATTTCGCGGCATCGGCGCCGGCGATGCGGCCGATGGGCTCGCCCGCGAGCAGCCGATCAAGGACGTCGAACGAGATGTGCCATCCTGCGGCGCCCCACGCAACAAAGCGGCGATCGATGCTGTGCCAGAGGGTGAGGCGCGTGCCGCCCGGGAGCGGCTCGAGTTCCCATCGGATGTCGTGGTACTCGAGCAGCCGGGGCGCGTCGGCGCGCATGACGGTGGCTTCAGAAACATATTGTGTGCTCGCCCAGGTGAGCTTCACCTTGGTTCCAGTGGTGCCCAGGTTCGCATCGGCCTCGAAGGGCGCCCACTCGCGCAAATGCGCCGGGTCGGTGAGCGCCTGCCACACTCTTTCTGGAGGGTGGTGGAGTTCGCGGACGAGAATCAGAGTCCACTTCTCTCCGTCCTTTCGCACCTGTGCTCCGCTTGCGGGGCCCGGTACGTATTGTGCGCTATGGCTCATGGTTTTTCCTCTCCAGGTGCCGACAGAGCGTCAGCCCTGCCAGCGCTTCAACTGGGTGAGCTGAATGAGATTGCCGCAGGTATCATTCACCATGGCGATTTTGGACGCCGTCACGTCGGTGGGCGGCATGGTGAAGTTCGCGCCGAGGGCCTTCATCCGCTCGTAGTCGGCCTCGACGTCGTCGGTAAAAAACATGGCCGCGGGCTGGCTCTGCTCGAACAAGGCCTGCTGGTAAGTCTTGGCCGCAGGGTTGTTGTTCAGCGCCAGCTGCAGTTCTGTGCCGTCCGGGTCCTCGGCTGAGGCCACGGTGAGCCAGCGAAACGGCCCGTTGCTGAAGTCGGCTTTTTTTTGAAAGCCCAGCACATCGGTATAGAAGCGCAGGGCCTTCTCCTGGTCGTCGACGTACACATTGGTCAATTTGATTTTCATCGGTTTCCTCACAGGTTCAGATTCGCGGGCGCGGCCGCGTCTTCTTTTTGATTGATGCTGGCCTCTCCTTGGTTTTGACCGCCCCCATGCGGTCGAGATGGCGTTCGAGAGCATCCAAGTGAGCAGACCAGAAGCGGCGGAAGGGAGCCAGCCAGGCATCGACCTCCTGAAATGGTTCCGGTTTCAGCCGGTAAAAACGGCGTTGCGCATCCACCCTGGATTCAACGAAACCGGCGTCCCGCAGAACGCGCAGGTGTTTGGATACAGTCGGCTGGGACATACGAAGGTGGCGCTCGATTTCTCCAACCGACTGCGGCGACGACACCAGGAGGCTCAGAATCGCGCGGCGGTTCGGCTCGGCAATGATTGCGAAGGCGGACTCCACGCTCTGTATATACCGTGGAGTGCATATACGTGTCAAGGCATATTTATAAGAAAATCTGGTCAGCGGTTTTGCGGGCGCGCGGGGACCACGTTCGCCTGCGTATCGGGCGAGACGAGAGGCGCCCTTCGACGCCCGTCCCGCGGTCCTTTCACCGTAAACAGCAGGCCCGGGGTAACTTGCGGTAAACTGAAGTGGCTTGATACCCTCAGGCAGTTTCAGAGCAGCGCAGAGTTGGAGGAATCGATCATGGCAGAGGAAAGCAAGAGTTACGGATTGGCCTGGTTTTTGGCCGGGTTGGGCGTTGGCGCTCTGGTGGGCATTCTTTATGCGCCGAAGAGCGGCAAGGAGACGCGCGAGGAGCTTGCTAACAGCGCTCGCGAGGGAACCGAGTACCTGCGCACCAAGACACGCGAAGCTGCCGATAATGTGAGTGCTCTGGTGGATAAGAGCAAAGAACAGATCGGCGTCATCGTGGACAAGAGCAAGGAGCAAGTGGGCCAGTACGTCGATCGCGGGCGGGCGCAATGGGAAGAGTTCGTGGAGCGGGGCAAGACTCTCGTTGCCGACCAAACCAATCGGGTCGGCGCCGCTGTGGATGCCGGGCGGGAAGCGTATAAGTCAGCATCCACCGAACCCGAGACCCACGAATATTGAGGCCTGCTGGTTTCCGCCTGAGCCGCCGTCAGGCCCTGTGTCGGCAATCGGTTGCCGCGGGGCAGGACTGAGGGGCAGACGCGGCGCCTGGGCCGGCTTCAGGCGTGCGCCGCGACGGGCCCCACACGAAACCAAGGTGTGGGAATTGACACAAGCGCGGGAAGAATCTGCGCGAGATAACGATCATGCCAAGAATCGACAATCAAACTCTTGAGCTTGCTTTGTTCGCCCTCGTTGCGCTGGCGATGGTGGTGCAGGCTTTCGTGCTCCTGGCGGCGTTCCTTGCCATGCGCAAAGCGGCTCAGTCGATGAACGAGAAGATTGAAGAGGTGCGCTCTTCGGTGGTGCCGCTGATTGAGACTTCGCGCGGACTGCTGGCGAAGCTCGCCCCCAGGATTGAATCCACCAGCGAGGACATTGCCGCTCTCGCCCATTCCCTGCGAGCCCAATCGGCGGAGTTCCAAGCCGCCGCGAACGACATCATGGCTCGGGCGCAGGTTCAGGCGGGCAGGCTCGACTCCATGCTTTCCAGTGCCTTCGATGCAATGGATCGCGCGGGCGGCTTTGTGGCGGATTGTGTCAACAAGCCGATGCGCCAGCTTTCCGCCTTGTTGGCGGCAGCCAAAGCGGTGATTGAATCGCTGCATGCCTCGGTGCCGCCGGTGCGCTCCCGGACGAATCACACACCCGGCGACGGCGACATGTTCATTTAAGTCGGGGTCCGCGGCGGAAGCGCCGATGTGTGGGGCGGAATGCGCGTCATCGATCCTGGCCAACTCGAATACAGCGACGTCTATAAGCTCATGATCGGCATGATTGTGCCGCGGCCGATTGCCTTCGTGTCGACCATCGACGCCGCCGGAGCGAGAAACCTCGCGCCGTTCAGCTATTTCACCGCGTGTGGCTCCAACCCCCCGTTTGTCTGCTTCTCGGCTGCTGTCCGGTCGGGCTCGCGGCCTTATAAAGACACCCTGCGCAACGTTGAGGCCACCGGTGAGTTTGTCGTAAATATCGTCTCCGAAGAATTCGCCGAACAGATGAACATGACTTCTGCAGACGTTTCGCCTGAAGTGGATGAGTTTGCGCTCTCCGGGCTTACGCCGATTGCGAGCGACCTGGTTCGACCGCCGCGCGTGGCCGAAAGCAAGGCGCAAATGGAGTGCCGGCTGCACCAGGCCATTCATCTGAGCGACAAGCCCGGGGGAGGGGTCCTTGTGATCGGCGAGGTCTTGCGCTTTCACGTGCTCCAGTCGCTGCTCGACGGATTCAAGATCGATCCGGATAAGCTGAATGCCATCGGCCGTATGGGCGGGCCCAGCTATGTGCGCACGCACGACCGCTTTGACATGCAGCGGCCAAAATAGTGGAATGAGCGGTTTGGCAGGATTTCCTTCGGTTTCGGGCGTCTTGTTGATTCAACGGAAGTCAATTGGGAGGTCACTCGATGACGTCAATGATTCGCAGGGTCGCCGCCCTGGCAATCGGGACGGCCGCGATCTGGTGCTATGGGCAATCGGCTCCGAACCCATCGTTGCTGGTGCTTTCGAAACAGGAACACACGCTGGCCATTGTCGATCCGAATACCCTGCAAGTGGTGGCGCGCGTCCCGGTGGGCAACGATCCGCACGAGGTCATCGCGTCTGACGATGGCAAAACTGCCTACGTCTCCAACTACGGATTCGGCGCCTATCATACGCTGGCAGTTGTGGACCTGGTGGCCCAGAAGCCGCTGCCGGCCATCGATCTGGGCGCGATGCGCGGACCCCATGGACTGTTTTTTGGCGAAGGAAAAGTCTGGTTTACCGCAGAGGCGGCCAAGGCGATCGGCAGTTACGATCCCGCATCCGCGCAGATCGACTGGATCATGGGGACGGGCCAGAATCGCACCCATATGCTCTATGTGTTTCCTGGCGCCAAACGCATTCTCACAACCAATGTCAGCTCGGGGACAGTCACCGTGATGGAGAAGACCGAGGGTCCCGCAAATCCCATGCCCCCTCCCGGCATGATGCCTGGGCCGCCGCCCGGGAATGGAGGGCCGCCTCCAGGTCCGCCGCCAACGCCGCCCGGTGGCGACTGGCGGTTGACCGTGATTCCCGTGGGTCACGGCTCAGAGGGATTCGACGTTTCGCCTGACCGCAAAGAGGCGTGGGTGGCAAACGCCGGCGACGGCACGATTTCGATCATCGACGTTGCTGAAAAGCGCGTGACCGAGACGCTCGCAGCCAATGTGCCAAGAGCCAATCGGCTCAAGTTCACGCCCGACGGCAAAACGGTGCTGGTTTCGGCGGGTCCGGACTTTGTGATCGTCGACGCTGCGACGCGCAAAGAGATCAAGCGATTGAAGACGGGAACCGGGTCCGGCGGGGTCCTTGTGCAGCCAGACGGCGCGCGCGCATTTGAGGCGTGCAGCCCCGACGGATATGTCGCCGTGATCGACCTCAAATCTCTCTCGATGGTTGGCAAGATCGATGCCGGCGGAAATCCCGACGGCCTCGCCTGGGCTGTCCGTAGGTAGGAGCCGGTGACATGAGTCTCGTTTTGAAGGGGCACGACTTTACAGCTTGCTGAAAAATGCGAGGTTTTGAAAGGGCACGGATTTATCCGTGCCACAAGCAGCTGAAAAATGAACTCGGCTTTAGCCGCTGAGGGATGTCTTTTCAAGCCATTTCATCTTCAAGGGACTAGATCCCTGCTATTCTGACTCGCCCTCTCACGCGATCCAGCCGCCGCCGACAACTTCGTCTCCGTCGTAGAAGACCGCGGCTTGACCCGGCGTGACGGCGCGCTGCGGCTCGTCGAATGTCGCAAGCGCTTCATCGGTGCCTGTGGGCTCGAGCGTGGCCCAGGCCGGCTCGTGACGGTGACGGATCTTTGCCTTCACGCGCATCGGCCCAGCGAGTTCGGCAACGCTGATCCAGTTCATTTGCCGCGCGCGCAGGGTGCGCGTTGCCAGATCGGCATCGGCACCGACCGTGACCTTACGGTTTGCAGCATCGATGTTCAGCACATAGAGTGCAGTCGGCGAGGCCACGCCCAATCCCTTGCGCTGTCCCACGGTGAAATTGGAGATGCCTTCATGCCGGCCGAGCACCTCGCCGCTCGCCGCGACGAGCTCGCCGGCACTCTCGGGCGCGCGCTCTCCCTGCTCCTCAAGGTAGGCAGCAAGGAACTGCTTATAGTCGCCGCCGGGAATGAAGCAAATCTCCTGAGAATCGGGCTTCTCTGCCAACTGCAATCCATGTTGCCGCGCCATCGCGCGTACCTCGGGCTTGGTCAGATGACCCAAGGGGAAAAGAGTACTCGCGAGCTGGTCTTGCGTGAGGCCGAAGAGAAAATACGTCTGGTCCTTGGCCAGATCCGCGGGCCGTTTCAGAATCCAGCGCCCCCGCCCTCCATCGCGAGTCGCATCGTACTCGTTCACCGCATAGTGCCCGGTCGCAATTCGCTCCGCGTCGATGCTGCGCGCCGTCTTGAGCAGCTGGTCGAACTTGAGGTGGTTGTTGCACAGAGAGCAGGGAATCGGGGTACGCCCGGCGAGATACTCATCGACGAAGGGGCGCACCACGTCGCGTTCGAAGCGCTCCTCCTGGTTCACCACGTAATATGGAATGCCCAGGTGCTCGGCCACGCGTCGCGCGTCATACACGTCATCGAGAGAGCAGCAGCGTCCGGCCTTCGGCGCGTCGGGAATGCCATGCTTGCCCGCGAGGCGCGTTTGATCCCAAAGCTGCAGCGTGAGACCCACCACAGAATTGCGCGAAACGGCGGAGCCGTCGCCCGCGCGGGCGAGAATCGCCGCTGCCGTCGAGGAGTCGACCCCTCCGGACATAGCGACGGCAATGGTTTCGTAGTGCTTCATCAAGAAATATGAGAGCTTCTAGCCTCCAGCCTCTTATCCGAACCTCGAAGGTAGCTAACGCCGACCGGCGCAGCTAGTAGCGAGAAGCTTCGTTACCCCTCGTCCCCACTACCTCCGGCGCCAGCGCCCGCAATCGCTCCACGGCTTGGGGAACCACGCTGAGCACATGGTCGATGTCCGCATCGGTCGCCGTCTTCAGCAGACTAAACCGCAAGCTCGCCAGTGCGGCATGCCGGTCGAGCCCCATGGCCATCAATACGTGGCTGGGCTCGGTCGATCCGGAGTGGCATGCCGACCCTCCGCTGACGGCCACGCCCTTCAAATCGAGCGCAATCACCAGCGCTTCGCCCTCCAGGTGCTCAAAGTGAATATTCGTTGTGTTGGCCGCGCGCGGCGCGCCTGCACCATTTACTCCGGTGCCGGCAATCTCGAGCAGCCCATCCTCGAGGCGGTCGCGCAAAGCAGAAACCCGCTCCAGGTCTCCGTTCTCAAGGCTCTTCATGGCCAATTCAGCTGCCTTCCCAAGACCGACGATGCCAGCCACATTCTCGGTTCCGGCGCGCCGGCGACGCTCGTGGCTCCCGCCCAGAAGCAGCGGCTCAACGGGCGCTCCGCGGCGAACATACATCGCGCCCACGCCCTTCGGCCCGTGCATCTTGTGCGCGCTGATGGAGCACAGATGACAGCCGAAACGTTGTACGTCGAACGGGACTTTCCCCGCGCCTTGCACCGCATCGATATGAAAGTAGGCTCCGGACTCCGCGGCAATCCTGCCGATCTCTTCGACCGGCTGCAGAACCCCGGTCTCGTTGTTGGCCAGCATCACGCTGATGAGCCGTGTCTCCGGCCGAATCGCCCGGCGAATGGCCTCGGGGTCGATCAAGCCGTTGTTCTCCGGCGCCACAAACGTGACCTGCGCTCCGCGCTCCGCGGCCTTTTCTGCGGCGCGCAGAACGGCAGAGTGCTCGATCGATGTCGTGATAAGGTGGTCGCCGGCGCGGATCAACCCGGCAATCGCCGTATTGTCACCCTCCGTGCCCCCGGAGTTGAACACCACTTCGGCCTCACGGCACTGGAAGAATCGCGCCAGCGTCTCGCGAGCCTCATCCATCGCCTTGCGCGCATGTTGCCCTTCGAGATGGATCGACGAAGCGTTTCCGAAATGCTCAGTCCAATAGGGACGCATCGCTTCCAACACCTCCGGAAGCAAAGGCGTGGTGGCGTTGGCATCGCAATAGACCCGGCGCACTTGGAAACAACCTCCAACCTTGATTGTACGGGTTATGGTGTAACGGCGCGAATGAGGAGGGATCGCCCCGGCCGATTAGAATGCCATCAGCGCAGCATCGTTGGCATTGGAGCCTCACTGAGATGACGGACGCAGAAGATTCGCGCGAAGGCGAGGCAGAATCGCCACGCATTCTGATCGTGGGCAAATCGGGTCAGCTCGGCTGCGAGCTCGAGCGGAGCTTCGCCGGCTTCGGATCCGCTCTCGCAGTGGACCGCGAAGCACTCGATCTCGCCGATCCGAATCAGATTCGCGCGCTGGTGCGACGGGAATCGCCCGACGTGATCCTGAATGCCGCGGCGTACACCGCAGTGGATCGCGCCGAAGAGGAGAGCGAGCTCGCGTTTGCCGTCAATGCCTCTGCGCCGCGAGTCTTCGCAGAAGAGGCGCGCGAACGCAACGCGCTCTTCATTCATTACTCCACCGACTATGTCTTCGATGGCAGGAAATCGGCCCCATGGACCGAGACCGACAAGCCGCTCCCGCTGAATATCTACGGCGCGAGCAAACTTGCCGGCGAGCGGGCAATCGAAGAAGTTGGCGGGAACTATCTGATCTTTCGCACCAGCTGGGTCTACGGCCACCACGGGAAGAACTTCCTGATCACAATGCTTCGTTTGGCGCGAGAGCGGAACAGCCTCTCCATCGTCGACGATCAGATCGGTGCGCCGACCACGTCCATCGAGCTGGCGCGCGCCACCCGAGCCGTTGTCGCGGGCCTGCTCGCCGATCGTTTCGGCAGCTTGCGAGAGTGCGCGGGCATCTACCACATGACCTGCGGCGGCTCAACGTCGTGGTTTGGTTTTGCGCAGGCAATTTTCGTGCGCGCCGGCGAATTGCTCGGCGTCAAGGCGCCCGAGCTAAGGCCCATCGGCACCAAAGACTATCCGACGCCGGCCACGCGGCCGAAGAACTCCATCTTATCGAATGACAAACTTCACAACCGGTTCGGCATCCGCCTTGCCGATTGGGAGCCCGCACTTCAAGAAGTTCTGCAAGTGCTGCGCAGGGAGGCATAACCGCCCGCCAACTCGCTCCGCGTTTCCAGGAGTCGAAGGCGGGAACAGCGGCCTGCACCGGCGGAATGGGACCGTCCGCGCCGCGAATCCCATAGGCTGACGCCCTTCAATCAATCGCCAATTTTCCGCGAGTACATTTCCAAAAGCATGCGGGCCGCCCGAAACGATGTGGTTCGCCCAGCGGCGACGTCGCGCTCCAGCGCCTCGATACTGGGCCGCACCTCCGGATGCGCGTAGAACCGCTCGTGCAGCGACTGGTCAATCATCTCGCGCATCCAGCGTTTCTGTTGCGTGCGCCGCGCGCGTTGCAGCCAGCCACTCTCGCGGGTCAACTCCACGTATTGCAGCACGCATTCCCAAAGCTCCCGGACGCCCGCGCCGGTCAGCGCGGAACAGGTGACTGCGCGAGGTGTCCAACCCGATTCGCAAGCGGGAAAGAAATGCAAGGCCTTCCCGGCTTCGACCCGCGCGCTCTCAGCCGCGGCCATGTTCTCTCCGTCGGCTTTATTTACGGCAATCAGGTCGGCGAGCTCCATCACGCCTCGCTTGATGCCCTGCAACTCGTCGCCCGCCCCGGCCAAAGTAATCAGCAGGAAGAAGTCCACCATTTCGTGAACCGCCGTCTCCGACTGGCCGACGCCGACCGTCTCGACAATGACATTGTGGTATCCAGCGGCCTCGCACAGAAGCATCGCCTCGCGCGTCCGTTGCGCTACGCCACCGGAAATGCCACGCGAAGGCGACGGGCGAATGAAGGCCATGTCGCTGCCGGCGAGCGCGGGCATGCGCGTCTTGTCGCCGAGAATGCTGCCCCCGGAAACCTGGCTGCTGGGATCGATCGCCAGTACCGCGACCTTCTGTCTCTTGTCTTCGATCAGGTATCTGCCCAGCGCCTCTATCAATGTGCTTTTGCCTGCCCCGGGGACGCCCGTGATGCCCACGCGTATCGAGTGACCGCTGTGCGGTAGGCAATCCTCTACAATCTGCTCGGCGAGCTCGCGGTCTGCGGCAAGTGCGCTCTCGATCAAGGTGACGCCCCTCGCGAGCACTGTGCGGTCGCCGCGCAAAATACCGTCGACGCACTCCTGACGTGAGAGCGGTGTGCGCCGCCTGGCTGCGGAGGGCGCCTGCGGCAATTCACATCCGGCGATTTCGCGCAGCGCGCTCTTCATCGGGCCACCCAATCGCAGTTCTCAAGCCGTTACGCTGGCGCACAATAATTCGAGGATCTTCTGCGCCGCGATGGGAATAACGGTGCCCGGCCCATAGATGCCGGCAACGCCGGCGTGGTAAAGGAATGAGTAATCCTGCGGCGGAATTACGCCCCCGACCACCACGAGGATATCGTCGCGCCCCAGTGCGCGCAGCTCCCGGAGGAGTTGCGGCACCAATGTTTTATGCCCGGCGGCCAGGCTCGACACGCCGACCACGTGAACGTCGCTATCCATGGCGAAGCGCGCGACTTCGTTAGGAGTCTGGAAGAGCGGGCCGACGTCGACATCGAATCCGATATCGGCGAAGGCGGTAGCTATCACTTTGGCGCCGCGGTCATGACCATCCTGCCCCATCTTGGCTACGAGGATTCGCGGCCGCCGCCCCTCCTCGCACTCAAAGTCGTCGACCATGCGCCGCGCTTTCTTGAACTCCTCTCCGCTGGCGCTCGCTGCGGAATAAACACCGGCAATGACCCGCGATGTTGCCCGGTACCGGCCCCACACATTTTCGAGAGCAGAGGAAATCTCGCCCAGCGTGGCGTGGTTCTGCGCTGCGCCCACGGCGCACTCCAGCAGGTTGCCCTCGCCGGTTCTTGCGAACTGCTCGAGTCTTGCCAAAGATTCCCGCACCGCATCGCTGTTGCGCTCGCGCCTCAACTTCCTCAGCCGTTCAATCTGCGCCGTGCGTACCGCACCGTTGTCGATGTTGAGGATGGGAATCTCCGGCTCTTCGGCCGCGGGAAACGCATTCACGCCAACAATCGCGTCGCACCCGGAATCGATGGCGGCCTGCCGCCGTGCCGCCGCTTCCTCAATGCGCATCTTGGGCAAGCCGGTTTCGATCGCCTTGGCCATGCCTCCCAGGCCCTCGATCTCTTGGATGAGGTTCCACGCCGAGTGCATCAGTTCCTGGGTCAGACGCTCTACGTAGTACGAGCCGGCCCAAGGGTCAACCACGTGAGTGATGCCGGTTTCAGCTTGGAGAACCAACTGCGTATTGCGTGCGATGCGCGCCGAAAAATCCGTGGGCAGCGCAAGTGCCTCGTCGAGGGCGTTAGTGTGAAGCGATTGAGTGTGCCCAAAAACCGCGGCCAGCGCCTCCACGCAGGTCCGCACAACGTTGTTGTAAGGATCCTGCGCGGTCAAGCTGCATCCCGAGGTTTGGGAATGTGCGCGCAGGGCCAGCGACCGCGGATTCTTGGCGCCGAAGCCCTTGACGATCTTCGCCCAGAGCATGCGAGCCGCGCGCATTTTGGCGATTTCAGTGAAATGATTCATGCCCACGCCCCAGAAGAAGGAGATGCGCGGTGCAAATGCATCGATATCAAGTCCCGCCTTCACTCCGGTGCGCAGATACTCCATTCCGTCGGCCAGCGTGTAAGCCAGTTCCAGCTCTGCCGTGGCTCCTGCCTCCTGCATGTGATATCCACTCACGCTGATGCAGTTGAATCTGGGCATCTTCGCGGAGCAATAGCGGAAGATGTCGCCGATGATGCGCATCGATCCCGCCGGCGGATAGATGTAGGTGTTGCGCACCATGAACTCTTTCAGAATGTCATTCTGGATGGTGCCGCTCAACTGCTCCGGCTTAACCCCCTGCTCTTCGGCGGCAACGATGTAAAACGCCATGATGGGCAGCACGGCGCCGTTCATGGTCATCGATACCGACATCTGATCAAGCGGGATTTTGCTGAAAAGAATCCGCATGTCGAGGATCGAGTCGATGGCCACGCCGGCCTTGCCCACATCGCCCGCCACGCGTTCGTGGTCGGAGTCATATCCGCGATGCGTAGCCAAATCGAACGCCACCGAGAGCCCACGCTGCCCGCCGGCGAGATTGCGACGATAGAATGCGTTCGACTCCTTGGCGGTCGAGAAGCCGGCATATTGCCGGATCGTCCACGGCCGCAAAGCGTACATGGTGCTGTAGGGCCCGCGCAGGTAGGGGGGAATCCCCGCGGCATACTCCAGATGCTCAAGCCCAGCCAAATCCTCGGCGGTGTAGTAGCTCTTGAGAGCAATGCCGTCACACTCGGGCCCTGACGCTTCCGTGGACACTGGTTTCCAATCGATCTTGGTAAAGTCCGGCCGCATGATTAGTCTTTTATCCCCAGGCGTTCCTGCCACTTTTTCAATACCTCGACCGGGTTGCTGCGCACGTGCACGAAGTCGGCAATTCCCACAGCTTGCAGCTCCTCGGCGTCTTCCGGGTTGCCGGCCACGATTACCGGCGTCGAGCGGCCGAGGGCTTTCAATTTTGCCATCAGCTTGGCTGCGATCCGCGCGTATTCCCCATCGGAGCTGCAGAGAACAATCAGGTCGGCTTCAGCCGCCGCAATCGCCGCCGCATTCTTGAACCGCTTAGTGGCAATCGGGAATCCGGCGCATGCGAAAAAGTTCAACGCGAAATTCGACCGCAGGGCGCGCATTCTGGCATCGCCGATCTCCGCGAGCAGAACGCGAGGCGTTTTGCCGGTTTCGGCGGTGAACCATTCAGTGCGCAGCCGCAGTTCTTCGTAGGCGCGCGAACCGCGGCGGATTCGGTTCATGCGGTTTAGGTCTACGCGGTCCAGGGCGTGCTCGGCTGGATTGGCCTGTTGATTCGTCCCAACGAATACGCGGCGGCGCTTCTCAACGGCGATTTCGCGGGCGGCGAGCGAGCGCTCGAGTGCCTGTGCGATCAGCGCATGAGCCTCCCGGTAACCGCCTTGCGCCTCGATTTCCCGCATTTCTCTCCAGCCTTCACGCGCGAGATCGTCGGTGAGTGCTTCGAGATAATATGCGCCGCCGCCGGGGTCGGCTACCTGCTCAAGCGATGCCTCGTGTTTGAGCAGCAGCTGCGTGTTTCGCGCCAACCGGCGGCTCGGCGCGCCGGGTTCCGCGAAGCATTCGTCGTAAGGCGCGACGGAGATCGAGTCTGCACCACCTAGAACTGCGGCCATGGCTTCAGTGGTGGCGCGCAGAATGTTGCTATGTGGGTCGTATACGGTTTTGTTCCATCGGGAGGTACGCGCAGCGATGCGCGCACGCGAGTGCTCAGGCGACACGCCAAGACACTGGGCAGCGCGCGCCCAAAGCATGCGGATGGCGCGTAATTTGGCAATTTGAAAGAAATAATTGTCGCCGATGGTAAAGTTGAACACGATTGCCCCCGCGGCTCGGTTCACTTCCGCCCCGCGTTCAGCGAGCGCCGACAGAAAATCGATGCCGGCAGCAAGCGCGAAACCAATCTCCTCGATGGTTGTTGCTCCGGCTTCCTCGAATGCGGCCGCGTCGATCGAGAATGGCACCAACCCCTCAGGAACGGCGCGCACGATCTCAGCCGCAAATTCCGCATTGGCCAAAGCGTCGAAGCCGGTGGAAAGCTCCGCTCCGTGTGGCCGCGATTTCAATCGCTCGATTAGAAGCCGGATCAACGCTTCGTCAGCCCGCCGAAAATGCACCGGGATGTTGTCGAGATGTCCGAGGGCTATTTCGAGGTCGGCGCCGTCCTTGACGAAAAGAGGGGTGAATGCAATTCCTTCAGCTCCCGCGACGATCGCCTCGCAGGCCGCGTGGTTTGCTTCTTCGGCATCGACAGCATCGATTTCCTCGCGGATGGTCCAGCCGCCTTTCGTGCGTGCCCCGCGCCGGAAAGGGAACTGGCCGGGCGCCGAATTTACAGCGGCCAGATTCTTCAAATCGCCGGCCCGGTAGTACGGCTTGACCCGGAGTCCTTCTTCTGCGCGCCAGATCAGCCGCTTCTGGTAATCGGCGCCTTTCAGATCGCGCGCGATCGCCGCTTCCCAGTCCGCCGTGCTGACGGGAGGAAATTCGTCGAGGAGATGTTCGGGAGCCATATTCTTTAGTTGCCCCCGGGGAGTTCAACCATTTCGAGGAGGACTCCAAACGGGCTATCCTGCTTTGATTTGGGATGCACAAAAAAGACGGTCGTTCCCCGCGATCCTTTGCGCGGGGCTTTGTCGATGATCTTGAAACCGCCTGCGCTCATCGCATCGAATGCGCGCTGCGCGTTCTCCACGCGAAATGCCACGTGCGCCAGCCCGCCCCGGCCGCCATTCTTCTCGATCAGTTTTTGCACCGGTGATTCCGATGAGAGCGGCTCGAGCAACTGAATCAGGTTGGGCCCTTCTCCGATCTGAAGCAATACCTCGCGCACCTGATCCGTACCCAGCACCTCTTCGCGATGGATCTCCCTGAAACCCAGCGATTCGTACGCCGTGACCTGGCCCTCCAGCTCGCCATTTCTTACCGCGATGGCTACGTGGTCGACAAACTTGATTTCCGGAACCCGCATCTGGTTTTCTGCCCGTCCTTCCTCTTCCTTACCGCCTCTTGTGGGTTCAAGCCCGTGCATCATCGAGCTCAATTAGAACCTGGTTCGCCTTGATGGAATCTCCTGCCGCCACCTGCACGCTCTTCACCACTCCCTTGCGCGGTGCTGTCACGTGCGTCTCCATCTTCATGGCTTCAAGCACTATCAGAAGCTCACCTGCGCCCACGGCCTGCTTTGGCTCTACATTCACCTTGATCACCAGCCCCATCAGAGGGCTGCGGCACACATTGCCCTCGGCATCCCAAGTGCCGCCGTGACTTTGCGAATGCGCACCGGACGGAGCGGACCCGAGGTGGTATTGCGGAAGTTTCTCCGAGGCGAGATCCTCGTCGTCTTCCAGAACTTCTACGTCAACCGCGTAGGATTTTCCGTCAATAGTGATCCGGAGCTTCAACCAGCTGCTTCCTTTCGCAGAAATATGGCCGCGGAGTTATCCTCTCGGCCGCGGATTGTGGGATGTCTGCACAAAAACGCGCCCCTGCTGCGCCCAGGCGTCCACAGTGTCTTGAGCTGCAGGCAAGGCTCGCGCTGAGCGGATGCGCGCTTTCTTACCCAGATAAGCCGTGGCTGCCGCGGAGATCGCTGCCAATGTCTGCGGTTCTATCTGCCCTACCTCCTGGCCTTCCGTTCTCTCTGCAACGCCGGCAGCCGCTTCCACTGCGGCCGGCCGCACTGTTTCGACGCCCAACTCGGCGACTCGCACTTGCAGGGCCTTGACCGTCATCGCAAGAGCGCTCAGCTGCCGGTCGGTGTCCTCCTTCTGCTCGGCTATCACTCGCCGCAACGCCCGCACCACGATCGCGTAGATCACGGCGCAGCCCAGCGCGGCAAATCCCGCTGTTGCGACGAGGTCGAACCAATGGCCTTTCACAAGCAGCTTCCTTTCACAGGGGGATCAATCCGTGTTTCTTTTGTGGGCGCAATTCGCGCTTTCCGTGCAGCGACTCCAGCGCGCGGGCCAGATACCGCCGCGTCTCGGCGGGCGCAATGATGTCGTCCACCAGCCTTCTACCCGCGGCGACCAGCGGATTCGAGAAGGTCTCGCGGTACTCGTCCACCATTTCCTTGCGCCGCGCGGCCTGATCCTCTGCTCCCTCAATCTCTTTACGAAAGACAATTTCAGCCGCGCCCTCGGCGCCCATCACCGCAATTTCTGCGGTGGGCCAGGCGATAACGCGGTCTGCGCCCAGTCCCTTCGAGCACATCGCGATATAGGCGCCGCCGTACGCTTTACGCAGAATCACGGTGATCTTGGGCACCGTCGCCGCCGAGTAGGCAAAGAGCAACTTAGCGCCGTGCCTGATGATCCCGCCACGCTCCTGCTCGATGCCCGGCAGGAATCCCGGCACATCGACAAACGTTAGCAGCGGAATGTTGAAGGCGTTGCAAAACCTCACAAAGCGGGCCGACTTGTCGGATGCGTCGATGTCGAGCGACCCGGCGAGGACGCATGGCTGGTTGGCGACCACGCCCACGGTCCTTCCCGCCAGTCGCCCGAAGCCGATGACGATGTTGGCAGCAAACTCCGGCTGAATCTCAAGAAAATCCTCGTTGTCAACGATGCGCGCAATCACGTCGCGAACATCGTAGGCAACCTTGGGGTCGACGGGAACAGTCTCGTTCAGCCCGGAATCGGTCTTAATGCGTCCGGAGAACGGCATGCGCGGCGGATCTTCGAGATTGTTCGCCGGCAGAAAGCTCAACAGGCGCCGGCAGAGCGCAATCGCCTCGTCGTCGTCGCGTGCGATGAGATGGACTACGCCGGAGTAGTGCATCTGGGCCTGCGCTCCGCCCAACTCTTCGGCGCTGACTTCTTCGCCCGTGACCTGCTTGATGACCTGCGGCCCGGTGATGAACATGCGCGCGTGCTCGGCCTGGATGACAAAATCGGTGAGCGCCGGGCTATATGCAGCGCCGCCGGCGCATGGGCCCAAGATCAGCGAAATCTGCGGAACCGTTCCCGAAAGCATCACATTGTGATAGAAAACCCGTGCGTAACCGGCCAGACTGTCGATGCCTTCCTGCACGCGCGCGCCACCGGAATCGTTGATGAAGATAAACGGGCTGCCCGTCTTGAGGCTCATGGCCATCATGTCGGCCACTTTATTGCAGTGCGTCTCTCCGGCAGCTCCGCCGGCCACGGTGAAGTCCTGGCTGGCCAGATGCACGAGGCGGCCATCGACTGTTGCACAGCCTGTGACCACGCCATCGGCGGGCAACTCTTTGTCCGCCATTCCGAAGTAGGTGGCGCGGTGCCGGCAAAAAAGCCCAACCTCTTCGAAGCTTCCGCGGTCAACGAGCCGCTCCACGCGTTCACGGGCCGAGAGCTTACCCGACGCATGTTGGCGCTCGATGCGCTCCTTGCCGCCGCCGAGCTCGAGTTCGGCGCGCCTGGCTTCCAAATCAGCGATCTTGTCGCCGATGGTTTGCGACTTCGCAGCGTCTTGCTCTGTGATCATTCCTGCTCCCGGAGATGAACGAACGACATGAACGAGCAGCTCCTCGCGCGGCTCGCCCGGAACGCGAAAGAGCGCCTTCGTCCTCCCTTGCACCGCCGTCATTCTAAGACGCGAGGAGTTGATCCCGATGTGACAAGGTTCACTCCTCGTGGAATGGCAGGACTTCCTTCTTTTCAATGAGTTAGGTCCAGACTGGCGGAGGTACAGCGGGAGGGAGGTTTTCTTGGGGTTACTTTAGTGGTGCGGGGCGTGCCCGGTAGCCCGCGGGAACAATCAGCCGCAAGGGCTTCCCAAAGGCACCTGCTTCCAAATCCAGGTCCCGTCCTGATCTTCCGTGCCCAAAAAACGAAATCGTCTTTCGAGGAATCTGAACGATTCCGGCTGGAATCGAACAGCGAAAACCAGATCGACTTCGGACCCCGGTGGCGCATTGACAGCATTAAGGATGGGAAGTGCGGTAGCATCGCCGCGGGAGAGATTTGCCAGAGAGATACTCTGACTGGGAGTCTCAAGGCGAAGCGCGCCCGCCTCCGCCTCGCCGATGTTGCTGGGCGTTTGCAAGCTGTTTACGCAGTAGGTGTAGCTTACACGGTACAGAACCGCAATGCTCTGGTTGCTAAGATCGAAAATCGTTCCAAATGCGACACCTTGGTTAGGCGAAGGCACGGGCTCAACAGTGAGCTTCGGGTGCAGCATCATGTAGATCACGACGGCGATACCGATTGCGGCGCAGCCGGTGAAGATCCGGATCGGACTGAAAGAGTGCTTGAATACAGGCATCGATAGAGCTGATCAATCGGGTTGCCTTCCATTCTGAGCCAAGGCCCGCTTTCATTGCCAGACTATTATGGAGGCTGCGGGAGAACGGGCCTCGGAGGTCAGGTGAGGCTGGGCCGGCGGCGAATCCCAGTTACGACAACAGGGCTATGAGAATCGCGTTCGTTTCCAGAGGAGCGATCCGCACAGACCGAGCGGAACGATGGTGCCCGCGATCAGCACGATCATCCACGGCACGTTGACGTAGATGTGCTGCGCGCGGGTTCCGGCCGCCAGCCAGACGAAGACTGCAGCGGCCAGGCACATGATCAGCACCTCCCACCAGCGGCGCGGATGCTTGTGATCGGCCAGCGGATCTTCGCCCGCGACAACCGCCGCCACATTGCCCGCGTCGAGCCCATAGCGGTCGCACTCGCGATGCATTGCGGCATGCCAATTCTCCATTTCTTTGGGCGGTGGCTCAGCCAGACTGATCGAGACGGCGCCAGCGATCATGATGCTGGAACCGGCGATGATCAGGATGCGGCTGCCTGCTGCCAAACCGGTGAACTCGCCGAAGACCAGTGCGCCCCAGGCCAGTCCCCACAGCTGATTGGTATTCGAGAGAGGGATGCCGCGGCCAATGCCGATGTACTTCGCTGCGTACTGCTGAAACAGGTCGCCGATGACCCAACAAAAGCCGCCCACAAATGGCCAGAAGAGCATGCTGCGCGCCCTCGCGAGTTCGGCCGCCAAAGGCGCCGCGCCGCCGAAAAAGTCCAGGCCCAGTATCAGAATGGCTCCCATCTCACCAAAGGTGAAGATCGTGACGAAGGAGAGAGGGTTCATGCCGCTGATGTAGGCCTTGCGGTAGGGAATATACATGGTGCCGAACATGGCTCCTGCACCAACGGCGGCCACAATACCCACTGCAGCCCGCCCCGGAGCGGAGGCAGATTGCTGCGTAGTCGCGACGGCCAGCACGGCCGCACCGAACACGATTGCCGAAGCGCCGCCGACAACCTTCGCCCAGTCCCTGGGGCGCGAACCATGCAGTTCTTTGAAAAGCAGGCAACCCCACAGCAGCCCCACCAGGCTGTTGGTATTCCACAGCGGGAACGCGATCGACAGACCAACGTTGCGCACGGCAAAGATGGTGAGCGTGTTGCCAACGGCCCATAGCATTCCCGCCAGCAGCGCCCACACAATCAAGTGCGGCTTCTGGCGCAAATCGCTGAACAGGAAGCTCGTGCCTTTGAGCAGCGTAGGAACGGTCCAGCGGGCCACAAATGCGCCCATCACCATGCCCATCGAGATCAGGAACGGCGAAAAGCCCTCAGTCACAAGTTTGGTCGGAGCCTCGGCGCTGCCCAGCCATACGGCTGCAGCCAGGCCGCAAAACACGCCGAGTTTATGCAGCGAAATGGTGGAACGCACCGGCGCGATAGAGGCTTGGTCGCTCATTCGTTTACCTCAACGTCATCAGCAGAGCGGTTCCCAGGGCCAGCACCACTACCGGCACCCAAAAGTGCACATCGGTCAGAATGCAAATCCACTGCGAACGCTTCATCAGGAAATCTCCGCGAGTCGAACCGGCCGATGCTCGTCATATGACTTGCGCGCCGCCAGGGCCATCACCGCCGGAACGCGCGCGTCGTCGCCCGACACAGGCGTAGGTTTGCCTTCGAGCACCGCCTGCACAAAGAGCTGCAACTCCAGCGCAAAACTTTCGGTGTAACGCTGCATGAAGAAATTCAGAGGCAGATCAGTGTAAACAGATTTCTCGCCGCTGACTACAACTTCGTTCGGGAAGCGATTTTCGCTCGCGATCTTGCCTTTGCTGCCGAGAATCTCGACCCGCTGATCGTAGCCGAAGACCGCCTTGCGGCTGTTGTCGATGGTGCCGATGGCGCCGCTTTGGAAATGCAGCACCACCAGAGCCGTATCCAGATCGTTTTCGGCCTTGAATTCCGGCACGGCCAGCACTCCGCCGGCGGCATAAATCTCTTCGACCTCCTCGCCCATCAGATAGCGCGCCATGTCGAAGTCGTGGATCATCATGTCAAGGAAGATGCCGCCCGAAGTGCGCAGGAAGCTCATCGGCGGTGGGGCGGGATCGCGGCTGATGATATGCAAGAGGCTGGGTTTGCCGATTTCGCCGCTGGCAACCGCGTGCCGCACTCGCATGAAGTTCGAATCGAATCGGCGGTTGAAGCCAACCTGCAACTGCACACCTGCAGCCTTTGCTGCAGCGAGCGCTACGTCAATTTTTGCCAGTTCCAATGCAATCGGCTTTTCGCAGAAGATGTGCTTGCCGGCCTTGGCCGCGCGCACGATGAAATTCGCGTGCGTGTCGGTCGAAGTGCAGATGAGGATCGCATCGATCGACGGATCGTCGAGGATCTCGTCACCCGACGCGACCACCTTGGGAATGTCGCAGCGCGCGGCCAGGGATTGTGCAGCCTCGGCGTTGATGTCGCCGATGGCAACGATCTCGGCCTCGGGCAGACGAAAGGCCAGCGTTTCCGCATGAACGCGGCCGATGCGCCCCGCGCCAAGAATTCCGATACGAAGTTTCTTTCCGCTCATGGTCTCCTCAAGAAGCAGCTTTCATCCATCAGCTCACGGGTTTCAGCGTTCGTAGTGAACCCGCATTCTTGATTGCCACGCAAAACAAGCCGAAAGCTGAGATCTGACAGCTGCTTTATGCAAAGTTCTTTTCAATCGATCGCAGATACTCGCGGCTGCGCGCCGCACTCTCTTTTGGCGTTCCCATGCCGGGCAGAATGTCCTGCTCAACCAGCACATATCCCGTGTAGTCGCGGCGGGCAAGCCAGCGCAGCAGGGCAGGGAAGTCCACGCACCCCTTGCCCAATTCGGGATACAGGCCGTTGCGCATCGCCGTGAAATAATCCCACTCTTCTTCACGGCTGCGGCGCGCCATGTTCGGATCGATGTCTTTCACGTGGACGTACCAGATTCGCTCCTTGAACCGATCGAGCGCGGCGACGAGGTCGACAGCTTCCTGGCCGGCGCCATGTACGTAGTGGCCGGTATCGAAGACCAGTCCTAGCAACTCCGCATTGGTCAGGTCGAGGAGCGTTGCAATCTCATCCGGCGTTTCCACGTAGCCTGCGCAATGGTGATGCAACACCGTGCGCAGTCCGGTCTCGTCAAAGACGGCTTTTGCGATCCGGTCCGCTCCGTCCTCCATTCGTCCCGGGTAAGCCCCACCCGTGGCGTCACGCGACCGGCAAGCAAAGTGCGCTCAGGGTCGGTTCCATTGTCATCGGCAAGCACCAGAAAGGGCGCCTGGGTGGTCGCGACACTGGCAATCAGCCTTGCCGTCTTAATGGCTCGCTCGGCTCCTTCTTGGTGCGCATCGGGATTCTTCATTGCCACGGGGACAAATGCGCCCAGCATCACCACGTTGTTGCGCCGCCTGAGTTCTTCGCCGAGGAGAGAGGGATCGGTGGGCATATAGCCCCAGTCGCCCAACTCCGTGCCTGTGTAGCCGGTCTCGACCAGCTCGTCGAGCATCCGGTCAAATGGAATCGCCTGGCTCTTGTCCTGGTTTTCCAGCGTTCCCCAGGAACAAGGTGCATTCCCGACCAGCAGTTCTTTCATTTGCTGACTCCTTACATCACGAGCTTTCATCTCTCAGCCGTCAGCTTGTTCCTTGGGAATACGCAGCGGTCGACTCGCCAGATCCGAAGCTGACAGATTGAAAGCTGAGAGCTGACAGCTGAAAGCTGCCTTTAGAATTTTCTGCTCCACTCCTTCGGCCACCGCTCCACAATCACTTTGGTTTGGGTGAAGAACTCTACGGCGTGGTGCGCCTGCGCGTGCAGATCGCCGAAGAAGCTCTCGGCCCACCCGCTGAATGGGAAGGTCGACATAGGTGCGGCGACGCCGACATTAATGCCGACATTTCCCGCGTTCACTTCATACCGAAAGCGGCGCGCATTGGCGCCGTCAGTGGTGAAAATGCATGCCATGTTGCCATACGAGCGGGCATTCACAAGCGCGATGGCTTCTTCAATGGTCCGTGCGTGGATCAGGCTCAGGACCGGGCCAAAGATCTCCGTGCGCGCGGCTTCAGAATCGGGAGGGACGTCGTCGAGCACTGTAGGGAGCACAAAATAACCATCCTCGTAATCGGGCACCTTGCCGCCGCGGCCGTCGACCACAACCCGCGCACCTGCCTGCGCTGCTTTGGCGATCAGCCCTTCGACGCGCGCCTTGCTCTCGGCGCTGATCAAAGGTCCCATCTCCACTCCCGGAGCGGCCCCATACCCCGTTTTGCGATTCCGTGCGGCAGCGGCAATCTGTTCGGTAAAGGCCGGCCCCGCACCGCCGACTGTGATGGCCACCGAAATGGCGAGGCAGCGCTGGCCCGCGCAACCGAATGCGGAGTCGGCGAGAATTCGCGTCGCCATCTCCATATCCGCATCGGGCATCACCACGACAGGATTCTTCGCTCCGCCCTGGCACTGCGCGCGTTTGCCATTGGCGGCAGCACGGCTGTAAATGTACCTGGCGGTTGCCGTCGATCCAACAAAACTGACGGCGCGAATGCCCGGATGATCGAGAATGGCATTCACCGTGTCGCGGCCGCCGTTGACCAGCTGAACCACACCGGGCGGAAAGCCGGCTTGCTCAATCAGGCGGAAGATCTTCTGCGAAGTGATCGGCACACGCTCCGAAGGCTTGAGCAGGAAGCAGTTTCCCGCCGCGACGGCGTAGGGCAGGAACCAGAATGGAATCATGCCCGGAAAATTGAAAGGAACAATCGCCGCCGCCACGCCCAGGGGCTGGCGAATCATGTGCTCGTCGATGCCCGCCGCGACATCTTCGCAATTTGTCCCCTGGATCAGCAGAGGCATGGCGGTCGCCGTTTCCACGTTCTCCACCGCGCGCACGATCTCAGCCCGGCTTTCTGCTAGGGTCTTTCCGCATTCATCGGTGATGGATAGGGCAACTTCGTCACGGTGCTGTTCCAGAAGGGTCTTCAGCCTGAAGAGAGGCTGAATGCGCTCGACGACCGGCGTGCGCCGCCAGTCAACAAATGCGCGTTCCGCTACCTCAACGGCGGCGTTGACATCCGCCGCCGGCGAAAGCGGCACCTCAGCCAGCACCTTGGCCGAAGCAGGATTGACGACGTTGAGTGATTCCTTCGCGCTCGAACGGCGCCATTCACCACCAATGAAGTTCTGCAACCGGTCCATCTGGTTTCCCACCTTATAGTCCTAACTCCGCTCACCCCGCGAGCCCCGCTAGCTCCGCCGGTTCTCGATCATGTGATGACGCTCTCGCTTTTGCGCGGCTTCGTATTTGGCACGGGCTTCGCGCACGCTCGCCATCTCAGAAACTTCTGCGACCGCAACATCCCACCATGACTCGTAGCCTGGCACCGCGACCGAGGCATCCGTCTCGACGACAATGATGGTTGTGCGCGTCTGCGCCTTCGCTTCTTCGAGTGCGATCTTGAGATCTTTCAGATTTTCCGCCCTGATGGCGTGCGCGCCAAGACTGCGCGCGTTGGCTACGAAATCGATCGCGATCGGCTCGCCGTCGAGCTGCCCGCTTTTCGGGTTGCGCATGCGATACCGGGTGCCGAACCCATCCTGACCCAACGAGCGGCTCAGGCCGCCGATACTCGCGAATCCGTGATTGTCGACGAGCACGACGATCAGCTTCACACCCTCCTGGATCGACGTCGTAATTTCAGACGGCATCATCAGGTAGGTACCGTCGCCCACGAACGCAAAAACCTCCCGGTTCGGGTCGGCCATCTTGGCTCCCATGGCGCCGGGAATCTCGTAGCCCATGCAGGAGTAGCCGTATTCCATGTGGTAGCCGTCGGGGGCTCGCGTGCGCCATAGCTTGTGCAGGTCGCCGGGATGGCTTCCTGCAGCCGAGACCAGCACATCGCGCGGCCCGGATGCCTCCCAGATGGCGCCGATCACTTCGCTCTGGGCAGGCTTGCCGGGGTTCTCGAGATGAAACAGCCGGTCAACTTCCGCGTCCCACTGCGCTTTCAGGCCGGCAATCCCTGCCGCGTATTCCGCGCTTACGCGATACCCGGCGAGCGCGCCGGCAAGTCGTTCGAGCGTGACGCGCGCGTCTGCCACGACCGGAATCGCACCCACTTTGTAGGCGTCAAACTCTGCGGTATTGATGTTGACGAAGCGCACCTCTGGGTTCTGGAAGGCCGTCATCGACGCCGAGGTGAAGTCGGAGTAGCGGGTGCCGATGCCAATCACGAGATCGGCGCCATGCGCCAAACGATTTGCCGCCAGCGTGCCGGTCGCGCCGATTGCGCCCGCTTCCTGCCCGTGGTCCCAGGCGAGTGAACCTTTGCCCGCCTGCGTTTCCGCCACCGGAATACCAGTCTGCGTCGCGAATTGGTCCAGCGCTGCTGAAGCCTCGCTCATCAGCACGCCGCCGCCGGCAACGATCAGCGGGCGCCGCGCCTTGCGGATGGCCGCAATCGCGCTCTCGAGGGAAACGCTGTCAGGCTCTGGACGCCGAATCAGCCATACTCGTTTTTCAAAAAGCTCTTCGGGATAGTCGTACGCCTCCGCTTGCACGTCCTGTGGAAGCGCGAGCGTGACTGCGCCGCAATCTGAAGGCGAAGTCAGCACGCGCATTGCCTCGGGAAGCGCGGTGATCAACTGCTCCGGGCGATAGATGCGATCCCAATACCGCGAGACTGGCCTGAAGCAGTCATTTACGCCGATGTCTTGAGTTGACGGCGACTCCAGCTGCTGCAATACCGGCGCCACGTTGCGGCGAGCGAAGATGTCGCCGGGCAGAAGCAGCACCGGCAGTCGGTTGATGGTGGCGAGGGCCGCGCCCGTAATCATGTTTGTGGCGCCTGGGCCAATCGACGACGTGCAGGCGAAGGTGCGCAATCGGTTGCTGGCCTTGGCAAATCCCGCGGCAAGATGCACGCCGCTTTGTTCGTTACGCACGAGAATGTAGGGAAAATCGGGGTTCTGCGCGAGCGCCTGGCCGACGCCGGCCACGTTGCCGTGGCCAAAGATGCCCACCATGCCGGCGAAAAAGGCATGCTGTCGCCCGTCGCGCTCCACATGCTGCTGCTTGAGGAACTGGATCAGCGCTTGCGCCATCGTGATGCGCCGCGTCTTCATGCTCACTCCCTCAAAAACAGGTTCCCGCCGCTGGATTCCGGCCTCCAGCTCTGGGCCTCCTGCTACCACCATCTTGCCTCCGAGTCGCTAGAAGCTGCCCTTCACCTCTTGACCATCGGCAACCGTGGGTCCTTGTCGCGCCAGCCGCTCCGAACCCAGGCATAAACCGGATCGTCGGAGCATGCCAGCGAGCGGGCCGACCCGGCGAGCGCGTTCAGGTAGTACACATTGTATCCATGCGCGGCCACCACCGGATGATATCCCTCCGGCACCAGCACGATCTCGCCGTCGCGCACCGTGATGGTTTCATCGATGCGCCGATCCGCCGTGTACACCTTTTGCACGGCGAATCCGTCTGGGCGTTCGATGCGATAGTAGTAGATCTCTTCCAGGTCCACTTCATCCGGCGGATTGTGCACGTCATGTTTGTGGGGAGGATAGCTCGACCAATTGCCTGCCGGGGTAAAAACCTCTACAACCATCAGGCGGTGGGCAAGAAATGCCGGCGGAAGAATGGAGTTGATCTGCCGCGTGGCGTTTCCACCGCCGCGAATTTCGATGCTGACCTGATCGGGTGTGATGAGGCGTGGCGGATACTCCTCCTCGGCTTTCGAGTAGCAAAAGGCGAGCTCGCATCCCTCGTCGGTGGTAACGGAAAAGGCTGTGTGAATGGGAAGGTAGAGAGCGTGCGGCAGACCTTCAAAGACAGTGGCGCGCCTGCCAAAGTCGTGCCACTCTCCGCGCGAGCTGAAGGCTGAGCAAATTCCGCCCAGCACCACGATCGCGAGTTCCCGGCCGGCTGTCTCGCTGTAATACGTCTGTCCTCTTTCCAGCTTGCGCGTCTCGAACGACAAAAATTCGAACCCAAAGTCTTCAATCCTGTTCCTGAATGTTTCCGGAGCAATTAACAACTCACTCATCAACAACTGTCTCCTGCGGCGCAGTAAAAGATGTGCGCCCATTCAGCCGCGCGCTGGCTTGCCGAGGAATGCGCTGAGGCCCTGAAAAAGCAGCTTGCAGACCTTCGATGAGGAAGCGCCAACGCGGGAGCTGATATTGAAATGTTCCGGCTGGGGAATCCGGAAGATGCCTGCAAAGAAGCCTGATGCACACGTGTGCATCAGGAACTATCATGATCGAAAACGCCCCTTTTTGTCAAACGATTTGATGAAAATTTTGCAACAAACTTAAAGCCTCTCGTTGAGGAGTCGGGCAAGGCCTTCGGGCGCCCAGAATCCAGCTTTGCCTAACGGCCATGAGCCTCAAAAAGATGGATTTTGTCTGCAGCACGTCTTCATTACGGATCGCGCTGAGCCGCCTGCTTGACCGAGTCCGGTCGCGGTGATAGGTTTGCTCGCACACCTTGCCCGCACCGGAGGCTGGATGGCTCTCACCGAGTTCCCGCGAAAGTTCAAAAGCCCGCTGCACGAAATGACGCTCACCACACCCACCTGCCTGTGGAACGATTCGGCCGCGATCGAAGAGCTTACCTACGCCATCGAGCACGGAGCCGTGGGCGCTACCTGCAACCCGGTTATCGCCGTCTCCGTGCTCAAGCAGGAGATGCAAAGGTGGAAGCCGCGCATTCGCGAACTCGCGTCTCTCCTGCCGCACGCGACCGAGGACGAAATCGCCTGGCGAATCGTGGAAGAGATCTCAGCCAACGCAGCCAGATTGCTGCTGCCCATCTTCGAACGCGAAAAAGGACGCAACGGCCGGCTCTCCATCCAGACCGATCCGCGCAACTACCGCAATGCCGGCGCCATGGTGCAGCAGGCAATCCATTTCAACAGGCTGGCCCCCAACATGATCGTCAAGATCGCGGCCACAAGCGCGGGAATTCCGGCGATCGAGGAAGCCACCTATCGCGGCATCAGCATCAATGCCACCGTCAGCTTCACTCTGCCCCAGGCCATCGCCGTCGCCGAGGCCGTGGAACGCGGTCTCAAGCGCCGCGAAGCGGAAGGCGCCGATATTTCGACGATGGGGCCCGTCTGCACGCTCATGGTCGGGCGGCTCGACGACTGGCTCAAGGTGCTGCACGATAAACAAAATCTCTCCGTCGATCCCGGCTATCTGGAATGGGCGGGAGTCGCCGTATTCAAGAAGGCATATCAAATTTACAAAGCCCGCGGCTACCGCCTGCGCCTGCTTTCCGCGGCCTTTCGCAATCACATGCACTGGAGCGAGTTCATCGGCGGCGATGTCGTCATCTCCCCGCCGTGCGCCTGGCAAAAGCGCTACAACGAGAGCGACATCGAAGTGATTTCGCGTATCGACAATCCTGTCGACCCGCGCATTATCGAAACGCTACTTAATAAGTTTCCCGACTTCGCGCGCGCCTACTCTGAGAATGGACTGACGCTCGAGGAATTCGATACCTTCGGCTCAACGCGCCGCACCCTGCGCCAGTTTATCGCCGCCTGCGCAGAGATGAATGCGATCGTGCGCGACATCATGCTCCCCAATCCGGATACGGAATAACGGGATTTTGCGCTTTCCGGCAGATCGAGTCACCGGTCAGGCCGTTTCGCTAGGTCGATTGTCGGGCAGATGGCCAAACGGTAGCGACCTGTCCGTTTCCCGATGGCAGTCCGGCTCACCCTAAGGCACTCTCACCAGATGCTCCGCCAGAGCTCGCCACTGTCCCTGGCGACGGATGTAGGTCACGGTATATCGAAAGACGACGGTATAAGCCGCGCCCTGATCAACTCCTGCCGCAGTATCGGTACCAACGACAACCGCCGTGTCTCCGTCGACGATGACGGTCCGGTCCGTCAAAGTTTGCGACGCCGAAGGATCGACATCGCCGCTGACGATGTCCCGGATGAACGTCTCCTTGTCGATCGGCTTCTTCGACCCCGAACTGCTGACGAATTTGTCATCGAGAATGCGCCGCAATGTTGCCGCGTCGTGTTGGTTTTCTGCCGTAACCCATTCTTGCTCGAGATTCAGCAGTTGCTGGTTGTCGTCAACGGCGGATACCGTGCTGGAACTTCCCGCCTGGGCGGTAACTGACCGGCCGGCGACATGACAGGCAAGCGCCAAGCATAGAATCCATGCTGCTCGATCGCGACTCATTGCCATCTCTACCAAATTGAACTCAGGCGGCAATATTAACGGCGGAGGGCAGGGTAGTCAAAGGGTAGTTCCAGGCAGATCGGCCGGTGGCCCCGGTCCCTCGCACTTGGGGACCGGGAGAACTGCTTCACCTGATCCACATCATCGGATTGCTCGTCGAAATTGCGCTTAAGCCCGCGGCGAGCAGTTCCTCCACTTCTTTCATGGTCTCGATAAGTCCTCCTCCCACGACGGGTAGGTCGAGCCCCAGCGAGCGCACGCGTTCGACCATCTTCGGCGCAACCAGCGCCGGCAAAACCTCCAGTGCATGCACGGGCGAGCTCTTGAGCTGGTTGGTGATCGTATCCATGGCTCCGCTGTCGAGCAGGAATGTGCGCTGAATGGCGTAAAGCCCGATGGCGAGGGCGTGGCGCAGCGGATCGAGGTGCGTGGAGATAATGCCGCGAGCGCCGATTTTTTTCAGATAGCTCACGGCAAACCGGTCGCGGGAAAACCCATTCAACAGATCGAGATTCACGATGGGAACTTTGTCCGCGGCCAGAATCTCCCGGATCATCGATTCGATATTCTCCGGATCGCCGGTGAGGAGGTAAACCAGCTTGGCGCGCGAGGCAATCGCCTGCTCGACGAGCTCCGGTTTGCGAATCGCCGGGATGACCGGCGTCTCGACGCACAGGAGGCGCAGAGGAGGGAGCGCAGCCTGCGACCCTTTGGCCGCCTTACGTCCGCGATCAACGCTGTCGCCGGCCATCAGGCTTCGCCTTTCCGGTGGACCCCCTGACAATCAACTCGGCCTTGACCCTGATCTGCGGCACCGGCCCTTCGCCCGACATCAGCTTCAACAAGTTCTCCACTGCCATCTGGCCCATGCGCCGCATCGGCTGACGCACGGTGGTGAGCGGCGGCTCAAGATACGCGGCGAAGAACAAATCGTCGAATCCGGCGACCGAAATATCCTCGGGTACTCGCAGCCCGTGTGCCCGGATAGCGCGCAAGGCGCCCAACGAAGTCATGTCGTTATAGCAGCAAATTGCCGTGGGCGGATGGCGCAGCCCGAGCAACTGATTCACAGCCTCAATCGCCGCCTCGGGGCGCCCGTCGCCGGCAAACGCAAGCTCTGCGTCAAACTGAATTCCCGCCGTAGCCAGCGCCTGCTTATAGCCCGTGAAGCGCTCCGTGTTGGAATGATAGCCGGAGCGGTCGCCCACATAGGCGATGCGCCGGTGCCCCAGCGCGATGAGATGTTCCGTTGCCGCCAAGCACCCCTCCACATTCTCGATCATCACGCAGTGCACAAACTGATCGGGATACTGATCGTTGACCAGCACCATGGGTACCTTCAGCTCCGCCAGCATGGGTAGATACTCCGCACCCACGCGCGATGAGGTCACGACGATACCGTCAACCCGCCGCTCCGCCAATGACTGCACAACCTTGCGTTCGCGCTCAGGGTCAGCGCCGGAATTAGCCAGGAACACGCTGTAACCGAGATCGTTGGCCGCCTGTTCGATGCCCAGCGCCACTTCAGCAGCAAATGGGTCGTTGATCGTCGTAACCACCAATCCGATGGTCCGCGTCCTTCGGGTGACCAGGCCGCGAGCCACGGCGCTGGGACGATATCCGGCGTCTTCGGCGATTCGGCGAATTTTCGCGGCTGTCTTCGCGTTAACCAGGGGGCTGTTCTGCAGAGCCCGCGAAACCGTTGGGTGCGACACCCTGGCCAGACGGGCGATGTCTTTGATCGAGGGTTGCCGGCGCGGATGCATCGCCCCATTTGGCTGTGTAATGCCAGATGCTTTGTCTCGGTCCTTTTCCGGCATCGCCAAGAAACTCCAATTGCACACGTGTACGGTTTGCCACCAGTCTCCTGTAGCGGACGGCGCCGAGTCAATGCCTCGCGAAGCGAGCGTGCGCACTTTGCAAACCCGGAATCGGTCGGCACGGTAAGCTGTTCAACAGTGCTTCCGCCTGGAACAACCGCCGGCACCCTCGAGCGCCGCATCGGTCTGCGCGCCGCCGTGCTCTTCAACTTGCTCGAGATGATCGGTGTCGGCCCCTTTGTCACTCTTCCGCTGGTGATCGCCGCGGCAGGCTACAAGATGTCAGTCTGGGCATGGGTGCTCGGCGCAACCATTGCCGTCGCCGACGGCCTGGTTTGGGCAGAACTTGGGGCGGCCTTCCCCCGCGCCGGCGGTTCCTACGCCTTTCTCCGCGAGATCTACGGCCCCGAGCGGCAGGGAAACTGGCTGAGCTTTCTTTTTGTGTGGCAGCTTTCGTTCACCGCGCCGCTTTCCATCGCTTCCGGATGCATTGGGCTCTCGGGATTTCTCGCGGTGTTTTGGCCCGGCCTCCAGTCTGCACCTATCCCCGGCCTTCCTGGGTTGCATAACGCAAACTTTGCCGCCGCCGCAACCTGTCTGCTGGTAACGGCTCTGCTCTATCGCAACATCAGCTCCGTGGCTCGAATGGCATGGGTGCTCTTTGCGGGAGTGATAGCCGCGATCGCCGGTGTGATCGTTTCAGGCTTCGCGAACTCAGCCGCGGCCGGAGGTTGGCATATACCGGCTGCCCCGCCGGTAGCCACGATGGTCGCCCTCGGAGGGCTGGCGCAGGGCACGCTGCTGGCAACCTACTGCTACTGGGGCTACTACAACATCTGTTTTCTCGGCGGCGAAGTCCGCAACCCGCAGCGCACCATCCCGCGCGCCATCGTGATTTCTGTCATCCTCGTTTCCGCGTTCTACATCGTGATGAACCTGGCGGTGCTGCCGTCGCTTCACCATGCCGCCAGCGCGGCTGCAACCACAGCGCCTCGCGCCCAGCTTGTCGCCGACATCGCCCGCTCGGCCTTCGGCGCCTGGGCAGGCTACGCTATTGCCGCTCTTATTGTCTGGACTGCCTTCGCCTCCGTCTTCTCGCTCCAGCTCGGATACTCCCGCGTGCCGTACGCCGCCGCACGCGACGGCAATTACTTCGGCTTTCTTGCCGCCCTGCACCCAAAGCATGGAATTCCGCATCGCTCCCTCGTCGCTCTCGGCCTCGTCGGGGCATTCTTCTGCTTCTTTACCCTCACGCAGGTCATCACCATGCTCGTCATCACGCGCATCCTGCTGCAGTTCTTTCTGCAGCAGTTCGGCGTCATGCTGTTGCGCGTGCGCCAGCCCAACCTCCCACGGCCTTTCCGCATGCCCCTCTATCCGCTACCGCCGCTGGCGGCCATGGCCGGCTTCGCCTTTATCCTCGTCAACCGCGCCCACGCCTTTGGCGAGCTCGCGGTGGCCGCTGCGATCGCGATCTCGGGGACGATCCTCTATTTGATCCGGGCGCGGCGCCTTGCACAATGGCCGTTTGCATCGGCCAACTGAGCCTTGAATTCGATGGCGCCATCGCAGCCTGGCCGGATGAATCCAAAGCAAGGTCGATTTGCGTACGGCCGATATGCACCAGCAAGCCGAAGTGCCAGGTCGTCGAAGCGCGCGACTCTTGTAACGCCGGCTGGCTTCGAGGTGTCTAATAAGTGCTACAGTCGTTCCCCACGCGAGGTCGCAGATGCTTATTGGCAAGCCGCCCGACATTCCCTCCTCAGAAATCACCCCTCGGGGTGAGTATTTCAGCTATCTCAGTCGACGCCGTTTCTTGAAGGGCGCAGCTGTTGCAGGAGCAGCAGCCGTCGGCACAGCCCGCCTCGCTCAGATCGCCTCGCCGCGCGCGGTTTTTGCCGAGACCAAACTGCAAACCGTTCCCAGCCCGTTAACCACGACCGGCGAACAGCTCACCACCCTCGCCGACATCACCCATTACAACAACTTCTATGAGTTTGGCGTCGACAAGGGCGACCCATCAAAAAATGCCGGCGTACTGCCAACACGTCCCTGGACGGTGAAGGTGGAAGGACTCGTCGCCAAGCCGCTCACTTTCGATATTGACGCGCTGCTGAAACTTCGCCCACTCGAAGACCGCGTCTACCGCCATCGCTGCGTTGAAGCGTGGAGCATGGTCATTCCGTGGGTGGGCTATTCGCTATCCGAGTTCATCAAGGAGTGCCAGCCGCTCTCGACGGCCAACTACGTTCAGTTCCTCTCTTACTACGATCGGCACGTTGAGAAGTGGTCAGGCGAGAGCACGATCTTCTGGCCGTACTCCGAAGGCCTGCGCATGGATGAAGCCATGAATCCCCTCACTCTTCTCACCTTCGGGCTCTATGGCGAAACATTGCCCAACCAGGACGGAGCACCGGTGCGCGTGGTCATTCCCTGGAAGTACGGCTTCAAGTCTGCCAAGTCCATCGTCACCGTACGCTTCGCTGCCAAAGAGCCGCATACCACGTGGAACGACATGGCGCCGACGGAGTACGGCTTCTACTCCAATGTGAACCCCAACGTAGATCATCCCCGCTGGAGCCAGAAGACTGAGCGCCGCATCGGGCTGCCGTTTTATGAGCAGCGCCGAACCACGCTCATGTTCAACGGTTATGCCGATCAGGTCGCGTCGCTGTACACGGGAATGGACTTGAGGAAGCACTTCTAAAAACAGGGAACAGAAGTGGAACACACTCATCAACTGAGAAGCAGGCTTGTCTGATAACGCTCCTACGATGAACCGGACGACACTGGTTGTTTTGAAAATCCTCACCTGGATTGCCTGCCTGTGGCTTGCCGCGCAGCTGGTCTGGGGCGCCATCACCAACAACCTTGGTCCCGACCCCACAGCCAGAATCGCGTTTTCGACGGGATTGGCTACGCTCTATCTGCTCACTCTCACGTTGGCTGTCACGCCGCTGCGCCGGATTTGGCCGCGTCTCGGCTGGCTCATCAAGTTCCGCCGCCTGCTGGGTCTGTTTGCGTTCTTCTACGCAACATTGCACATGCTCACCTATGTGGCGCTCTACTCCGGCTTCAGCCTGGCAGCCATGGAGAGCGACATAGCCAGGCGCCGCTTCATTACCATGGGCGTTGCCGCGTACATCCTGCTGGTGCCTTTGGCGCTCACCTCGACAACCTGGGCCATCCGCAAACTCGGCGGCAGGAACTGGAATCGCCTGCACAAACTCGTCTATGTCGCCGTCATTTGTGGCGTGATTCACTACTGGTGGCAGGTCAAGACCGGCGTTCTCAAGCCGCTCGACATCACGATTGTGGTTGCCGTGCTTCTGCTGGCTCGGCCTGTGATCAATCTGGTGCAACGCCGCAGATCTCGATCCAGCGTCCCCGCCTGAGCAGCGATTACGGTCTTACTCTGCGATTTCCAGCATTTCAAGAAACTGCAGCATTCCCAGTCGAGGGTGCCCCCGGTCCCTCGCCTTTGGGGACAGGGGAAGTCGCACGTTGGTTTAGATGATTTCGAGCATTTCACGAAATTCCAGCATTCGCTGCGCTACCGGACCCCAGTTCCTCCGGTGCAGCGGCGTCGGTCCCAGCCGTTCAAGCGCCTTCATGTGCTCCGGACAGCAGTACCCTTTGTGCCGCGCCAGCCCATAGCCGGGATACACGGCGTCGAGCTCCACCAGCAGCTGATCGCGATGCACCTTGGCCAGCACGCTGGCCGCCGCGACCGAAAGGCTGCGCGCATCGCCTGCTACCACCGCCTGCTGCGTGCCGGGCCAGTCAATGGTGTCGAGCCCGTCGATGAGTAGATAATCCGGCGCAAGCGCCAGTTGCTCCACGGCAATGCGCATCGCCAGCAACGACGCGCGGCGGATGTTGATGCGCTCGATGGTCTCCACGTCGACGACAGCCACTGCCCAGGCCGCGGCCTTGCGGCGAATGGCTACGGCGAATCGGTTGCGCTGCTCTTCTTTCAGCTTCTTCGAATCGGTGAGGCCGCGCGGGCGCCAGCCTGCAGGAAGAATGACAGCAGCCGCGACCACCGGCCCGAACATGGGGCCGCGTCCCACCTCATCGATGCCGGCAATGCGTTGCGCCCCGAGCCGCCGGGCAGCGTTCTCCAGCCTCCATCCGCAAACCGGTACCCTCGCCATGCAGCCAGTATAAGAAGCCTTGAGCAAGCGTCAGGTGGAAAAGCCGGTATCGCGCGGGCAATCGATCTTCCCTCGAGATATCAAAAAAACAACCCCGGCCGCAGCCGGGGTGTCCTTTGGGCCATGACGGCGCAGAAGGCTAGGCGCGCGCTTTGCCGGTTGTGCGATCGATCTCCTTGAGACGCGCAGCCTTGCCCCGCAGTCCGCGCAGGTAAAAGAGCTTGGCGCGCCGCACCTTGTAGCTGCGGATCAGGTCGATCTTCTCGATCACCTTGGAGTTGTAAGGGAAGATGCGCTCGACGCCCTGGCCAAAGCTCATTTTGCGCACCGTAAAACTTCCCTGCGCGCCTTTATTCACGGCAATCACGAGGCCTTCAAAGGCCTGAAGCCGCTCTTTGTCGCCTTCCTTGATCTTCACTTGAACGCGAATCTGGTCGCCGGGCACAAACCCCGGCAAATCGGTGCGCTTGAGCTTGTCAGCTAGGCGCTGCATTACGGGATGGATTGACATGGTGGTTTCCTGCGATTGGTATTAGAACTTCAAGTTTATCAAAGATTCATGCATTGCGCCTAGCTCCGGCCTGAGGGAACCAGCGATGCGTTGCGCAACGAAAAACACCTCCGCAACTTCCATTTGCGCTATAGTTTCCCCATAGACAGAGTGGTCCCCTCTTTTTATGGATGAAAAACGCGAACTGCTCCGCCACGCTCTCGCCACGCTTGCCTACCGCACGACGCGGGCTTTGGAGAATGCGCCCATTACATTCGGCACTTTTGATGGCGGGGGCCGCCGGCCCGTGCAGATTCTCGCTCATATGGGCGATCTGATGGTGTGGTCGCTATCCATGGCCCTGGGCAGTCCGGCCTGGCGCGATACCCAGCCACTCGAATGGCCTCATGAGGAGCAGCGCTTCTTCCGCGCACTGGCGTCCTTCGATGCCTTCCTCGGCTCGAAGGCCACGCTTCATGCGCCTGTCGAGCGGCTACTGCAGGGCCCGGTGGCCGACGCGCTTACTCATGCCGGCCAGCTTGCCATGCTGCGGCGACTGGCCGGCTCTCCCGTCCACGGCGAAAACTTCTATGCCGCGGCGGTCACCATCGGTCAGGTGGGTTCTGTGCAACCCGCGCCGGTGAAGTCGTTCTAGAACTGGTTGCGTAAATCCGGATTTGAAAGGGCACGGCTTTAGTCGTGTCGCGAAATGCCGCATAAACACTCCGGCTTTAGCCGCTGAGGGAAGTTCCTTTCATCTCCTTACACCATTTATGCAACTAGCTCTGGTGTCCTGGGTCCGAAGTTCGCATCGGAAGTGAGCTACCATCCTCAGCGAATCTTGACGCTTCTGCGCCAAATGAGTCGAAAGCCTGCCATGAGCGAAGATTGCGGAAGCAATCGGAGTCGAATGGGGATCTGCGGTTACTCTTCAACCAACTTGTGACTCGCCACACCCACGATTGCACCCCGGTCGCACATCGAGAGCAGACCAGCCCCTCGACCCCTCGCGTACCCTGTGGAAAACCTTTCGCGATCAGATAAACCGTTCGATATCAAGCGCAATAGACTCTGTAAATATCTGATAAATCGTCATTCGTATATTTATCTTGACAGTCGTATAGATGTGATCTCATAATAATAAAGGGTACTCTAACCCAAATGGAGATTTCAAATGCGCCGTATTCTCGCAACTAGCCTTCTGCTCCCCTCGCTGTTCCTTCCCGCAGCGGTGAACGCCAGCTCGCTCGTGGACGACGCCGCTGCCTCAGCCCCCAAAGTTCGTGTAAGTACCGGGGTGATTGCTCCAAAACTCCTCCATCCCGACCAGATCACAATTCGTACGACCGGTGCAGAATCCACCCTGCCGGCCGACGCTCAGGTTGGCCTTAGCCTTACCGTCGATGAAAGCGGCCGGCCCCAGAACGTCAAGGTCGTCCAGTCGCTGAACCCCTTATGGGATGCGCGCGTAGTCGAAGCGATCAGCCGCTCCCAGTTCAAGCCCGGCACCGTCGACAAGCAGCCAACCCCCGTCGACCTGAACCTCACCGTGAATATCGCCCGCTAATTCCCCGCCGTAATCGCAAATCAGGTTATCCCCACTCTGGCGGCGATCCCCAAACAGGTTTGCCGCCAGCCAACTAACTCTCCCGATGGTTTTGCCCCAACGAGTCGAGGATCAGTTTGTCTTCTGGGCTGAGGGCAGCACGCGAAAGTAGGTCGGGCCGGTTCAACAGGGTCTTCCGCAATTGCTGCTCGCGCCGCCAGCGTCGTATCTCGAGGTGGTCGCCATTGAGCAACACATCGGGTGCGCGCAGGCCGCCAAATTCAGCCGGGCGCGTGTACTGCGGATAATCGAGCAGGCCGCCTGAGCCGTGCTGCGAGCGCGGAACGCCCTCGATATCAGTGCGAATCTCCGAGTCGGCGACGCCGAAGCTCTCAAACTCTCCTGAAGCCTCGTTTCCCAGCACGCCGGGAATCAAACGCATCACTGCGTCGACGATGACTGCGGCGGCCAGCTCGCCACCGCTCAGGACGTAGTCGCCGATGGAAAGCTCCGCGTCGCAATAGAGTTGGTTGATGCGCTCGTCGACCCCCTCATAGCGCCCGCAAATGAGAATCGCTCGGTCGAGGGTGGCGAGCTCGCGGGCGGCGGACTGATTGAACAGCTTGCCTTGCGCCGAAAGCAGGATCACTCGCTTCTTCTGATCTCTGATCTCTTGTCTCTTGTCTCTGGTCCCCATCCCCTCCAGCGCCTCCGCCAGGGGCTCCGGTTTGAGCACCATCCCTTCGCCGCCGCCGAAAGGACGATCGTCGACGGTGCGATGCCTGTCATGCGCGTGGGCGCGCAGATCGTGGGCTTCGACGGCAACCAGTCCTTCCTTCAAGGCGCGGCGCGCGATTCCGTGCTCAAAGACGCCGGCGAAAAAGCCGGGGAAGATGGTGACGATGTCAAAGCGCATACCCCTGATGATAGAGGCTAGATAGATGAAGCGCGACGAGTCGTGACTTGAATCGGCGAACTTTTGAGGTCATTTCTCTGATGCAGCAGCGAAGTCGCGAAAGACAACCGCAGATCCTTCGCTGCTCTCAGGACGACGTTTCGGAGTTCGCTTGCTATTTCGCGCTGCAGCCGCCCACCAGTCTTCCTGGCGGCACTGGCGCCGAGCCATCCAAAATCTTTGGAATGTCGGCGAGCAGCGTGGGTGGCGCCAAATTAAAGAACACTCCCGAGCACTCTAGTTCGCCATTCAAGTGGAAGAGCGCATAGGTCCCCACCGCCCCCCCGGTATAGGTGACTTTGCTGCCCTTGATCAGGTTGTCAGAGGCCACCACGTCGCCGCCCGATTCCAGGGCCTTCAGCCACAGCACATCCCATGGGCTGTTGTCGCCGGCGTTCGAGTCTGGTGCGAACCCCAGCTCCTGCGCCAGGCCGTCGGCCCGCATTACCGCGTCCAAATGCGAAAGCGTCGGAGCCTGCGATTCGACTTGTGCTGGCGGCTGCCCGGGCACTACCGCTACCTTCGACGTGTCGGGCTTGGTCAGCGAATCAAGGAATGTATCCATCGCCGCTGCAATTGACTTCTTGTCCTTATCCGCCTCTGCCTGGTCCGCACCCGCAGGCGAGTTCGGCGCTGCGGTTGTGGCGGGCTTCTCGTCCAGGCACACGCGCGCCGACTCAAGGGCCAGGAACTTCGACAAGTAAGGCGAGCGCGCTTCGTTCACCGTGACCAGCGAATGCGGATCATATGTATCCGGGATCACCACTTGCACGCCCAACGCTCTCAGGTGCCCGGCGATGTCATTCATCAGCGTCTGATCGAGAATGTTCCCTTCCACCGGAGTTTTGACTGTCGTTGTGGTGAACAGAGCCTTCGCGATCGAGATCGCCTCGCCCTCCGGCGTCCCCCCGAGCAGCTTCTCGGCCGAGGAAAGCAGCCCGCGCTGGCTTGCCTTCGGGCAATAATGATTGGCCCGCGTCGTGAGAATATCCATGGTTGAGATGTCTCCGCGCCACAGTTGGAACTCGTCCAGCACGTCCGAGTCCCCGCCAACCACCACCACCCCCGGCGCGTTGCCGTTGGCGCCCTTCGACGCGCACTTGGCATCGGCAGCACCCAGGCCCTGCGCGATGTTGCAGGCGACAACCGCTCCCTCCGCGTCCATTGCGCTGTAGGTAAACATCTCCGATTCGATCGCGAATCCAAGCTTGATCGGCGCCGCTCCGTTGCTATCCGCCGACGCCGCCTGCGCACCATTCTTCTCACTCGATTGGGCCAGCGCTTTATCCGCAGCCGCAAATCCCGCCGCCGTTACGATCAGTACCACTCCTGTGCACCGCACTGCCCAGGCGAGGCGTCTCCATGCATTCATAGCGATTCTCCATTCTCAGATTTTGAGAAGTCTCTGTCTCCGCAAAACCACGCCCGAAAAGGAGGAGACGGATGCCTGGGGGGACCCTGTTCAGGGTGCTTCCGGGAGTTGCCAGTAATACTAGCACCGGCCGTTAGCATTGACGAAGAAAACCGAGTTTTAGACCCACTCTCGCAGAAACCTCAGCAGATGAGGCGATCGGCGCGACGGATTGAGCGGTGCGATTCGCGCATGGGCCATCCTATAATGGCAGCAAATTGCAATGGCAGATTTTGAATCGTGGTTGAGGCGCTGGCAGGCGGCCGGGGCAGTAGACGAGCAGACTGCGGCGCAGATCCGCGCGCACGAGGCGCTGGCTGCCGCCAAGGCCGATGGCGCTGGCGAAAAGACTGCCGACGCCGGGCAGCCGGTCGCGGCACCAGCCGGCGCGCATACCCGGGGTCCCCAGCGACAGGTTCACGTCGCTGGGGTGGATACCCGGGGTCCCCGGCGACAGGTCCACGGGGCTGGAGCGGACTGGCAAGGAATCACCGCGATGACTCTCGGCGCGATTCTGTCGGCGTGCGGAGTGCTGCTGTTTGTCTCGGTGCACTGGAACGAGTTGGGTCCGGGAGTGCGGTTTGCGCTCGTGTGTGCCATGGTGGTGGGGTTCCACCTCGCCGGCGCTCTCGTGCGGGCGAACGATCGCGGGTTCAGCACTGTGCTGCACGCGGTGGGAACGATCGTGGCAGGCCCGGCCATCGCGCTGACTGCGCAGATCTTTAGCGTCGAGGAGCATTGGCCGGGAGCCGTTTTTCTATGGGCGCTGGCGGCGCTGGCGGGGTGGTTGTTGCTGCGCGACCAGGCGCAACAGACGCTGACCTTGCTGCTGGTGCCGGCCTGGATGTTTTCGGAACTCTGGGTTCATGTCCATGGAACCATGGTGAACGACTACATCGGCGCGGATGCCTATGTCGGTCGCCTCCTCTTCGTTTGGGCTACTTTGTATCTCACTTTCTTCATGGATTCGCGCCGAAAGGCGGTGAAGTGGATTTTGTTTGTCGGGTCAGTAGTCGTCTCAATCATTGCAATTGGCTCGATGCTTCAAGGGTGGTCTTCCTGGTCGTCCATGCAAAGCTTCATTCCTTTCGGCACCCGTCTGTGGGCGTGGGCCGCGATCGCCGGTGTGCCGTTGATCGTCGCCGCTTTCCACGGCCATAAGGGGTTGATCCCCGTCACCGCAGCGATTGCGTTCGTGATTGCGTTGCCGTGGTGTTGCTACTCGTGGACTCGGAGCGTCGCCTACGGCAACGGGACCAGGGACACGTTTCGAGGTACTGAGCCGAACCTTTTAGCCTACCTGCTGGTGGCGAGCTTCGCGGTGTTCCTGTGTTGGTGGGGCATGCGGCTCGCCTCGCGCGCGCTGGCGAACCTGGGCGTGGTGGGATTCGCAATCGTTGTCGTGTGGTTTTATTCGAGCGACGTGATGAGCAAGATGAGCCGCTCGCTGGGATTGATCGGGCTGGGCGTGGTGTTTTTGACGGGTGGCTGGGCGCTGGAGAAGATGAGAAGAAGGATTCTGGCTGGGATCGAAAGCAGCCAGTCAGCAAGTAACAGGTCGGCAACAGGAGCACGATGAAGATCGGGCGCTTCACACTCTCGGCGGCGTCACTCGCGGTGCTGGCGATCCAGTTGTTGCTGGTGTCGACGATTGCGGCGAAGTATCTCTATCAGCGCTGGACCTGCCCGCGGGTGTGGGTGCGCGCCGTGGGGTACGATCGGGAGCTGCCGATACGCGGAAGGTATCTCGCGCCCCGGTTGATTGTCGACGGCTGCCAGAGCACCCTGCCGTCGGCGAAAGCGGCGCAGTTTCCCCGCGACGTGAATGGGGCAGTAAAGCCGGGGCCGTACGTGATGCGGCCGATGACGGTGAGCTTTCGTGCGAACCTGAAAGTAGAGAACAACAGGTTAATCGCAGTGCAGGTGGAGGGTGACGAGAGCGGGACGACCGGCGAGGAGGTGCAAGCGGTTCCCGGTTCGGCGTGCGACCAGATGCGGCTGGAACAGCCCGTGGATTTTTTCCTCGTAGGGAAGGCGCAGAGCCCTTTGCCGCTGAAGCCGGGTCAGGAATTATGGATGGAGGTGACGGTACCGCCGAAGGGAACGCCAAGGCCGTTGCAAATGGCAGTGAAGGACAACGGTGTGTGGAAGCCGCAGTGAGGCAGCAGCGGAGCTAGCAGCCGGAGAAAGCAGAAAAGAAGGGGACAAGATGATCGAGGCCGAGAGAATAGTCAAGGAGCGGGAGCCAACTGCCCGTGAGCATTGGAAG
This sequence comes from Occallatibacter sp., assembly GCA_049520675.1. GTDB lineage: Bacteria > Acidobacteriota > Terriglobia > Terriglobales > Acidobacteriaceae > Telmatobacter. Next base: position 3,236 of record JBEKPO010000009.1, on the reverse strand, counting down.
CAGGGTGAGATGCCGATTTGCGAGATCATCACGGCCAAGGGAAAGCAGCTTGGTTTTGCGCGCAACACGCAATCGCGGCCCCTGCAGGAAACGATCGAAGCCGCCTGGCGAGATGCGGCCAGCCGGCTCGACGGCAAGCGGGAAGCGGCGGAGTGAGCGGGCGCTAGCCGATTTCGCAAGGCTCGTGCGCGGAGTCAGATGGGAGGAGTCCTGGTCGGATTCAAATCCACCAGGCCTTCGGGCAGAGCCATCTCCAAGCGTTTGGCGGCGAGGTCGATCGTGCGCAGGTAGGCCTTGGCAAAGGGGACGAGGATTTCACGTTTCGCTCCGTGAACCACGAGAAGGGGCGTGGGACCGGCGTTGCGGTCGACGTCTTCGATGACGCCGACTTCGACAGGAGCGGCCGGCGACACATCAACAAGAACGCAGCCAATGAGGTCGCCGATGTACGTCTCGTCTTCGGCAAGCGGCGCACGTTCTGAGTGGGGGATGACGACGCCTAGCCCTTTAAGAGCTTCTGCAGCCGAGATGGAATCGACGCCGGCGAAGTGAAGGACAATGCCGCCCTTGTGCAGCCAGTGATTCGTGAGTTCGATTTCGCGTGGCGCTCCCGACGACCGGGTAAGGGCATCGGAAACGAGCGCCCCCGGTCCGGATTCTCGGACCGGGGAGAGAGCTAGTCCGTCTGCGGCGATCAGCCACAGCTTGCGGCGCTCCGCGAATTTTTCAGGAAAGTCGGTGAGGAGGTCGGCGAAGACCTCGCCTTTGCGGCCCTGGGGACGGCGAATGCGCGCCAGCCACACCCATGCGTCTGGCGCGGTCATGGGCAGCTCCGGCGGGGGGCCCAGTGAGCCGGCGCCCCTAACCTTCGTCGTCTTCTTCGAGGATGTCAAGCGTGTAGCGGTGGTGCAGTTTCATGCTGACGGCGCCCAGGATGGTGCGCACCGAGCGTGCTGTGCGTCCCTGTTTGCCGATCACCTTGCCCACGTCCTGCGCGGCAACGCGGAGCTTGAGAACAGTATTCTCGTCCCGGTTGACGGATTCGACTTCAACAGCTCCCGGCTCGTCTACCAGAGCCCGCGCGATCTCGCGGACCAACTCGTCAACTTGGACCATGTCTCGGGTCATGATCTTGCACCTGACCATTTCGGTTCACAGTTTTTCGTCACTGGAACGTGGGGGAATAGTACCACTCAAACCTTCGATGAGCAAAGGTTTGTGCGCCCGCACACATCGGCGCCCTGGGGACGCATGTTGGGCAACAAATACGGACAGTCCGGCGGCGGCCGGTCAGGAAACAGACTCGACCGGGGCGGCGTCGGCCTGCGTAGCAGGAGCAGGTTCAGTCGATGTGGTTGCAGCCGCGGCCGGATTTTTGGTCACCAGCTTTTCCATGGTCGGCGACAGCGTAGCCCCCTTGCTGCGCCAGTAGGCGATGCGGTCGTGCTTCAGGTCGACCGTGGCCGGACTGGTGCGGGGGTTGTAGGTGCCGACAACTTCAATCGAGCGGCCGTTGCGGGCGCGGTCCTTTTCGATCACCACAATACGGTAATAAGGCTGTTTACGGGCGCCAACGCGCGCCAAACGAATCATCACCACGGCGAGTCAGTTCCTTTCAGATTCCTGAACTTGGCTGTGCTTCCCGGGTTGCTTCTCGAAGAAAGTTAACCCTGGCACGGCAACGGCCGGACGAGATGCGCCCGGCCGCACAGGTCACAACATCTAAGTATCGCCGAAAGCAGGCGCTTGAAGCAAGCCGACTGCCGGGGCCTGCTCACGCTACAGAAGCCGTCGCGCTGGGCGCATCGATCGGGCTGCTGCGATAGCATGAATCCGGCGGCGGCGCTCGATGAATCGCGAGTATCACAAATTCCATTCCCACCCGCTGCGGCGCGAGATGGAGCTGCTTGTCTTTGGCCACGCCGGCATGCCGGTGCTGGTGTTTCCCACCTCGGGCGGCCGGTTCTACGAATTCGAAGATCAGGGGATGGTCGCGACGCTGGGGGACAGGATCGACTCAGGGCAGGTGCAGCTGTTCTGCGTCGACTCTGTCAACATGGAGAGCTGGTACAACCGCGAAGTTCACCCGCGCATGCGCATCGTGCGGCACATGCTCTATGAGCAGTACCTGTTGAACGAGATCTTGCCCTTTGCTCGTGAGAGAAATCGCGAGGGCAGGCTGCTGGCGCTGGGGTGCAGTTTCGGCGGCTACCACGCAGCCAACCTGGCGCTGCGCCGGCCCGATCTCTTCCGTGGCTTCATCTCCCTCTCGGGCGCATTTGATCCGTCTCCATTTCTCGATGGCTACTACGATGAGGATTGTTACTTCCACCTGCCGACGCATTACCTCCCCAATCTGTTCGACTCCTGGTATCTCGACCGGTTTCGCGCAAATCGCTTTGTGCTGGCCACCGGCTCTGACGATCATTGCCTCAAAGAGAATCAGAATCTTGACCGGATTCTGCTCGAGAAGGAAATCGCACATCGATTCGACGTGTGGCAGGCAGAGAACTCGCACGACTGGCCGACCTGGCGGAGGATGGTAGCGCAATATCTGTAGACCAAATGTGCAAGAAGCGCTGGCGTTGCATCTCAAATCGTCATATCAAAAGTGCGTGGTCATCCTGAGCGAGTTTTGGTGCATTTCTTTGCGCCAAAACGAGTCGAAGGACCTGCATTTCCGGCTGCGACTCATGTTGGGAACTTCGGGGCACCGCCGTAGATGTTCGCGTGAGCAGCAAAGACTTTCGAACATTGGGCGGGCGCAACTTTCGAATTGCCGACAATCCAACCAGAACCCCTGCGGAATAGACTGTCTGCAATAAATCCGCGAGGTTTTCGAGAATGAATAAGATGTCCGCCGCTCTATTTGGACTTGTGCTCTCGCTGCTCTCAAGCACAGTCGCGATCTCGCAAATTTCGGCGAAGAACTTTAAGGTTGACGATTGGAAGCCATACGTCTACATCGATTTTGACCACCTCGGGGAACGGAAGACTGCCGATGATTGGGGCAGCACACATGGGTTGTGGCTGCGTCTGAGGAACAACTGCAAGCTTCCGATCACGGTGCGGGCACTCGATTGGGGAACGGGTGACCCCGGCGCCGCACTGCCATTCGAAGTTGTTCCTTATTTGGGAATCTCCGGGCCCGATTCCGAACAGCGGAAGAAGATACCACATAGCTTCGATGCGGACCTCAGTACGTTTGTGACGATTCTTCCCGGAAAAGACTTTCT
>JBEKPO010000008.1:0-79144 GCA_049520675.1 Occallatibacter sp. | reverse complement strand
TTCCGCGATATGCATCGTCACCGCCGATGCACGCAGATGATCCAGGGATTCACTTCCGCGCACGGATATGAAAATCCCGGCTGCGGCGATCTGGCCCCGGGCGTCGACATCCTCGCCGAAGCCGGCGTCCTCAACGAGTACCAGTCCGCCATCGAATCAGCGCACAAGGCCGCAGCCACCATCGCTGCGGGCTCAGCTCCAGAGGCTGAGCAGTCTGCAAAGTACCTGTACCCGCTGGCGACGCGCATCCGCGCGCTCTTCAAGATGGACTTTGCCGAGGCGCAATACATCTCCGAGCTGCGCTCCGCTCCGGCAGGACACTTCAGCTACCGGCGCGTCGCCTATCAGATGTTTCTCGCCGTGAAAGACCGTTATCCGTCGCTAGCTCGCCTCATCCGCGTCACCGACTTCACCAAGCCGATCGACATTTTTCAGCGATGAAATCCGCATCCGGCATCCGTTGTGCCGTCAGGCGGCGCGATTGCATCGCAAATCTGACGAGCCGGTCACCCCGGCGGAACAGGACCGCGAATCATGGACCAACCCGCATACGCCCGATTCGATCGGCGAACCTTCGTTAGGGCCGCCGCTGCATCCATCGCTGCGCAGCAAATGCTCGCCGCAAACCTGCGCGCCGACTCTCCGGCTGAGAACAACGGCATGGGCTACCGGCAGCTTGGCCGTACCGGTGAGCGTGTCTCCGTCATCGGGCTTGGGGGCTTTCACATCGGTCACTCGTCGATTTCTGAGGCCGACTCTATCCAGCTGATCCGCCAGGCCATCGACCGCGGCATCACCTTTATGGACAACTGCTGGGACTACAACGACGGCGTCAGCGAAATCCGCATGGGCAAAGCCCTCGCCGGCGGCTATCGCAATCGCGTGTTCCTCATGACAAGATTGATGGACGCACCCGTTCCTCAGCCGCGCAGCAGATCGATGAATCGCTGCAGCGCTTGCAGACCGATCGCGTCGACCTGATGCAGTTTCACGAAGTCATCCGACTCGAGGACCCCGACCTCATCTTTGCCGAGGGCGGCGCCATGGAAGCGATGCTGGCCGCGCAAAAGGCGGGCAAGGTGCGCTTCATCGGCTTCACTGGCCACAAAGATCCTTACGTTCACTTGCGCATGCTCGACGAGGCGCGCGCCCGGAACTTCCACTTCGACGCCGTGCAGATGCCGCTGAACGTGATGGACGCGCATTTTCGGAGCTTCGTTCACGAAGTGTTGCCCGTGCTTACGCGCGAGGGCATCGCGCCACTCGGCATGAAGTGCTTCGGCGACCACTTCATCCTCGACTCCAATACCGTCAAGCCCGTCGAGGCTCTCCACTACTGCCTCAACCTGCCCATTGCCGTGCAAATCACGGGCATCGACACACCGCAAATTCTCGACCAGGCCTTCGAGGCCACGCGCACCTTCAAACCGCTGTCGCAGACCCAGGTTGCGGATCTCCTCGATCGCACGCGCGCCGCTGCACAGAACGGCAGATATGAACTCTACAAAACCAGCGCACATTTCGATGGAACCGCGCACAAACCGGCGATGCTCGGCTGAAACGAGTGAGCGCGATTTAGCTCCGGAGTAACTGTCGGCCGGCTGATCGAAGAAGGAACAAGCCCGCTAAGCGACGGCAGCGATCTGGATTTCCTCGGTCATGGCCTTGTGTCCGGCCGCATCGACCGTCGCGAGTTGATAGATGTGCGCTGTCTTGTCGTTCAACGAATCGACAGACTCGAACGGCTTCCTGGTGGTCTGCGGCTTGTGAGCAACCTGGTTCACCACCTGGTGATCTCGCAAAATCTCGTAGTGGGAGATCGGTTCGTCACCGGCATAGGCCGTTTGCCACTTCAGGCTGACCACGCGCTTCCCATCGTTCACTTCCTGCCTGGCCACGGTATCGCGGGGAGGCGTCATTTCCTGTCTGGGAAGTTGGAAGTAGTTGGTTTTGCCTTCATCGGGCACGCCGGCCAGTTTCTCGATGTCGAGCCTGTCGGTGGCGCTCAGCGCCGCGGGCTTAATTTGCGCTGATGAGAGGTTTTGGCAAAGCTGGCAGGCCGCGGAGTCATCGGAGATGTAACCCGTGCCGATGATGACCGTGCCGACGCCCTTCGTCGACAACGCATATTCCACCAGCCGCCGGCTCGGCAGCGCCTGGCTGCCCACGTTGCGAATGACGTGTTTAGGGGTGTGAGGCGTTGGCTCAGTTTCCTTCCGGTACATGTTGCCATCGGCAAACACCTTCATACCAATGATGCCCAGCCCTTTGGCCGCAGCCACGGGAATCACGTTGTTCTGCATGTTGAAATGCCGGCGGTCGTTGGCATTGATAGCCACCAGCATGCCGTCGAATACGTTGCGATCGTCGCGCTGAATCATATCGATCATCACCGGGGGCGAGTGATGGCCCGAAAACCCCAGGTGGCGAATCAGCTTCTCCTCTTTGGGATTGAGCCCGGTGTGATTGGTGCCGTCGCGATAGTCGATCAAGGCCGCCAGCGTTCCGATGTCTTCTGCGCGCGCGTCCGGCTCGTCATAACCTTCAAAGACCGCCTCCATATCGGCTGCGGAGGTGATGTTGTGCAGAAGAACCATATCCAGATAAGCGCCGGAGGAGTAGCTGCCTTTGCCGTCGCCGAAGATCTGCGTCAGGGTACGCTTCAGATCGTCGATGGCGTGAAACGACCGCTCGCCTTCGCTCGGGTTTACGAGGCCCTCTTTCGACCAGCCTCCCTTCGCCCAGCGCAGCATGGTCTTGCTGGTCAGGAACATCCCGCGCCGCCGGCGCTCGTCGTATCCCGGCTGGCCGGGTACCAGATGCAGCTCGCGGAACGCCTTCCCGTAGTACATCTGGCTTGGGCCGTACACGTTCGAGGTATCGAAGTAATTGATGCCCAAATCGAACGCTTTCAAGACAATTTTGACTGGATCGATGTCGCTCGCCGTCCACTGGAGCGAGGCTTGGCCGCCGAGGCCGAGCGTGGTGGCCTCAAATTGCATGCGGCCCATGTCGCGCCGCATAAGTTTGTTGGCGGTGGTGCTGCCGAATCCGCGGTGGGCGCCGAGGGCGATGCCCGCCGTTGCCGCGCCGACAGTTTGTACAAACTGGCGGCGAGAAACGCCAAGATGAGTCGTCATGGTTGGAATCCTTGGCGAACACGGTAGTAGGCAACGTAGGTTTTGGCAAGGGCCGGGATCACAGCGGTTAGGTTCGAGGCGGGCGGGGTGCCAGGTGTCTGCATCTCAGAGAAGGTTCTGCGCGCAGGGCTGCCGGGCCACACGGAATACTGCACAAAAACGCGGCGGCGGATTGTGCCGGGGGTGTGGCAAGGGGTGAGTTGGGTTCGCGCGATCCCACGTCTCAGAAGCGAGACGTGGGGCACCCGGCGACCCCACCCTAGCGGAGCCGGGGCGGGGCGCCCGTCTTCAAGAACCGTTCAACGGCAGCCTTGTAGTTGCCGGGGGTAATCTTCCACACCACCATGAATTTCATGATTTCCCTCCTTGGGGAATGTTGGATTGTTGAGATTGCTTGACCCGTGAGGCTCAGCCTGGGCCAAATAGACCGGGCTTAAGACACTACCCGGGGATTGGGAAGGCTAGATAAATTTTTGACTCGCGCGAAGCTTGAACACCGAGGCTCCCGCGTTCTTGCCAACCGTCGCGAGATTCACGCCATGAGCATATCTGCACAGCATTGCGCTCGGCGATGAGCGAGTCTGGGTACGTAAAGGGAAGCAGTTCGCCGCGGCCGGAACCCGTGTGCGGCATTAGGTTCATGTTCCGGACACCATAAGGAGAAATTTAGATGAAATCCAGGAAGCTATGCGCTGTTGTCGCCGGATCGCTCGTCGTACTTGCAATGTCGCTGCCGGTCATGGCGCAGGACACCACGCAGACCACCACGACGACGCGGACTTCAGATCGGCCGCTAACCAGAACCACCCAGTCCGACAAAACCAAAACGAAGTACAACCGTCACCATCAGGTGAAGGAAACCAAGGAAACGCAAAAGACGAAGGACAAAACGGTCCCAGGCTCGGATCATATGACGCATCTGACGGAATCGACGACGACCACCACGGCTCCGCCGCAGTAATTCCGTTCGTGGAAGATTATGCTCGCACGTAGCTGGAGCTGGGCCGTGGCCGCAACAATTTAAGGACTGCTCCAAGATAACGCCCGTTGCCCCATCCTTTCCGCCGTCTCACCGCGGAAAGGGTGGGGCAACCAGCGAAGAGAACGGCCTCCGCTCAGGATGACAACTTGAAGGAACGGGCCGCGGGCGGCATTTTCGCTACGCGAGAACTGCTGGCACGACGCCCTTCGCCAGCATCTGCTTGATCCCGCGCAGCGCTTGGCGCGTCCGTTCCTCGTTCTCGATGAGGGCGAAGCGGACGTGGTTGTCGCCGTGGTCCCCAAATCCAATTCCCGGAGACACGGCGGTTTTGGCTTCGGTCAAAAGCAGCTTGGAAAACTCGAGCGACTTGAGGTCGCGGTAGGCCTCCGGAATCTGCGCCCAGACAAACATGGTGGCCTTGGGTTTGGCCACAGACCAGCCGGCCTTGTTGAGGCCTTCGACCAAAACGTCGCGGCGGCGGCGGTAGTTGTCGCAAATCTGCGCGACGCACTCTTGAGGACCTTCTAATGCGGCGATGGCCGCGACCTGGATGGGCGTGAAGGTGCCGTAGTCGAAGTAGCTCTTGAGCCGGGCCAGGGCGGCCACGAGGCGCTGGTTGCCGACCATGAATCCAACGCGCCAGCCGGGCATGTTGTACGACTTGGATAATGTAAAGAACTCGACGGCCACGTCTTTGGCGCCGGGGACCTCAAGGACGCTGGGCGGCTTGTAGCCGTCGAAGGCGATGTCGGCGTAGGCGAGGTCCTGGACGAGATAGAAGCCGTGTTCGCGGGCGAGCGCGACGAGGCGCGCGAGGAACGGCAGCTCGACACACTCAGTGGTCGGGTTCGACGGGAAGTTGACGATCAGCGCCTTGGGACGCGGGGTCATGCGCGGGATGAGGTCTTCGAGCTGCGCGAGGAATTGCCCCTGGTCGTGGACAGGAACGCTGATGACGTGCGCGCCGGCGATCACTGGGCCGTAGATGTGGATGGGATAGCTGGGGTTGGGGACGAGCACCGTGTCGCGCGAGTCGAGGATGGCGAGGCAGAGGTGGGCGATGCCCTCTTTGGAGCCAATGGTGACGATGGCCTCGGAGTCGGGGTCGAGGTCGACGTCGTAGCGGGTCTTGTACCAGGCGCAAATGGACTTGCGCAGGCGGGGCAGGCCGCGCGAGACGGAGTAGCGATGCGTGGGCGGCTTGCGGGCCGCTTCGACGAGCTTGTCGACGATGTGGGCGGGCGTGGCGCCGTCGGGGTTGCCCATGCCGAAGTCGATGATGTCTTCGCCGCGGCGGCGGGCGGCGGTCTTCATCTCCCCGGTGATGTTGAAGACGTAGGCGGGAAGGCGCTGAATGCGGGAAAACTCTTCCATGATGACTCCAGTGTAGAACCAGTGAACAGTGAACAGCGATCACTGGATAGTGAATGAGTGAAGAAGTGAATGAGTGAAGGAGTGAAGGAGTGAACGAGCAGACACGAAAAAGAATTCGGTCAATCGCATCGACGTGCGGCACGACATCTGTGCGCTGTCCACTGTGAACTGTTTTCGGATGAGGTGTAGCGGAGGCTAGGCGGCCGGAGCCGCAGCGTGGAGGGAGCGGGCGGCGAGAACGGCGGGCGTGGTGCGGAGCGGCATGAGCGGATTATAGCGTGAACGCAGCTGTTAGCTATTAGCCATCAGGCATCAGCTCCAGGGTGCGGGAACGGAAAACAGCGACAGATAGCGCCAGGTGAGTTTGCTTGACATCGACCGGGTTTCGATATATCTTACGATATATCTTGTATGAGTCGAACGATACATCTAAGAGTATCGAGGAGAAACGAAAATGTTTGGACATTGTGGAGAAGGACATCGGGGACACGAGCATGGAGAAGGCCGGCATCGGCACTGGCGCGGCGGCGGATTTGGCGGGCGCTGGGCGAGCTTCGAGCACGGATTCGGCGGCGGTGGGCGCGAGCGGTTTTTCGAGGGCGGTCATTTGCAACTCGTCATTCTGCAGTTGATTGCGGAGAAGCCGAGCTACGGCTACGAACTCATCAAGACCATCGAGGAGCGGCTGTCGGGCGGGTATGCGCCGAGCCCGGGGGTGGTGTATCCCACGCTGACGCTGCTGGAAGAAGAAGAGCTGGCGACCTCGTCGACGGAAGGCAACAAGAAGCTCTACACGGCGACGGAGAAGGGCAAGGAGTATCTGAAGTCGAACGCGGCCACCGTGAAGGCGATCTTTGGGCGGATGGAGCAGGCACAAAAGATGTTCGGGCGCGGGCGGTCACCGCAGATTATGCGGGCGCTGATGAACCTGAAGTTCGCGCTGAAGATGCGCGCCGGGCGCGGCGATTTGAGCTCGGAACAGGTGAAGAAGATTGCCGAGGCTCTGGACGCGGCGGCGCGAACGATTGACGAGGCGTGAAAAGGTAGCGGAGGAGCTGGCTGAGCGGGATCGGAGTCTGTGCGGAAACTGAGCCCCGCCCCCACCCAAGCAAAGCTTGGATGGGCACCTGGCCGGCAGAGTGGGAGAGATCGGGCGACGAGGTAAAGGAAGCATGTTGACAACACAGAAATCGCAAACGACGAAGGATGAAGAGCGGTACCGGCGCGCGGCAGGGGAGCCCGCAGCGGATGTCGCGGAGCGCGCAGGCCTGCAGCTGCTGGTGGCCGAATTGCTGAGCGAAAACCAGGGGCTGCGGTTCGAGAATGCGGGACTGCGCGCGCGAGCGGAGCAGCTGGAGCAAGAAAAACAGGGCGCCGAGCGGGGGCTCAGGGAAGCGACGAAATGGGCGGGAATGATGCTGTGAAAGCAGCTATCAGCCATCAGCTATCAGCGTATAGCCGTAGCCTGCAGCTGGTAGCTCCTATCTCTGAGTCGCCGGCTTCACGCTTTTAATATTTGTTGCGAGCTGCAAGCTACTGGCTCAATCGCGCTGGAATTTATACTGAAAGCACCGATGAGCCAGTTTTTGCCCGTAGATGAACAGATGGATCTGCTCGAGAAGGGCGCGGCGGAGATCATTCGTGTCGCGGATTTGCGCGAGCGCCTTGAAGAGAGCCGCAAGACGGGCCGGCCGCTGCGCGTGAAGGCCGGGTTCGACCCGACGGCGCCCGACCTGCACCTTGGCCACACCGTGCTGATGCGCAAGCTACGCCACTTTCAGCAGCTCGGCCACACGGTAATTTTTCTCATCGGCGACTCGACCGCGCTGATCGGCGACCCGACGGGCCGCAACGTGACGCGCAAACCGCTCACGCGGGCGGAGATTGACAAGAACGCCGAGACCTACAAGCAACAGGTGTTCCGCATCCTCGACGCGGAGAAAACCGAGGTGCGCTACAACAGCGAGTGGCTGGATAAGCTGGGCTATGCCGGCATGATCGGCCTGTCCGCAAAGGTCACGCTCTCGCAGATGCTCGACCGCAAGGAATTTCTCACCCGCTTCCGCGCGGAGCAGGACATCAGCCTCCATGAGCTTCTGTATCCGCTCGCGCAGGGTTACGATTCGGTCGCGTTGAACAGCGATGTCGAGCTCGGCGGCACGGACCAGAAATTCAATCTCCTGATGGGCAGGGAGCTGCAGCGTGACTACGGGCAGAAGCCGCAGATCGTGCTGATGACGCCGATTCTCGAGGGACTGGACGGTGTGCAGAAGATGTCGAAGTCGCTGGGGAATGCGATCGGCATCAACGAGCCGGCCAGCGAGATGTACGGCAAGCTGATGAGCATCTCGGACGAGCTGATGTGGAAATATTTTCTCTTGCTTACCGATCTCCGAGGCTCGGAGATCGAGGCAATGCGCGCGGACGTCGCGGCCGGCAAGCTGCATCCGATGGAAGCGAAGAAGCGGCTCGCACGAACGATTGTGGCTGGTTTCCATGGCGTGGCTGCGGCCGAGAGTGCCGACGAGAACTGGGCGCGGATGTTTCAGCAGAAGGAGACGGCCGAGGATCTCGAGGAAGTGACCGTTGCGTTTGCCGATGTGGCGGGACCGGAGGGGTCGAAGCAGATCCGGCTGCCGAAGCTGCTGGTGGCGATGGGACTGGCCGCGAGCGGCGCCGAGGCGAACCGCAAGATTGGCGAGAAGGCGGTGCGCGTGGATGGCGAGGTAGTAGAGAGCCTGCTGATTCCGGTGACGCTGCCGGCGCGGCTGTTGGTGCGGCTGGGGAAGCGGGCAAAGGTGGCGGTGATTCAGTGAGCCGGTGCGGCCGTTGCATTCGATGCGCGGACGCTTCTGTTGAGTCAGGTCCTGCTTGAGTTCCGACGAATCACCTACGCTTCGAAGTCGAGCTCGAGGGGATCGATGAGAGGCACGAGCCACTCGAGCAGCGCCGCGTGCGCAGGATGGGTCGTGTAGGCGTCGCAAGCTGCCTTGCTGGTGAACTTCATCATGCCGGCAAAGGTATAGCCCTGGCCGCGCGGCGAGAGATTGGCGCCCACATGCGACTCAATCAGTCCGGGGATAACATTGCGAAAGGCCAGAATCTCCCGTTTGGCGCGGAGTTTGTCAGCGTCGGTGGCTTCCGGTTTCCAGCGAAATCCGAAGATGTGAACGAACATTCGCGGTTCCCTTGTCTGAATACTAATTGCCGAGCGCAAACTTGCGTGCCGATTCCAGCAGCTTCGTCACCGATTCTTTGGAGCACGACTCGGTGTAGATACGCATCAGCGGCTCGGTGCCGCTGGCGCGCAGCAGCAGCCAGGTTTCGGCGGCGTTGGGTTTGGTCTTCGCTTCGGGATTGTCAAGATAGAGCTTGACGCCGTCGAGCGTTTCCGTGCGCAGGATGGGCATTCCGGCGAAGATCGTGTCGCCGGCTGGCCGTGATTTGGCGCGCGCGATCGCAGCGTTCTTCAAGTCATCAGAAATGTGGAGATCGATGCGGCCATATTGGTGCTCGCCGTACTCGGCCTGCAGATTGGCGACGAGCTGGCCCAGCGTCTTGCCTTCTTCGGCCATGACGTTGGCAAGCAAGAGGCAGTTGAGCAGGCCGTCGCGCTCGGGCAGGTGACGCTGAAAGCCGATGCCGCCGGATTCCTCACCGCCCATCACGATCTCGCGCTCGAGCATGAGATCGACGACATACTTGAAGCCGATGCCATGCTCGATGAGTTCGCGGCCATATTTTTTCGCGATGCGATCGAGCATTTTGGTGGTGTTAAAGGCGCGGGTGACGGCGCCGGGCCAGCCTTTGCGCTTGAGCACCCATTCGAGCAGCACGGAATAGATCTTGTGCGGGTCGACGAAGTTGCCGTGCTCGTCGCTGGCGCCGATGCGGTCGGCGTCGCCATCGGTGCAGAGCCCGGCATCGCAGTGGTTGGCGACGACGGCTTCCTCAAGCTCGCGGATGTTCGGCTCGATGGGCTCGGGGTTGATGCCGGGGAATAGCGGGTCGGGATTGAAGCGGATGGCGACGTTGTCGACACCAATGCGGTTGAAGATGTCGGAGAGAATGGTGCCCCCGGCGCCGTACATCGAATCGATGCAGAACTTCATGCCGCTGCGAGCGATCAGGTCGAGATCTGCGAAGCTTTCGATGGCCTTGAGATAGGGCGGCAGAAAGTCGACTTCTGTAATGGGCGCGGGTTGCGCTGCGCGCGGGACGGGCTTGCCCAGGCAGGACTCGATGGCCGAGATCATGCTGGGCTTTCCCGAGCCCCCGTACCAGCCCTTGTACTTCACTCCGTTCCATTGCGCGGGATTGTGCGACGAGGTGATCATGATGCCGCCGGCGGCGCCGCGCTCGCGGACGCCAAAGCTGAGGGCGGGCGTGGGTGTGACCGCGTGTGCAAGCTGGACAGGAATGCCTGTGGCAGCAACCACTTCAGCGCAGGCCCTGGCAAAGGATTTGGAGCCAAAGCGTGTGTCGTAGGCGATGCATAGGCCGCGGGCAGGATCTTGATCGACGGACCCTTTGCGGGAGTGGACATAGGCGGCTACGGCCTGGGCGGCTATGCGCACGTTGGCAAAGGTGAAGTCATCGGCGATGACGCCGCGCCAGCCATCGGTGCCGAATTTGATGACGGAGTTGGCCATGGATTCGTTCCTGTTCGTCCAAAGAGATAAGGGTAAACGATGGCAGGCGGAAGTGCCGCAAGCATGTCCCCACGCTGGCGAAACCTGGATGGGGCGCCCCAGATCGCGCGCGGAATTGTGATAGCCTGATGCCACTCGACTCCCCGGTCCCCCCAATGTTTGCCGGAGTTCTCCGATGATGCTTTCGTGGAAAGCTGCGGGCACTTTGCTCCTGCTGGTTGCGGCAGCAACCGCAGTCGCACAGCATGACGCGGCAGCAAACGCAGTCGGACAGCAGGACGCGGCACCAGCAGGCGTGCAGCGTGGCTTCCAACAGGAAGCCGAACAGCCGGAAGTAAAGCACGGCACACAATATGTCGTGGCCATTGGCATCAACAGCTATCCGCATTGGAAAATGCTGAATACGGCGGTGAGCGACGCCAAGGAATTTTCCCAGCTGCTGCACGACAATTTCCAATTTGAATTGTGGCCGCAGCAGCTGATCGACGATGCCGCGACCGGCGCAGCCATCAATCACCTGGTTCGCACCGACCTGAAGAACCACCTCAAACCAGAGGATTCGCTGGTCTTCTTTTTCGCCGGCCATGGCACGACGAATTTTTACAAGGTGGGCGACCAGCCGGTATCAGACGGGTACATTGTGCCTTTCGACGGTCAAGCACCAGAAGAAAAGGACTGGGACAGCTACCTGCCGGTCGATGAACTGCTGGCCGACATCGGCAAGCTGCCGGCCGAGCACATCCTGGTGATCCTGGACGCCTGCAACAGCGGCCTGGCGCTGAGCAAGAAGTTCTCTGCGACGACACGCGGCGAGGATACGGCCCTGGAGCGGGAGATGCTGAGAAACGTGGGCCGCACGGTGATTGTGAGCGCGCGGGGCGACCAGTTGGCTGCCGACGGCGGGCCCGTCCCCAATCACTCGCTGTTTACCGGGACGATGATCGAGGGGCTCAAGTCGGGGAAGGCCGACATGCATCGCGAAGGATCGGTGACTGCAAATGTGCTGGGTGATTTCATTCAGCACGAAGTTACGAAGGCAGAGGGATCGAAACAGACGCCCGAGTATCAACCGTTCAACAACGATGAAGGCGGGCAGCTTGTGATTCACCTCGGCTCGGGCGCGCAACCGGCGGAAAGCAGCGCCGAACTGGCCGCTTCTTTGACTGCCTTGGAAGGCATCGAGATCGACAGGCTGAAGAAACAAGGACGGCTTTACTGGCAGGATGACGACCCGCTGAAGAACTTTGTAGCGGGGCGGAGTGCGGCGATGAAGTACTGCGACCACGGCGACAACTGGGGATGCGACCAGGCCGCAAGGAGCTTTCGCACCGGGCTGGGCGGCGGCGTGGACCTGGTGCTGGCGGCAAACCTGGCGCGCAAGGCGTGCGACGCGAAGGTCACGGATTCCTGTGTGCAGCTGGGCAACATCTACCAGACGGGCGAGACGATTCAGCCGGATGCTGAGAGCGCCGTGAAGCTCTACCAGGACGCGTGCGGAAAGGGAAACCTGATTGGCTGTGACTTTATGGCCAACGCCTTTCTGGCGGGACACGGCGTGGTGCGGGACTACGCGAAGGCGAAGGAGCTTTTCACCAAGGCCTGCGACGGCGGGGAGATGAACGGCTGCTACGGGCTGGGGAGAATCTACTACGGCGGCCATGGAGTTACGAAAGACGACGGACAGGCGTTGAATCTGTGGCAGAAAACCTGCGATGCGAACATCTCGCAAGGATGCTACAAACTCGGCTTCATGTACGCATCGGGCGACAGCGTGGGCAAAGACCCGGTTCGCGCCGTGAGCTTCTTCAAGAAATCCTGCGACAGCGGGTGGGTGGACGGCTGCGCTGAGGAGGCATGGGACTATGAAAACGGCGCGGGGGTGGGGAAAGACCTGGACCAGGCGATGAAGCTTTACGGCAAAGCGTGCGCCGATGGATCGGCGATGGGTTGCAACCAACTGGGTCTTGCATATCTGAATGGCGTGGGCGAGCCGCAGGATATGGCGCAGGCGGCCGAATTTTTCCGCAAGGCGTGCGACGCCAGCGCGACGGGCGACGTGGGCTGCAACAACCTGGGGCGGATGTACTACAACGGGCAGGGAGTGACGAGGAATCTCACCGAGGCGCTTAGGCTCTATCGCCGATCGTGCGACGCGAACCAGCCGATCGGCTGCAACAACGCCGGCACGATGTACGTGTATGGGCAAGGTGTGGCGCACGACGATTCGGAAGGCCTGCACATGTACCGCACGTCGTGCCGGCTGGGCAACTTGCAGGGCTGTGTGGGTCTGGGTCTGATGCTGAATAGTGGCCGGGGCACAGCGAAGAACGAGCCTGCGGCAATCGGCCTGTTTCAAAAGGCATGCGACGGCGGCGACATGGCAGGGTGCCTCCATCTCGGCACGATGTATCAGAACGGGCAGGGAGTGACGAAGGACGGGGCGCAGGCAGCCAGCCTGTTTGGGAAAGCTTGCGACGGTGGCTCCGGTGCTGCATGCACCGGCCTGGGCTACCTGACAGCGAATGGACAAGGCGTGCCCAAGGACGAAGCGAAGGCATTCAACCTCTACAAAAAGGCATGCGACGGCGGGGACTGGGATGGTTGCTCCGACGTCGCATTTGCCTATCTCGAAGGGTCCGGCATCGCCAAGGACCAGGCCCAGGCAGCGACCCTTTACCGCAAAAACTGCGATGCAGGCCATATGTGGAGCTGCAACTCCCTGGCCATCATGTATGACCGAGGCGAAGGCGTAGACAAGGACGATACCCAGGTCTACAACCTGTTGCGCAAGGCCTGCGACGGCGGCCTGGCGTATGCCTGCACCAACCTGGCGTTCTCCTATTACCAGGGGAAGGGAACGGCACGAGATGAAGCCCAGGCTATTGCGGTCGATCGCCGGGCCTGTGACGCTCACGATCCGAGAGGCTGCGTTGGCGTCGTCTGGATCGACTTCATGGACAGCGAGGGCCTCGGCGGCGCCAAGAGCTATACCGAATTGGTCGACGTATACCGCAAGGCCTGCGATGGCGGCGACATCAAGGGTTGCGCGGCTCTGGGTTACATGACACTGAACGGGTTGGGCACAACGCGGGATTTCACCGGAGGCTTCGCGCTCGCGAACAAGGCCTGCGACGGCGGCGAGATGCACAGCTGTATGGCACTGGGAATGCGTTATCACTTCGGCGATCCTGATTTGGGCGTGACGCCGGACGACACCCAGGCGATCAGCCTGGAACGCAAGGTTTGCGATGGCGGCATTATGGCGGGCTGCGTCTGGCTAGGATTCGCTTACCAAAACGGCTGGGGCGCGGCCATCGATGCGGTGCAGGCTGCCGACTTTTTCCGCAAGGCCTGCGCCGGCGGCGAACCGACAGGCTGCCGGGATGTTGGCCTGCTTTACAGAAACGGGCTGGGAGTTCCGTTGGATGAGCAGGCAGCGCTGGGCTTCTTTCACAAGGCGTGCGAAGCCGGGGACAAGCCTGCTTGCCAGGACATGAAGGCCGAGCCCTAAACCGGTGCGGACTGCACCATGCCAACGCGCTTGCCGGCATATGCAGCAACGCCGACCTCGCCGCCTGCGCTACACTCATTCTTCCCTGGAAAACGACGAGGGCGACGCGGCCTGCGCCCTCCCGGTTGCGCGAAAGGATGCCCGTGAAAGTCGCCATCATTGGCGGTGGAATCGTGGGGCTGGCCACAGCTCACGAGATTCTGCTCCGCCATCCATCTGTTCAAGTTTTGGTGCTCGAGAAGGAAGCCGGTCCCGGCCGGCACCAGACCGGGCATAACAGCGGAGTCATGCACTGCGGCCTTTATTACCGGCCCGGCTCGGCGCGCGCGCGCATGGCCGTTTCAGGAGTCCGCCGCATGGCGGCCTTTTGTGAGCAGCACGGCGTGCCCTACGACCTATGCGGCAAGACGGTCATTGCCACCAAGCCCGAGGAGGTTCCGCGGCTGCACGCGCTGCTCGAGCGAGGAACAGCGAACGGGCTCGAGGGCTTGCAACTGCTCAGCGCCGAGCAGATTCGCGAGTACGAGCCGCACGCTGCGGGATTGGCTGCAATCCGCGTTCCCCAGGAGGGAATCACCGATTACAGGGCAGTAGCAGAAGCGATGGCGCGTGAGATCCAGGCTCGCGGCGGCGAGATTCGACTTTCGGCGGAGGTGACTCGTCTCGAAAGGAAAACAACCTGGGCGATCGACACGAGGAACGGCGATTTCGAGGCGGATTTCCTGATCAACTGCGCGGGGCTGCAAAGCGATCGTGTGGGCCGCCTGGGGGGCGTGCGCGACAAAACCAAGATCGTGCCGTTTCGCGGCGAATTCTACCTGCTGAAGCCAGAGCGGCAATATCTGGTAAAAAACCTGATTTATCCGGTGCCCAACCCAGCGTTTCCCTTCCTTGGAGTGCATTTCATGCGGCTCATCCGCGGCGGGGTGGAATGCGGGCCAAACGCGTCGATGGCATTAGCTCGCGAGGGATACCGGAACTCCGACTTTTCGTTGCGCGACACGGTGGAGTCGCTCACCTTCCCGGGATTCTGGAAGTTCCTGCTGCGGCATCGCGCCATGTGCTGGGAGGAGCTGAAGCATCGATATAGCAAGAAGGTCTTCTGCCGGTCGCTGCAACGGCTGGTGCCGGAGGTGCAGATGGAAGACTTGATTGAGGGAGGGTGCGGGGTGCGAGCGCAGGCGCTTTCGCCAGCCGGCAATCTGCTGGATGACTTTCTGTTTGCGGAGCAGGAGGGCGCGCTCCATGTGCTTAACGCGCCCAGCCCAGCCGCGACCGCCTCGCTGGCCATCGCCGATGAGATTGTTGATCGGTTGCGGGAGGCGCTGGCGGGGTAAACCGATGTTGAGGGGGTCGCGCCTTTGTGTCCGTGGGCGTCTCACCTCCCTCCGAGCCCACGCTGATCGAAACGCGGTTGAGAGACAATGATCAGTAACAGGCCAAATTGCGACGGGATGGATGCCCGGGCCGGGATTCGTTGAAAAGGAGAGTTGATTTTCTGTGAACCTTGGATTTGGCCGCGATCTGATAGAGCGATTCAGCAGGCGCCGTGTGCTGAAAAGGCATCTCCCAGCCGACCTGGGGGCCTGTCCGCTGCTGGTCTCGCCCGACGCCAGCCTGCGGTTTTGGAAGGCGAAAATCGAGTCGGATTTGTTCGATTTTGCCCGCGAGTTTGTGAGGCCGGGTAGCGTTGTATGGGATATCGGCGCCAACGTTGGCCTGTTTTCTGTCGCCGCTGCGCAGCGCGCGGGACAATCAGGCTGGGTTATCGCGGTAGAGGCTGACATATGGCTGGCAGGACTGCTCGAGCAATCGGCCGCCCTGCAGCCGGCTACTTCTGCGCGCATTTGCGTCGTTCCGGCCGCAGCGTCGGATTCGATCAGCCTCAAAGAGTTCAATATCGCGCGCCGCGGACGCGCCTCGAATTTCCTGTCGGGGACAACAGGCTCGTTGCAGACAGGGGGGATCCGCTGTGTCCAGCACGTCGTCTCGATCACACCTGATTGGCTGTTAGAGCAGAGCGCGGCGCCCGAGGTCGTGAAGATCGACGTCGAAGGGGCAGAGCTGGACGTTCTTCGCGGCGGGCTGCGCGTGATCGCGTCTGCGAGACCGGTGGTTCTGTGCGAGGTGAAGTTCCACGCAGACGAAGTAACGCGGATATTCTCCGAACTTGGATATTCGCTCTACGATTGGGACGCGCATCCGCGCGTTCCTGTTTCGCGAGCATGCTGCAACACATTAGCGGTGCCAACTGAGGCTTAGAATTCCGGCGCACCTTGCCGCTATATTTGATCTGGGTGCCCTGCACGTACTGAACGCTCCCAGCCCCGCGGCAACCGCGTCGTTGGCCATCGCCGATGAGATCGTCGATCGGTTGCGGGAGGTGCTGGCGCAATAGGCAAGATCAAAGCAGCGACTAGGCTTCGGCCGGTTGAGCCGGGCTGGGCACCACCCGATCCTTCCCGCGGAGAATGCAGGACTCGCCGGGCTACAATGGTCAAAGACCGGTCTAAATATTTCCTCTTCACCTTGCCCGCCCGCGCGGTTTAGGGCATCTTATCATCCAATTGCACGCTGGAGGCTCGCGGAACCGAATGAACGGATGCATCCATTGCGGCTCGACCGATCTGCAAACCTCGGGTGTGCGTCGAAGCGATTTGCCCAGCGTGCTGCTGCTGAAGCTGCCGTTCCGCTGCCGGTCGTGCAAAGGGCGAACGTATTTAAGCATCGTCGAGATGTTCAGAATCTGGTTGGCCAGAAAGCCGGAAGAAAAAGCAGATGGCCGGTAGAATCGCTGACGTGTGGCTGGCCTCCGCGGGTTGCGCCTTGTCTTCCCAGACCTCGCGAATGACCGGAGCCAGAGAAAATGATGTTTCGGGATTGGTTCGCGATGCACGCATCGGGCTTAGCGTGACGGCGGTGTAAACTGGCATTGACCCCAGAGGCCGGTTTGCTGCGGCGAACCGGCTGCGTTATGTCGGGACGTGGCTCAGCCTGGTAGAGCACTCGCTTGGGGTGCGAGGGGTCGGCAGTTCAAATCTGCCCGTCCCGACCATTGCATTGCATGCAGCAGACGCGGCCTGACGGCCGCATTTCTGTTTCTGGCCGACCCGCGAAGCGGCGCCAACCTGCGAAGCGCGTCAGCGCGGAGCGCGAGAATCGCCTCCGAGGAGTGCGAGGGGGCCGAGATCCTTCGCTGCGCTCAGGATTTCGCCTGCGGGCTCAGACGCCCGCAAGACGGCTCAAGTTCAAATCTGCCCGTCCGGTGCGAGGCGAGGACGGGACACACCGATCATGCGGGATGATTCTGCGCACGAATAGGTCATACTTTTCCTGTGCACCGAATTCACTGGATGATCGCGAGTGTGGGTGCGATGGGACTCCTGGGTTTGCCGTCCCGGCTGTCAAGCCAGACCTGGCCGGACGCCGTCCGCAGCGGGGCCGTCCATTCGCCCGAGGCTCGCATTGTCGTGCTCGATATTGCCAGCGGAAGTGTTTTGGCGGGGCACCGATTGGGTGATGCCGCGCATACGCTGGCTGCACCGGGATCGACGCTGAAGCCGCTGGTGCTGTACGGAATGGTGAGCGCCGGCGAGTGGAATCCCGCGCGCCGCGTCGCCTGCAACCGGCAACTGGTTGTCGCGGGTCACCGGCTGGCATGCTCGCATCCGCCTGCGCCGCCCTTCGATGCGCGCCAAGCGCTCACATGGTCGTGCAACTCGTATTTCGCGGCGGTGGCGCGCACGCTGCGGCCGGGTGAATTGGGCAGCCTGTTGCGGCCTACTGGATTGTTGGCTGCTACCGGTCTTGCGCGCAACGAAGCTGTAGCTGAGTTTCGCGAGCCCCAGTCGGCCGACGATGAGCAGCTGGCGCTGTTGGGCGTGGAAGGCGTGCGCGTGACGCCTTTGGAGCTGGCTGTAGCCTATCGCTGGCTGGCGCTTGAACTGGCCGCGCACCACGACTCCGAAGCAACGCGGATGGTGCGCGCCGGACTCGAGGACTCGGCGAGTTTCGGCATGGCTGGACAGGCAAGCCTGGGTGGAACTCCGGTCATGGGTAAGACGGGAACAGCAGAGAGCGAGGCATCGGGCCGATCGCACGGCTGGTTCGTGGGATTGGTTCCTGCGCAAAGGCCAAGCGTGGTGCTCGCGGTATACCTTCCTGCCGCGAGGGGCACGGATGCAGCGCATGTGGCGGGCGAGATTCTGTCGCACGCGCCTTTGGAGCGACCGTGAAACATGCACGTGCTGCCCGCTTGCTCCTCAGCCTGATGCTGGCCGTTGCTGTTGTGTGCATCGGCATCGAGCCGGCCACCATGCCGGCGGTGGCTTCGGCGGCGGCGACAAACGAAAACTCGACCGAGGCGCGAAGCACGCTCCGCGTTGGCATGTGGACCCTGTGGCATGACCGGGAGGTTGAGCTAACGCCTGCTTCCGCTGAAAATCGTGCGCTGCTGCGCAACTGCGAGCGATGCAACGATCGAGCGCTCGAGACCCAGATCGGCATTCGAGCAGAAGGCGATGCCATCGCTCTGACGGTGGCGGGCAAAACTGAGCGCTTGGATGGTGTGTGGCTTGCCGGCGCGGTGACACTCGCGGCGCATGGCGAGAGCGTAACAGTGCTCAACCCTGTGACGATCACGGCCCACGGAGGCGTCCTGGTCATCGCGGTGACGCTGCCTGTTGAAAGCTATGTGGAGCAGGTGGTGGCGAGCGAGAGCGGCGCCGCAGACAGTGCGGAATCGTTGCGGGCCTTGGCGATCGTGGTAAGGAGCTTTGCCTTACACGAAGCGCACGGGCATTCGAGCTACGATCTTTGCGATTCGACGCACTGCCAGCTTTTGCACTGGGGCAGTAAGGGCAAGCGTGGCGCTGCCGCACACGCAGCAACTTTGGCCACCGCCGGCGAGACGCTGTGGTTCCACGGCCAACGAGCTCTGGCCTATTTCGGCAAGGATTGTGGAGGGCGTACAGCTTCGCCCGGCGAAATTTGGCCTCGTGCAAAGCCGGTTCCCTACCTAGCTTCGCAGGCCGATCGATTCTGCACCGCGGAGGGCGGCAGTGAGTGGGCGTCCGAGATCTCGCGCGCCGAGTTGGCTACCGCTCTGGCCGCACATAACCTTGCCGCACCTGGCTGGCAGAATTTGACCGTGGCACGGCGGGGTGAGTCGGGCCGCGCGGTGGCGCTTAAGCTGGATGGCGCGGAGATTTCCGCCGAAGAGTTCCGCCTGGCGGTGGGCGAGTCGTTGGGATGGAACCGGATTCCGAGTACCTGGTTCGAAGTCAGCCGTCAGGGCGACCGGTTCGAATTCCATGGACGCGGGTGGGGACATGGCGTGGGCCTGTGCCAGAAAGGCGCAGCCGCGATGGCGCAGCAGGCGCGCTCTGCAAAGCAGATTCTCGATCAGTACTTTCCGGGAGCGCGGACGGCCGACGAGACGACCGGGTGCGAGTGGAAGACATTTTCGGGTGATGGGCTGGTTCTCGAATCGCTCGAAGCAGATGACGCCGCATACCTGAATGAATTGAATCGTGCGCGGGCTGAGGCTGCGGGGCGTTCGGGGCTCAACGCGGCATCAGCATTTACCGTGCGCGCGTTCCGAACCACGCCGGCCTTTCGCGATGCTACTCTTGCTCCCGGTTGGGTGGCTGCGTTCACCGAGGGCGAATGGATTGAAACACAGCCACTGCGCACTTTGGCGGCACGCCGGATTCTCTCGTCGACGATGCGCCACGAATTTCTCCACGCGCTTGTGGAACAGCAGGCGGGACCGCGCACGCCGCTGTGGCTGCGGGAGGGACTGGTCGAGGTTTGGAGCGAGGATAACGGCGGAGCGCACTCAGCATCCGCAGACCGAGCGGCGATGGCGCCGCCGGTGACGCCCGGCGTTGCGGACGAAGCGTTGGCGCACGCCGCGACCGAACGGGAGTCGGAAAGTGCGCATCGCGCCGCGGAGTGGTATGCAGCGCAACTGCTCGCGCGCTACGGGCGCCCGCAGGTGATCGAGTGGTTGCATTCAGGCGTTCCCACCGGCGTCGCCGCCACTCTCGGGCGACGGTAGGCGAACAGAATCCTCGCCGAGCGGGCCTGAACGAACCGGAACGGGCACGAGCGAATCGTCTCCCGGCTGATTCGCGGTGGGCGCGCGGCGCTCAAGAAGAACCGCAGCCCACGCGAGCAGCAGAACCCAACAGACAACACCCAGCAGGTAGGCGCCAGCCAGTTTGAAGATGACAGCCCAGACCTGATGCGTAACCGCTCCGTGTGGGACTGCCGAAAAGAAATGGCTTGGGAGCGCAACTCCGGCCTGGGCCGCGATCACCGCGGCGATCCACCAACGCCAGTTGAGCAAAAGGCGGAAGACGCGGCGCCAGGGCGGCCGCCAGCCCCACTGCGCCGATGCTACGGCGTGCGGAATTACTTTCGCCGGCACCGCAATCCAGCGAAAAACCCAAATCAGCAACGTCAGCCAGGATTGAAGATGCTGGTAGGTAAACACGGTGGCCCGCTCGCTGGCCCCGAAACGCGAGTTCAGATAGCCGGCCCAGAGGCCGGTCTGGTCGTCGCACCAATTGAGAAACCACCAGGCGAGCCATACAACCACGGCCCAAACGGCTAAGGTGACCGCGCCCATGGGCAGTGAAACTCGTCCTTCTTCCTGATTAAGGAGCTTGCGCATGGTTCCGGCTTCGAGCACGATGGCCAGCGCAAGCAGGAACACTGGGATGAGCAGCGAGAGCCCGACTTGCCAGGCGTATCTGTCCGGCAGGCGCGTCCACCCCACCCCTGCCAGCACAATCAGCAGCGTCGCCCAGAACTGGGCCGCGACCCAGCCCCTGGCATGCCCAATGCGGCGAAGAGCTTCGTTGAAATAGTTCATAGGCGCACCTCGTTCACTGAGTGCCTACCCGCGTTTCCCGACCCCTTGTATTTCTTCACGGCTGCACCTCCAGCATCGCAGGATCGGTCGTCGTCATAACGCTCGATTGGTACATGGGCCCAGCCTGCGCCGGGCTGATCTGGAATTTGCCGGGATTGTCGACTTTGAGCAGGTAAACATAGCTGACCCGCGCTCCGAAATTGGTGTTGAAAAACGCCGCGCGGTCATCGTGGAATTCCTTGCGCGTAAACCAATCGGCCCACCAGTCAGGTTTGCTATTGAGCGTGTAGAGGTTGGGATCCGACAGGAACTCCGAGCCGGCAGGAATCGGATCCTCAGCGAGCAGGTACTTCCAGCTTGTCCCGCTGAGTGCCAGCTTGACGGCCACGATGTCTCCGATGTGCACTGGTCCTTTGAGAGGAACCAGATCGTAGGTGATGGGATCGGTGGGTTTGTCTTGCCGCTTTTGCAGCAGGTAGTAGTCGCGCGTGATGTTGAGCGCGAGTTGGCCCTGCTGGAATGACTTGCGGTCTGCCGAGTACCAGGCGCTTTCGGCCGACCAGTAAGTGATGCCATTGCCGCTCTTGCGGATGGTTACCTGACCGCCATTCGCGGCCTGCGCCGCGGGAACTTTGATCTGCCAGGGCGCGGCGAAAGCGTCATCGGGGCCGAAGTGGCGTTTGCCGGCGCTCATGCCGTTGACCAACACCTCGACGTCGGAGCTGTTGGCGAGTTCTCCGCTCACAGCCACATAATCTGTCAGGCCTTGAATCACCATCGACGTCTGCTTGGTGGAGAACCAGTAGTCGCCATCGCGATGTTCCGCGAGCCAGCGCGCGGCTTTGGGCATCAGGCCGCTGGAGCGATCCTGGCGGATCAACAATTTCAGTGCGAAAGCCGTTGTCTCAGGCGATGTGTCGTCCCAGAAATCCATCATGCCGTCGTAGGTGCCTTGCCAGTTCGCTTCAGAATCGGTCACGTGCGCCTTCTTTTCCAGAAGCTCAGCGGCATCGTGCGCCCTCTTATCGCCGGCTGCGTCGAGGGCTAGTCCAGCCAGGGCCAGTCCCTCGTCGCTCAGGTTGTCGCGACTGTCCCACGTCTTGGCCAGAGCGTCCTGCGGCGCGCCGCCTGTAGTAGCCAGAGCATAGACCGCATAGGCACGCAGGTCGGGAATCATGTCGGGATGCGCGTTGAGCGTTGAGAGCAGCCAATTGCGCGCGTTGTTGAGCCGAGCCGGATCGATGGCGTAACCGGCATCCTGGGCTTGGCCGAATCCGCTGACCACGTATGCGGTCATGAAGACGAGGCTCGGATCATCTTGCCACCATCCCCAGCCACCATCGTCGTGCTGGAAGCTTGCGAGGCGCTCCAGGCCGGCGGCCACCATGTCGTTCAGCGTCTTGCGGTCGATGGGCGACTTGAGATGCAGTTTGTCGAGCGCCTGGGCCACAATCACGTCGGGCAGGAAGCTCGACATGGTCTGCTCCGTGCAGCCCCAGGGATAGCTGGTGAGGTAATCGAGCGCGTCGAATACTGTGCCGGCGACCGAGGGTGCGACGGTGATGGTAAGGCTGTGCGAACTGGTGTCAGACCCGGCCGGATAACTGAATGGCCACTGGTTCTGGCTTGCGCCCGAGAAGATCACACCCGCTCCGGCAGCCCGCTGTTTGACGCCGAAGGGCAGAATCGGCAGGGTTTGCTGGAGCGCGTCGGACTCCTCGTTCGTCAGCGCTTTCGCAGTAAGCACCGCGTTGCCGGTCACGCGCGCCTTGACACGCCAATCTACATAGCCCTCGCCTTTGGCGGGGACATTGATCTTTTGCGTCTGGCCGGTCATCACATCCACTCCGCTTACGTCGAGCGCGAAGGTAACATCTTTTGCCGTTGCCAGGTAGTTATGTGCGATCACGCGCAGAACGGTCTCATCGCCCTGGCGGAAAAAGCGAGGTGCGGCCAAGCGCACGATAAGGTTCTTGCGCACCAGCACACGCGTGACCACGCTCCCCGCTTTACTGTCGTCGGCCATGGCGCGAATTGTGGTGCGCCAGGTGGTCAGCGCATCAGGAAAGTTGAATTCGACGCGGGCGTGGCCGTCGGCGCCGGTGCGCACATCGGGATTCCAATAAGCCGTGTCCGGGAAGGCCTTGCGCACCTTGGGCACGACGAGGTCGGAGCCTGGTTTCACCTGCGCAAGGCGGGGATGGTACAAGCCGTTGGCCAGGCCGGCGAGCAGCGGGCTTTTGGTGCCTGCCTGGCCGGAGAAGTAAAAATCAAACGAAGTTTGCGGCTGCAGATAGACGTAACGGTTCGGGTAAAACGAGGCAACGATGTCCCGCGTTGTGTCGGGCCGCACGGAATAGAGCGCTTCATCCACCACGCCGAAGCTCACGTCGGCCTGTACCGGCTTGCCTGCAGAGTCGACGGCGAACACATCGTAGCTGGCTTTTTCCTGGGGTTCGTATAGGGTCTTGCCGGGCGTGGCTGTAATGGTCAGCGTGCGCTCTACCAGCGGCACTTTCAGGCTCTTTTGCGCTGTCATCAGCTGATCGTTGTGGACAATCACTGCAGTCACAACCAGGTTCGGCTGAGCCTGCTGCGTAATCGGCACGTCAAATCCCTGGCTTGCGCCAGTCAAGTGGATGAGCTGCCGCGATTGCACGCTATCGCCTTCGGTGGTGACCACCGCCCATGACTCGTCGAGCCCGGTCACGAGCAGCAGATGCGCGGTGTCGCCCAAGCGGTAGGTTTTTTTGTCGGCAATAATCTGGGCATGCGCATTGGGCTGGTACCAGGCGCCTGCGCCGGTCCAGGCCCAGACATAGGTATAGCCCTCGACGGTACGGTTCTCCGGTGTTCGCGCGGTCGCTTTGATTTCGAAGTCGCCGCTACCATTGATTGGCAGATCGACGAGCACAGTCCCGTCGGCGGCGGTGGTGGCGTCTTTGCTTGCCACCGTCGTCTCCGAACGCTGGTGAGTCACCGAGTCCCACTTTTCCAACGTGGCGTCGACGTGCACCTGCGTCTGCACCGGCTTGGAATCGTAATCTTGCGCAGTGACTTTGATGTGAGCGGGTTGCCCGGCCTGGATCACATAGTTTGTGGGTTCTACGCTCACGCGGAACGATCCATAGGTGGCCAATACCGTTGCGTGGCCCGCGACCTCACGGTCTGCTGCGTCGGTGACACGCGCCTCGATGCGATAGTCCTGATCCATGTGCTTGCTGTCAGTCACGGTCGGCACGGTAACCGTCAGCTGTCCGTTCGCGTCGAGCACCCCCTGATGCTCCTGCTGTTCGGTCTGGCCCCATGTGTCGTCGGACTCATCGGATTCGTCCGACTCGGCGTCGGCATCTCCGCCGCTGTCGTCTTCTTCATCCTGATCCCACCAATAATGTGTGGACGTGTGCACGACGTAGGTGACCTTGGCGCCTGAGACTGGTTCGCCAAAGAAGTAGCGCGCCTCAATGGTGGCCTGGATCGAATTGCCCTGGAGCACTCGCTGCGTTGCCGGCTTGACGGTGACCTGATACTCGGGCTTCTTGTACTCCTCCACGTAGAAGCTGCCGCTGCCGTCAATATCCTGATCTGCAAATTCGATCGAGTAGTAGCCCAGCGCGGCGTCGGATGCCAGGTCGAGGTCTGCCGCGACCGTCCCGTGCGGGGAGAGGGTCAGTTGCTTTCGCAGGACCTCCTTGTTTTCGGGTCCGCGCACGGTGAGCGTGACGGATCGCATTTGAGGGAGCACCAGCGTGTCGTTCTGCTCCTGCCTCACGACACCCTTGATATGCACGGTGTGACCGGGCCGGTAGACGGGCCGATCAGTGTAGATATAGGAGCGCTCGGTCTGCGTCCCATTCTGCCCAAAGTTGTAGCCCCAGGGAGTAACGAGCGCCGCATCGGCTCCATGCCGCGCCAGGATCCAGACGTTTTCCGGCGCTTGGCCCTGAGCGCCTCCGCGAATCGTCATGGTGAGCGAGGCCAGCCCATCGCTTTCAGTTGTTCCCGACGATTGCAGTTGGCCGTTCGCCCAAAGAACCAGGTCTGCATCGCCGACAGGTGCGCCGGATTTGCGATCGGCTACGTAAAGATCGGCTCGCGCCCCGTTGGTCCGCTCCACCATAGCGATCGAGGTGACAATTGCGACGGTGTATGCCTTGTAGGTGCCGTCCGTGGCCTCAATGAGGTAGACACCGGAGCCAAGGCCGTCGATGGGCAGTTGCTGTGTCTCGCTGACCAGTGTGGGCGGAGTCTCAAGTTTCCAGCGCGCCACCAGTTGGCTCGGGTTCAGCAGCGGAATCTGCGCAAACTGCGCCGCGCCCACGATTTGGCTGCGCTTGCCCAGCTTGCCCTGCTGCTCACGGAAAGAATCGCGTGCCTCGTCAGTGAATTGGCCGCGAAAGAAGCGCCGGATCAGCCACCAGAGATGCATCTTGAAATCGTGCAGCCGTTCGACGAAAGTGCGCTGGTCGATTTGCTCCTGCGGCGCATAGTGCTGCTCGCCAAAACTGTGCGAGTCCTTGAGCCCAGCGAAAAACTTTGCGGCATCGCGAACTTTGTAGACGCGGAACTCAAGCTCTGGAACATTTCGCGCCAGGAGCTGAATCTTGACGCTCTCACCCGGCGCGATGGTACGCGTGGTCGATAGCGAGAAGGAGCGCGGCGCATCCTTGGCCGCAGCCGGAACGGCGGCGACAGCTCCAAGAAGGAGCAGAAGAGTAGCAAGCAACAGCTTGCCAGACGCCGGTTTCCGGTCGAGCGATCTTGAGTAGATCATTGGGTTCCTCGCAGAATGTTCCAGCGATAGACGCCGAGAAAGTTGGGATTGCCGGGGAGCGGGCGCCATTGAGGTTCAGGATGGTCAAGAAGCTCCGAGAGAAGCACGCGACGGATCTCGCCAGGATGCCGATGGTCCGGCCCGGTGTCATAGACGACCACGGCTGCGACGCCGCTTCGCGTCACAATCATGGAATGCCAGGACGACGACTGGTCAAACTGCCGGTAGAAAAGCAAGTCGCCGGGCAGCGCTGCGCGTACATCGCGGCCGACGAAGTAAGCGTTTCGCTCGACGAGCGTTTTGGCGTCGGCAAATTGAGCAAACGCGCCGTTGGATGTGTCTTCCGGTTGAAAAGACCCGGGCTGCACCCGAAAAAGGCCCGTCCCCAGCGGCGAATGCGGATAGTGCCACGCACGAATCTCGCCCGGAGGCGCTGAAACCTGGATTCCCGTGGCCTGGAGCCAGCCTTCATCGTGGCGCTTGAGGGCTTCGCGATAGGAATATCGGAGCAAGCTTGCGCAGTCGGTGATCTCCGCGGGCACCTCGGCAGGCGGCCGAATGGTTTGGAACTCTGCGATGAGCGTGAACCAACGGCGAAAAGCGGCCTGGTCGGCAGGATCGGCCAAACGCAGAAAGTCAGGCGTGCCGTCAGCGAAGCGGTCGCCCCAGGCAAATGCCCCCCGGGACCCGGCGACGGCCTTCGCAGTCGCGTGCGCGGAAGCCTGCCCGCGAAAGTGAAGAAGCTGTCTGGCTGCAGTGCCGGGCCGGCAAAGACACAGAGCCAGCATACCGAGCACCATGAGACAGAAGAGCGCGATCAGAGACACCCTTCGGCGTCTCATGGCCGCCGGTCCGCCCAGGAACGGTCTGCCGTTCGCGATCATTTGGAGGCGAGAAGCTGAATCGCACCTATCCTACGCCATCCCGCGTGCGGTCTGCTAAGACTCAACGCGAGCCTTCATCTCGTTCGCTGCGCCAGGCAGAGGCAGCCGGATGATGGCGCGCGCGCCGTCGCTGTCTTCGCGATTGACGAGCGATATCTCTCCGCCATGGGCGCGGGCGATCTGCTGGGCGAGTGCCAGACCAATTCCGCTGCCCGCAGGCTTGGTCGTATAGAACGGGACAAAGAGGTTCTCGGGATTGGCGATACCCAATCCGCGGTCTGCAATCACGATGTGTACGTTAGTCCCGGCGGCGGCCCAGCTAGCTGAAACGGGTTGGGCGCCGTTGCTGAGCGAAGCCTCGACGGCGTTGGACAGCAGATTGATCAACATCTGCTCCAGCTGATCAGGATCGGCGTCAAGGACGACGGATGGACCGGATTCGAGTCGCACAGGAAGGCGCTGCTCCAGCAGGACGACACGCTCCATCAAAGGTCCGAGCAGAACGGGCCGGAGACGCGGAGGGGGCAGCTGCGCCAGCAGCCGGTAAGACTGCACAAAGCGGTGCAGAGCGTCGGCCCGGCTCTCAACCACGGCCAGGCCGCGGCGAAAGTCGTGGCTGGCGGCTTGGTCCGCGTCCAGGCTATCGACTCGCGCCAGCAGGCTGCCGGCGATGGACTTGATTGGCGCGAGCGAGTTCGACAACTCGTGGCCCAGCACCCGGATCAGGCGCTTCCAGGCGGCGTGCTCCTCTTCCTGGAGCGGCACGCTGACATCGGCCAGGACCAGCAACGTGTGGGGCGCTCCGTCCTGACGGAAGACTGCCTTGCGCAACATCCATCGCGCCGCGGTTGCGCCGAAGGGACGAATCGATTGATCCGGCGCGGCGAGCAGGCCATCCAGCCCCAACTCGTTTGCAGAATGTCCCAGGCATCGCACCATGGAGCGGCCAAGGAGCTTGAGTCCCGCAGTGTTGATAAGCTGCAGCCGATGTTCACGATCGAAAGCGAAAACCGGCGCATGCATCACCTCCAGAACGCGCGCCAGGAGTGCGGTTGCTTCGAGCGAGCGAACGCGCTGCCTTTGCAGCAGATCGGCAAGGGCATTGATCTCGCCGGCCAGCTCGCCCAACGCATCTTGGGAAGTGGCGCCGCGCGCCCGGAAGGAATAATCGCCCTCGCGAAGCGACGCAACGACATTCGAGAGCGTTTGCAGCGGACGCACAAGGCCCTCGACGAAGGCTGCTGCACAGAGCGCAAGATAAATGAGCAGGCACGCGGCGAGCAGAAGGGCAGGCAGCAGATCGATTTGGCGTTGATAGAGAAATACGCAGAGAAACATCAGGCCGGGAAGAGAGAGCAGCATGGAGTAGAGCCATGCCCGCCGAATCGCCTGGCGCACCCGGCGGCGCGGTCTCGTTTCATAGGCCATACTTCTCCATGCGCCGATACAGCGCCGCGCGGCTCAGTCCGAGGGACTCGGCAGCCTGCGAAATGTTGCCGTCGCAGCGGCGCAGAACTTTGCGGATGAGCAGTGCTTCCATTTCGTCGATGCTCATATTGTCGAAGCCAGGGGCCGTAGGGCGCGAGGAAGCAATGATGAGGTTGGCGGGTTCTATTTCGTCGCCGCGGCAGAGCAGCACCGCCCGCTCCACGGTATGCTCGAGTTCGCGCACGTTGCCCGGCCACGGATACTGCATCATCTGCTGCATGGCCGCGGCAGAGAACCCGCTTACCTGCTTGCGATAGCGCGCGCGGTTGCGGGCGAGAAAATGCTGCGCGAGCAGCGGGATGTCGTCAGCGCGATCGCGCAGCGCGGGCAGATGAATCTCCACGGTGTTAATGCGAAAGAGCAGGTCCTCGCGGAAGTTACCGGCGGCGGCTTCTTCGCGGAGTTGCGCGTTGGTGGCCGAAAGAATGCGCACATCGACGCGGCGGGTCTGCGAAGAGCCCACGCGCTCCAATTCGCCGCTCTCGATAACTCGCAGAAGCTTGGCCTGCTGGCGCATGGGAACGTTGGCGATCTCATCGAGAAAAAGCGTGCCGCCGTTGGCCAACTCAAAGCGGCCGATGCGGTCGGTGCGCGCGTCAGTAAACGCACCCTTGACGTGCCCGAATATCTCGCTTTCGAATGTGCCTTCAGGCAGTCCTCCGGCGTTCACGGCGACCAGCGGCATGCGCGAACGAGGCGATGCGGCATGCAGCAGCCGGGCCACAATCTCTTTGCCCGTGCCGTGTTCCCCGGTGATGAGCACGTTGGCATCGGAGGGTCCCACCTGAGCGATCAACTCGAGCACCGGCTGCATGGCGGTTGATGAGGCGATGAACTCCGGCATGCCGTCGGCGCGGAGCAGCCGGTTTTCCAGCTCCAACTGCCGGGCCCGGCGCAGCGCCTGGTGAAGCTCGGCGTGCACGCGAATCAGCGAGAGCAGCCGTTCGTTCTCCCACGGCTTCTGGATAAAATCGCGCGCGCCACGCTTGATGCACTCGACCGCTAGATTGATTCCGCCCCATGCCGTCATGACGATGACCGGCAGTTGCGAGTCGAATTCACGAATCTGCGCGAGCAAATCGAGGCCCTCGCGGCCCGATGTGGTATCGCGCGTGTAGTTCAGGTCGATGAGCACCACGTCGTAATCGCAGCAGCCGAGAGCTTCCATCGCCAGTTGCGGCGAACGCACGCAGTCCACTACGATGCCCTGCGGCTTGAGCAGCAACTCGACGGCCTCAAGGATAGAGGGTTGATCGTCGGCGGCGAGCACCCTGACTTTCCGGTTCTCTTTCTTACTGCTGATGGTCCGCCTCCAGGGCGCCGCAGATAGCGCCGTCGATCGAGATGCCGTTCTGCTCACTCTGCATCATATCCAACACTTTTCGGTCCAGTACGCTTCCTCTATCCGGAATGAATGGCGCCGGACCGAAAGTTGCACCGAAACTGGATGCTTGTGGCGATCGGCGGCTCGCGGATTTACGGTTCATGCGACACGACTCCGGCTTTCGCGTCGTCGATCGAGACCCCGGTTTGCTGCAGCGTCTCTCCGGTGGCCCGGTCGATGTCCACCTTCGCCTTTTCATAATCTGTCTGCGCGGCCACCAAAAGAGATTCGGCAAGGGACAGATCGTGTTGCGCTGCCAGCGTGTCGCTGCTGGACTTGGCGCCGAGCGTTTGCTCCTGTTGCGTGACGTCGAAGGTATGTTGTGCCAGATTGCGAGCCTTTGTCGCAGCGTCAACGCGAGCCTGCTTCTGTTGCAACGCGAACAGCGAGTTGCGCACGTCGAAGCGAATGAACTTCTTTTGCTCTTCGAAGGTGATCTGGCGCTGCCTGAATTCCAGCGCGGCTCGAAATTGGTCGGCCTTGGCAACGCGATTGCGCAGGTTGATCGACAGATTCATTCCGAACTGATATTCCGGGGAGGAATAATTGAACGTGTTCTGGAGCATACTGGGGAAGCCAACAGGCAGATCGGATGTGCACTCTGCGGGGGTCAGATCGCAGGCCGGGTTTTTCGGTCCGGCAATGCCGGCTCCCGCATAGAAGCCATACACGTTCAAGCTGGGCAGCAGCTCACTGCGAATCGATTTGAGGCTCGCCTCCGCCACCTGCATGGCGAGTTCGTCCTCGGTCACGTCAGGGCGGTTCGTTTCGGCTTCGCCGATGAGAGCATCAATCGATTTGGAGGCGTTGGGATCGGGCGCCCCGTTGCGGTCGAGCGGAATGACCGGCATCTCATCGATGGCCTCATCGTCAGTCTTGGTAAGGGCGTTCTTGATAAGCAGCTCGTTCAAACGGAGAGCGGCGCGCGAAACGGTGAGGTCGCCTTCGCTGGTAGCCACGTCCGACTCGTCCTTGTCGACCTGCATAGCTGGAATGGCCTTCAATTCGAGTTGCTTCTGATCATCTTGCAGCGTGCGCTGCGCAAAGGCAAGGGAGCGCTCCTTGACTTGTTCGTCCTGATAGGCGTTCTCAAGATCCCAGTAAATATTCTCGACCTGCGTAACGGTCGCAATCACCTGGGCGCGAAAGGCCAGGTCGGTGATCTGCAGATTCTTCTTCGCGATGTGCATGTAGCGCTCGTTGGCGGAAATGCCGAAACCGGCCAGCAGCTGCTGCGTAAGGATGACCTGGAAAGTCGAGTAGAGGGTGGGATTGATCGCTTCGTAGGGGCTGTTATTGGCGAAGCGCTGGCCCTCGTAGTTGACCGTCAAGCCGGTTCCCAAGGGAAAGTTCTGGGTGAAATTCGCCAAGCCTTCGATGGTGTTCTCTTTGAAAATGAGTACGCCGTTCTGGAAGGCGTTGCCCTCCTCGGTAACGTCGTGGTCGGTGAAGGCCTTGAAGTTCAAGAAGGGATCGAAGGATGCGACCAGGGTTCCGGCGCCCAGCGTCGAGGTTACGATGCCGCCGGCGCCTGCGGCTGCCGACCCTGAACTGGCTCCTGCGGAACTGGAACTCCCGCCGGAGAAGCCGCCTTGCGTAGACGACTGCACGATTCCGGTATTGACACCATTTGCGACGCCGCCGGCCTTGGTACGCGCATAGTCGGTCTGCGCAATGGGAAAGTTATAGCGGAAATAGGAGAGATCGAGATTGTTTTCGATAGCCAGAGCGATTGCATCGTGCAAGGAGACATACAGCTTTCCGTCGCGAATCAGGTTCTCAAGGCGCGGCGAGTTCGTCAGATCGAGTGGAGGCGCATAGTTGGGTTCGTAGGGCGCCAGCGGGTTATGCGAGTGTGGCAGATCTACGTGAAATGGCCGTTGCGGAGCGATCGCCTGCTGCTGCGTCTGCTGGATTTGCTGCGCCAGCGTGGGAGGCGGCGCAGACCCGTTGGTCGCGGGCACCGGAGCTTCCGGTGCGGGTTGGGTTGCCTGTGATTTTGCCGGCGCTGACTGTGCCTGCGGAGGCTCTGCCGCGAAGGCTGGGTTCATTTGTACAAGCACAATCGCAAGAACGGCTTGAAGACGTAACGCCGAATTAGAAAAACGGGAATTCATTGCTGTCTCTCTGGAAAAATTGGCGCTGCTCACTTGACCCCCGTTGCGGCTGCCTGCAAGGCTTCGTCGCGTGAGATCCAACCGTCGCGCAATTCCACAATTCGCTTGCTGTAGCGCGCGTTCTCTTCGGAGTGAGTCACCTGCACGATGGTTGTGCCCTGGCGGTTCAGCTCGCAGAAAAGCTCCATAATTTCGCGCGCTTGTGAGGAATGAAGATTGCCGGTAGGCTCGTCGGCCAGCAACAGGTCGGGCGCGTGCACCACGGCGCGCGCTATGCCCACCAGTTGCTGCTGGCCGCCCGAAAGCTGGTTGGGGAAGAGGTCTTTCTTGGCCACAATCTGGAATCGATCGAGAATATCGGCCACCATGCCCCCTCGATCTTTCCCCGGCAGGTTCTTGTAAGAGAGTGGCAGGTCGATGTTCTCGGCGACGGTCAGGTCGTCGAGCAGATGATAGCTCTGGAAGACCATACCGATGCGCTGGCGGGCGAGATCGGCGCGCTGCTTGCGATTGAGTGCGTGGACTGCCGTTTCGCCAAACCAGTACTCGCCCTTCCAGCCATCGTCGAGCAGCGCCAGCACATTGAGCAGCGACGACTTTCCCGCACCCGACGGGCCCATGATGGTGAGGAATTCGCCTTCGCGGATGGTGAGACCGATACGCCGCAACACCCACTCTTCGGTGTGTCCGGTTTTGTAACTTCGCTCCACGTTCTTCAGTTCGATCATGGTTTTGTATCACTCCGTTGTTGCAGCCGGTAATCCGGCCAGGTTATTCCGTGCGCAAGGCGCGCATGGGTTCGACGGATGCCGCGCGGCGGGCCGGCAGCCAGCTTGCTAACATGGATGCGGCGAGCAGGATAACTGAAACAGCGGCGAAAGCGCCGTAGTCTACCGTGCCGATGCCATACAGGGCGCTGTGCAAGGCCTGTCCGATGAAGAACGCGCCGATAAGGCCGATACCGAGGCCGATGCAGGCAAGGATCAGCGCTTCTCTGAGGATGAGGTTCACAACTCTCTCGCGACTTGCGCCAAGCGCCATGCGCAGGCCGATCTCGTGTTCGCGTTGCGCCACTGTAAAGGCCATGACTCCGTAGATGCCTACTGCGGCGAGCAGCAGGGCGATAAGGGCAAAGCAGCCCATGAGCGTCATGATGAAGCGATCGCTGCCGAGATTGAGGTTTTTTACCTCTTCGAGAGTATGCGGTTCCGCGAGGGCAATTTGTGGATCGACGGAGTGGACGGCGGCGGCAATGCTGCGGAACTGCGCGCCCGGATTACCCGATGTATGGACGCCGATATTCGCGCTGGGCCACGGAATCTGCGCAAAGGGGATCGCGATCTCGGGGCGGTCGTCGCGAAAGTCTCCGGCGCGCACGTTATTGAATACGCCGACGATCTGCCATGAGATGTAGGGGCCAAGCTTGGTAACGCCGGGAATGAGTTCCTCGACATTGATGTGCTGGTGCAGGGGGTCTTTACCGGCGAAGTATTTATCGGCAAATTTCTTGTTCACCATGGCGACACGTACCGACGCCGCATTGTCCTGGTCGGAGAATGCGCGGCCGCGAAGCACAGGAATGCTGTAGGTCTTGAAGTAATCGGGCGTGATCATGTCAAAACCCGCGCCCGGACGCTGCGATGGATCGGCAAAGTCGGGCTGGCCGGCGATGGTAAAGGGCATGCCGAAGCCGGAGCCTTCAAGCGGCAAACCAACAGAAACGGCGGCGTCGAGCACGCCGGGAACAGCCTTGATGCTTGCAATGATCTGTTGGTAGTAGGCGTTGATCATCGCCGGATCTTTGGGGCGCGAATCGGGCACAGGCAACGAAAACGTTTGGATATTGGTAGTGCTGGCTCCGAGGTCGACCTGGGTGAGATTCCAGAAGCTGTGAATGGCGAGCCCCGCGCCGGTGAGCAGCGCCAGCGCGAGAGCGAACTCACCGATGACCAGCAAACGCCGAAGATGTTGGCGGCCGGCGCCGGTGCCGGAACGCCCGCCTTCTTTGAGCGCTTCAGCCGGGTCGACTCGCGCTGCAAACCATGCAGGTGCACCGCCAAAGAACAAACCGGAGAGCGTAGACGCAGCCAGAGTGAAAAGAAGAATGGGAATGTTGAGAGTGAGGTCAGCTTCGGACGGCAGAGTGCCCCGCGGCATGATCGCCTCAATGCCGCGCAGCAGGGCCCAGCCCAGTGCGACTCCAAGACCACCGCCGAAGAAGGCGAGCACCAGATTCTCCGTGAGGAATTGGGCGAAAATTGTCCTGCGCGAGGCGCCCAGTGCAGCGCGGACTGCGACCTCCCTTTGACGGGTTGTGCCCTTGGCCAGCAGCAGGTTGGCAATGTTCACACAGGCGATCAACAGCACGAAGCCGACAGCGCCAAGCAGAATCCACAGCATGCGGATCTCGTCTTTGGGCAGAAAGTCGTTGTGCAGCGGCTCAACGAATGCACCCCAGCCCTTATTGCTTTTGGGGTTATCCTTCGCGATGTTGGCCGTCACCGTGTCCATATCGGCCTGCGCCTGCTGCAACGTGACACCGGGCTTGAGGCGGGCCAAGGCGAGTAACCAATGGAAATCGTGATTCAGCTGATCGGGCTTGAATGCGAGCGGCACCTCAAGCCAGTTGTCAAGCCTGTCGGCCTGACCCGGCGCGAAGACGCCTACCACCGTGTAGGGGGCGCCATCCAATTGGATGGTCTTGCCGACGATATTGGGATCGGAACCAAGACGCTTCCATAGCTTGTTCAAGAAGATGACTTCATGATCTTTGCCAACGGTGCCTTCCTCGGGGAGAAAATCGCGGCCGTAGAGGAACCGATTGCCCATCATTCGAGACATGCCGGGCGTAGTCATCCGCCCCTGCAGATACTCAGGCTGATCTTTGGTAGCGAGATTGAAGCTGGCCCCGGTAAAGGCATTGATGTCCTGGAATACTTTGTTTTGGTTTTTCCAGTCGACAAAGTCCTGCGCGGCAATTCCATTGCGATTGCCCTGGATCTTTGACCAGACCACGACGAGCTGATCGGGCTGCGGGTAAGGCATGGGCGCGAGTAAAGTGGCATACACCACTGTGAAGATAGCTGTGGTGGCGCCGATGCCGAGCGCCAGCGTCAGGATCGCCGTGACTGTGAAACCGGTTGACCTACGAAGCTGGCGCAATGAGTACCGAAGATCCTGAGCGATCATCAACGTTCTCCTATTCCGTGCGCAGCGCCTGCATGGGGTCGAGGCGCGAGGCGCGCCACGCCGGCGCCAGGCAGGCCAAGGCTGGTACCACCAGTAATGTCAGCCCGACCGCTCCGAAAACAACTGGATCCAGGGGCTGCGTTTCATAGAGCATGGCGCGCATCAGCCGCACGATCGCCGCGCTGGCGGCAAGCCCCAGCGCCAATCCGAACAACGCCGGTCGCAGCCCATCGAGCAACATCAAACGCAGCACCTGAGTTCGCTGCGCCCCGAGCGCGATGCGGATCCCGATTTCCGGGGTGCGCTGCGTCGTCAGGTAAGAGAGCACACCGTACAGCCCTACCGACGCCAGCATCAGCGACAGCACTGCGAAACCAAGCACAAGGCTCGCACTCAGGCTGGCGTTGCCCAGAGACTGCCCAATGATCTGCTGCATGGTGAGCACATCTGAAACCGGCAGTTCCGGATCAAGCGCCGCGATCTGTTTCTGGATCGGAACAGAAAGCGCCAGCGGATCGGCGGCCGTGCGCACGACGAGCGTCTGCCCCATATCATTGTCTACATCAAGAACGGAGAAATACATCGTCGGCTTGGCAGGCTCGCCCACCTGGTACAGCGTGTCGCCGACTACTCCAACAACCTCATAGTCGGCATTGCCGTGAGCGGGTATATGCAGGTGCTTGCCCACCGGATTTTCGCCGGGGAAATACTGCTGCGCGGTTTGACGGCTGATAATGATCGTTTTCGGCTGCCCGGCGCGGTCATCGCGGGTGAAGAAACGCCCTCTCAAGAGTGGTATTTGCAACGCGCTGAAATATCCGGGGTCGGCCGACCGGACAAGTGCGTCGGGCAGCAGCGCGCCGGGCGCGATCGGAGGATGCTCGGGAACGGTGAAAACATCGTCGCCGCCCCATCCCGCTCCAGGCACTGTCGATCCGAGCGCCGCGGCGCGTACACCAGGCATGGCGCCCACCCTCTCCACCAGCGATTCGTTGAACGCATTTTGCTTCCCCGGCGTGTCATATTTCTTCGCGGGCAAACCAAAGCTCATCGTGAGGACATTTTCCGCAGAGCAACCAACGTCCGTTGTCCGCAGCCGCCAGAAGCTTTTGAGCAGCAGCCCGGCCGCAATCAACAGCACCACCGTCGTTGCAATCTCCACCGTGAGCAGCGTCTTGCGCAAAGCCGTTCGCGATTGGTTGCCTGCCGCGTTGCGCGATGAGCCCTGCAGTACCGCGGTCGCTCCCTTGCGTGTGGATGAGATCGCCGGAAGCAGGCCCGCGAGCAATGCCGTGAGAACCACGAGCCCGCCTGCGAATGCCAGCACCGCGCTGTCGGTCTGGATGCTCTGCGCGCTGGGAAGATCTTTCCAGATACTGACCAGCCACTTGGTTGCCGCCAACGAGAACAACAACCCTGCGGCGCCGCCCGCGACCGATATCAGCAGACTTTCCGCCATCTGCTGGCGAATCAGCGTCAACCGCCCCGCCCCCAGCGCAGTGCGAATCGCGATTTCCTTCTGCCGAGTCGCGGAACGAGCGACCAGCAGGTTCGCCACGTTGAGACAACCGATCAGCAGCATGCATGTCACGGCACACAACAGAATCGTCAACGGCTTCTTCACATCTTTTGCGAGAGCTTGGATGAGTGTCCTTGAAGCCACGTCCTCAGCCACCGGGTCATTGAGATACTGCAAATGCAATTGGTACTGCACCGCCCCTACCTGGCTGAGAGCGTTGGCCAGACTCACGTCCGGCCTCAGCCTCGCAACTACGTAGCTGAAGTGGTAGTCATGGTGCTTCATGGTCTCGGGCGGCATTCCCGCGGCGTACGGAACCCAGAGCTGCACCTTTGCATCGGGATAAGTGAACCATTCAGGAAGCACGCCAACCACGGTGTACGGTTTTCCGTCGAGATGGATTTGCTTGCCGACGATCGATGGGTCTGCGCCAAACCTGCGCTCAAACATGCTCCAGCCGAGCATCACTGCGCTTCCGTCGGTGCGGTCCTCGGCTTCGGTGAAGGTCCGCCCGATTACGGCGTTCACCCCTAGCAGGGGAAACAGGTTCCAACTCCCGCCGCGCGCTTCTATCAGTTCCGGCAATTCCCCGCGCTCGCCTGTCAGGTTGAATTGCGCGTAGCGCCAGGCGGCCATGTCTTCAAAGCCGTGGGTCTGCGCCCGCCAGTCGTAGAAGTCGGCTGGCGCAACCGGGTTGTAGTCGAACCCCCCGGCATTGATGCTGGGATCGCGGAAATGCTCGTAGACCATCACCAGCCGTCCCGGATCGCGGAATGGAAGCGGCCTGAGCAGAACCGAGCGCACCACCGTGAAGAGCGAGGTCGTTGCGCCGATTCCGAGAGCCATGACAACAATGGCCATAATCGCGAAGCCGGGCGCGTGCCGCAATTGGCGCAGAGCGTAGCGAAGATCGTGAAGCAGCGTGCTCATCGGGCTCTCCCCCTTCCTGGTGCTATTCGTTGCGCAGCGCCTGCATGGGATCGATGGTGGCGGCGCGGCGAGCCGGAATGTAGCCTGCGACTGCGGCGCAAAGACTGAGCAACAGAATTGCGCCTGTCATCGCGATCGGGTCGTACCCGTGCACCTCGAACAGCAGGCTCGACATGAAATGTCCTGCAAGCAGCGCGGCAGGAATACCCAGGGCGAGACCGATCAGGACCTGCACGAAAGCGCCACGCATCACCATGGCTACAACATTGGAACGGGTGGCGCCTAACGCCATGCGGATGCCAACCTCGCTGGTGCGACGCGCCACAAAATACGACATCACCCCATAAAGGCCGACCGATGCGAGCACCAGCGCCAGCAGACCGAAGAGGCCGGTCAGCCGGGCCACCAGCCGTTGCTCGGTAAAGTTGCCCGCCAGTTGATTGCCGAAAGTGCGCAAGTCCCGCACCGTCAGATTGGGATTGATGCCGGCAAGCGTGTTGCGGACCAGCGCGTCGACGTCGGGTGGCGCAGCGTGAAAATCGAGCACCATCGCGTTCACAAACATCGAGCGCTCCTCACCGCGGATCATGCCCTCTTCCTTGTAGCCGGAATACCGTTGTGGCAGCGGACGCAAAAAGACGGAGTGAAAGTTCTCATGCGGATACCCCAGGTTCATTTTGAAATCGCGGAAAACACCCACGATCTCGAAGCTGCCCGAATCTTCCGGCCGGTCCATGCCAAATCTCCGCCCGATAGGGTCCTGGCCGGGAAAGAACTTTTTTGCGAATGCCTCGTTGACGATCGCCACCGGCGTCGAGGTGGCCGTATCCTGTTCGGTGATGCCGCGGCCGCGCACCACCGGCACGCCGATCGAATCGAGGAAATGGCTATCTACGCGATTCCACGTCGAGTCGACGTCATCCTCCGCATGCGGTGCGGGATGGCCTTGCGGAATCACGGAGTCGCTCCAGTTGTCGCCCTCCAGCGGGCTGTAAAGCGCAAGACTGGCGATAGCGATTCCCGGCAGAGCGGAGAAACGGTCCTGAATCTCGCGATAGAGCGCGGGCAGTTTGTCGACGGTGTAGCCCGCGCCTTGCGGATCGAAGTGCAGCACGTAGCGGTTGGCCGTTACCACGCCGAAGTTCTGGCTCTCCAGGTTGGTGAGCGTCTTCGTCATCAGGATCGCGCCTGAAATGAGAACCACCGACAGCGCGGCCTGAAACACAACCAGGGCCCTTTGCGGCAGCGATGAGCGGTCGCGCGTGGTACGGCTGGATCCGCGCAGTGCCTCTGCCGGCTGCGCATGGAATGAGAGCCACGCCGGCGCTGCG
Source organism: Occallatibacter sp. (assembly GCA_049520675.1). Classification (GTDB taxonomy): domain Bacteria; phylum Acidobacteriota; class Terriglobia; order Terriglobales; family Acidobacteriaceae; genus Telmatobacter. The sequence goes on along the minus strand of JBEKPO010000008.1, from coordinate 40,989 downwards.
CCGAAAAGAATGCCGGTGACAAGAGACACGAGCAAGGCAAAGCCCAGGACTGGAAGCGAGGGGCTGGCGCTGATGGGCAAATTCCTGGCATCGGGAAAGACGAGTGCCAGAATCATGCGGCAGCCGGCGTAGGCTACGGCGAGGCCGGCGAGGCCGCCAATGCAGCTCAGAAGCACGCTCTCGGTAAGAATCTCCCGCAGAATGCGATGCCGGGCCGCGCCCAGGGCAGTGCGCAATGCAACGTCGGCACGGCGGGTGGTAGCGCGCGCGAGCATCAGGTTTGCCACGTTGGCGCAGGCGATGAGCAATACCAGAGTGGAAAGCGCCATGAGCATCTTGATGGCTTTACCCGCCTGATTCTGGATCGTCTGGATGCCGCTGCCGCCCGGCGACAGCACCACATGCATCCTGGGCACAAGCGCTGCTCCTCCGTTAGCGGTCATATCCGGACGCGACAGAATCCACTGTCGCAACGCCACGGTCAGCTTGCTTTGCAGAGCGGGAATACCCGTGCCCTCATGCACCCGGCCAAGCAGGTAGAGCCAGTGAGCCTCAGCGTTGTTGAGAATCGAAGTTCCCGCTTCCACATATGCCTCGGCATGGATTGGCATCCAGAGATCCGGCGGAGTGTCGGTTAAGCGGTCCCCGAAAAAGCCGGGGGGCGCGACCCCGATCACGGTGAAGGGCTTGGCCTGGATGTAAATGGTTGAACCGATGATCGAGGAATCTCCGGAGTACTGGCCCTGCCACGTTGCATAGCTGAGCACAACCGCCGGTGCGGCCGAAAAGGCATCATCGCTGTCAGCCAGGAGCCGGCCCGCATAGGCACGAACACCCACGGTGGAAAAGAAATTACCGGAGACAAACTGACCCTTCATCGATTTGGCCAGGTTGTCACCGCGGCGCACGCTCCAGTCCCATATGCCCGCTTGCGTCGCGGCAAGCTCTTCGAATTCAGGAGCGGCTTGCTTCAGGTGCTGATAGAGATCGTAGGAAAAGATAGAAAAGTCACCCGTTTGGGAAGCGTCCTCGGGAAATCCACCTTCGACGCAGCACTGGTTTTCGTCGCCGATGCGGTAAAGTTGCGACGGATTGGCGACCGGCAATGAGCGCAGCAGGATGGACTGGACCAGCGTGAAGATGGCCGTGTTCGCGCCTATGCCCAGTGCCAACGTGAACACCACTGTCAGCGTGAAGCCGGGCGATTTCCGCAACTGGCGCAGCGCGTAGCGAAGATCGTGAATAAAACCGTTCATGCTCGATTCACCTCGGGGAAGTTCATTCCGCACGCAGCGCCTGCATGGGTTCGACCGACGCAGCACGGCGGGCGGGCAGGAACGATGCGGCTACGGCCAACACCAGGATGGAAAACGCCGCCAGCGCGATCACCAACGGGTCTAATGGGTCGACTTGAAAGAGCAATGAGCGCAAGAGGCGCGTGGCAAAGAAAGCTCCGGCTGCGCCCAGTACAGAGCCGGCCAGACCGAGCTTGACACCAGAGACAAGAATGAGACGCATGACGCTCGCGCGCTGGCTGCCCAGCGCCAGGCGGATGGCCATCTCCTGCGTGCGCATGGCCGCGGAGAACGCGATCACGCTGTAGATTCCCAGCAAAGCCAGCAGCACCGCAGCCGCGGCGAAGCTGGAGATGACGACGGCATTGAACCGCCGCGGCGCCTCGGTTTCGCCCACTGCATGTTCCATCGATTGCACCTGGGTGAGCGGAAGCTGTGGGTCGATTTCGCGTACCACTGCGCGCAGCGAATCCGCAGTCTGCTCAGGATCGCGCACCGTGCGCAGCACGATGGTGCCCCCCTGCGCGTTGAGCGAGTCGGCGGGCGCAAGCGCTCCATAGGAAGCAACGTTCTGGCTGGCGGGCTGATAGAACTGGTATCCGGTGTTGGCGTCGGGCGTGTTCTGCTTCACGTCGCCAACCTCGCCCACCACGGTCGTCCACGGCGTCGGCGTCTCCTGCATGCCCATGCGGATGCGCTTGCCGATTGGGTCCTGGCCCGGCCAGAAATGCTCGGCCAGGCTCCGGCTGACAATGAGGACCGTTGGCGACCTGGCGTTGTCGGCCGCGGTGAAATCGCGCCCGCGCAGCAGGGGAATGCCTGCCGCGTGAAAATAATCTCCGAGAAGCTGGGAAGGAAAGGCAAGGCTCAAGGGCGCGCCTTTGGCGGGCACATAACCTTCTGCGACAAAGGCGCTGTTGGAGTTGTTGCCGCTGGCAGGCAGGATCGAAGTAATGCCCACCGCTTCCACTCCCGGCAACTGCCGCAATCTTTCCAGTAGCCTCTCATTGAAGGCATCGACCGACGCCTGCGTGGAATACTGCTGCTGGGGCAGGCCATAGGAAGCGGTCAGCATGTGATCGATGCGAAAGCCGAGATCGACCGCGCGTAGTTTTTCAAAGCTGCGCAGAAGAAGGCCTGAGGCCGTAAGCAGGATCAGGGCAACGGCAGTCTCGAGAACAACCAGCGCCGAGCGCAAACGCGCATGACTGCCTCCGACAGTTCCAGTACGCCCTCCTTCTTTGAGTGCTTCGTTCATTGGGGTGCGCACAGCGGCAAAGGCGGGAATCAGGCCGCAGAGCAGACCGGTGACCACGGCAGCCAAAAGCGCGAAGCCGGCCACCTGCCAGTCCAGGCCGATGGAGCTGATGCGCGGCAGGCTCTCAGGCAAGAGGCTTATACCCGCACGCAGCGCAACTGCCGCCAGCGCGAGGCCGAACAGCCCACCCGAGACACTGAGGGCCAGAGCCTCCAGCAGCATTTGGCGCATAACCGCCGCTCCGCTCGCGCCGAGTGCCAAGCGCACGGCAACCTCGCGCCGCCTGCCCAGGACACGCACCAGCAACAAGCCCGCGAGGTTGGCGCAAGCAATAAAGAGCACGACGACTACGGCAAGAAAGAGCGTGCGGATCAGCGGGCGCGCCTGGGCAACCGTGTCTTCGGCGAGCGGACGCACCAGTGCACTGATGTGCAAACTGTTCATGAACGCGGGAAAGTTGCGCATGATTTCCTGCGCTACCCGTTCGGCGTCCTGTTGCGCTTGCGCCGGCGTCACGCCTGGCTTGAGCCGGCCAACCATGCCGCAGCACCAACTGGCGCCGCCGATGGCGAGTTCGTCGTGAGTCGGACTCAAAGGTACCCAAAGCTGGCTGCGGTTGAGCTGCCCGGGGATCAGCGGAAACTCGAACTCGCGCGGCATCACGCCGATAATCTCGTAGGCCTTGCGGTCGAGCAGGATCTTGCGGCCTATCACGTTGGGCTCTGCTCCGAAGCGGCTGTGCCACATGGCGTAGCTGAGCACGGCCACCTGCACGCTGCCGTCGTCTTCCTGTTGCGTGAAAGTGCGGCCGATTTTGGGCGCCACTCCCAGCACGGCAAACATGCTGGCGGTCAAGCGCGCGGCATTGATCTGCGCGGGTGCGCCGGCGCCGGAAAGCTCGTAACTGCTTTGCGCAAAGCCTCCCAAGCTCGTGAAAGAACTGGTTCCGCGCTGGTAGGCGAGAATCTCGGGAATTGTGACACCCGATTCTCCGTTGTTGCCGAAGTCCGTTCCTTCCAGATGATCGGAGAGCACGGCGAGGCGCTCGGGGTGCAGAAACGGCAGGGGCCGCAGCAGAACTCCTTCGACAATGGAGAAGATCGCCGCCGTGGCTCCGATGCCGAAGGCCAGCGTGAGGACTGCGGTGAGCGTGAATCCCGGCGCCTTGCGCAATTGGCGCAGCGCATAACGTAGATCGTGATTGAGGCCGTTCATCGGTTCATCTCCTCGAAAGCCGGCTATTCCGATCGCAGCGCCTGCATCGGTTCGATAGAAGCGGCGCGACGCGCGGGCAGCAGGCAGGCAGTCGCTCCAATGGCGAGAAGCGCGCAGACTGCCGCGAGTGCCAGTGCGGGGTCGTACGGGCTCACCTGGAAGAGCAGACTGCTCACCACTCGCGCGGACGCGAAGGCGAGCGCGATGCCCGCAGCGGCGCCGAGAGCAACTGGAGTCAGCCCATCGCGAAGCACCAATTGGTAGATGCCACTGCGCTGCGCGCCAAGTGCGATGCGCAGGCCAATCTCGCGAGATCGCTGCACGACGGAATACATCACCACGCCGTAGACTCCCAGCCCAGCCAGCAATAGCGCGCTCGTAGCGAATAGCAGCAACAGGTCCATCTCGAAGCGCTGGTTGGCCACGGAGTCAGCAACCACGCCACCCAGCGCGCGAACCGCGGGAACGGGCACGCTGCGGTCGACGCTCCAGATGGTCTGGCGGATCGCATCGCCCATCGCCGCGGGATTCTGACGCATTCGCACTACGAGCCCAGCTACTGGCTCACAGCGGTACCAGTAGGGAACGTAAATCAGCATCGGATCCGGTTTCGCGAGCGAGATCGTCCTCGCATCGGCAACGACCCCGGCGACCGTGAACGGCTTTTCCTCGCCCGGATCTCCCCGGCTGAATTGCTGTCCGACCGGATCCTTCCCCGGCCAAAGAGTTCTTGCTGTCTTTTCCGAAACCAGAGCGAGGTTCCTGCCCCAGTCGCTCTGGCTGAAGAACTGTCCCGCTACTAGATGCAGATCGATCGTCGAGAAATATTCAGGACTCACCCAGCGAAAGCTCTCCAACGGCAGTTGCGTCGTAGGCCGGGTGTCTCCGGCAACCCGCGCCATGTCGCCCCAGCTATCCCCGGTCAGAGGCAGAACGCTGGTGATGGCAGCGTGTTCTACGCCCGGCAGCCCATCCATTCGCTCCAGGACCTGCCGGTAGAACGCCGCACGTTTCTGGCTATCGGGGTACGACATTTGCGGCAGATCGACCATCGCCGTGATGGTCCGCTCGGTGGTGAATCCCCGCCCTACGTTCATCAGCTTGATCAAGCTCGCCGTCAGCAAGCCGGTCATGAGCACCAACGCCACACTCACCGCGACTTCGCATCCCACCAGAATGCGACGCACACGCCGGCTTCCGCGCGACTCCGAGGCCAGCCGCGACTCGCTGTGCAGAACTTCTTGCGGAGCCGTACGTGAAACCATGAACGCCGGCGCCGCCCCCGCCAACAAGGTTGCCACCACAGCCAGAAGCAGCGCGCATCCAGCTCCGGCCCAGTCCAGGTGCAATGGGCCGCGAAAGTCCAGCGCCGGAGGCAGGTACCGCTGCATGAAGGGAACGAGAGCCGCCGCCAGCAGAGTTCCCAGACCGGCCCCAGCCGCAGCCAGCACTGCCGTTTCGCGAAGCGCCATGCGCACCAGTTCTGCGCGCCTCGCGCCCAGTGCCGACGCAACCGCCATTTGCTGTTTCTGCCCCACGGCGCGAGCCAGCAGCAGGTTGGTGACGTTCACGCATCCCACCAGCAGCAAGCCGGCCACCGCCGCCAGCAGGATAAGCAGCGGCTTCCGGTTTTTTTCCACCAGTGTTTCCTGGAAGGGCGTGAGCACGGCCGACAGAGTGGCCGCCTCATCGGCGGGAAGACTCGCGCTGATCGTTCGTTGCAATGCGTCCAGGTCTTGTGCCGCCGCAGCGACCGAGACACCCGGCCTCAGTCGCGCCAGCCCGAAGTAATTCATCTCGCCCATCTGTTCTGCGAGTTGCTCCTTCGAGAAGGTCAGCGGTTCCAAAACCCCAATAGGCAATGGACGATTTGTGCCGCCCACGGTGGCCAGCGTTTCTACCGAAGGCATCTGAAATGACTGCGGCATGACGCCGATCACCGTATAAGGAAAGCCGTTCAGCCGAATGGATTTGCCCAGAATGCCGGGATCGCTATTAAATTGCGTCCGCCACAGGTCGTACATCAACACGGCGACGTGTTCGTTTCCCGGCTGCGCCTCGCCGGCTGTAAATGCCCGGCCCAGACCTGGCTGAACCTGGAGCACCGAAAAGATCCCTGGCGTGGCGGCCAGCACGCCCACCTGCGAGGGACGGCCTTCGCCGCCAAGGGGCGCGGAGCCTTGCTGCATCACCGCCATGGCATCGAAGCCGCGGTTATGCTGCTGCCAGAAGGTGAAATGATTGGCGCTCACGGGCAGAGTAGGATAGATGTTGCTCCATTCTGCGGCAACCTCTTCCATCCTCACGATCCGGTCCGCCTGCGCAAACGGCAGCGGGCGCAGCATCACGTCGTACACGAGCGTGAAGATCGCAGTCGTCGTGCCGATGCCCAGCGCCAGAGTCAGGGTGACCGTCAGCGCAAACCCCGGCGTTTTGCGCAACTGGCGGAGCGCATAACGAAAGTCGTGAAAGAGCGCATTCATGCGTGCTTCACCTCGGGAAAAGTTCTTCCCTCGCAGCACCTGCGGTGCGCGCCGGGCCGGCTTGCTCCCTCGTTCCCTTGTTGCCTCTTGCTCTGTCTCTATGCTTCGGCTTCTTCTTCTAGCTTCTTCATTTCCTGCTCGCTCACCACTTTGCCGTCGAACAGATGAACCTCGCGAGCGGCGTGGCGGGCAAAGCGCGGATCGTGCGTCACCATGCAGATCGTCGAGCCTTCGCGATGCAAATCGCTCAGCAGGCGCATCACGGCTTCGCCGTTTTTCGAGTCCAGGTTGCCGGTGGGCTCATCGGCCAGCAAGATCGATGGCGACCCGGCAAGCGCGCGCGCCACGGCCACGCGCTGCTGCTGGCCGCCGGAGAGCTGGGCGGGATAATGCCGCATGCGGTGCGCCATGTTGACGCGCTCCAGAGCATCTTTGACGCGCCCCTTGCGCTCTGACGAGGGCATGCCCGCGCGATAGGTCAGCGGCAACTCGACGTTCTCTTCTACCGTCAGATCGCCGATCAGGTTGAAGCTCTGAAAGATGAAGCCGATCTCCTGGTTGCGGATTCGAGAGCGGTCGCTGAAGCTCAGGTTCTCTACCGGCTTGCCATTCAGCAAATACCGTCCGCCGGTAGGAGTGTCGAGCAGGCCGAGAATCGAAAGCAGCGTCGATTTGCCGCAGCCAGATGGGCCTGACATGGCCAGATACTCGCCTCGATCGATGGTCAGATGAATCCCGGAGAGCGCATGCGTCTCCACTTCGTCGGTGTAGAAGACTTTGGTCAGGTCTTCGATCTCAATCAGTGTTCCGTTCGATGCCATGGCTTCTCCTGCGGTTCTCAGTTCGTAGTTCATGGTTGGCGGCAGCAAAGATGGAGCAGCCGCTGCTTTCCGGTTCCCTTCTTCCTGCCTTATTCCAGCCGAATGCGATCCACCGCATCCCAGTGCGACATGTCAGATAGGATCACGGTGTCACCTTCCCTCAAGCCTTCAAGAACCTGAATCTCGTTTACCGATTCGCGGCCCACCTTGACTGATACGCGCACCGCACCCTTGTCGTTCGGATCGACCTTGAAGAGGCTCAGCGTGGACTCCTCATTGCCTAATGCGGGCCGGCCCACGTAAAGCACATCTTTCATGCGTTCCAGGTCGATTGTGCCGTCGACGCTCAACTGCGGAACTGCTCCCGGCGGCAGCGCCCCATCGAGTTCTACGTCAACGGTGCGCGTTCCGTTCACAACCGAGGGATCGATCCGCGTGACGTGGCCGGGAATTACGCCGTTATGCGTATCGATGGAAGCCGGCTGGCCAATCTGGATGTCGCGGGCCTGGGTCTCGGCGATCTGCAGAGCCGCCTTCAGCTTGTCGCGCTGGATGACCTCGGCGACGCTGGTGCCCACGGTCACGTGCTGGCCCACCTGCACCGGAGTGGCAAGGGGCGCCAGCGTCCCCGTGATGGTCGACCGCACCTCGAGATCTTGGGCCTGCTTTTGATAGAGATCGAGCAGCGCTTGCGCCTGGTCGATTTTGGTCTTCTGCGAGGCGAGCTGCACTGCGATCGCCTGCTGGTTGACGTCGAGCTGCTGCTGGCTGAGCTGGTGCTGTGAGGTCAACTGGTCGGCAGTGCTCTTCGATTTCTGGTAGGCAAGGCCGGAGATGACTCCCAGGTCGTAGAGCGCCTTGTCCGTCTGGGCCTGCAACTGGTCCTGCGTATAGTTGGCATTCACCTCTGCCGCGGCGGTCTTCTTGTCCATCAAGGTGCTCTGCAGCGTGGCTTCCAGGCTCTTGTAGTCGGCCTGAGCCGCCTTGAGTGCCAGCCGCGCGTTCAAGAGCTCCTGCTGCAGTTGCGGATCGGTGAGATCCATGATGATGGTGTTGGGCGTCACCTGGGCGCCAGGCAGAATGCGAATGCGCACCACCGTTGCGTCAGTCTCGGCGGGAATCAATTCGATCGAATCCTCGCGAGGGGCGAGAACGCCGGTCGATGAGCGCACTTGACGCACCAGCGGTCCGCGCTTCACGGTGTCGGTCCAAATCGTCGAGCGATCCACGGTGGGCGCGGCCGGTTTCAGCCTCCACACCATCACGGCGAGAACCGCAATCACCACCACTGCGACGCCGACCCAAGCCACCAGCCGGCGTCGCTTCTTCTTCAATAAATCAGGGCGTGCGATATCCATCGCTGAGAAGGGTAGCAAGCAGCTCACCAAATTGACGCGCGGCTGCCGTATTGAAAACAAAAAGCTTCGCAGCAAAGCTGGGCCCGCGCGAGCCGGAGGACTGACCGATTCCACCCGCCAACTGTTCGATTTCGGACAGTCCTTTGCAGGCGGGCTGAGGAACCGAACTTATCCCAGCTGCGTAGAGATGAGCAGGACGCGCCTACGCTCGGAGACACTGCATGCAGAGCGATCTGAAAATTGCATTTCGTCAATTGCGCAAGTCACCCGGCTTCACGCTCACAGCCATCGTCACGCTCGCTCTGGGAATCGGGGCAAACGCCGTGGTGTTCAGCGTTCTGAATGCGCTCCTGCTGCGGCCGATCGACGTGCCCCACCCGCAGAATCTCTACATGGTGCAGCGCGACTTCGACACGGGCTCAACTGCCCATGTGCCGTCGCAATCCTATCTCGACTACGTCGACCTGCGCGACCGCAACCGGACTTTCGAGAGCCTCATCGTCTTCCAGATCATTGGCGCAGTGGGCGTCGATGCCGGCGGAAGTCCTTCGACAGCGTGGCCGTACCTGGCCAGCGGAAACTACTTCGATGCGTTGGGCATTCAGCCGTATCTGGGGCGATTCTTTCACGCTTCCGACGAGAAGGGAATCAACAGCGCTCCCTATGTCGTGCTGAGCTATGCCTACTGGCGGAGCCACTTTCACGAAGACCGCGGTGTGATTGGCCGCACGGTCGACATCAACAAGCACCCATTCACCATCATTGGCGTCGCGCCACAGGCGTTTCGTGGCACGGAACTTTTCTTTGCTCCGCAGCTTTGGATCCCGATCGTCGAGGAACCTACGGTGCAGGGCTCCGACAATCTGCAATATCGCGGCGACCACTCGCCCTGGGTGATCGGGCGCCTCCAGCCGGGAGTCACCCCAGTCGAGGCCACAGCGGACCTGAACGCGATCGGCGCGTGGCTCGCAAAGACTTATCCCAGCGACGACGACGGCCTCAAGTTCAGCCTGGCTCGCCCGGGTCTTATTGGCGACATGCTCGGCGGCCCGGCGCGGGCATTCATGGCCGGATTGATGCTGCTTGCCGGGCTCATTCTGCTGGCGGCCTGCGCGAATCTGGGAAGCCTGTTCGCGGCCCGTGCGGCCGATCGAGCCAAAGAGGTGGCGATGCGCCTGGCGCTGGGTTCGCGGCGTGCGACCATCCTTCGCCAACTGCTCACCGAGGCGTTCCTGATTTCACTCGTTGGAGGAGCAATCGGCCTTTCCGGCGGCATAGCCATCCTGCGCGCCATCAGTGCGTGGAACCCGATCTCCAGCGTGCCCATCAACGTCCCGGTCAACCCCGACGTTCGCACCTATGTGGTGGCGCTCCTGCTGGCTCTGGTCAGCGGATTTCTTTTTGGCATCGTACCTGTCGGCCAGGTGTTGCGATCCGATCCGTGGCAGGTGATTCGGACTGGATCGGCCAGTGCCGGCGGCATGAAAAAGTTCGCCCTTCGCGACGTACTCCTCGTTGTTCAGATCGCAATCTGTGCCGCGTTGGTCACGTCGTCGCTCGTGGCTGTACGCGGATTGGTGCGCTCGTTGCGCAGCAGCTACGGTTTCGTGCCGCAAAACGTAACCATTGCCGAGACCGATCTTCACATGGCCGGGTATTCCGGCGACAGCATCCCACAAATGCAGCGCCGCATGCTCGACGCGGCTGCGGCGATTCCGGGCGTAACGGCTGTGGGGTGTATCGACCAGATTCCGCTTGGGTTGGGCGGGGGCGACTCCTCTGTCTTTACCGATACCACTACCGACTATCGACCAACCAACCAGGCCGCCGACGCAATGAACTACAGAATATCGCCAGGCTATATGGAGGCCGCGGGAACAAAGCTGCTGGCAGGCAGAAACCTGAGATCTGACGACGATAAGAAAGCGCCCACCGTCGCGGTGGTCAATCACCAGTTCGCCGTGATGGTTTTTGGATCGGTCGAAAAAGCCATCGGCGGGCATTTCAAGTACTGGGGCGGGAACCGCGCAGAAGTGGTCGGCGTCGTGGAAGACGGTAAATACCGTACCATGACCGAGGATCAGCAGCCCGCGATGTTCTTCTCGTTCCTGCAGCACAGCGAGAGCGGTACTTACCTGGTGGTGCGGTCCATGCGCGATCCGCGAGAGATGGCGCAGACGCTTGAGCGCACCCTGCACGGGTTGGATTCCAGCCTGCCCCTCGACATCCGGCCATGGACCCAGCAGATGGATTCCGCGCTGTTCGCCGCGCGAGTTGCTTCGGTAGCGCTGGGCGTGCTGGGACTGCTGGGCGCGATGCTGGCCGTCACGGGAGTGTTCGGCATGGCCTCGTACTCGGTCAGTAAGCGGCTCCGCGAGTTGGGCATTCGCGTGGCGCTGGGCGCCGGACGACGCGAAATTCTGCGCACCTCCCTGGGGAGGGCGTTTCGATTGCTGGCCGTTGGGTCAGTTACCGGTGTGGTTTTGGGTATCCTGGGAACGCGCGTGCTGTCGTATATCGTTTACCAGGCCACGCCGAAGGATCCGCTAGTCCTGGGCGGGGTCACCATAACCATGCTGCTTCTCGGCCTGATGGCATCGTGGATTCCCGCTCGCCGTGCGCTCGCCGTTGATCCGCTCATCCTTCTGCGAGAAGAATGAGTCAAACCAGCGCACTCGATCTGATCTGCCGATGTTCTAACCCGCATCTCTCGCAGGCAGCCGGAGATCGTAGCGCCGGTCTCCAGACCGGCTGTCCTGAGGGCCTCCTGGCCCTCAGCGGTCAGGCCAGACCTTGATTTCCGGCTAATCGTGCGCGAGCGAGCGGCGAAGTCGCTACTCGCTGCGTAGCGCAGTCATCGGCTCGATGGCCAGAGCCTTCCGTGCCGGAACCAGGCAGGCCAGCGCCGCGACGGCAATCAGAAGCGCCGATACCACGAGAATCAGGGTTGGATCGTGGGTCCCATTCTCAACCCACTGTGAGATCAACCGATTCAAAGCGAAGCTGAGTGCAAGGCCGGCGGCGATTCCCAGGCCGACGCTGGTTCCCGCCGAGAGTGCTACGATGCCGAGCACATCGCGGCGCCGAGCGCCCAGCGCCATACGAACGCCAAGCTCGCCGGTGCGCTGCACCACTGTGTAGGAGACAACGCTATACAGGCCCACTGCGGCCAGGATGAGCGCCAACACTGAGAAGGCGCCGAAGAGAATGGAAATCAGCTGCGCCCGCGCAAACTCGGGCTCGCGCTCGATCCAGCCCTGAAGGTCCCTCACATCTCCTGCGACCTGCTGATCCGCATCGACAGAGGCGATCTGCTGTCGAATGCTGTGAAGCATGGCCAGCGGCGCTCCCTGTGTTCGAACCAGAATCTGGGTCCATGGCACGGTGAAGAGCGAGTAGGGTACGTAAACCGCCGGCGCAACCGGTTTATCTAATCCGTCGTTGAGGGAATCCCCGACCACACCGATCACGGGAAGCCACCCGTCGCTTCCCGTGGCGGCTAACTGAAACGGGGGGGTGTTGGTCAAACGCGGGATTCGCAAGGAATGTCCCACCGCGTCGCCGCCGCTAAGATAATGGTGCACGAACGCCTGGTTCACGAGCGCCAGCGCGGCGCCCCGACTGACTTCGCTTTGATTCCAGGTGCGCCCTTCGACGAAGGGAACGCCAAGCGTTTTAAAGTACTCCGGACTGACAAGCTCCACATGAGCTTCCTGCGCGTCCGAGGCTGCCGTGCCGAGGATGTCGACCGGGACTTCCATACCGCTGTCGGGCGGAGTTGCATTGGTCGAAATTCCCGCGGCGGCCACGCCTGGCATGGCAGCGATTTTCTCGCGAAGCTGCCCGAAGAACCGAACTCGGTCCGACCACTCCGTGTGTGCATTCTCGTGAACGGGAATTCCCACCGACATCACGTTGTGCGGATCGTAACCCAACGGCACGCGGCTCATCTGGATGAACGCTTGAATGGCCGCTCCCGCCGCGGTCATCAGCAGAAGGGTGAGCGCGATTTGTCCGGCGATGAGCGCAGTGTGCAGCCGGCGGCCTTTTACGCTGCCAGTCAGCCGCCGGGTGCCGGCCTGCATCACCTGGCTGATCTGCGGCCGTGCCGATTGCCAAGCCGGGACAAGGCCAAACAAAATGCCGCTCAACAGACCGACGCCGACGCTGAAAAGCAGCACTGGAAGATTGATGTGAAAGTCGGCCTCGTAGGGATAGGAGTGGTCCGGAAGCCGCGGGACAATCAGCCCAATCGCCCGATATGCGAGAAACACGCCCAGCCCCGCGCCGGTGAGCGACAGGAGCAGCGATTCTGTGAGGAGCTGGCGCACGATGCGCAGGCGGCTCGCTCCCACAGCCGAGCGAACTGCAAATTCGTGCTCGCGAGCCGTGCCCCTGGCTAGGAGCAGAATCGAAACATTTCCGCAGCCGATAGCGAGCAATAGAGCAACGGCTCCGAACAGCAGGTACATCGTCTTCTTCAGGTCCCGCACGTAGCTTTCCGCAAGGCCGCGAACGCTGATTCTGAAGTGCTTGGGGAAGACATTCGGCGTTTCGCGATCGAATTGCTCGTAGAGCGTCTGGAATTCGCCTTGCGCGGCGGCGAGGCTCACTCCGGGCCTCAGCTTGATCTGCGGGCCGTAACGATGCCCGGTGTCCGATGCCATATTCATCGGCAGATAAACGTCGCCATCCCTCCACGTGAAGCGCGGCGGCATGACCCCCAGAATCTCGTAGCTCTTATGTGTGAGTTGGATGGTCTTGCCGACGATGGACGGATCGCCGCGATAATGCCGCTGCCAGAATTTGTAACTCAGCACGGCCACCGGCTGCGGATCTTTTCCATCGGGTGCATCGGACGGGGTAATGTACCGGCCAAGCATGGCGGGCATGCCCAGGAATTGAAACCCCGTGCCGGTCATCTGCACTCCCTGTACGTCGTCGGGGACGTCGCTTCCCGTCACCGTCAGATTCCATCCGTCGAGCGCGACCACGTCTTCTGCGGCGTGCGCCTGGCGCAGCTGCCGGATTTGCGGCCCTGTGAGCCCCCAGACCCCCTCGTGGCCGGCCTGATCCGTAAACCAGACCTGGACGACGCGGTCCATTCCCACATAAGGCCAGGGGTGGAGCACCGCGTCGTAGAGAATGCTGTACACCGCGACGGTTGCGCCGATTCCGAGAGCCAGCGACAAGACAGCGGTCAGCGAAAAACCGGGGTTGCGGACAATCTGGCGAAGGGCGAAACGGAGATCCTGGAGCAAGATTTGCATTGGCGCCTCCTGGATGAGAGGGGAACTCGGCCCAACTGTAAGTTTGCACCATCGGCAACAGCCGCACATGTCGCCGGCGGCGCTGGCAGCTGCAACCGTCAACGATCTCTCAAAGCGGTCATCGGATCGATTCGCGTGGCTCGTCGCTTGGCGAGCTGCCTGACAGCAAACAAAATGTCCTGGGAAAGTCTGAACATCGCGTCCTGGCCTCCGATCAGACTCAACTGTTACCAGGTGTAACGAGCAATCGGAGTGCCAATGTAGAGAAGGCCCAAGCCATGCAGAATCAGCGCGGGGGCCTGGAAAGACCTCTCAGAAGTGGCCGGGAGCGGCCTTGGGCGTTCAAATTCGGACAGTGCTTCAATGGGGCTTGGTTTTCTGCTCTCACGACACAAAACAGCGATATCTACAATAATCTCTCGCTTGCCGCGCACTGAATACGGCGCCTCAAGAGAGCCATTTAAGAACTCGGATCACGCCCATGGGAGCGGCCTTGCGATGTGCGGAAACATCCGTCCGCGAGGCGATCTCCGCGCGGTGCTCCGCGTAGTATTCGTAGGACTTGAGCAGCATCTCTTCATTGGTCAAGGTGGGCTGCCATCCCAGCCGTTCCTTGATGCGCCTGGTATCGAAGACGAAGCTCTCCGCGATCATCTTGTAGTGGTAAGGGCCAAGGGGCGATAGATGCAGCTTGCTGGCCAGCACCATCGCCCCAATGGCGGGCCTCTTGGGCAGGGATCGCACGCGCGAATCGCTGCCTGCGGCACGGATCACCGCTTCGTACACCTCTCGCATCGTCTTCACATCGTCGGAGCCGATATGAAAGAGGTCCGATCTTCCGTAAGCAGCTGCCTGAATGCACGCTGTAGCCAGATCGTCTGCATAGATGAATTGATAGCGATTGTCCCCCTTACCCACCACCCACACTGTCTTGTTGTCATCGATAAACTCATAGAGAATCGCCAGCAGACCCAGTCGTCCCGCGTCCATGATGGTCGGGCAACGCAGGATGACTAGATCCAGGTCCGCCGTGAACTGCTGCAGAAGCTGCTCTCCAGCTAATTTTGACTTGCCGTACAACTCGATCGGCGCCGGAATGTCGTGCTCCTCGTTCACTGGATGGCCCAGGTTGGAAGCCCAAAGGCAATTGGATGAAACGAACACAAAGGGCCGCACGCCGGCCTCACGAGCCGTCTCAGCCAATAGCCGGGTGGCGTCTACATTTGAGGTCCAGAGCAATCTCTCGTCCAACTTCATGCCGTGCGCCAGTTGCGCGGCCACGTGGTAGACGACATCGAATTGGTGCTCAGAGAAGACGCTCTTGATTAGGTCGGCGTCGCGCAAATCTCCCTGGATACTGCT
The DNA here is from genome assembly GCA_049520675.1 of Occallatibacter sp. Classification (GTDB taxonomy): domain Bacteria; phylum Acidobacteriota; class Terriglobia; order Terriglobales; family Acidobacteriaceae; genus Telmatobacter. The sequence goes on along the minus strand of JBEKPO010000008.1, from coordinate 25,927 downwards.
CAGTCCCTCGAGCACATCCTCGTCCGGTTCAAGATCGATGTTGACGACAGTGTGGCCCTCGCGCAAAAGCCGGCGCTTGAGAATGCCGCCGAAGAAGCCCGATGCACCCGTGACCAAAACATGCGACATCTCACAAGAATAAGACAAAAGCTAACTTTTACTTAGCTCGGTGCGTTACGTTCGGTTTCCACTGCGGCACCAGATGCCATCTGTAATGCCGAGGTGTCAATGAATAACGCAGATGTGTCATTGAACCGGCATAAGTAACAAGTTGTACTGTTACCTGAAGAGAGAGCTGACGGCCCGGGTGCATTGCCGCCAGCAGCAGGGTCGCTGCCGGTTCACACAGTGTTCGCGAAGATCAGGGCGCCCCGGCGCTAATGAAACGCGAACCTTCTGAATAACCTTGCTCGGTCAGTCCGTTTGATGACTTTGGGGCGTTAAAGCTGTTCCCCGGTTCATGTGCCCCGAAGGCATGGCCCCCGAGTGGATTTTATCTTAAGAAATATCCACCCTGTACCGAAGTTGGAAATGGCTATAGAATCTGCGGAACTGCTCTAAACTGCGGGGAAGGGTGATCGTCATGAAACAAGGCACAGCGATCATCATTGGCGCTGGCCCGGCTGGGCTTACCGCCGCCATCGAGCTGCAGCGGCAATCTGGAATCAAACCCATCGTCATCGAAGCCAGCCATGAAATCGGGGGCATCTCCCGGACTGTCTGTTACAAGGGCAACCGGATGGACATCGGCGGCCATCGGTTCTTTTCGAAGTCCGACCGCGTGATGCGCTGGTGGCTCGACCTCATGCCCCTGGAAGCCGGCGCCAATCGGGACGGGCAGCTCCGCTATCAGGGCCAGCAGCGCGACATTCCCGTTCCCGAAACGCCGCCCGAATCCGAAGACCGCGTCATGCTCATCCGCCGGCGCAAGAGCCGCATTTACTTTCTGCGCCGGTTCTTCGACTATCCCGTCTCGCTTTCGGCTGCCACCTTCAGGAATCTCGGCATCGCTCGTACCTTTCGTTGTGGCGTCAGCTACATGCGCTCGGCACTGCTGCACCAAAGAGAAGAAAAATCCCTCGAAGACTTCATCATCAACCGCTTCGGCAAAGAACTCTATCTGACCTTCTTCAAGTCTTATACAGAAAAGGTCTGGGGCGTGCCCTGCAACAAGATCAGCGCCGAATGGGGAGCACAACGCATCAAGGGACTTTCCCTCGGGGGCGTCGTGACGCATCTGCTCAAGAAGACGTTCGGCCCTAAAGCCTCAGGCGACATCGCCCAGAAGCAGACCGAAACCTCTCTCATTGAGAAGTTTCTCTACCCCAAGCTGGGCCCCGGCCAGCTGTGGGAGCACGCGGCCGGCTTGGTGCGCGCTGCCGGCGGCGAAATCCACTTCGGGACCAAGATCGACCGCATCCACCTGAACGGAAACACTGTCGTCTCCATCGAAGGCGTCAACGAAGCCGGTGAGCATGTAACCTTTGCCGGCGACTACGTTCTTTCGACAATGCCCGTCCGCGACCTCATCCGCGCCATCTCAGCCACGAGCCCGCAGCAGGTCCCGTCAGGGGTGACCGAGGTCTCCGAAGGCCTCATGTACCGCGATCTCATTACCGTCGGCTTGCTGGCCTCAAGGCTGGCCGTCAATGAGAAAGATGGCTCGCCCCTCAAGGACAATTGGATTTATATCCAGGAACCCGATGTGGCCGTGGGCCGTCTCCAGATCTTCAACAACTGGAGCCCCTCCCTTGTCGGAGCCGCCGGCAAGGTCTGGATTGGCCTGGAGTACTTCTGCAACGACACAGACGATTTGTGGAAGCTTTCCGACGAGGAGATGGCGCGTTTCGCCATTGCCGAAGTCGCCAAGATCGGGATTCTCAAAGCCGAAGATGTTGAAGACTTCCACGTTGTGCGGGTGCCTAAGGCCTATCCTGCCTATTTCGGCAGCTACGACCGATTCGACGTGATCCGCCGCTACCTCGACGGGATCCCCAATCTCCTTCTGGTTGGGCGTAACGGCATGCACAAGTACAACAACCAGGACCACTCCATGCTCACCGCGATGGCAGCGGTCGAGAATATCGTCAACGGCGTTACCGGCAAAGACAACATCTGGTCGATCAACACCGAGCAGGATTATCACGAGCAGAAAACCGATGGCCATGGATCAACGGAATCGAATCCTGCGGCACATGGGCCGACAAACCGCGGACCCCTCGACGTGGGTTGGGGCTCAATCAAGGGATAGAGTGGCCGGTTCCGGAGCGCATCGATCTCACCGAAAGAAATAGACAGCGTGCTTTGTGTTCTCGATCGGAATCCATCCCGGCGGCAAGGCAGCCGGCGCCGAGTCTGAGATCACGGCCTTCGCCCCGGTGCTCCTCAGGATGTGGAGCACCGCTTCTTTACCCTCTGGGCTCGATCTCCAGAAAGCAGATGCCGAGTCGGCGATCTCGGAATTGATGCCGCGCGGCACCTCGGACACGATCTCAACCTTCTCCAGCCGAGCCCAGTACGCATAATAGCTATTGCCAATCGAGGCCACGTGGTCACCCGGCTCTATGCCCATGGTCCGGAGCCGATCTGCCACCACCACCTGTTGCGACTGTTCAGCGCTCTTGCCATCGCTCTGAACGAGCGCGCTTAAGACCGAATAAATCACCCATAGGCCCAGCACTAGACTTGATACCCGGGTTACCTTGAGTCGTCGCTCTTCTTTTGCAATGCTCGTCGAGGCCAGCACCGCGCCCCACACCACCAACACTACTCCGCTGGTAAGTCGCGGTTCAAAGTGCACCAGTGAGTACATCGAGATGGTCGCAACGGCTGGAATCAGGGCGGGCCAGAATCTCATCAACCGCCGCCACGCTTCCCCGATCCGATCGCTTAGAAAAAACATCACCAGCGGGACGGCCGTCAAAATCCCTTCCAAAAAGAAGTAATAAAATGCCATCTTCGGCGCTTCTCTCACGAAGCCTCTGATTTCCCGCGCCGGATGTACGCTGGTGTCAAGCCCTGCATACCAATAAGACGGGTCGTACCAAACCGGGTAAGTCCCCGCAATGGGAGTGGCAAACTCGTACACCGCGGGCCAACTGAAGATCATTCTCGTCGGATGAAGCGCATCCAGATGCCCAGGCTTGCTTCCCTGCCAATGGCGGTAGGGCGGCTCCACGGAATTGTCAAGCCACCCCTGGTTCACTTTGCCCGCGTCTCCAAATGTAAAACGGTGTTGATTCCACGAGAGGGCGGCCACGAAGGGCATAGAAACCGCAAGGAAACCCAGTAGGGCTGCGCCAATGAGCCGCGTCTTTCCATTCTTCTTCCACGCGACTGCCAGCATGGTCGTCATTGCGAAGGCCGCAAACGGCAACATCACGGCCTTCGCCAGATATCCAACGCCTAGTTCGACGCCGAACAGTCCTGCGGAGGCAGTGCCCATGCGCCCGCCGGCGAACCGCAGCATCATTCCGGATGCTACATACACCAAAGCCGCCACAAGCAGGTCCGGCGTCACTTGTTCCACCGAGTCGACCCCGAAGTGTATTCCCAAGAATGCCAGGTAACCCAGAACCCATACATATGGCTCTGAGGCTCCCGTCCACGTTTTGTCGTTCCGGTATGCCAGCAATTCCCGCCAGAAGAACTCAAAGCAGAAAAGCGTCGCCACGAAGATTGCGAAATTCAGCAGATGCACCTCGGGAAACTCCCAGCGCATCGATGGCCTCGTCACCAGAAACAGCAACCCCGTCAGCCAGCTATAAAGCGGTGACCAATAAGAATTGAGCGCGGAGTGCCAGTTGCCTTTCCAGTACAGGTCGCCCATGTCCAAATAGGAGATGCCGTCGGGGTTCATGCTGTATCTGCAAACCCAAAAATCGATGAGTGCCAGCGCGGCGATGGCGCAGCGAAAACCTCGCTGAACCAAAACCACGCTGTGTTGTTCGTCTCGTGGCGTAAGCCGGAATCTCCTTTTTTCAGCGTTGAGTCTCCGCAATTTTAGCCCCAAAGCCGGCGATAAATCCGTGTTTGCCAAAGAGGTAACCGCGCAGTGACTTTTGTCATGTACACAAAGCTCTTCTGGGGCGCGATGATGATTGGACCGGCAGCAACTGCAGCAGGTTTGATGGCTTGACGGCATGGCCTGGAGTTTCCGGCCCGGTCGATTCGAATACGCGGTCTGAAAAATTCAACGCAGCCGGGCCCTAGAGAGCGGCACAGTTGCCCGCTCTGAAGATACAAAGCAGCAGATTCTTCCTAATTCTCCCGATTGATGCGTTTCAACCGATCGTTTTTCAGCCGACCTCGAACCTTGGGGAGGCGGAAGGGTTGCGCATGGATCGACCCGAGACTGGCAGCAGGAAGAACCCCGGCGTGCTTGAGCTCAGCCTGTCGCACGCCGAATTCTTCATCGCCATCTTGTTGCTTGTGGCCAGTGTATGGATGATCGGCTGCATCAAGCCCTATCCGGCCATCCATCAGCCCCCTGCGCCGGTGATTTCGTCCTTTTCGGCAAGCCCCGAGGCGATCACCGCGGGCACAAGCACCACCTTGAGCTGGGTGACATCGGGGGCGACGAGCATCAGCGTCTCTCCGGGACCCTTTTCGTCGACCTCGGCGAGTGGATCGATGAACTTGAGTCCGACCGCGACCACCACCTATACCATCACGGCGACCAACAGCACCGGCACAACCACGGCCACGGCTACCGTCACGGTGACCCAGCCAAGCCTGCCCGCGATCAGCTCGTTCACGGCGAGTCCCACAGGCATCACATTGGGCGGCACGAGCACGCTCAACTGGACGACATCCGGCGCGGCAAGCCTTACCATCAGTCCGGGAAACATCACACCCTCCTCGGCCAGCGGCTCGACGGGAGTCAGTCCGGAGGAAACCACGACGTACGTGCTCACCGCGACCAACGCCGCCGGCTCGGTGACGGCCTCGGCGCAGGTGGTGGTCTCAGCAGCCGCGCTGCCCGTGATCAGCTCGTTCACTGCCAATCCCACGAGCATCAACCCGGGTTCGAGCAGCACGCTCACCTGGTCGACCTCAGGAGCAACCGGCATCGCCATCACTCCTGGGACGTTTACTTCAACTTTGGCGAGCGGATCGACGTCCGTGAGCCCCTCTGCAACCACGACCTACACGCTGAAAGCAACCAACGCAACCGGAAACAACACAGCGACAGCGAAGGTTGTCGTAGCGGCGGCGGGCGGGCAACTCACGATCACCACCACCACGTGCCCGGGCGGCACGCAAAACTCCGGCTACGTGGGATGCACGATCACAGCGACTGGAGGCACGCCTCCCTATACCTTCAGCGTAAGCACAAATCCCAACTACCCTCCGTTGCCAGAAGGCATGACGCTCGATCCCACGACGGGCGTAATTTCGAGTGCGGTCATTGGCGGCCAGGGAACTTACCAGCCGGATATTGTGGTCACGGACTCGGCAAGCGCGCAGGCGACCGAGCAGATCACCTTCGCCATCAACGGCAGCAGTTCGTTCATGGCCAACATCTTTCCCACCGACTCGATCTTCCACCATCGCGTGGATGCAGCATCGACGGGGCTTCCGGTGGACACTTCCCCGGCGGCGCCGATTTACAGCTCCTACCAGCCCGAGACGATTAAGCCGTTTTTTGGCGGCGACGCTTATGCGAATTTTCCGAACGGGATCCCAGCCATCGAGGTTCCATATAACCAGGCGGACGTCGCAGTTTCGACAACGGTGTACCAGTCGTATTTCACCTCGGGGCCGATTCCGCCCTACGCTCCGGTGGAAGGCACCAGCAACTCAACCGGCGACCGGCATGTGCTGGTCTACCTTGAGGCGGGCGGCGGCAACAATCCGGCGCTTTATGAGATGTGGCAAGGCATCTACCAGGGCGGCCCGTGGACGGATTCCTCGAACGCCCTCTGGCCCAACGTGGATGGCGACAATTTGACCACCCAGGGTGAAGGAACCTCGGATGCCGCGGGATTGCCGGTGGCGCCGCTGCTGGTGAATGCCGATGAGGTGATTGGTTCGGGAACCCCGACCACGCCGAATGGCACGGTGCAGCATCCCATCCGCTTTACGCTCAACCATATGTTGAATTACTGGGTGTGGCCGGCAACGGAGACCGCTGGCGTGGGCAGTTGCACTCAAGGCGGCAATCCAATTTCGGTGGAGTCGGAGATCTCCGAGGCCACTCCGCCGGCAACTTGCACCATGACAGGTCCAGCGGGTGAGATCTACCGGTTGCAGGCTTCCGTGCCCACTCCCGCGTGCGCCGCGACCAGCCCACAGGCAGCGATCATCATCACCGGATTCCGGAACTACGGAATTATTCTGGCTGACAACGGCGACAGTGGCGGGCTGATCGGCACGCCCGATGCGCGCTGGAACGACGCCGATCTCGCCTGCCTGACCGGCCTGACGCTTTCGGACTTCGAGCCCGTCAACGTCTCAAGCCTGATGGTGAATAACGACAGCGGGCAAACGCAGTAGGAAACCGAGCGAGCGCCCTTGCGTCCGAAAATGAACCTCAAACGCGAGGGCGCCGCGAGGGATTGCTAAGCGCTGTACTGGCCGCCGAGCGCCGCTGTCTGGGGCATTCCCTTGAGCTCGGCTTCTTTCGTGACAGCCAGGGCCTCGGGGTCGGATACGAAGCTCTGCCAGCCCTTTTCATCCCAGTCGAAGACAACCCAGACCCGGTCGGTTTCATTGGGATCGTGGAAGACAAGCGCGCCTTTGGACCCGTGCTGCTTTCGCTTCTCAGCGCCCTTGGTTGAGAAAACTTCGAGGAAGCGGTCGAAATCTTCGACTGTCGCCGTTACGAGCATCATCTCTTTTCTCCTTGCGAAATGTGATGCTTTTCCCCGTGTCTTCGTTTCAAACTCAGGCGGCGAGAACCTTTTCGGCATCTTTCTCACCGACCATTCGCTTCTTGGGATCGATGATCCCCAGGCTCTTCACGACGTTGAAGACGCCGTTCTTAGCCTGCGCAATGTACACGTTCATGCGGGCGTGATGCTGGCCGGGCATCATTTCAGCCGGATCGCCGATCGGCTGTTCATTGCTCCCAAGACCGCCGATCACCACATTCAGCACATCTACAACAAAATCGCCGTCAGCACGCGCGCCGCCGCGGCTCTCTGGGCCATGCAGAACGCAATCGTTCAGTGAGCGTGCGCCTTCCTAAGGGATCAATGCGACGGCGGCACGTACTCCTTCGGCAGCGCGGAACCTTCGCCGAAAAAGAACTGCTCCATCTGCTCGACCAGAAACTGCTGGGCCTGGGGTGTCCAAGGCTGAAGGCGGTACTCGTTCAGCAACATCTTCTGGTGGTTGACCCACTCATCCCACGCTGCCTTGGAGACGTTCTTATAGATTTTCTGGCCAAACTCCGAATCGAAGGGCGGCTCGTCCAGGCCCTCCATCTCCTTCTTGTTGCGAACGCAAAAGACCATGTGCGCCATTCCCGATTACTCCCACCAGTCATTGTAGAGGACACAGGCGCGCGCGATCCCGCGACGCCGCAGCCGTCGCAAGCTGCGTTTTCTCTTGACAATAAGGGGCGCGGGGGTTTGTTCTATGTCAACCCAGCTTTCATGCGCCGAGGCCGTACGGCCCCGAAACTCCCCTTCTGTACCGACTGGCGCTTAAGTAAGGCAGTTCTCCCCGACAACGCCTCATCTCGGATCTCGAAAGGAGCAGTAATGGCAGATTCCAACACAACACCAGCGACTTCTGGACTCTCAGACAACGCCGCCGGGGCTATTGCCTACCTCACCATCATCCCGGCGATCATTTTCCTGCTTATCGAGCCATTCAACAAGAATTCGTTTGTCCGGTTCCACTCGTTCCAGTGTCTCTTCCTGTGCGGCGTTGCGATCGTGGTGGACATTGCCTTCGGCATCCTGTTGGCGATTGTCGGCATGATCTTCCCGTTGGCGTTTCTGGGCGTCTTCCTTTGGCCGCTTTTGGGCCTGTTCTGGATCTGTGTTGTGATTTTGTGCATCATTAACGCCTACCAGGGCAAACGCTTCAGCCTGCCGATTATCGGTCCGCTCGCCGCGAAGCAGGCCGGCGCGTAAGAACAAATTCTCGCGGTTTGGGGCCCGGCGTGACGCCGGGTCTCAACGCCTGCGGCTCCTTTTCGTTCGCCGTCTGGCCGATTTCTCAACGGCCTGCGTGCGCTTTTCCTTTTTAGGCTTTGGTTTGGCCTTGGGGCTGGCGCGCCCCGTCAGCTTCAATTCCTCTTCGACCAGCGCAAACTGCAGCTTGCGCTCCTGCGCGAGCACGCGATCGAGGATCACCTCGACGCGGTCGCCAGCGCGGAATCGGCGGCCGCTGCGCTCGCCGACGATTTCGTGCGTATTCTCGTGCCAGATGAAGCGCTCGCTGCGTAGCGTATCGATGGGCACGAGGCCCTCGACGAATAGGTCGGTCAGCTCGACAAAAAGGCCGTACTTGGTGGGATTGAGCACCAGCGCCGCGAACTCGTCGCCCGCGCGGTCCCGCATGAAACGCACTTTCTTCCACTCGATCAGCTCGCGCTCTGCGTCGGCGGCACGGCGTTCGGCCTGGCTCGATTCGTCGGCGATCTGGGCAAGCTCGGGCTCGGGGATCGGCGCCGGAATGAGGCTCGGGTTCAGCGCTTGGGGAGTGGAGGTGCCCCACCCTCGGCGCGCTCCTGTTTTTGCGCCTAGGGTGGGAGCCTTGCCATCGTGCGGATGCGTCCAGGGAGAATCGAGCCGGCCCTCGGCAATGGTTCCTTTGCCCGAGACGCCGGCCCGCAGGAGCGATTTCGCGATGCGGTGAACGACGAGGTCGGGATAGCGGCGGATGGGCGAAGTGAAGTGGGTGTAGGTGGGCGCGGCCAGGGCAAAGTGGCCCTCGTTCACTTCGGAGTAGCGTGCCTGGCTCAGCGAGCGCAGCATCAGATAGCTGAGGATGCGCTCCTCCGGCTTGCCCTCAATGCGCGCGGCGAGCTTCTGATACATGCGCGGCGTGACCGCGATGTCTTCAGGCACCTCGTGCTGCCGGGGGTTGCGGCCCTGGCCGCGCGATTCGCGGCGTTCTCCGCGGGTCACTAAGCGCTTCACGGGCAGCGGCCCCAGACCAAGCGAATAGCCGAACGAGGCAGCCAGCTCTTCAAACTGGATCACACGCCGGGGATCGGGCTTCTCATGGATGCGGTAGAGCGAGGGCACGCCGAGATCCTCGATCCAGGTGGCCACGCACTCATTGGCCGCGAGCATGAACTCCTCGATGAGCCGGTTGGCCCAGGTGCGCTCCGAGCGCGTAATGCCACGCATCACGCCGTGCTCATCGAATTCGATCACCGGCTCCGGCAAGTCAAAATCGATCGACCCGCGTTCTTCCCGCCGCTGGTTCATCAGGACGGCAAGACACTTCATCAGCTCGAAGTTCTCCACCAGCGGCGCGTATTCCTCGCGTGTCACCGGATCGTCATCGAGGATTGCGGAAACCGCGGTGTAGGTCATCCGTTCCGCCGAACGGATGACCCCTTCCGTAATCTCATAGCTCTGGATACGGCCGGCGGCATCGAGCTGCATGATGCAGCTGAGCACCAGCCGGTCCTCATGGGGGCGCAGGCTGCAGATGTCGGTCGAGAGCTCCTGCGGCAGCATGGGGACGGCGCGGTCAGGAAAATAGACGCTGGTGCCGCGTAGGCGCGCTTCCAGGTCGAGCGCCGAGCCGGGCAAAACGTACTGGGCCACGTCGGCGATATGCACCTGCAACTCGTAGCCACCCCCCGGGCGCTCGGTGACCAAAACCGCATCGTCGAAGTCGCGGGCCGTTTCGCCATCGATGGTGACGATGGGTAGGCCGCGAAAATCCCTACGGCGGGCCACTTCAGCCTGGTCGAGGTGCGCAACCTGACGGGCTTCGGCCAGCACGCTATCCGAGAAAATCCGCGGAAGCTGGTGCTTGCGGATCATCATCTCCACATCGACCCCAAAGTCATCGGGAGAACCGAGAATTTCAATGACCCTGCCAACCGGAGGACGCGTGGTAGTTGGCCAGCTGGTGATCTCCACGTCGACCACCACTCCGTCCAAGCTTTCGGGTTGGGGACGGGGATGTGTCTCGGCGCCCAAAACGCGATGCGGCGTAGCCGCGGATGCCGCCGGCATCTCCTCACTGCGGGGAATCAGGATCGGTTGGGTCATGCGGTCGTCGAAGGGAATCACGACATTGCCCTGGCCGCGGTCAGCTCGACCCAAGCGAAACGTACCGACCACCGTGGGGTTACGGCGTTCGAGAATCCGCAAAACCCGGCCGGACCACCGCCCATCGGCTTTGGGAGGGTCAACCTCGACTAGCACCTGGTCGCCCTGCATGGCGCCGCCGAGCTCGCCGGGCGGGATAAAGACGTCTTCTTCGATACCTGAAGCGCCCGCCTCAGCCGATTTTCGGTTCGGCCGCACGAAGCCGTATCCATCGCGATGCAGGTCGAGCCGGCCGGCGATGAGGCTATCGCGATTCCCTGCCCCGCGCGACTCGGCCTGCCGCGGAATGCTCCACTGCTCTCGGTCGAGCTGCGTAAGCTGCCCCCGGACGGTGAGGCGCGCCAGTTGCTCCAGCAGCAGACGCCGCTCGCGGCCGCCACCCAGGCCCAGCTCGCGGACCAGTTGCTTATAGCCGGTCTTCCTGCCGGGCGAAGCCGCGATGCGGGCGAGCAGTTCGCGATCAGTCATAGCCAACCTCAAAAGAAGTCATCCAGCAGCGGCAACATTCCCACCAGCCTTCACCATTCTGTAATTTTCGGTTTTGCCCTGAGCGCCAGGGAAGGAGTATCGTCTCAATTAACTGTACGTTTCTCAAGTAACGTATCAGTTCGTTGATTGTGGCATAGTTCGTCATAGAATATGGATCAGCGACCTGGGTTCACGGGCTGTGTGGGACAGAAATCCTGCAGTGCCGTCCAGGGTTTTTTGAAAGAAGAAGCAACCCGGGCGAGCGTCGATCGCAGTTTGGGTTCGCGCCATTGGCCATTGCCTTGGCATCCCCTCGTCCCACTGGGACAGAAAAGGAACTACCTTGACCGCTATGTGGAAACCAAGCCAATCCGAACCCCAAAACACCTCCTCCAACCCGGAACCGATGCGTCCGGCTCCCGTCGCGCCCAGTCACGACGCTTCAAGCCGCACAGGGGTTGCGGCAAATGACCAGGCGGTGATCGGCAAAGGCCTCTTCGTGAAGGGCGAGGTCTCGGGCACCGAGTCGCTCTATATCGACGGCAAGGTGGAAGGATCGATCAGCCTCCCCGGCAACCGCGTGACCATCGGCCGCAATGGCCAAGTGAGTGCGAACATCACAGCGCGCGAAGTGGTAGTGCTAGGCAAAGTACGCGGCAACGTGACCGCCACCGATCGCGTTGACATCCGCGCCGAGGGAGCCCTCAGCGGCGACGTGGCCGCGGCGCGCATCAGCATCGAAGACGGTGCGTTCTTCAAGGGAGGCATCGATATTCGCAAGCCCGACGGCAAGCCGGCGACGGCTCCGGTTGGCGCCGTGAACTCCGTGCCCGCCCCGGCCATCCAGGAAGCACACAAGCCGGTCACGGTTTAGCCGACCGATCCCCGTCGGTGCGCGGCTGTATTCACGCCATGAGCCAAGCGCCCCGGCATACGCCGGGGCGCTTGTGTGTCTTTAGGCGAAGTCCGCTTCGGACTTCTGGCGCCCTCATTCTCAGGCCAGGCGGAGTTTTTTCATCACGGCCCCGGGCAGGGCGGACCCGGCTCGCTCCAGAACCATTTTCGCTATGACCATCCAGAGCAGCGTGCCTGCGCTGACGATCGCCGCATCGTTCCAGCGAGCGTGATGAAGCCAGGCCGCAGAGAAGAGATGCAGGCTGGCGTGGCGCAATCCCCATGCCGCCAGCCACGCAACGGAGCCACTAGCAACGGCAGCCAGCCAGCAGCGGCCCATCTCCTTGTAATCGAGGTTCGCCAGGGAGACGATATGGCGCTGATGCAGCAGCGCTGCAATGGTCAGTGTTTGCAAGGCAATCCCGATGTTCGAGGCCAGTGCCAGGCCGGTCATCCCCAGCGTGTGGTCGAGCGATGCGTAAATTGGCAGCGAAACCAGCGTGACGACGGTGCTGGCAACCATGGGCACCAGGGTGTTTCCAGCAGCATAAAAGGCGCGCGCATAGACGGCCTGTGCCGACCACAGGAACAACGAGACGGAAAAGATGGCGAAGTAGAAGGCGCACTGGCGCGAATCTGACGCGGAAAAGCGCCCACCGGTCATCACCAAGTCGATGGCGGGCCAGCCCAAGGCAATCATGTACGATGCCGCCAGCAAACCGAGCGACACGACCCGCGAAACCGAGTCGGACACATGGGCAGCGAACTCGTAGCGGCGGTTGCTGGTCCAGAGGCTGGCGAAGAATGGCATCGACGCCGCTGCGGCAGCCTGTGCCAGCATCGACATGGGCGCGGAAAAAAACTGCTTCGCATAATTGAACAGCGTGACCGCGCCGCCGACCGCTGAAGCAAAGTGGCCGATGATCCAGTTGTCGGCAGTGACCAGCGAAATGCCGGCCATGAGCGGCAGGGACAGGCGAACCCACTCGCGAAAACCCTCGTCGCGCCAATCGAGGATGGCGCGGTAGCGCACCCCGGCGCGGCGGGCGAAGAGCGCGTTGAGCAAGAACGGACCGGCGAAGGCTCCGGCCACCGTGCCAATGGCCAGCGACGAAACGCCGCTGTGCTTCATCAGCACCACGCCGCCAACGATGGTGCCGAGCCCGTAAATCAGCGGGGACACGGCCTGGACGCTGAACTGCTTGCGCACCAGCAAGACTGCGCCGAAGATTCCGCCGGCAAAGAAGCAGAGCTGCGCGGGCAGCAGAATACGCGTAAGAAGCACGCAGACTGCGGCTTTTTTCGGATCGAATCCGCTGAACCACCAGCGCACATACCAGGGCGCAAAGACCTCGGCGAGAACAATCGCCGCACCCAGTACCAGGTACATGGTGGTGAGAATGACAGAGAGCGAGCGCTCGCCTTCGGCCTCATGCCCCGCTTCGCGATAGCGTGTGAGGATGGTTACAAAGGTAATGGAAGCCGCGCCGCCGACGAGAAAGTAAGAAATCATGTCGGGCAGGACAAAAGCGGCGTTGAAGGCATCGGCCTGCATACCGCTCCCCAGCAGCCACGCGATATATTTCACGCGCACCAGCCCGATGATGCGCGATAAAAAGGTAGAGACCATGAGCAGCACGGTGGCGGAAAAAATGCTGTGCTTGTGCGAAGGCTGAAGGAGGCTCAGTCCGCGCGCCCACCACGGGCGCGGCGGGTTCGCAGGTTCCGCGCTGGCCGCAAAGAGCGGCTGTTGGGAATCCTGGCCTGAGGGCTCGCTGGTCACTGCTGTCGATTCTACCGGGATGCATCTATCTCGACACATATAACCCGTTCGATGTACACACCCCAAGCACCGGCCCGCGTATTCTGTTCCCCATGAAGCACTTCTTGCGGCTTTTTCCCGCTCTCGGAGCGATTTATCTGCTGGCGGCGAGTGCGCCGGGCCAAACCATCCACGGACGCGGCGGAATTAAGCTTCCCTCACCACCGCAGGCGCAGACCATACCGGTCAAAGACGACTACTTCGGGACCACCGTCGTCGACAACTACCGCTGGCTCGAGGACGCCAACAGCCCCGAAACCAAGGCCTTCATCGACCTGCAGAATGCCTACACCGAGTTGTATCTGAAGCAGGCGCGCATTCGGCCCCAGATTGCCGACGACCTGGATGCGCTGGAACACGTTACCAACTGGACCGAGCCCTTCCAGCGCGGCAGCGACCTCTTCTTTGAAAAAACCCTTGCCGGCGAAGACCAGGCGTCGATCTATGTTCGCCATGGTTGGGCGGAAAAGGACAAGCGCCTGATCGATCCGGCGCAGTTCAGCCGCAACCCGAATACTTCGGTCGATCTGGCGGACGTGTCGCGCGACGGAACGCTGGTGGCTTACCAGGTTCGCGAGGGCGGAGCCGACGAGACGACGGTGCACGTCTACAACGTGAGGTCCAACAAAACGCTCGAGGACGAGTTGCCCGCCGCGGTCTACTACTCAGTGAACTTTACCCCCGATGGCTCGGGCCTGATTTACTCGCGCACCAACGAAAAGGGTTCTTTGGTCTTCGAGCATGTGCTGGGCACCCGGAATTCGCAGGACAAGCTGATCTTCGGCAATGAATTTCGCGGCGAAAAACTCGGGCCCCTCGATCTCATCCAAGCTGGCCTGAGCGACGATTACCGTTATCTGGTGGTTGAGATCGACCGCGGTATCCCAGCCAAGCGCGTCGACATTGTCTATCGCGACCTGACTAAACCCGGCTCGTACTTCGACATCCTCATCTGGGGCGTGGACTCGCGCTTCTCCGCCGCCTGGTACAAGGGTGCCTGGTACGTGAAGACGGATTACAAGTCCCCAAATGGGCGAATCATGAAGGCCGATCCAGGCGTCATGCCTGATGCCTGGGGCACTGTGATTCCCGAAGGCCCCGACGCTATCGATTCCTTCAGTCTTGTCGGCGGCAAGATCTACGTTAAGCGGCTGAAAGATGTGCAGACTGTCATTTCGTCATACACGCTCGACGGTAAACCCGCAGGAGACGTTTCTCTTGACGGCATCGGCTCGGCGGGTAACATTTCCGGCCGGGCAACCGATCGCTACGGCTTTTTCAGCTTTGAATCGTTCATAGTGCCGCCGATCATCTATCGGCTCGACACGCAAACCGGAAAGCGCGAAGTCTTCGCGCAACCTAAGGTGCCCTTCGATTCGAGCCAATATGAGCTGAAACAGGTGTTCTACACCTCGAAAGACGGCACGCGGGTTCCCATGTTCATCGCCGGAAAAAAGGGACTGAAACAGGATGGAACGGAGCGACTGTTGATGACCGGCTACGGCGGCTTCGATGTGGGCATGGTCCCCGAGTGGAAGCCGGCGTGGGCATGGTGGATTCAGCAGGGCGGATGGTTTGCTCTGCCCAACCTTCGCGGAGGCGACGAGTACGGCGAACATTGGCACGAGCAGGCGATGTTTGAGAAAAAGCAGAATGTCTTCGATGACTGGTTCGCAGCTGCTGACTATCTGATCGCGAACAAGTACACCTCGCCGGAGCACTTCGCATTGCGCGGCCGGTCGAACGGCGGCTTACTGATGGGCGCGTCGATTACCCAACGGCCCGATCTGTTTTCAGCCGTATGGTGCGGTTACCCGCTTCTCGATATGCTGCGCTACCAGAAATTCGAACAGGGAGCACACTGGGTCACCGAGTACGGCTCAGCCGACAAGGAAAATCGGTTTCGATATCTGCTGAAATACTCGCCCTACCAGAATGCGAAAGCAGGGGCAAAGTATCCGGCAGTGTTTTTCTGGACGGGATCGAGCGATACGCGCGTCGATCCCCTCCACGCGCGCAAGATGACGGCGCTCTTGCAGGCCGATTCGGCAAGCGATCGGCCCGTTCTGCTGCACTACAGTCTCGCGGGCGGTCATTCATCCGGGGTGAGCGTGCAGCAGGATATCCAGGACGATACAGATGAGCTGACCTTCTTGTGGACTGAAACAGGACAAGTGAACACACAGAAATGACCTCACTCTAATGAATATCGGGCTTTCCCTCTGCTCAAAGGGGAATTGTCTTCTTGCCCCCTCATGACCTTTCCGCCTTTTCCGATAAGCAAACTGGAGTGCAATAACCTGCCGGCTCCATGTGCGCGATGAAAGAGTGAGATGTGCTCGCCACAACCGGTGCGAAGGGCATCAACAAGCCGAACAACCAAGCACAACGCATGCGCTTCGCTCCAACTTGTCGATGTGCGCGAATGCCGGAACGGTGTGAGTCCGAAGTATGATTCTGCAAGCTGAACCCGAGACCGCAAAGTTCGATGAGCAGCAGGAAGACGCACGGCTTGCCGCGTTGGCGTCGACGGGGATTCTCGATACGGAATCTGAGCCGAGCTTCGACGCCGTTACCCGTCTGACCGCTGAGTATTTCAAGGCTGACACAGTTCTGCTTGGCTTTGCCGACGAAAGCCGCGTGTGGATCAAGTCTTATTGGGGCGAACCGGTGCGCGAACTGCCGCGCAGCGGTTCGATCTTCGACATGATTTTGGCTGAAGATGGCCCAATCGTTGTCACCAATATCGACGACGATCCGAATTTTCAAGGGCGCCATTGGCCGTTGCGGCGCATCGACCCGATCTCGTTTGCGGCTGTTCCGGTGCGCTCACCCGATGGCAAGGTCCTGGGCGGCCTGGCAATTTATTCCTGTCTGCCGCGCCGGCCCATGGCAGTCAGCGAATTGCATATGTTGGAAAGCCTGGCGGAGCTGGTGTCGAGCCAACTCGAGTTGCGCCGGCTCCGAAAAGTGTTTCAGGGGAACACCAAGTCTCTGCGGGCCGCCCCCAAATCTTCCCCAGGCATCTGGCCGGATAAGTCGGACCTTCGCGTGGCTTTGGAGAAGCGTCAGTTTGTGCTCCATTACCAGCCAGAGGTCGAACTGGCTACGCGCAAAATCATCGGCCTGGAGGCCTTGATTCGCTGGCAACATCCGGAGCGGGGACTGATTCCGCCCATGGATTTCATACCAGCCGCCGAAGAAAGCGGGATGATCCTGTCCATCGGGGACTGGGGTTTGGCCGAGGCCTGCCGGCAGATTCACCAATGGAGTAACGAGGATTCCGCTCACAGCTCGCTGCGCGTCTGTGTCAACCTCTCGGCACGCCAATTCACGCGCCGAGGCCTCGCCGATCACGTAGAAGCCCTGTTGCGGCGCTCCGGCGTCAGTAGCCGGCAGCTCGGCTTGGAGATGACGGAATCCAGCCTGGTTCCGAATGCAGGCGCCGCGATGGAAGTCCTCAGCAGCCTTCGCCGCCTCGGCGTATCGCTGCTAGTTGACGACTTCGGCACCGGATACAGCTCGCTCCACCAACTGCATGCATTCCCCTTCGATGTCCTCAAGATCGACCGCTCGTTTGTGACGCGCATGACTGAGGGCGAACAGCCGTTGCACATTGTGCGGACCATCGTCGACCTGGCCCGGGTGCTGGGAATGGATGTTGTGGCAGAGGGAATTGAAACCCGCGAGCAAGATGCGCTCTTGCGGAACCTGGGCTGCCGATTCGGCCAGGGCTTCCTCTTCTCCCGGCCTTTGCCCTCTGAGAAGATCGGCCGGATGCTACGCTTGCCGGGGCGCATCCTTCCGGAGCCCCAACTAGTCCCAACCGAATAGATTCGAGGCGGGCTGCGCCGGATGATTCGTTCTTGTCTAGGGGCCGACACGCAAAGTCCCATCTCGGGATTCCCACGCTGCCAGTGACCTTATTGGACCTGTAGCGTTTCCGGATCGAGTTTCCCTTCATTCGCCCGCGAAGCAACGCGATACACTCCACGCCATGGAACAGGGTGCTGTATCTTCGCCTCTCCATGCTTCGACTGGTTTTGCTGGGTTGCTGGCATCGCTCACTTCCTCTGCCGCCGGAGCCGATGACCACGCCCCATCTTGGGATGACAGCGCTTTGGACGATGATGTCGTCTCGCTCAGCTCCGGCGGCACGCACGGCAATTATGCGCGGTGCCGGCTGGGAACATGCGGCGATTGGCCGGAGTCGCAAAACGATGAGGCAGATCGCGACGATGGGGAAAGGCCGTTCGAATCGGCAACCAGCCGCGATCTGCGGACCGCGAGCATCACGATCTGGATGACAAAAACCGAGCGTGCGCGCATGCGCCGGCGAGCAACAGAGTCGGGGATGACGATCTCAGCCTACCTGCGCTCCTGCGCGCTTGAAGCTGAATTGCTGCGCGAGCAGGTAAAGGCAGCGCTGGCGGCACTGAAATCGGCGGCGAAGACCGAAACTGCAGCCGTACCCGCGCGACGACCGTGGTGGGGATGCCTTGGGAGGATCAGGAAACGGAAAAAGTGACAGGAAGCGAGCAACCAGCGCGCGCCCTCAAAGCTCACCATCGAGCGCAACCAGCAAGCGAGGCCGGCTCCCTGGTCGGTTTGCCTCACGCTGCTGCCAGCCTTTCAAAACGGCTGCGAACTGCACCGCAATGGGAACGATCATGATCTTCACCATCTCGCCCACGTAGACGAGCGCGGACGTGTGGGTCAAGCCTCCGAGCGTCGTGCTTTGCTGCGCGCCCAGCGCGAACTGTGTGAGCATGGCCGCGGTCGAAACCAGCCATAGGGGAAGCATGGTCCACTGGCGGCGCTTGAGGGCAATGCCATAGGCCGGAATGATCAGCAGCAGCAGGGTGTACCGAAGACCCATCAAAGCCAGCATGAACGACTGAGCCTCCGCGCTCTGTCTATAGCCTGCCCCCTCGGCCCTAAGGGAAACATATAGAAAACCTGGGTCTGCGCATAAAGATCGAGCTGAGATCGTCATATTTTCGGAGCTAGGCAGTACCCCAAGCTTTGCGCAGCACTTCTCCGAATGTTTTGGGAACCCTGCACCTGCCCGATCTTTTGACGGAAAGAACGACTGTCTTTACGATGGCGAAGTGTCCGAGAACCATCTGGGTTCCCAAATGCCGTTTCGACCAAGCGTACAGTTTTTCTGTATGTCAGAAGTACCTGGATGACGTTGTCTTGATCGACGACGACGAAATGAGAGCCACGATGAAGATTCTTTTTGAAGATTTGAAACTCGCTGTAGAGCCCGCGGGCGCTGCCGCTACAGCAGCGTTGCTGGGGCCCCTGAAAGAACGTTGCAAGGGCCTAAAAGTGGGGATAATCGTTTGCGGCGCAAATATCGATACAGAGACTTTTTGCTCTCTAGTGAGCTAGCAGCGACCCGCGCCGTTGCTGCCTCGCTCGCCGGTCCCGACTCTCTTTCCCTTGTTCCCCCGGCCCCTCGTTCCCTGTGTTATTCCACTTCCAGCACCAAGCACTTGAGGTATTCGGTCTCGGGCAAATTGAGCACCACGGGATGGTCAGGCGCTGCGCCTCGGCGCTCCATTAGCCGCACGCGCCGTTGCGCGTCGGCTGCCGCAGCCGCAACTGCGCCTTCGAGATCGGCCCAGCCGATGTGGTGCGAGCAGGAGAAGGTGATCAGCAAGCCGGCGGGACGAATCATCTTGAGCGCGCGCAGATTGAGCTCCTTGTAGCCACGCAGAGCGCCCTCCACTGCGCGCTTGGTCTTTGCAAAGGCCGGGGGATCGAGAACGATGGCATCGAAAACTTCGCCTGCCTGCGACCAGTCGCGCAGAATCGCGAAAGCGTCGGCTTCGATCCAGTCGACCTCGGCATCGATTTGCGGAGCATTGGCCTGCAGGTTTTGTTCGGCAACCTCAAGCGAGGCCCGCGAAGCGTCAATGCCCGTGACCCGCCGGCAGACCTGCGCCAGATGCAGCGCAAAGCCGCCCTGGTAGCAGCAGACATCCAGCGCCCTGCCCTGAAAGCCCGTGTTCGTCGCGCCTATCGCGCGCACCCACTCCCTCGCGGAAGCATAGTTGGTGCGCTGATCGAGAAATGCGCCGGTTTTCTGGCCCGCGTCGGGGTCGTAGTGGAAGGCGAGTCCATTGAGATGGAATTGCACCGCAGCCGCGGCGGGTTTCTTTTTGGCGAGCCACAACGGCTGGTTTCCCGGTGCGGGCAGGCCCTCCATCTCGCGGATGCGCGGATCAGGCCGCTCGAAAATCGCCAGGGGCGCCATTTCTTCGCGAAGGACCCGCACGCAGGTTTCTCGCACGCCTGCAGCGTACAGCCCTTTCGTCAGAAGTTGCAGAATGACAAACTCGCCGTATTTATCCGCGATGATGCCGGGCAGCTCATCGGCCTCGCTGAAACACAGGCGGCATGCATCATTTTCGTCATCGAGCATTGGCTTGCGGCGCGCGATCGCGGCACGCAAGCGCGACTCGAGTAATTTCAGCCATGTGTCTTTATCGAGCGGTTCTCGGGACACCAGGCGCAGAGCAATCTGCGATGAAGGGCTGTAAAGCGCCGTACCCAGAAAGAGGCCGCGGTTGTCGGTTAGTGAAAGCAGCGCAGGCGGATCCTCATCTCCTCCTGCGACGGTGAGCGACTGCACGTCGGATGCGTATACCCAGAGATGTCCCGCGCGCAACCGCTCGGAGGCGCGGTGCGACACCGTGGCGCTCGGCAATTCGACGGGGCGCGCTTCCGGCAGCGCAGTCCGCGCCGCGGTTTGCGGCCGGCGATTCGAAGCGGGTCCCTTATCGGCAGCCCCATCAACTGCCTTCGTTTCTGTCTTACGCGATCTTGCCATCTCCCAAGCCTATTACGGCCTGCTTCGCTGGCAAAAGGCGTGCCTGCACTACTTCACCTGAAGCGACTGAAGATAGCGGCTCAAATTGGAAACTCTGAGCGCCCTCATTTCAGGCTGGGGAGCGCTAACGTCCATCCTGGTCAGAACCGGGCCCCACACCGGCATCTCAGCCGTTCTGTGGGCTGCCGCCTCTTCGCCGAACTGCAGCACTGCATGCACGCGTTCCGCGGGGAACCTGCCGCCGTTGTTCCGGCTCAAAACGGACAAATCGGCGGGCTGCCTCTTCAAGGCCGGGGCCACCGGGCCGTTTCCTTTGCCGTCCATGCCATGGCATGAGGCGCAATAGCTCGCGTACATCTGCCTGCCGTCGTTGGCGGCGGTTCTGCCGACGGGCACGACCACGCTGCCCGCGAATTGATCCGCATATCCGATGCCGGCGGCAACAGCCGCAGCCATGACAAGAAAAATAAGGTTTTTCATCGTATTTCCTCTAACTTCCACACTGAGCAGAGCAATTAAGCGCCTTTTTTGCACAGCGGAAAGTGACGGGAAACACACTGGACTGTTGTTTAGGTTACCTACGTGCTGCGATGAGGCCAGCGTTCGCTCGCCCCGCGAAGATCAACGCTGACTAAACGCAAGCGGCCTATAATGAAGCATGGCGTCAGTCCGGCAACCGATCCCGTCTCAGGTTGCTGCTCCCGAGGCTCCGGTGGAGAAGGCGCGGCCGTCCGTCCCCAAACCAGAGACCAAGCCTACCCAAACTCCTATCGGGGAGCGCTTTGAAGCCCTCCTTCGCCAGGTCCGGACCAACCGCCAAAACGAAGACACCTCATTGATTCGAAAGGCATGGGAGTTCTGTGTTGCGCATCATGAGGGCCAGACGCGCTTGAGCGGCGAGCCCTACATTATCCATCCCCTCCAGGTTGCTGAAGTCCTGGCAGAGATGAAGTTGGATTCGACCGCCATTGCCGCCGCCCTGCTGCATGACGCCGTCGAGGATACTCCGGCGACAAGCCAGGAGATTGCCGAGAAGTTTGGCGATCAAGTGGCCCACATCGTCGAGGGCGTAACCAAGATCGACAAGATTCAGTTTGCCAACCGCGAAGACCGGCAAGCGGAGAACGTGCGCAAGATGCTGCTGGCCATGGTCAGTGACGTGCGCGTAGTCCTCATCAAGCTGGCCGACCGGCTGCACAACATGCGCACATTGCAGCACCTGAAGGCCGATCGTCAGGAAGCGATCGCACGGGAGACACTCGACATCTATGCGCCTCTCGCTCACCGTCTGGGTATGGGCAAGGTGCGGGGCGAGCTCGAGGACTTGGCTTTCCGCTATACCGATCCGGTGAGCTACGAGCAGGTGTCGGCGGCGGTTGAAGCGCGGCGCGTCGAAGGCGAGCAGTTCCTGCGCAGCGTCGAAGATACGCTCGCCGAGCAGCTTCGCGAGAACGGCGTTCAGGCGCGCGTGGAGTGGCGCATCAAGCGCCTCTACTCCATCTATCAGAAGATCGAACGCACCAAAGTCTCTTTCGATCAGGTCTACGATCTGCTCGCGATTCGCGTCATCACGCAGGACGTTGCGTCGTGCTACGCGGTCTTCGGCCTCATTCATACGCTGTGGCGGCCCGTGCCGGGACGCATCAAAGACTTCATCGCCATTCCGCGCGCCAACCGCTATCAATCGCTGCACACCACTGTGATGGGCGCGAGCGGACACCAGTTCGAAGTACAGATTCGCACCGAAGAAATGCACCGCATCGCCGAAGAAGGCATCGCCGCGCACTGGAAGTACAAAGCCGGCGGCGGCACGGTGACTGCGCGCGACGAAGAGCGGCTCAATTGGATCCGCCAGCTGGTCGAGTGGCAGAAGGAGATGACCGATCCCAACGAGTTCCTGTCCAGCCTGAAGATGGACCTCTATCCTGACGAGGTCTATACCTTCACGCCGAAAGGAAAGGTCGTCGTCGTTCCGGCTGGAGCCACTCCCGTAGACTTTGCCTACACCATTCACACCGAAGTGGGCCACACCTGCGTGGGGGCCAAGGTCAACGGCCGCATGGTGCCGCTGCGGGCCAAGCTGCGCACCGGCGACATCGTGGAGATTGTCACCCAGAAGGACCACAAACCCAGCCGCGACTGGCTTACGTTTGTCAAAAGCCCGCGCGCCCGCAACAAGATCAAGCACTGGCTCAACGAGGATCAACGCCAGCGCGCAGTGGAGATCGGCCGCAAGCTGCTCGACCGCGAAGCTCGCAGATTCAATGTGCCCATGGCGCAAATCGACGATCGTGACCTGGGGCGCATCGCCGGCGAATTCGGCGTGGCCACAGGCGCCGACCTGCTGGCCACGTTGGGCCAGGGCAAGCACACCGCCAATCAAGTGCTGGCCAAGCTCGCTCCGGGACTTGCCACGCCCCCTGAAAGCGAGCCTGCCGAAACCAGCCCCGGCACTGCGGGTATGTCCGACGCGGTGCGCAAGCTGCACCTTACCGGATCCGATTCGCTCCAGGTCGAAGGCCAGAACGACCTGCTCGTCTATCGCGCCCGATGTTGCAATCCCATCCGTGGCGAAGAAATTGTTGGCTACGTCACCCGCGGTAAGGGCGTTGCCGTGCATGCGCGCAGTTGCCCGAATGTGCAGAACCTGCTCTACGAGAGCGACCGGCGGATCAACGTGGAGTGGTCACGAGCAGCCGATGGAGCGACAGGAGCAAAACAGCGCTATCCAGTGAAAATTACCGTGTTCTGCGACGACCGCCAGGGCATGTTAAAAGAACTGACGGCCGTCATCTCCGATGAGAACACAGATATTCGCGCCGTCGATCTCAAGCGCGACGATGAGGGCGAGGCCATTATCGAGTTCGTCGTCGAGGCCGAAGATGTGCGCCACTTAAATCGCATGGTTCTTGGCCTGCGCCGCGTCGACGGCGTGCGCGCGGTGCAGCGGGCGCAGAAGGTGTGAGGCATCCGCCCCGGGGAAGAGGCCACGATGAACATACTGTTATGGATCCTGCAAATCCTCGCCGCGCTCCTATACGGATCGTCAGGCGTCATGAAGGTCTTCATGTTCGACAAGATAAGCCAGGGCGTTCCGTCGTTCGGCGCCTTGCCGAGGAAAGCCTGGACGACCCTGGGCATCCTCGAGCTGGTGTGCACGGTCGGGCTCATCGTCCCTGCCGCGTTCCATTGGCAGCCGCCGCTGACGATCCTGGCTGCCATAATCCTGGCGATCGAGAGCCTCGTGTTCATCGGAGTGCACGTGAAGTATCGCGAGGTCGCGCCCACCATCATGAGCGCCGTGCTGGGCCTCCTCATGGCGTTCATCGCGTATGGCCGGATGGTTCTGCACCCGATCCTCTGACCGGCGGTCCGTTTCGCTAAGAGTAGGTTTTGAGACCAGCCGCGTTGCCTTATCCTTGCAGCAAATGGTAGTCATCCTCGAATCGGAGAGACTTTTCTTCCGGCCGCATGAACTGGCCGACCTTGATAGTTTTTGCGCCATGGAGATGGACCCCGAGTTTTTCCGGGAACTGGGCTAATGGAGCCGCCAACCCACTGAAAACAAAGTTCTGGAAGGACAAGCCGCCCGCACGGAAGGAAAATGCGCTACCGGTGAATCTGTTGGATTTAACTGAGCCTGATTGAACCCGTACGTCACAATTCACGTCACAAAACCCAGCAGTCCATGACCGACTGATTTCACCACTATTGGTGGTCTGGGCGAAGGGACTCGAAACCCCCGATACCCTCTGCTCCCAAAGCAGATTGAATCATTTGTTGAGGTCTATTGATGTTGAGGTCTATTGAAATTCGTTGCCCTTAAGTGCTTTGAAATGAATCTCCCAACCCCGCGTGTCACGCCTTTATTGATCTTTCTGGATCGCTAGTGCTTTGGCAGGCACAAAATCGACTACATCCGAAATTCTAAACGAGCATTTTTCTCGAAGCGGAGGATCGTTTCCATTTTTGTCCCCATACCTTCCCGACCGCCTCTTTAGGGTAAAGGGCAAGTCCTTTTCCTGTCCGGGACAACATTTTGGCGAGGCACACCCCAAGGCCGCCCCGGATGGCGGCCTTGTCGATCCAGATCGAAGAATCGCGTTTCATCCGGGTTCTTTGGGTTCACGCGGATTGTCGGTCGAAGACTGCGAGCTTTTGTTATGGGAGAAGTAGGCGTGCTCTAGCGCTGCTGCGCACAATACCCCGAGGGCTGTCACGGGGAAAGCAATCAGCAACGTGAGGGGCCACAATCTCGACGGCATTCCCCACAACTCAAGGAGCCACATCGGAATTCCAAACCAGATTGCCATATTTGGTAGCCGTTGGGCGAAAGTCAGTGTTTTCCCAGTTCTGGAAATAGTAATCATCAATAGACTCCTGCCAAAACGCACGCGCCGTATAGCAAGCCCAGATCTAGCCCTCTGATAGTCCCCATAACCCCTCCAACGTGGGCGCCGACATAAGCTCCCACTACGCCTGTCGCGCCGAATGAGACCTCTCCGCCAGCTATCTCCACCCCATACACCTCCAGCGAAAGCTCCGCCACCGGCCCCTGAGGCAGCACCATTGAGCATCGATGACGTGACCCTATCCCCCGCGCTGTCTTTGCAACGCGTGTAAATTACCTTCTTCAAATCGTAATTAGGATCAAGCACGGAAAGACTTTGGAGTTTGGTGTAGTTATTTGGGGCTGGATTTGATTTGTCGTCCCCATTTGTCTATTTCCGTCCCGCAGACTGGGCAAGTCTTCCCTCCCCACAGCGCCTGCCGTAGACTTGTGGGCCTCCTGATTGTTGGGAATCGCGTATTACCGCATCCTGGGCAACCAACTCGCTCCAGATTTATTCCCCAGCGGTTTTTCTTAAATGTTCCATACACTACGAGGGCCATAAAGAAACTCGTAACGCAAAACAAAATCAAGAGTCCGACCATGCGTTTGTCCTTTTTCGCCCGAGACACACAAGTGGCTCTTCGATTAATAAGCGTGGAAGACTTTGCAAACAATAGCCATTTCGGAACCTTTGGCGAAGCCGTTCATCGCACCAACCACGCCTCCCACCC
Organism: Occallatibacter sp.; assembly: GCA_049520675.1. Classification (GTDB taxonomy): domain Bacteria; phylum Acidobacteriota; class Terriglobia; order Terriglobales; family Acidobacteriaceae; genus Telmatobacter. The sequence goes on along the minus strand of JBEKPO010000008.1, from coordinate 588 downwards.
ATGCGCCTAATGCGGCACCCGGAACACCGCCTGGACCATCGGTCAGAATTCCACCCCCGAAACCGCCGCCTAAGCCTCCAGTTATCGAGCCGCTCCAAGCCCCGTCCACCATGGACGATTCAACCTCGTTTTGTGGAGACGTACTGCATAACTTGTTCAGAGCCCAATTCTTAAATTGCTTCGCAGTCCGGTGTGGGGAGAGAACACTTACATAGCCGTTGTTATTTGGGGCGAGTACCGTCCCCCTTCGCGGCCGCCCTCGAAGACAGGCGCGTTATCACCATGTGGTACAACGTGAAATAGGAGATAGGTGCGCTCAACAAGACGGACACGACGAGGCCACCTAAAGCATCGGTCGGATTCATGAGGTGGAACTTAACGCCGGAGTAGATCACCGCAACCACCATAGCGACGCCAAAAAGAGCCACACTCACGCCCCATCCGCGTGCCAGTCGTTTTGAGGTTGCGCCCCGTTCCTCCCGTTGCCTCAGCCACCAAACCAATGGCATTAGGATCGCCGCAGGCGCAGCACAAGCCAGATACGGGCCTGCAAGCTCAGCCGCGGTCTTCCTGAGAGTCAACCCAAGT
>JBEKPO010000007.1:0-75892 GCA_049520675.1 Occallatibacter sp. | reverse complement strand
TTCACGCCGATCAGCGAAACCAACGGCGGGCAGGCGAACATCATTCCCTTCGCTCTTCCCGAATATGGGATCGGCGCCCCGACGTTCATCGTCCCGGCCTCAGGCAAGGATAACCGGACTCTATCCACCGGACATCCGCTTGACCCATCCAACCCGGGTGCGGGAGAGTCGGCAGGAGCGACCTGCTTTGGCGTCGGTTGCTGGGGCCTGGTGGACTTGCTCGCTCAGGACGGAATCGCCCTTGACGTAACCAACAAATACGCAAAGTCGCTGGTTCAGGATCAGAAGACCAACATCGCTCCGCGCTTCGGCTTCGCCTACCAGGCGATGAGCAAGCTGGTGGTGCGCGGCGGCTTCGGACTGTTCTACAACGCCTTTGAGAACCAGGGGTACGGACCGAACATCGGAGAAAACTATCCGTTCGTGTTCAACCCCGACTACACACCCAAAGTCAGCCCAACCGAGCCAGCCGCTGCTTCCAATGGGGTGGCTCCGACCCAATGGGGTGGCTCCGACCAGCTATAACACGCCTTTCGCCAACTGCAGCACGGCAGGGCCAGGAGGCACCGCATCGTTCGAAGCGGGATTCTCCTGCTTCTCGCTGACTCCTAGCCTGTACAACGCCCTGGGACTGGAACTCGAGGGAATGCAGTACAACTTCGAGACGCCGCGCACGTATAGTGCAAATCTCTCGGTGCAGTACTCGCTCAGCCACTCGCTCGCAGCGCAGGCTTCGTACGTGTTCACGCACGCGGCACACCTGCAGGTGAACCAGGGAGTCTTTAACGTAACCCAACTTCTGCCGACTGGCACCAGTACCACCAAGTGCGTGGACGGTCAGGGGTATGACTACGCGGTGTTCCCGGCCGCGGTCGGTCAAACGATTGGCAGCTGCCAACCCTTCCCCGACTTCAGCAACAGCGAAGCCAACAGCGTTGGCCAAAGCACTTACCACGGGCTCCAGACCAAACTCGAAGAGCAGTTCTCCAGCGGTCTGACCTTCCTGTTTACCTATACCTGGTCCAAAACCATGTCCGACGCCGGCGACTTGCTCAACGGCGGCAGCACGGGTGGATACAGGGCTTACAACATTCCCGGGCTGGGACCGATGTTCGATTGGTCGCTGGCGAACTTCGATGTCCGGCAGGTGCTGCACTTCAGCGGCGGATACGAATTGCCGTTCGGGAAGGGCAAGCAGTTCATGAACACAGGCGGAGTTGCCAACGCAGTACTCGGCGGCTGGGCAACCAACTGGATCCTGACTCTGCAGGGAGGTCAGCCAGTTAACTTTGGTTGCCCGTCAGGCACGGCGTCGGGCTCCGGTTGCAACATCATCAAGACAGGCCATCCGGACCTGTCAATCACAACCAAAACAATCGACGGAGGTCCGCGGCCGTTCTGGGCTGGAGATGGGACAGCGTTCAACCAGCCTTGCGAGTTGGGTGATCCGGCCGGAAACGGGGTGTTGACTCCGACCGCGGGTTCGCCATCGGGATGCCTGCCACTCGATGGAGCTGCCGCTCTCGGCACCAAGCCCGGCCAGATTCCAGGGCCAGGCTTCCACCGGCTTGACTTCTCCCTGTTCAAGAACTTCCAGTTCACGGAGCGGTTCTCAGGGCAGTTCCGCGCCGAGTTCTACAACATCGCCAACCACCCGAACTTTAATGCCCCGAACTTTGGCGGCAACGGCGTGGTGGCAATTGGAAATTCGGGGAACTTCACCGATCCTCACTTCGGCGAAATTGGAGGCACGCGCGACTCGCCCTACGATCCGCGGCAAATCCAGTTTGCAATGAAGTTCTACTACTGATTAGTAACCACGCACCCCGGAAGGGCGCCCGCCAGGGCAGCCTTTCCGGGGTGCTTTATTTTGTGTACCATTGCTCACGGAGAACCTGCGGAGACGGATGTGAGCAAGTCAACAACATTGGGGATCGTGATTCTGACCTGTTGTGTGCCCACCCTGTTGTTGCACGCCGAAGACGCCTCAAACAAAGATCTGGATCGCCAATACCAGTTGGCGGTGAGCAACTACGATTCCGGCAAATATGCTGAAGCTGCCGGCCAATTGGAGAAGCTGCTTCCCTATGCGACAAAGAGTTCCCCGGTACACGAATTGCTGGGCATGATCTACGTCTCGCTCTCGCAGCAAGACAAGGCCATTGAACAATTGAAGGTCGCCGTGCAACTCAAGCCCGACTGGGCCGAGGCCAGAACTAATCTCGGCGCGGCTTTGCTGCAATCGGGCAAGACCGCGCTGGCAGAGGAGCAGTTCAAGAAGGCGGTTTCCCTGGAGCCGACAAACTACGATGCCAACCACAATCTGGCCGAGTTCTATGTTGGATCGGGAAAAGTGACCGAGGCGCTGCCGCTCTTTGAACGGGCGTACGCAATCGATCCCGCCGCGTATGACAATGGCTACGATCTCGCTCTCGCCGAGTTCCAAGTAGGCCACGCGGACAAGTCCCGCGCCGTGGCGATGGACCTCGCCAAGAGCAACAACACAGGCGAGCTGCACAACCTGCTGGGCCATTTGGAGGAAAAGCAAGGCGATTACGTGGCGGCGGCTAACGATTACGAGACTGCAACTCATCTGGATCCGAGCGAAGACAACTTCTTCGACTGGGGCTGCGAGATGCTGATGCACCGGACGTATGAGCCCGCCATTACCATCTTCGAGGAGGCAGCGCGCCGCTATTCCAGCTCGCCGAGGATTCTCATCGGATTGGGACTCTCGCTTTACGCGCGCGGAAAGTACGACGATGCAGTGAGCAATTTGCTGAATGCGGTGACACTCAATCCCGGCGATCCTCGCGGTTACACGTTCCTTTCGGAGGCTTATGAAAGTTCGCCGGCCCAGACTCAGGAAGTGATCGAAGCCTTCAAGAAGTACTCAGAAACACAGCCAACAAACGCTCTGGCCCAGTATGATTACGCCATGAGCCTCTGGAAGGGATATCGCCAGGAAAGCGCCAGTTTTGACCGGAGTGCGGTCGAGTCGTTGCTGCTCAAAGCGATCGCCCTGGATGATTCACTGGCCGATGCGCACGAACAACTGGGCAATCTCTATTCGGACCAGCGCGAGTATGCCAAGTCGGCTCCGCAATATAAGCGGGCGCTGGAACTCAATCCGAATTCGGCCGATGCCCACTACCGTCTGGGCACAGATTACGTTCACCTCGGGCAAAAGGACGAGGCGCAAGAGGAATTTGCCGTTTACCAGAAGCTCCGCGCCGAGCATTTGGACGAGCTTGAGAAACAGAGGGCAGAAGTTCGACAGTTCGTGTATTCAGAATCGGCGACTCCGGGGCCGAAGAAGCAATAATTCGCCAGGTGTTTTCGGCAGGGTCCGGAAGATCGTTTGAACCGTCGAGCGAGGAGTTCAGAGTGGAACCCGATCACAAAATCGACGCCCTCCAGGAATGCGCCGCAGCCGTCGATCCGGCCTCGATTATCGACGGCTCCCGGAGGACCTTCCTTCGTGCTGCCGGCCTGCTCGCCGCCGAAATGCTGCTGCCCAGGGCGCGGGCCTACCAACCCGCATCGAATTCCGCCGGATCGGGCCATAAGGTAATCCTCGTGGTGATCGGCGGCGTGCGCCGCAACGAGACGTTTTCACATGATGGATTGGAGTACATTCCTCATCTCGCATATGATCTGATGCCCCAATCCTTGTTTTATAACCACGCCCGCAACGAGGGTGTCACGGCGCACTTCAACGCCATCTCCAGCATCCTTACCGGTAATTGGCAGCGCGTCGACGACTGGGGCAAGCTGGCCCCCACCACGCCAACCATCTTCGAGCAGTTCCGCAAGGACCTGCACGTGGACCAGAGCGACACTTGGGTAGTCGCCAGCAACAAGGCCTTGACCAGTATGATCGGCGCCAGCTCGGCAAGCGGATTCGGCCCGGATTACGGCGCCAACGTGGTTTTTCCCAAGCAATTGATGCTGATGGCTATCGTCGACGCGATGCGCAGCGGGAGATCGGCTAATATGGCGGACCGCGACAAGGTCGAGGGCGAGCTGGAAAGCGCGATGGAGGGGAGCAACTATGAAGGACTGGGCTGGAATGTGTTCGATGCTGCCGACCGCCTGGACCCGCGCGTGCGCGACACGATCAAGGGGGCGGTGGCCAATTTCGTTCACAGCGGCGGGCCCACATCCGGTGACGAGCTCACCTTCCTGATGACGCGCGAGATCATGCGCCGCTTTGCTCCACAGCTCCTCGTGGTCGCATTTTCCGATGTCGAGGCAGCGCATTTCGGCTCATTCGCGATGCATCTCTCCGGCATCCGCACCGCCGATCGCCTCATTTATCAGCTGTGGAACGAAGTTCAAAGCAACCCCACATACAAAGACAACACCACCCTGGTGGTGCTACCCGAGTTCGGAAGAGATCCAGATGGTTCCTCGACGAACGGCTTTTTTAACCATCGCGCCAATGTCGACTCGACGCGCGATACCTGGATGATGGTGCTGGGCTCGGCTGTCGACCGCCCCAACGTGATTGAGGCACCGATCCGGCATGTTGACTTGTGTCCTACGCTGGCAGGGCTGCTCGGCTGCCGGCAACTTGATTCCCAAGGTACGGTGCTTAAAGATTTTCGCGCCTAGCCCGAAATCTGCGGGAGTAAGTCTCCCGCTGCTCTTGAACACTTATGGCTCTGCCGGGTAAATTGCCGCAACGCCTGAGAACCGCCGTGGACAACGGCGTCCTGAAGCGCCTGCCCACCACCTTTCTTCCTTTTGCCAATCAGCAATTGCGCGACTGGGATTATCTGTTTCCCAACGAGCGCAGGTCAACCGAGCAGCTTCTGGTCTACGTGAATAGCCTTTCGCCAGCGCGCTCTACCGAACTCTTCCGCGAGGTAGCGGAGCTGGAAGAGAAGATGGGAGTCAAGACCTGGCAGTTCACCACATCGGAAGAGACGATTCAAAATGCGTCCCTTCTGGCGCGTTCGGCGTACTTTCAGCAGTGGCGTAGCGCCGTGCAAGCCGTTTTCGATGCCGCAGATCGTTACGCAAAAACATCGGGAACCGGGCCAGCCGCGGGAAATCGCCTCGTCCTGCTTGAGATTCCGCGCCCTCTCGATCTTGAAGCCGCCAAGGCATGGCAGCGATGGGGCCAACTGGGAAGACCCGTGAATCTCGAAATACCACAAAGCCTTTCGGAGCGCGTGATCGAGAGCCTTGTGGTCGGCGAACCGCAGCAAAAAAACGGCTTGCTGAGCAAGGTGACTCAGCGCACCGGAAACGAATATGCCGAAGCGTGGATTCTCGATGCCGGGCATGGGCTCATCGATTCCGCTTTGGCGCTGCCTCCTTCCGAACTCAACGCCTCCCGTCCCATTCTGCTGAGCTACACGCGGCTGGATACGTGCCGGCAAAATTTCTCGCGCGAAATGAACACCATGCGCAAGGATCTGTCCGACGCCGATTCAGTGTTCGATCATCTCCGCACCGTGGATCTGGCGGCCTGGTGCCCCGCGGAAGTGGTTACGGATGACGCCGCCAGAGAGTTTGTGCGTAACCTTTATTTGAGCGGAAATGGAGCGGTGATCTTCGGAAACTCGTTTGTACAGTGGGGGGCATCTGAGGCGTTTCGTCGCGCCCGGCCGCGGTTCCTCGCCGCACGGTTCGGGGTCCGCAGCAAGCCCAAGCCCTTCACTGGCGTGGCTGTGTTCGAAGACCCAGACCAGGTCAATCCGCTTCCCTCAGTGGACGACCTGCCGGGCAGCGCCATCGACTCGCAGATTCTTGCGCTCTACGTCTGGCTCGCCGCGTCGCGCTACGAAGAGTATGCGAAGTCTACGGCCTGCGTGTGCGTGGCCGAGAGCCTTTCCCAGGCTTACATCGTTGCGCCGGCGGAGTTCGGCATCAAACCGGATCAGCCGCTGGTTTCGATGAATTCGTTGAGAAGCGCGCTTCAAGAGTGGATGTCGTAAGCGGCGACTCACCGGCAAAGCGTCTACATCAGCCTTTTCCCTGAGCCCTCGGCGCGATCGCCGCCTCAAGCGCCTCGATTACCTTTTGTTGCTGACCGGCGGTAATCCGATTGAAGAACGGCAGCGCCAAAGTGCGGCGCGCGATGGACTCGGTGACCGGCATGGGTCCGCTGTTGATCCCAGATTGATGTCGCGAGCAGGGCTGCAGATGGAGGGGCGCGAAATATCGGCCACTCGCAATTCCCTTCCCGGCAAGCTCGCTCTGCACGCGTTCGCGGTCCACGCCTTCCGGCAGTCGCACAACATAGACAAACCAACTGATTTCGCGCCGAGGCAATTTGAGCGGAGGGCGCTCCAGTTCGCAAATCCCCTCCAGTAGGACATGGTAGCGCTCCGCCGCTTGCCTGCGCAGCACCAGCATCTCACCCAGCCGCTGCAACTGCACGCGGCCGAGAGCGCAGGCAAGCTCAGAAATCCGGTAGTTGTAGCCCGGCTCGACCCAGTCGAGCCAGGCGGCGCCGGAGTCGCGCCCCTGGTTTCGCAGCCGGCGCAACCGGTCGGCAGTGGTCGCGCTGCGGGTCAACATCATGCCGCCTTCGCCAGTGGTCATTTGCTTGTTGGGATAGAACCCGAAAACCGAAGCATCGCCAAAGCTGCCGGCAGCGCGGCCGTCAAACCGCGCGCCGAGGGCTTCGCTGGCATCTTCGATCAGCGCCAGATTCTTCAGCAGCGCCAACTCGGTCAGATCATCCATGTCCGCTGGAACGCCGAAGGTGTGCACCACCACCATCGCACGCGTCCGTTCAGTGATTGACCGTTCCACCGCTTGCGGATCGAGGTTGAGAGTCACAGGGTCGATTTCCGCGAAGACCGGCTTCGCGCCGACTTGAAGAACCGCATTCGCGACGGCCACAAAGGCAAAGGAAGGAATGATGACCTCATCACCCCCGCCAATGCCTTGTGAAACCAATGCAAGGTGCAGGCCGGCAGTGCCGGAGCTCACCGCCACCGCGTGATCCACACCGTGATAAGTGGCCATCTCCGCCTCAAAGCCGGCCAACTCGGGGCCCAGGCAGAGATGTGGAGTGCGTAACACCGCCGTTACAGCTGCGATCTCCGCGTCGGTGATGTCCGGGGCGGAGAGAGGAATGCGTTCGGTCATGACCGCACCGAACGCGCATCCTTGGCGGCCTGCTGCAGAGGCGCCGGCTGCTTGATGAGCAAGCCTTCAAGAGGGACTGACGCCAGCACGCGCGCGATCGTCTGCGCGGCGGTCCCGTCGCCATAAGGATTGGCCATTCCGGCAAGGCTCTCACGGAACGCCGGCGACAGCGCTTGCTCCAGTGCGGCTCGAATGGCTGGGGTTTCGGCCGGTGCGTCAATCACATTGCGAGCCCTCTCACGGCCCTGCTGTCGAATTCCTACGTTCACGACAGGCAAGGCAAACGATGCCGCCTCCATGATGCCGCTTGAAGAGTTTCCCGCCAGCGCAGTTGCCTGGCGGAGCAGGCTCCAGTAGGTAAGCGCATCGAGGTTTACGAAGACGTGAACGCCCGAATGCGCCTCTGCCAAAGAGCGGGTGCGCTGGACAAGCGCGTGGCTTCCGGCGTCGGCATTCGGATAAACAAAGACGATCTGCGCCTTCGTTTCTTCGATCGCACCAAAAAAGGCGTCGGCTTCTTCGTTGGTGTCGTGCAGAATGGTGACGGGATGCCAGGCGGCAATGACCGTCGGCATCGACAGGGAGAGGTTCAACCGGGATTCAAGCGCTTCGCGATCGAGCAGAGCGGATCGGCGCAGGTGATCGAGCGACGGCGCACCGGCCCGATGCACGCGCCATGGTTCCTCGCCCATGGCAATCACGCGTAGGCGCGCAGTCTCAGTAGAAGTAAAGTGAATATGCGCCAGCTTGGTGAGGGCATTACGCACCGCGTCGTCGATCGCGCCCTGGCTTACTTCACCCCCCTCAATGTGGGCCACTGGAATACGCAAAGCCAGAGCGACTGCGGCTGGGGCGAGCATCTCGTAGCGATCGGCTATGAGCAAGAGGATGTCAGGCCGCCATGCCGTCAGCGCGTCAGCGAGGCAGAGGACGGCCACGCCGATGGTCTTGGCCATTCCGGTGTCGGTATCGGAGCTGAGCAGGCACTCGATGCGCGACCGAATGGGAAAGCCATCGCGCTCAATCTCCTGAATCGTGTTGCCGAATTGCGGCGCCAGATGCGGTCCGAGTGCGAAGATTCCCAGCTCAATTTCAGGATCGGCGGCAAGCTCGCGGAGCGGCCAGTAAAGATGGCTGTAATCTGCGCGTGAAGTGGTGACAACGCCGATGCGCCGCCGCGGCGCGGGGCCCGATGACGCGGAGCTCATACGCACTCCCGCTCTCGATGAGGATGCGCCAGGGAAAGCACGGCCTGGCTGGGACGAAAATCGGGAACAAGCGCGCATAAATCTGCAAGCGCCGCGGGAAGGTCGCTAACCCTTAAGGCAGCCCGCAGTGCCGCCAGATGGCGCGTAAATCTCGACGGATCCGGACGTGCGGCGAGAACGAGCATCAGACCGCCGCCGGCTAAAGGCTCGGCACGTTCTGAGCTACTCCAGAGCCGCTCCTCACGCTTGTCGCCCGGCCTCGGACCTGTGAAGCGGATCGGAATCTCCCGGCGCGGAGCCAGCGTGCGAGCCATGAAGCCGGCCAATTCCGCGATGCTGTGCTGCTTTTCGAGCGCCGGCGCCAGCACTGCCTGCCGGCCGGGGTCTGCCGTCGCCGCAAGAAGCAGATTGACAGACTCGTCCAGGGTGAGAAAGTAGCGGCGTGCCGCCGCATCGGTCACCGTGAGTGCTTCGCCATTCGCGATCTGGCGCGCAAAGACCTCGCTCACGCTGCCGCTCGAGCCAAGCACGTTGCCGAGGCGCAGAACCGTGCCGCCTCCGGCGAGGACAATCTCCTCGGCAACCCGCTTTGTCGCTCCCATCACGGACGCGGGCTCCACGGCTTTGTCAGTGGAAAGCAACACCACACGCGCACCATGTTCAACGGCCGTGCACGCCACGGCTTCCGTTGAAAGTATGTTGTTGGCCATCGCGGCGAGCGGGTGCTTTTCAAGAAATGGGACGTGCTTGAACGCAGCGGCATGAAATACAACCCGCGGGTGGTGCTTCGAAAACAATTCCCCCAGCGCATCGGCGTCTCTCGCGTCGCCGAGATGGAGCGCTGCTTCCACAGGCGCAAAATGATGCGCATTCTGGTTCGCCGCAAGCGCTTGTTGCAATTCGACAAGGTTGCTTTCGCTCGAGTCGAGCAAGACCAGGCCGGGCTGGCCCACCCTTGCCAGCCGGATTGTAAGCGCGGAGCCGATGGAGCCGCCCGCGCCTGTGATCATGACGGGCGAATCGGCCAGGTCATCCAGAATCCTCTGTGGGGGCTCTGGCAGCAGAGGCCGCGCGAGAAACTCGCGCCAGTCCAGCGGTTCTTTCGAGGAATTCACAGGAAGAGTATAAATTGCGCCCACCTGCGATCCCTTTGCCGGCCACCTGCGGCAAAGTCTGTCGCAAGAACAAACCACCGAAACTGATTGGCTGCGCCCCCCAAAGACTTGACCTGGTAGCTACAGCTGCTTCGCCACAATCGGCGCGTCGCACGGCCTCCCGCCGCACAAAGCGCCGGTAACTCCCCGCCCCTCGGTGATCGTATAAATGCGATCGACAGCAGGAAGCTTGACCGTCTCCTTCTTGCCCGAGGGCCAGTGAATCTCCAGGGTTCCCGCATCGGTGGCATCGCCGAGTCCGAAATGCAGCCTCCTGTCGTTGGCAGAGATGTAGCTGCCGCTGGCCAGCACGTCCTGGCGCTGGCGCATTCCATTCGCTATCAAATAGCCCGTGGCGCAAGTGGCATCGCGCGGGCTCTTGGGGCCGCCCACAAGCTGGACCTCGACCCAATGGTGATGATCGGAATTGACATTACGCAGCAGAACCGGCGGGCCGTCCACCGGATTGATGACCACATCGATCTTGCCGTCGTTGAACAGATCGCCGAACGCGGCTCCGCGGGCGGGAATTACATCGGCCAGGCCCGTTCCCTTGACCGGCGGAACGTATTCGAATCTGCGCCCTTTGCCGTTCGGCATCGGCACGTTGTGAAACAGCAGTGGGCGCTCGGCAAAGGTCGTGCCCCAGTCGTGACGATCCACCTGAGGATAGACGTGGCCATTGACCATGAACAAATCGAGCCAGCCGTCGTTGTCGTAATCGAGGAATCCGTCGCCCCAACCCACGAATGGAATCGTGGTCTGTGCGATCCCCGTCTTGTAGCTCACATCGGTAAAGCTCGAATCCCCGTCATTATGGAACAGCACTTTATAGTCGTCGCCGAAGTCGGTAACGAAAAAGTCGGCCTGGCCATTGTTCTCGTAGTCGCCCTCTGCGATTCCCATCGACGCAATCTCGCGGCCATCGTTGTTCAAGGCGAAGCCGGAGAGATAGCTCTGGTCGTCGAATGTTCCGTCGCCCTTGTTCACGTAGAGATAGTTGGGCATCGAGTCGTTGCCCACCACCAGGTCCGGCTTGCCATCGCCTTTGAGCGAGATAAAGATCGCGGTAAAGCCGTAGGCCTTGCTCTTGTCCTCCACGCCTGCCTTGACGGTCACGTCGGTGAAGGTCCCGTCGCCGTTGTTGTGGAACAGATGATCCGGCTCTCCCGGCAAGCCGCGCGGTCCGCAGTTTACGGCGTCGCCGCGATATTGACAAAATGCGTAGCCCATACTCTTGCTGCCGCCAATGGGCAGATTGTCGCGATCGAAATGAACATAACCGGTCACATAAAGGTCAAGCAGACCGTCACCGTCATAATCTCCCCACGCCGACCCTGGCGACCAATTGCCGAGCGCCACGCCGGCCTTTTCAGCGACGTCGGTGAAGGTCCCATCGTGATTGTTGCGATATAGCCGGTTCTTGCCATAATTGTTGACGTAAAGATCGGGCCAACCGTCGTTGTTGTAGTCGGCAACCGAACAACCATAGCCCCAGCGGTCATTCGCCACCCCTGCTTTCTGCGACACGTCGGTAAACGTTCCGTCGTGGTTGTTGTGGAACAGAGCGGCGTGGGGAGGCTCTTCCTTTCCATCGAGCGAGTCGAACGTGGCGCCATTCACCAGATATATATCGAGCCAGCCGTCATTGTCGTAGTCGATCAGGCACACTCCAGAGCCATTGGTTTCGACAATGAAATTCTTCTCAGGCACGCCCATCCTGTGACGCCAGCCGGAAAGACCCGCCTGCTTGGTGATGTCGTCGAAGATGATTGGGCCTTGATCGACGAAGCCGCCCGCAGTGATGGGCCGCTTTTGCGCGTCGTAAACGGGAGTTGACGCCACGCCCGAGGCGATGCCTCCCATGCCGCCCTGCTGGGACGGCTGGGGCACCTGCGGCTGCTGTGCCCGCCCCACCCCGGCCGCAACAAGAACTGCCAATACACTGCCCCAATTCCACTTTCCAAGGCTCAACAACGTAAATCCCCTCACAATCGCAGTTTACAGGATGGAAAGAGTGCTCGTTCAGTGGTTGCAACATTCCTTCACTTCCTCACATCGGGCGAAAATGACAGGAGTGGAGCGTGCCTGAAATCAGCCGATGCAATGTACTACGGCGTCGCCAGAAAGGACAACACAGCGGGCGATTACGACCCGAATCGGAATACCGTTATGAGACCCCTCATGCGGAAGCGAACCGTGACCGGATTTGAGCACTTTCCCGGACAATCCTTGCCCTGCATCCGCCCATGCGCTGATTAGTTTTCTTCGCAGACCCGGTCCTTCTCAAGACTCGGAAAACTCTTGAGGCCAGATTTGCTGTCTGCCCGACCTTCGCTGACCAAAGGAATCGAGGGATCGGCGGACGGAACGAAACAGGAAAGGAATGTCGACGCGAGGATGCTCATATCCGACCAGAATGTGGCTCGAGCCATGTAGCTGAGATCGATGCCGGCCTTGACGGGCCGAATGTGCCGATTGTAGAAATCATCGAGAAGTGCGGGGTGAACCTGACGCAAGGCTTCTTCCTCACGGCGGAAGGCGAGAGTGGCCGCGCCGGTGATGCCCGGGCGAAATGGCATGTTGCGAATGGCGGCATATTTGGGAAGCTTGGGGCGCGGCCCAATCAGGCTCATGTCTCCACGGAGGATGTTGTAGAACTGCGGCAATTCGTCAAGTTTGAACTTGCGCAGGATTCGGCCCAGCAAAGTAATGCGGTCGTCGCCATCGCGAGTGAGGCCCGGCCCCGCGCTTTCCTTCGAGCGACGGATCATGGTGCGAAATTTGTAAATCGAAAAGAGCCTCCCGTTGCGGCCGACACGTTTCTGGACAAAGATCGCCGGCCCCGCCGAGGTGAGCCGAACCAGAATGGCTATGGCCGCCATCGGCAGCGCGAGGAGAGAGAGTGCCAAAATTGCTGCAACCAAATCGAACGAGCGCTTTGCCCGTGAAACGCTCCACTCGCTGGCCGAAAGAGACTCGACGCTCAGCACACTGGAGGGCTCTGTTGCGCGCGGACTGCAAGCGACCAGTGGCAGAGCCGGAGGATCGCCAGGTTCCTGCGCTTCATGGCCGACAAGAAACTGCATATGACACCTCGATGGGAGTATTCAGATGTTGTGCTCACATGAAGAGAGTCAGTCTGGGAGCACAGCGCCGGTTTTCTCGAAGCCCGCGAGAAGCCCTTGCCCCGGAAGAAAAATGCACGAATTTCGCTAGCAATCTTGGTGCGGTTCTGGACGCTGATTTATGAGGAAATCCTCAAGAGCGCTGCCAGGATTCGGCGAAACCGAGAAGGGTTTCTTGCAGGACCGCACCAGAGGGCGCATTGCGCCTTTGACCAAGTTCCCAACCCATGCACGATGGGCCCGCACGGGGCACATGGTTCGGGTCATTTGATCAGGTCAAGCACAGCACTGCTTAACGAAAGCTGGTACATGACCTCTGTCCAATCTGCCAGCGCGCGAGCTCCGGAGGGCTTCACGATCTTCTCCGGCACAACGATGGTGTCGCCCGGATAGAGGCGGAGATTGTCGAACTCTGAGGAGTCGAAAACCGAATTCCGGGTTCGGCGATGCACGACAGAACCATCCGCCCGCAGGATAAATATCTGATTTCGGTCGGCTTCGCGAGTAGGCCCTCCGGCGAGGCGCAGATACTGACCCACGCGCGCATTCGTCTCATAGAGGAACGCGTTTTGATTGAAGACCGCGCCGAGAACCTGTATTGTCGAGGGGCGCGATGGAACCACCAGGCGATCCCCATCTTCCAAGATCATTGTGGGCAAGTCGTCGACACCGCTGCTCTCAGGAGCCAGCCGGAGTACGATTCTCCCCGTCGCTCGCGCTTGGCGCAAGCGTGATAGCAGGCTCTGATTAGCGGAAACAAGAGAACTTTGCAGATTGTTTTGTCCGTTCCTGTCCTCCAGGCCGACGGACGCGTGGCGCAGCATCGTCTCCTCGAGTTGGTTCGAGTACTCGTTCATTCTTTGTTGCTCGAGCACCTGTGTGCTCTTGCGCGTAAATTCGGCGCCGAACAGGTAGGCCTTCGAGGTCAGGCCGCCTGCACGCTCCACCAAAGACCGCAAGGTTTCTCCCGGAGCTGCGCTGTAGATGCCCGCGTTTGCGATCTCTCCTTCCAACTGCACGTATTTTGTCCTGTGGTCGATCGGCAGTCGAATCTCGTCTTTCGAGAAGACAGTGATAACATCGCCCGCCTGGAGAGCGAGGTCCTGCGTGGCATCATGCTGGAGCACGAGCTGGCCGAGATTGAAAGGGATCAGCGAACTGGTCATGGTGGTTCGATCGCGCCTTTCGATAACGGCGTAATCCCAATCGGTTTCTCCAGCCGGACTGGGCAAAGCCGCTGCGCTCGGCACCGCTTTTTCCTGCGATACCGGACTCTCGAGTTGGTCATGGTGCGGCGCGGGAGTGAACTCTGGTGCGGGAAGGCCAAGCTGCGTGCGCCTCCACCAATAGCCGCGTGTAACCAGCGAGTCTCTGTCCGGGATCAGATCGCTGAGATGCATTCCCTCAGCCCAACGGAAATGTCCTGGGTTGGCGACCGATCCGCGCAAGGTCACCGTGTCGCGGTACATCGATGGAATGGGATCGATGCGCACGATGTCTCCGTCTTCCAATCGTGTTCCAAGCCCAGCGGCGTCATCTTTCATCGCGAAGGCGCTGCGCTGCGCATGATCGGCAATGCGATCAATCGCGATTCGCGAACCCGCCGCCATCGCCGTTCTCCCTCCGGCCGTGTCAAGCAGGTCACCCACCGATTCTTCTCCCCGGAGCTCGTAGATATCCGGCTCGCGAATACTGCCGGCTAAGGCCACCTGCGGCCCCGCGGCAGGAATGTAGAGAACGTCGCCGGGTTGCAGCTGGATATCGCCGGTCTTGTCGCCTTTAATCAGTAACTCATACAGATCGAAGTCTGTGAGGATCTTGCCGTCGCGTTTGAGCTCGAGATGCCGCATGGAACCCGTGGAGGATGGGCCGCCACTGGAGAAGATGGCGTCGACCAGTGTGCTCAGTGCGCTTACCGTGTACTCGCCCGGCTGCCGCGCCATGCCGGTGATGTAGATCTGAATGGAGTGGATTTCGCCCAGGTCCACAGTGAGATCGAAATTGCGGTAGATTCGATTCATTGCCTCACGAAGGTGGTCTTGCGCCACGGCAAGGGTCATGCCCGCCACATGGACAGCGCCGACTTTGGGAAGATATAGATTTCCCTCGCGGCTGATACGAAGGTTGGCGCTGAAGTTCACCTGGCCCCATATCCGGATTTGCAGCTCATCGTCAGCGGCCAGGACCAGATTGGCGGGAGCGGGCGCGCTGTTGACCGGCCCGAACGTGACGGATCGGTCCGTGAACAGTCCGATTCCGTAAATGGGCAGCATCTGGCCAGTCGTAGCGGCTACAAAGCGTTGAAACTCGGTGACCGGCTCAGGTGGAAACGAAGCGGCATGCGACTGCGGCCGATTCCGTTCCTCCGAAGATGCTTCGGTAAATGTCGAACCGACGGCAAGACTGCCAATCGCGGAAGCCTCGTTGGAGAGATCGGCGCGTGGTTGTTTTTGTTGAGGGCCTGAGATGTCAAAGACGGCCGGAGCCGCATGGGTTTGCACTGACGAGTCCGTAGGCGCCTGCATCTGACATTCGATAGAACTTGGATCGTCGTCAGAACATTGAGCTTTCGAAGCTCGGGATGAGAGAACCACAGCCAAGGCAAGCAATAAAAAGGACAGTCGATAGCAAAAAGATCGCGCCCATGAAATGTTTCTCATATACAGATTATTTTTCCCATTTTTCACCGGAGCAAGCCCTCAAAGTGCGACCTGCTCTTGCCTCCTTTCCCGATTCCAAACTCTTTCTAAGCTCCTTCCCAGAATTGAATTCGCCTCGCCGTTGCGAAGCAATTCGTCACGAAAGTTCCTCATCTCGCCGCTAATCTAGGCCCAGATTCTTCAATCCAGGTGAGTCATGCGGGCCTCCTCATGAAAAGGCAGGAAGTTGAAGCCGCGGGAACCAACGACCGTGATGGACGCGCACCGGGAGAACCACAGGAAACCGCTTTGCGCGCCGTTTCGCCGATCAGTCCGGCCCTGCTTTCGCTGCTCAAGATTGCGCTGCGCAGAAAGAACCAGGTCCTGACCTTCAGTGCGGCACTCATTTTGCTTGGCACTGCGATCGCGATTCTTCTGCCCAGTCACTACACGGCATCGGTCGTCATCATGCCGCCGCAAAGCACCTCGACAAGCGCCACGATGTTGTCGCAGTTAGGCAATCTCGGGGCTTTGGCGTCGATGGGCGGAGGACTGAGCATCAAGAATCCCAATGACCTTCAAGTATCGATCCTGAAAAGCCGCACGGTGGAAGACGCAATGGTTGAGCACTTCCACCTCCAAGCGGAGTATCACAAGCGCTATGTCTCGTCGGCACGCAAGCGTTGGCGAAGGCTGACATCGGTCGACAACGGCTTGAAGGACGGTTTGATCCGGCTATCGGTAACCGATCATGATCCGCGCCGGGCCGCTGAGCTTGCCGCTGGGTGGGTGGAGGAATACAGGCGCCTGACCGCCTCTCTCGCGGTAACTGAAGCCGCGCAACGCCGGCTGTTCTTTGCCCAGGAGGTGAACAGCGCGCGCGATGAGTTGACCCGCGCCGAGGACAGCCTGAAAAACACAGAGCAACGCACCGGGGTGATCGAGATCGACGGCCAGGCGCGCGCCTTAATCGCCTCGGCGGCGATGCTGCGCGCGCAGGTGACGGCCAAAGAAGTCGAAATTCGCGCCATGCGCGAGTTTGCAACCAGCGAGAATCCCGACATGATGCGCGCCGAACAGGAATTGAGCACGATGCAAGGTCAATTGACGGCGATGGATCTGAACAACGACCACACCGCGGGGGATCTGATCTCACCCAGGGGAAAAGTGACCCAGGCCAGTCTGGACTACGCGCGGGCGCTGCGCGAAGTGAAATACCGCGAGACGATGTACGAACTGCTGACTCGTCAGTATGAGGTGGCCCGGGTGGACGAGGCTCGTCAGGGGGCGATGATTCAGGTCGTCGATCCGGCGGTGGCGCCCGACCGGCCCAGTTCCTACAAGCTCTGGATCTTCCTGGGCGGGATCGTTCTCGCTTTTCCACTGGGCGTAGGAACCGCGTGGTGCTGTGAAGCGGTCGGCATGGCGATCAGGCTGCGCCGCCGCCTTGGTAGCTGGTCGGCAGTGCTCGAAGAGGGCTGGAGCGGAGAGCGGCGATGAGAGCGCTTCGAGCCTTGGGAGTGGACAAGCCTGTCGCCTATGTCTTTCTGGCGCGCCTCACAAGCATGGTCGGGAGCGTTGGAACGGTTCTCCTCATCGCTCGCTTCATGGGCCCGGCCGAGCAAGGCTACTACTACACCCTGCTGAGCCTGGTTTCTCTGCAGATGGTCTTTGAGCTCGGCTTCTCGTTCGTAATTCAGCAACTCGCGGCACATGAATGCGCGCGTCTCGAATTGTTCCCCGACGGCAGCGTGACCGGCGATGCGGAGGCGCATGCGCGGCTGGCCTCAGCGCTGCGACTGAGCCTGCGATGGTACACCATGGCCGCCGCGGCGATGGCAGCGGTTCTGGCGCCGCTGGGGATCGTATTCTTCGACCGCCACGCCCCCGGGCAGGTGCACGTCGCATGGTTCGGGCCGTGGGTCGCAGCCGTGCTCGCCTCTGCCGCGGGTTTGTGGTGCGTGCCCCTGTATTCCTTTCTCGAAGGCTGCGGGCACGTGCGTGCGGTGGCCGCCATGCGCCTTCGCCAATCCGCGGTGACCGCCGGCTGTTCCTGGACACTGCTGCTGCTGCATCACGGCCTCTACGCTCCGGCCATGGTCATAGTCGGCCAGATTACGACCGGGCTTTGGTACGTTGCAGGGCACCGGCGTTTGCTTCGAGGGTTGATGCATCACGGGGCGGACTCAGCCTGCGTCGATTGGAAGCGCGAGGTCTGGCCCTTTCAATGGCGCATCGCGGTGAGCTGGATGTGCTCCTACTTCACTGTGCAGGTCTTCATTCCCATCCTGTTCGCACTGCGCGGCGCGGTCGAAGCCGGCCAGATGGGTATGTCGCTCAGCATTACGGGTTACATGGCGGGGCTGGTGCTTCCGTGGATTTCAACCAAAGCGACGCCATTCGGCCGAATGATCGCCAATGGTCAATGTCAAAGCATGGACCGCTTGTTCCTTCGCGCGCTCAGACAGGCCCTCACGGCATTCAGCTTCATTGCACTGGGGGTCTGCGCGGGAGCAGCCCTGTTGCCTTTCGCTGCTCCGCGCCTGGCCGCGCGAATGGTCGCGCCGCAACTCTTCGTGCTTCTGGTCGCCGCTGCGGGTGCGAACTGCGTCGTGCAATGTTTGGCCGTCATGCTGCGTTCCTTCAAGCGAGAGCCTTTTCTGGGGCAGTCGCTAATCACCGCCTCGCTAACGGTCTCTCTGGCCGCTCTCACCGCGCCACGATGGGGCAGCGCCGGCGCGGCATTCAGCTACCTGGCCGCGACAGCGGGATTCGCGCTGCCCTCCGCACTGGCGATCTTTTTCCGAGCTCGTCGGGGATACCTGGGAGTTGCCCGATTCGTGCCGTGTCGAAGCGAGGGGAAATGAAGCCTCCTTATCCGAACAAAGTCCTGATCACCGGCGGCCACGAAGTTGGCGGCGTGGCTAGTTTTGCCGAAGCTCTGCGGTCGGGCTTCTCTGAGCTGGGAATCCCGGCCGAAGTCATTCCCCCTTCGCGCGTCTTCACGCATTGGCGCGATCTTTTCGACCCTCGGGTTCTCAAGATTCTCTCGACGACTTCGCTCTTCGCCGCTCCGTTTGCCCGGCGGGCCATCTGCATGGCCCATGGCTTTCCCTGCGTCGCGCATGTCGGATACCTGCGGGCGTTCGCGGTGCTGGCTTCATTCCGCATTGCCGCGGCCAGCCCGGGCGCTCAGGTTGCCGCGGTTTCCGATTATTCGGCACTGCATCTCCGCTCCATCTTCGGAACCCGTGTGGACGCGGTTATCCGCAATCCCGTGCACCCGCTCTTTCTTGAGCCCCCTCCGGAATCGGGTACACAACGCGAGGCAATCACCTACGTGGGACGGTTGGTTCCGGCAAAGAACCTGCATCGATTGCTGCCAGCGATTCTCGACGTTCTGAAAGATTTCCCCAGTCTTCGTGCCTGGATTATCGGGGAGGGCCCGCTACGGTGGCACCTGGAGGAAGCTGCCCGCGAGTATCGGCAAGTCGAGTTTCTGGGCGCTCTGCCGCCTGTCCAGGTCCGCGAGCGTTTGCGCCGTTCCCGCATCTTTGTCTCCGGCAGTCCTACCGAGCCGTTCGGCATCGTCTATCTCGAGGCTCTCAGCCAGGGATGCGCCGTCGTCATGCCGAGTTCCGGAGGCGGTCTCGAAATCGCACCGGAACGGAACGGCAAGACTATTCAATTTTTCGGCACAGAGCTTGCCAGGGGGGAAATCGGCTCCGCGCTTCGCAACGCCCTCAAAGTCGAGGCTGCGCCCATGGCGCTCGAAGCCTATTCTCCGCGCGCGGTGGCTGCTCAATATCTTCATGCCGATACCGGGTTTTCTTCCAATGGATGGAGAGCGCATGCAGGAAACTAAGAACCTTTTGCGCTCATACGTCGAACTGGGGCGCGGGACCTCATTCGTCTTCGGCTCGCTTGCGTTGGCCGCTGCCGCAACCTTCCGTAACTTCGGCTACGACCTCAACGGGGTTGGAGAGGTGAAGGCCAGTTATCCCTATGTCGCCGACGGATGGGGAATTTGGTATTGGCTTGCGCAGGTCGATCTCAACTTCGACCTTTACTTTTTCGTGTTGAGCTTGCTGCTTTCCGTAGGGATCCTGCTGCTCGCGATCTCCGGCGGCAAACTGAATCGCCCAAGACATCTCTCCGTCGCGATCACCATCACGATCTATTTTTCGTTCTGGTTCCTGTTCGCTCACTCCCGTTACGGGACAGCCGTGGTCATGATTGCCCTGGCGGTCACGGTGAACAACTTCTGGCTGCTGGCCGCCGCGATTTCTACCGGATATTTCTTCCACAAGGCCGTAGCCGGCGGAGCTTTTCTGATTGGCATATGGCTGATGCTCCGCAACCGCAAGTACGGCCTGATCGCTGGGGCAGTTATCGCCTGCGGGATTGCCGCATTTCTCTTCCATTTTTCCGACTGGATTTTGCTGTTTACCGAATACGACAGCTATCAATCCTGGAACTCGAATGCGGCGGCCAACACTCCGCTCAAGTATTACTTCGACATCGCGGTTCTGCTGGCTTGGAAGGGCTGCAATAGAAAGGCGCCCAACGGCGCTCTTCTTCTCGCTTTGCTGTTTCTTCCTACGGCTTACTACAACGTGTTTGCGGGACGTGCGCATGAGTTCTACGCGGCGTTCCTGCTCTCTTTTCTTCTCACCAACCCTGTGCCGCGCCCGGTCAGGTACGCGATCGTCGCCGAATACCTGATCGATGTCGGCAATCTGGCATTTTTTTCGGGAGTCTTCTTCTAGCTGGTGCACGTGCATTTTCAGAAAGGCGGAATGGCGGATGAAGTTTCTCTTCCACTTCTACGACCTGGATACCAGGGCCGGCATACAGCGCGCGATCTGCGAGCTGGCCAATGCGCTGGTCGAGCAAGGCGAGCAGGTTGTGATCGCCAACGCCTCCTCTCGCGCCGAGTGCGTCTTTTTTCTCGATGATCGGGTCGTGGTCGAGAGAACGCCATACCCGGAACACAAAAGATCGGGCCCGGCTGCGTGGTTATCGAAAGTGCTATGGGCCGCACGCGAACTTCGGGCGTTGCGCACAATTGTCCGGCGCCACCGGCCGTCGATGATCGTCGATCACGGAACCGCCATCGGCCTCGTCTATCCCTTCGCGTCATTATGCGGCGCCCCCCTGGTTCTCCAGAGGCATTTTCCTGTCGCCAATTTTCCTCGCGGAAAAATCCTCTATCGCCTGCTAAAGCCGCTGAGCGGACGAAGAGTCGTGGTTGCTCTGACGGAAGGAATCGCAGCCGATTTCCGCCGCCTGGGCTACAAGCGGGTCGTAGCAATTCCCAACACGATCCCCGCAACTGCCTGCGCGGCTTCGTATTCGGACGCGGTGCCGAGGACGGGTCTTCTGATTGGCCGCGCGGTGAACGTGCAAAAAGGATTCGATCTGTTCTTGAGGGCACTGGCCGTGACCGGGATGCAAGGATGGCGGTTCACGATCGTGGGGCCGAAGATTGAATCAGACCGGCTCCTGATCGGCTTGATTCGCGAGTTTGGCTTGACGGAGCAAGTGGTCCTCCTGCCCGCGACGGACAATCCTTACGGGCTCATCCGCAAAACATCGTTAGTCATCGTGCCATCCAGATACGAGGGATTTCCCTTGGTTGCCCTCGAGTCGCTCAGCATTGGCCGCCCCGTGCTGTGTTCCGACGCCGATGGGCTGCGCGAAGCCGTCACGCACGACGTCAACGGTCTGGTCTTTCCTTGTGGCGACGCCGGCAAGCTCTCCGAATGTCTGCGGCGGGTTCGCGATGAGCCGGAGTTGTTGCCCGTGCTGGCCGGGAATACATCGGTCGGATTAGAGCAATACCGGAGAGAAAGCGTTCTACGAAAATGGCGAAGCCTCGCGGCCAGCATGGCAAGCGACGACTGCGCGGATACCTCTTCTTCGCGCAGACGATTTCGTCTCGGCGCCCTCCGCAAACCCATGAGATACGCGTCTCGCGCCTCCCTGTTGCATCGCGCCGCACGGGAACTGCTATGGAACTCAGATCGCAAATGAAGAAAACCTACGCCAACCTCGACCTGCTTCGATCCCTGTCGGTCCTCAGCGTGCTGATCGCGCATCTGTGGCAGAAGTGCGTCGATTATCACTTCTGCGCCTGGGATGCGAAGACCAACCGGTTTTTCAGCAACCTAAGCTTCACCGGCGTCATGTTCTTCTTCGTTCATACCTGCCTGGTGCTCATGCTTTCCATGGATCGCTCGCCGGCGGAGCAGTTGGCCCGCAGCTTTCTGGTTCGGCGCGCCTTCCGCATTTATCCGCTGTGCTGGGTCACGATCATGTTGGCGCTAGGCACCGGCCTCACCGATCATCCCGAGGCGAACCTTCATCTCCTTGGCTGGCGTGGCCTGCTGGCCAATCTCTTGCTGGTCCAAAACGTGACCAGGGCCTTTCCCAGCATCGTGGGACCGCTGTGGAGCCTTCCATGGGAAGTGCAGATGTACCTGGTCTTGCCTCTCTTCTTCCTCTTGCTCCGCAGGTTCAGCACACTCCGCGTGATTCTTGCGATTTGGACGGTGACGGCGGTTCTCGCCGTTGCCTCTACGCTGCCGGGAGTTCCTCGCGCTTTTCACGGTGCGGTTTTTCCTCCGATGTTCGTAAGCGGTATGGTGGCCTACAAATTGCTCCTGCGGCAATCCGCGGCGAAGCAGCGCGGCCGTCTTCCCGGATGGGCCTGGCCCCTCCTGGTGATTGGTCTCTTTGCGCTCAAGAATTGGTTGGCGGGGTCGCACAGCTTTGAATCCCCCTTCGGCGCGGGAGTCGATTCCTGCATCTGCCTGGCTCTGGCGCTCGGCATCCCGGCCTTTGCCGAGTTACATCAAGGCTGGATCGCCCACCCCGCACAAAAGATCGCGAAGTACTCTTACGGCGTCTATCTGCTTCACGTGCCGGCGCTCATCTTTGTGATGCGCTATCTCCCTGCTCTGCCGTTGCCGCTGAAGATCATCGTTTTTCTCGCTCTCACCACACTCGCCTCGGTGGTGAGCTTTCATGCCGTCGAGGACCCCCTGATTCAATTCGGAAAACGCTTGACGCAGCACGGGCACGTGTCTCATGCGCTCATCGACGAGCAACCGTCGGCCGCGGCGGCGACCACTCCCGGTCTTGCCGCGCAACGCACGGAATTCTCTGCCGAAACGGAACGCCTTACACAGAAGAATCATCCGATCCCCCTGGTTTCCATCGTCACCCCTGTTTACAACGCGGCGCGCTGGCTACCCGAAACCCTGGCGTCGGTGCGAGCGCAAACCTTGACCAGCTGGGAGCAGATCCTGGTCGACGACGGCTCGACCGATGATTCCGTCGCGCTCATTGAGGCCGCCGCCCATCAAGACGCGCGATTTCGCCTTCTCCACACCCCGCACAACGGAGGCCCCTCTGCAGCGCGGAACCTGGCTATCGATGCCGCCCGCGGGCGTTTTATTGCCTTCCTCGACGCCGACGATCTCTGGCTGCCGGAAAAGCTGGCTCGCTCGGTCGAGTGGATCTCTTCTCACGGCTTCGACTTTATCTATCACGATTACCGGCATCTCTCTCCCGACGGCTCACGTACGGGCGCCATCATCCAGGCCCCGGAAACGTTGGACTTGCATACACTGCACACGCGGCGCGGGCATGGCGGCTGTCTGAGTATCGTTATTGATCGTCAACGCGTTCCAGTAATTCGGTTTCCGAGGATCGCGCCCCACCACGCTGAGGACTTCTGTGCCTGGCTGCAACTCATTCGGGGTGGGCACACCGGCCATCGTCTACCTGCGGATCTCGGCCGGTATCGCCTGACCCCGAAAAGCCGTTCGTCGAGTAAGCTCCATTGCGCAATCAACGCATGGCATCTCTATCGGAAGATCTCCAAGCTAACGGTCCTTCATGCCGCATTCTGGTGGTCGCAATACACTTGGAATGCGTTCTGGCTTTACCACCATGCCCGTCCACGCCTGCAACGCACCGTCGCCGGGCAGCACTGGTGATCCACTCCGCGGACGATTCGCGGCTTATCTTCTATTTCCGTATCACGGTTCGACGCCGAGAACATGTCTGGTCTTGCCCGAGCCCGCCAAGCATGGCCTCTTCCGGACGAGAATTGGCCGCAAAATCAGGGTCGAGCGCTCAATCGCAATTCTTGGTAGATAAGCGTTTTAGTTTCAATAACATATTGCCAGTTTTCGGCGCATTCACCACAGAAGGGTCCGTCGCGAGCAACCTCCAATTCGCACGTTACACAGGATGTAACATCGAGGTAACTTTCGGCATCGAAGGCCTTATAAAACAACGACCTCTGTATTCGTGCGCTACGTTGCACTGTGATTTAACCCCGCCGTAACTAGCCAATCGAGGTCTGACCACTAGAGTATTGTCCGCGGTATCGCCGAAGTATCTTGCTGAGAGAATTGTGCCGATTTCGCGGGTCGGGGGTTGCGAACATCGGAATGGTTGCTCTCAGCACAGATGGATCACGCTGGAAAAACTTTCTTGGAGGCAATATGCAAAGATCACTCTCATCGCGATTTGCGGTCGCATGCTTTGTTGTCCTAATCATGCTATTTGCCGCGAAGGCCGGGCTTGCGCAAGCCGTGACAGGCGAGGTGCTTGGGACGGTTGTGGATTCCACAGGAGCGGCTATTCCTGGTGCGGACATCACCCTGACCAACGAGGGAACGGACGTCAGCAGCAAGACCACGTCGGGTTCCCAGGGTTTTTACACTTTTCCCAACCTCAATCCCGGCATGTACACGGTTGTCGCTGACGCCAAGGGATTTAAGAAGCTCACGTCACAACATAATACTGTGCTCGTGGAACAGGAAACTCGCGTCGATTTGACGCTTTCGCCGGGCGCGATCAGCGAACAAGTCACGGTGACGGGGCAAACTCCGCTGGTGGAATCAACAAGTTCCGACCTGGGCGAAACTATCGATCAGACCCAGATCAGCAACCTGCCCGTCAACGGCAGACTGGTAGCCCTGGTCATGCAGCTTGCCCCGGGAACCACGCCGGCAGCCTGGGGCGCGGGCAATCCCGAAGATGCGTCAGGGGCAGCCTCGACGGCGCCAGGGGGTGCCGGTGGCGGCGACTACACATCCGCGAACGGCTTTCCCTTCCAGGGGAATCTCTACCTGGTGGACGGCGTGAGCGACGTGGAACTGATGAACGCGTATATGGGCATCCAGATTCCCTTCGCCATGGTCGGCGAAATGAAGCTCGAAACCAGCGATCCCACGGCGGAATACGGCACCTTCGGCGGCATGGTGTCGAACATCACAACCAAGAGCGGAGGCAACAGGTTTCACGGCCAGGTCTTTGAATTCAACCGCAATACCGACTTCAATTGGGCCGACTATTTCAGCCAGATCAATCCTCCCTTCCATTCCAACCAGTTTGGCGCCGAAGTCGACGGCCCGATCATCAAAAACAAGCTGTTTTTCTCAGCAGATTTTCAGTGGCTGAAGGAAGCTGTGAGCTCCTCCGGAATCACCAGCGTGCCCACTGCGGCGGCCCGCAGCGGCGATCTCTCGGGCTTCGACTCGGGCGGCGCCGGTCCGATCACTAACGCTATGGCGTGTTATTACAGCGCCGTGGCCAACGGAGTTGACCCCGGCGTGGCCGAGCCTTGTACGGCCAGCGACGGGATTACAGTTGCCGGCACCTACGACACGGTCCCGGCCGTGGATATTAATCCGATTGCTGGAACGTCATCCGGCTACCTGCAGTCATCGGTGTGGCCGTTGCCCAACCTTTCCGGGGATGTCAACAATGCCACCTACATACAAGGGAGCGATGCATCCATGCCGCAAGAAGACGCTCGCGTCGATTATGCGTTTTCAGATCATGACCGCTTCTTTGCCCGCATGTCCTATGCCACTCGGAACCTGAAACAGCCGTTGCGGCTTGGGGCCAGCACCTCGCCGGCCATCTTCATGAATAACGGAAACGCCAACGCAACCAACGTGACCACCAACGACGTGGTCGGTTGGGACCACACGTTCTCGCCCAACATGATGAATCAGTTGCGCATCGGCTTCAGCCGCTTCGCCAGCACCGAGTTCTCCACCGCCGCCGGGATTGCCGAGAACAATTTGCTTGGAGTCCCGAACGGCAATATCACCGCTTTCCCTGATACCAGCGGCATCGCCAACGTGAATATCGGCCCGTTCCTGAGCACTGGAGACCCGGGCTGGGTACCCCAGGGCCTGGGCAGACTTTCGAACATCTACCAGTACGATGACGCGTTCACGCTGGTTAAAGGCCGCAGCAACTGGAAGTTCGGCTTTGCCTTCCAGCCCATCCAGGCGCGCTGCTACAACCCGCAGAACGATCCTCGCGGCCAGTTCTATGCCACCGGCAACTACACGGGCACCGGCTCCAACGGCGCCTCTATCGCCGATTGGCTGGTGGGCGCCCTCAACGGTTCCCATCGCGATCAATTCTTCGACGTGCCCAACACGCGGGTAAAGTGGACGGGCCTCTTTGCTCAGAACGACTTTCGTGTGAGCACCAAGCTGACCTTGAACCTCGGCGTCCGCTACGACGTCTACACGGCCCCCGTGGATACCAAGAACAAGCAGAGCAACTTCGTCATCTCGGGACCCAATGCGGGCTTGAACCAGATCGCGGATTCGAGCAACCGCAGTCCCAACGTGAATACGGAGAAGTGGAACATCTCGCCGCGTGCGGGCTTTGCCTATACCCCCGACAACGGCAAGACGGCGCTGCGGGCAGCGGTTGGATTCAGCTACTTCCCCGACAACTTTGGCGCCGACGGCGGTACCCTGGAGAGGAACTACCCCTTCGACGAGCAGGAAAACAACAACGCGCCCCAGTCGAACTGCTTGACTCCCTATACGGCGAACGCGGAATATTCTGCCTGCGGTTCGCTGATCCTGGCCAACGGCCTGCCAGGCAACGTGACCACCGGAAACCCGGTATACCAGCCAATTGTTGAGCCCGCGGTAACGCCGGGCGGGTACATCGCACCGCCTGTAGGCTTCGGCGTGTACGAGGTGGCCAGCAACTTCCGCCAGGACCAGGCGGTCACCTGGAACGTCAGCCTCGAGCGCTCGCTCGGTGCCAACATGTCGATCCACGCCGCCTATGTGGGCACGGCGGGCAACTATCTCTTCCACGATTGGCAGCTCAACCAATGCAATCCGACGTCGTATACCGTCGGTCCGACCTACGCCCAGTTGCAGGACCAATACGGGACGGACTTGTATCCGAGCTTCCCGAATTGCATGCCGTACTACAACGTCGCTCCCAACGTCTCCACCATCGATTTCCGCAACAGCGGAGGCAAGTCGCATTACAATGCCGGACAGTTCCTGTTCCAGCGGCGTACCGGTGCGAACCTGACCTTCACCGCGGCCTATACCTGGTCGAAGGCGATGGATAACATCAATAACCCGATCGATTCCTATGACTTCAAGGAAGAGCTGGACACGGCGGGCTGGCAGCATAACAACTATCCGCATGTCGTAACCCTCACCTACGTCTACACGCTGCCGTTTGGGCGCGGGCAAAGGTTCGCCAACTCGATCTCCAACCTCGAAGACGACATCGTGGGCGGGTGGTCGATCAGTGGTATTACCAACTTCCGTTCCGGCGCGCCTCTGCTGATGAGCGCGAGTTCGCAATACCTGCTGCCTCAGAACGGCGGGCAGCGCGCCAATTACAACTGCGCGACTCCGGTCAATCCACACACCAAAGAGGAATGGTTCCAGACCACCTGCTTCACGCAGCCGGTGGGATTCGTCTTCGGCAACGCCACGGTTGGCGACGGCCATATCTATGGGCCGCGCTATCAGGACTGGGATATGACGTTCTCCAAGGCCATCCATATCACCGAGGCCATGCATCTGCAATTCCAGGCCAGCTTCTTCAACATCTTCAACCACGTGAACTATCAAACCCCGGATACCAATCAGCCGGATGGCAGCTTCGGAGTGGTCAGCAACGACTATCTGCCCCGCATGGGACAGCTGGGAATGACCCTCTCGTTCTGAGCGCTGTGAGTTTGTCGAATTGTTGCACCTGGCCATCGGGAGCCCGCAAGGGCTCCCGCTATTTCTGTGGGCACTCGTAGCTTTTGCAATCATCACGGTCGGGGTGCGAGTTCTCTAACTTCGACGTCGATCCTGTACAGGGGTCGTACCCCTGCCCAACATCCACCCTCAACAATGCCATTCGAAGTGATTCCATGAGAAAGATCTGCGCTTCTATATCGTTCTTGTTTCTTCTTTTCCTTGCGCCGGAACTTCTAGCCGGCAGCGGATCCGGCTTCGAGCTAACCGCCACACAAGATAACTTCAGCCTTTACTACCCCACCTATCTCGCCAACGGCCTTTTCACCACCAGCAGTTCTTTGCGCGGCACCGATCCGACGCTGAGTTACATGGTGGGAGTAGTCGACTATACGCCGGGCGATACACCGCGCCCCGCCGCGTTGCCGAGCTGGACAGAGCTGGACTATTTCGACGGCGCTGCGTGGTTGAACGCGACCCCGGTCACCGCCGGCAGCTTTCGAGATTATCGCCAGACCCTGCAAATGTACGACGGGGTTCTCAGTACGCAGTATGTCTTTGCCAGCCGCAGCCATGCGACCCGCGTCGCGGTGACCACTTTTGTGAGCGAAGACGCTGCCCACCTCGGTGTAACCAGCCTGAGCCTGACGCCAGACTTTACCGGGACTGTGCGTCTGCGGTTCACCTTGCGTCCGCACGCTGCTCCCGCCCATCGCTTTCCTTTGGCCTCGGTTCCTGCGGCCGATTTGAGGAAAGCCGAAGCCGAAGCCGAGGCAGAGATTCGAGCCTCCGATCCCTTGGCGGCCGAACGGGCAGCAGAATGGTACCCCGGCTACGTCAATATCCAGTCCTCCGGGGCCAGCGAGGCTGAGCGGGTTATCTGGATTGCGGGCCGTGCCGTCGACGGCCCACACATTGCGCAGGCGGCGGCCATCGAGCTGCCGGCCGGCGTCGCCATCTCCGAGTCTACGCGGCACGAGTCTCCGCAGCTTGTCTCCATTGAGGTCGCCTTACGGGTCGAGCGTGGACGAACATACACATTCACGAAGTATGTCGCCGCCACGCAAGAAAATTGGGGAGCTGTGAAAGGCTCGTCAGGAAACTTGAAGAGCTCGGTGATCGACTGGGCGAAGCAGGCGCGCGGCCAAGGCCTTGACGCTCTGCTTGCGAAGCACCAGTCGATATGGCACGGGCTTTGGAAATCCGACATCGCCGTCGAAGGCGATCCCGAGATCCAGCGAGTCATCCACTCCGACCTTTTTTACCTGTACGAGAATTCCACGGTGAATACTACCTGGGCGATGCAAGGTTGCGGCCTAAGTCCCAATTACTGGGGTCACGTCTTCTGGGACAGCGACTCCTGGGATACGCCTGCACTCGTCCTGCTTCATCCGGAACGAGCAAAATCTCTCGTCATGTTCCGGTACCGCACTCTGCCCGCCGCCGAAGAACGCGCTAAGGCATATGGCTACCGTGGAGCAATGTACCCTTGGGAGTCCGACCCGCAGAACGGCACCGAGTCGACGGACCACGACTTTGTTCCAATCGGCTCTCGCGAGATACACCTCGACGGCGATATTGTCATCAGCCAGTGGCAGTATTACCTGGCGACCGGCGACACGGCTTGGTTGCGGGATTATGGATATAAGGTCATCCATGAGACCGCGGAGTTCCTGACCAGCCGCGTCACTTACAACCGCGAAAAAGACAGGTATGAGGTCTTGCACGTATGTTCAGGCGACGAGATTTATAACGACGTCTCGAACGATTCATTCACCAATGCCGTGACTCAAAAAGCGCTGCGGGCCGCTGTGGCAGCTGCGGCCGTGGTGGGTCAACCGTCCGACCCACAGTGGGCCGAGATCGCGCAGAAAATGTATATCCCGTTCTCTGTCGAAGAGCAGCATCACCTGGATTTCGATGAGACGGCCCTCCACACTCGGAAATCCTGGATGGGCAGCTCGCTCTCCTGGCTGTCGTATCCGCCCCTCGATCTTGCCATGAGCAGTGAGGTTCGCCGGAATGACTATAACTTCGCCGTCAAATCCCTGTCGGATCTTACTCCTAACATAAACGGCATCAACGATATGGTCCCTGTCATCCTCAGCATTGACGCAGAAGCGGTTGGCGACGCAGAAGAGTCGTACAAAAGGTTGAAGTTTAGCAATGGGCCGTTTCTCAAACCTCCCTTCAACGTGAGGAGCGAGACCCCAGGAAATAACCATCTCTACATTCTCTGCGTAAGTGGCGGGTTCGTGGAAAACTTCACCTACGGCTTTACCGGCTTGCGCCTTACCGACCAGGGCTTGACGGCAATCTATCCGCCGGTTTTGCCATCGGCGTGGAAGAGCGTAACGATCAAGGGCGTCAAGCTGCACGGCCTCTCGTATGACTACGTCATCAACCGCGATGAGTCCGGCAAGGTTCAGCTGGAAAAACGACCCGCGGCTCTATAAAGAGTCCCGCGACGTCACAGCGCTGAGGGGCGGGCGGTCAAGAATCTCAAATCAATGCGAAATAGGCGGACGAACAAATTGACTGAGGTGCGAGTGTGAAGAACGAATGCTCTCGTCGGGATATGCTCAAAGCTACCGCGGCCTCGCTCATCGTGGCGGGGCATTTGTGCAAAGGCTCCCGAGTATGGGGCTATGCGCGTTCGGCCTTCAACCCGCTGGCAGCGCAAGATGCGCACGAGGGGAAAGCGCGGGAAGGCGCAATTGAGTTTGAATCTTCCAACACTACTCTTGTAGACGGTTTTCGCTGGGCCAAGCGGCAGGCGCTGGCTTACGCCCGGACAGACGGGTCGATTGGGCCGTGGTACGAGGCCTCATTGGCGGGAAGAAACGCATTTTGCATGCGCGATGTTTCGCACCAAAGCACGGGCGCGCAGTTCCTGGGACTCGGGCCGAGAACCCTGAATATGCTGCGCCGCTTTGCCGCCAACATCTCCGCAGCGAAAAAGTGGTGCACTTGGTGGGAGATCACACGTGACAATCAGCCTGCGCCCGCCGATTACAACAATGATCATGATTTCTGGTACGACCTTCCCGCCAATTTCGATGTGGTGGATGCCTGTTACCGGCAGTGGCTATGGTCGCGTGACAGCGCATATCTCGATCATGTTTTCCTGAACTTTTATCGGCACACCGTGACGGATTACGTGGCGGCGTGGAGCCATGGGAACGATGGCCTGCTGCAGCACATGCCCAGCGATGGTCACATGGGGATCGGAACCTATGACGAGGACCTGCAAGACGAAGTCCTGGTTGGTTCGGATCTGATCGCGGCCCAATATGCTGCCTACCGTAGATACGCTGCGATCGCGCACTTTCGCGGCGAAGCGGATGTCGCCGCTGAGTTCGATCGAAAAGCTGATCGCTTGAAGGAACTCTATAACAGCGAGTGGTGGGACTCGGCCCATAACTGCTATTTCGGCGCGCTCGGCGAGGACGGCAAGTTTCACTCCGACATGAAGGAAGGCGGCGGCAGAGGCACGCTCGAGTTCCCGCTCTATTACGAACTGACCGCGCCGGGACCGAGGATCGAGGCCAGCCTGAAGATCCTGGAGCAGCGGCTGGCAGCGGATTTATCTGCGGCCCAGGAGGCGACCAGCGGTGTAGAAGGCCGATCCTACATGGCCGACATCTTTTATATGTACGGCCGTTCCAGTTCCGGCTACTCCGCGCTTATGGCGATGATGGATCCGGCTCTGAAACGTCGCGAATATCCTGAAGTTTCTTACACAGCTATCGGGAATCTCGGCTCAGGCTTAATGGGGATTCGACCTTCACTGCAGCCGAGTGTGATCGAGACGTTCCCGCAGCTGACTGCCGATACGAACTGGGCTGCTCTGCATCACATCCCGACCGGCGAAAATACGATATCGGTAAAACATGTGGCAACGGGGAAAACCGAAATCGCAAACCAGACGGGCCCGGAGCTCACCTGGCACGCGGGATTTCCGGTCAAGAGAGAAGCTCTTACGGTCAATGGAAAGAAGGCTCAAGCACAAAGCCGCATGCGAATGGGTGGAGTTGCGGAGTCCTATTGTGAAATTCCCGTCAAAGCCGGCGAAACGTGCGTCGTTGAGGTTCCGCGCGCATGAGCGGCTCAATGACTTCTTCCGGCTCCTGCGCTGTCGCGAAGCGATTGCAATGGGTTGAACGAAAAGGAACGACAGATATCTGCTTCTGAATGATTGATCTGACGAGGTAAGCACAATGGCACAAGAACCGACCCGCCGCGAGTTGCTGAAAGCGACTGCAGCCTCACTAGCACTCATGGGGTTTCCCGGCGCGCTGGAAAGCCCCGCTTTGGCGGAGATGTTAACCAAGTACAACTATGCGCCCAAGGAGAGGAATGTGCCCATGGGCACCGCCCGTGGCATTCATCCGGGCCGTGTGGTGTGGGTGCGGGATCCAAGTGCCGCACATTGGAGCGGAAACAGAGAATCCGTAACCGACCAATGGTGGATGGATGCAAGCACCGATCAAGGACGCGTCGACACAATGATCTCGCTCCTGCTGCGCAACGTTACCGGCGCGGCGACGGATGACGAAGCATGGCGGTCCATCTTCAGGTATTACGGCCAGCGTTACAAGGGGATAGACAAGAACGCTTACCGTGCCGGCGAGATTGTCGCTGTCAAGGTCAATCTGAATAATAGCAAACCTGTCGTTCCAACCAACCTGGTAAATGTTTCTCCGCAGGTTACCTTGGCAATCGTTCGCCAGCTTGTGAATCAGGTGCACGTTGCTCCGCGGGACATTCTCGTCTATGACGCACAGCGCGATATTTATCCCGGATTGATGAACAAAATTTGGAGCGAATATAAGGATGTCCGGTTCGTGCAGAGAGGTGTGCCGGACCCAGAGCACCAGAAACACCCGGCCTATGGAGAAATTCATGGCCTCGAGCAAGCGAATTGGGTTGAGGGCCAGAGTTATTCGGCCAATCACTATGAAAATGCCCGTTTCATCCCGCAGCAAGTGAAAGATGCGACCTACATCGTGAACGTCGCGCTGGTGAAAGGCCACTCTTATCCTTTTGCCGCGGCCGAAGGCGGCGACGAGGGGCAGACCGCCGTCACGCTCACTGGGAAGAATCACTTCGGCTCCATCAAGGGGCCCAGTGAACTGCACAGCATTATCAATACCAACCAAGGCGCCGCGCCTCACGCCTATTCACCGATCGTGGACCTATCCGCATCGCCCAACCTCGGCACGAAAACAATCTTCTATGTCCTCGATGGTCTTTATTGTGCCCGCAGGCACATGTCTTACCCATTGCACTTTCCCAACGCGCCATTCCTCAACCGGGTAGAGCCGTATGCCAACACGGATTGGCCGGCCAGTGTTCTGGCGTCACTCGATGGCGTCGCGCTTGACTCGGTGGGACTTGACATTCTCTATTCGCAGACCATGAACAACAACGACGAGAACGGGCATCCACGCATCATGATTCGGGAAAATGCCGACGACTATCTGATGGAGGAAGCCTTGGCCGAGAATCCGCCCTCGGGCACGCACTACCGTCAGGATGGTAAGCCGGTGGAAAGTCTTGGAGTCTTCGAACATTGGGACAGCGAGGAAAGCCGCCAGTATTCGCGCAACAAGGATCCCAAACGCGGCAAAGGCATCGAGCTCTTGTACCTGCCCATTAAGTCGTAATCACTTTGATGGTTGACTTTGATCTCGCGCATCAGGCGAACGCTCACCCGCGCGCGAACTCCAAATCAAATGCGGCAGTTCGAAAAAGGCTTAGGGTAGCGACGCTTGCGTTCCGCCGGTGTTTCCCGGCTCTGGCTGGTTGGGCGGCAGCGCGTGAACCGTGACCAGGGAGGCTCCGAGAACGTCGTAGCCTCCCTCAAGGGGAATCCGCAATAGGGCCTGAAACGTCGGAAAGCCATTTTTGGCGCCTGGCTTTCCCGGTGTGGCGAGGACGCGGTTCAGTTCCTCGATTCCTGATCTCGACGTCGCAAAGAGAACTGCGCCTTCCGTGCCCGTGGTATCCAGTCCGGCAAGGACAATAATGTATCGCCCCGGCACCACACCCGGCTGCACGGTAATCAGGCCGTAGTCCGCTTTCAGAACCTGCGTGCCGGGATCGCGCTCGGTGCGATAGGTGGCAGCCTCGCCCGAACGAGCATTTCCGTTCACGATCGCCCCGCGCCATTGTTCCAGCATCGAATTGGGGTTCTTGAAACTGAAGTCGCCCATCGTGCTGAAATGGGCCACCGCGATGTTTTGCGCCGAAGACCCAAGCAAGATCACGTTGTGTTGCTTCAAATCGTCGACGGTGAGCTCCCGGCTTGGCTTGATCACAGGCTTCATGCCCATCTGGCCGAATAGATAAGAGAGCATTCCGACAGCCTGGAGCTCGCCAAAGCCGAGATAGGAGTTTTCGTAGTAGAGCTGGCCGGCCCTTGCGACAAGAGCCGGATTTGAAGCAAACTGCTGGGCAAGATGAGGATCGACAGGAGTGCCGCGATAATCCGTAGCACCATGACGAAACCGAAAGAGATCGTTGAAATTGTCCAGCAAAAAAACGGCATCGGGGTAGGCAATAATTGGTGCTGGATCGTTTCCGAGAAATCCCGACCAGAAGGCCTTCACAGGATCGGTTGACTTATTAGAATTCGCCTGCGAGTTCGACGATGCTCTCTGGCCGGCATTACCGGGATGAAGCCGCGTGCTACCCACCCACAGACCCGCCGCAAACACCGAAGCGACCACCGCGGCTGCGATGATTGAGTACCAAACAAAGTATCCACCGCCCGCAGGCTCCGCCGCGGGCACCACGGCACCATCCACGTCTGCAAGAAGTCCGTCTGCGTCAGCTTTTTGCCGCGGATAGGGCCCCGAGCTTTCGCCTGCGGTTTCTGAGATCTCAAACGTTGGAAGGTAATGACCCTTGGGGATATCGATCCAAATTGGATCGTGAACCCCATCGGAATCGTAATACTCTTTCAACTTCTGACGAAGGCGGTGAATCTGTACTCGAACAATCGTGTCGGTCTTTGGGTCGAAGTCCTGCGGCCGGCCAAAGGCTTCAACGCCGATGGTATATTCCTTAAGCGCCTCGGGGCCGTGACCGTCTACTTTGGCCGCCAGATACTGCAGCAAATGCTGAAGCATCGAGGCGTTACGAAAGCTGCTTGAGTGAAGGACCTTCTGGATCTGCCGCTGACGATCCTCTTGCGACACGAAGGGAGCTTCTTCGGTTTTACTAGCCTCGATGTATGCCACGGGGGCCTCCCTCGGAAATCGATCTGTCGCAAATAATTCATCGAGCTCGGCTGGACCAGAGAACCAACCCAAAAAGGGCAATTCCCGATCGACGGACTATTCGAGCACACTCATCAGGGAATCAGCCTTTACCGGTTCGATTCTACGACGCATCGGTCCACCTGCCTACAGACCTTGGGACGAGCCAGTTGGTCAAAAGGTACCGCTGTCTTTGGAGCCGGTCGATGAATAGTTGACAACCTTTTTATTATCAATCATTTATGCAGATGCCGCACCCAGTCGGAAACTGCCCTGTCCGGTTTTCCGCAGTGATGCGATTACTAAGAGCACCAGCAAGGGCACCCATCTCTTCCGGCGCTCGAAGAACCATTTCACACCGTCGCGCTCCAGCTGCTTAAATGTCTTCAGTCCTTGCGCTGATCGCATTGGGCCCCCGCTTGCGGTTGGAGCTTTCGAGCAATCCGGCCATCGAGAAGAAATGTAATCGGATTGTCATTTCTCGCCGGAAACGCGATACGCGCGCTCGGCTCGTTGCACGATTGAAGAGGGGCTGTGAGCAAGCCATCAGGAAAGGGGTGTCGCCATGAGCGAGGATCAGGGTACCATCCTGATTGTTGAAGACGATCCCCGCATGCAGAAAGTGCTGGACCGGCTCTTTCACAAGCAGGGATATCGGGTCGAAGTCGCCTCCGACGGTCAGGCCGGAGTTGCCTCGTTCCGCTCATGCTCTCCGGTCGCGGTTGTGCTTGACCTGATCCTGCCAAGACTGTCGGGGCGTGATGCGTGCAAGCAAATGAAAAGCGCCTCGCCTGACACACCGGTTTTGATCCTCAGTGCCGTGAGCGAGGTGGTCGACAAGGTGCTGCTGCTTGAGCTGGGCGCGGAGGACTACATTACCAAGCCGTTCAGTCCACGCGAGCTGCTGGCGCGCGTGCAGGCATGTATTCGACGCCGTCGCAAATCGGAACCGATTGCGACTTACACATTCGGAGACTGCGAGATTGACTTCCTCAGGATGACCGCCAGGAGAGAAGGCAGACCGGTCACGCTTACCGCTCACGAGTTTAAGCTGCTTCGGTTCTTCACTGAGAATCCGGAGCGGGTGCTGAGCCGCGATGAGTTGCTGAGCGACGTTTGGGGTTACAACTCCTATCCAACGACACGAACGGTCGACAACCAGATCATGAAGCTGCGCCAGAAGTTGGAAACCGATCCGGCTAATCCCCGGCACCTTCAGACGATCTATGGCGCCGGTTACAAATTCGCGCCTTGAGGCAAGCGAACTGATGCCTCGTTTCCGGAACATTCGCACTCGCGCTCTGCTGGTCTCGGTGCTTATCGCCGTGATCGCAACCGTCACCGGTGGCAGTCTGTTGATCGTCCGCAGCCGCGTGCGCCGACAAGCCACGCAAGATCTATCGGCGGACCTCGCTCGCTCCTTGATCACATTTGAAAATCTGCAGCGTCAGCGCAGAGACGCGCTGATCCACGAAAATGCGCTGCTCGCCGATCTGCCCATACTCAAAGCGTTGATGACGACCAACGACCAACGCACAATCGCCGATGGAGCGCTGGACTTGTGGAAAGTTGCCGGCAGCGACCTGTTTGGGTTGGCTGACAGGCGGGGGAGCGTACTCACCGTGTATACGCAGGGAGGGGCGCCCTCCACTTCTCTTGGGAACGCACTTGAGAAGACCATATCTCGCCCCTGGCAACACTACGTGGCAGCAGACGAAAGGTTGTTCGATGTGTCGGTTCGGCCGCTCTACTTTGGAGACGAAGTCCGCGGCACGCTTCTTGGATACGTGATCAGCGGCTACCAAATTGACAGCAATGTCTTGCGCCTTATCAGCCACGCTTCGGAAGACGACGCCACCTTTCTTGCAGGTACAGACATTCTGGCGAGCACCCTGCCGGCTCAGCAGCAAGACCTTCTGGTCAGGTATCCAGCGGTCGCCGGCGGCGGTGAACACATTTCAGAGATTTCGCTTGGCAAAGAGCAATTCCTTGCCACCGAGACCGATCTTTCCAGGGAAGCAGGGAGCCCGCTGAGGTTAGTTGTGCTGAAGTCCTTCGACCAGGCGAATCGAGCAACCCGCGAGATCAATCAACTGGTTCTCCTGCTGGGCGTGGCCGCCGTGTTTCTCGGTTCGCTCTTGATGATGGCCCTGTCGCGCATTGTTACCCAACCTCTGGAGATGCTGGCGCACAACGTTCGCGCTTTTGGGATGGGCGATCCATCGCATCGCCTTCCGGAAAACGGCACAAGAGAGGTTCATGAGCTGAGCACAGCGTTTGCCCGGATGCGCACTGAGATTCTCGAGACCAGTCGCGCTCTACTGAAGGCGGAGCGGCTGGCGACCATCGGCAGCATGGCGAGTTCAGTTTCGCACGACCTCAGGCACTATCTCTCTGCGGTCTACGCAAACGCGGAGTTTCTTTCTACATCGAGTCTTTCGCCCGAGGAGCGATCGGAACTGTTCATCGACATTCAGATCGCCGTGCATGGAGCCACCGAGCTCCTTGACTCGCTGCTGATCTTCAGCAAGACGGGTGCGGCGATACGCCGCGAGCGCGATTCCTTGCCGAGGATCGCCGAAAAGGCCATCTCCGTGCTCAGAGCGCATCCTGATGCGGAGGGTGTCACAATTCGCATGGAGTGCGACGACCCAACTGGAGGATACGCACTGGTCGATGCAAAACAGATGCAACGAGCGATCTATAACCTGGTGCTGAATGCGTGCCAGTCGGCCCGAAGATCCGACGGTCGCCGGGAAGTGACGGTTTCGATTGCAGCAGAGGGCGGCACGATCTCCCTTCGGTTTACCGATACCGGCCCTGGCGTGGCCGAACACATCCGAAAATCGCTTTTCGAGCCCTTCGTCAGCGATGGCAAGCAAAGCGGAACCGGCCTCGGTTTGACGCTGGCCAACGCCGTGGTGAAAGAACACGGCGGAGCCGTCAGATTGTTGAGCAGCAGGCCGGGCGAGACCATCTTCGAGCTTTCTTTGCCGATCGATTTCTCTGGGTTAAGCCCACAAGTTACACCCGGACTGCAAGATGTTTCGCTCCCGGGAAAAGGAGGAAACCTCCAGTGAATTGGCCTCGTTCCTACTCGACGATGACCATGCTTCTGCTTGCGTCAAACCTCGCAATGGCTCAACAAATGCCGGGAGACAAGACTCCCGCAACACAAACAATGCAAAGCAAGGTGGAAAGGCTGGCCGCTATCGTAGCGCAAGTCGAGTCGGAACTCGAGTCCTCGCAGCGCGAGATCCAGCAGCTCCGCCAGCAGATTGCCGAGTTGCAAGCAGACATGGCTGCGCCCGGGACGGCATTGGCTGTGAAGCCGTTGCAGCAGGAGGGAGAAGACACAGTGTCTCAACTCAGTGCCGCCGTGGGCGCGTTGCGCGAACAGCAGGACCTGCAACAAAGCGAGATTGCAATTCATGAGCAGACGAAAGTCGAGAGCGCGTCCAAGTTCCCAGTGAAACTCACGGGCTTGATTCTGATGAACTCCTTCGCAAACTCCGCAGGCGTTGACGTGATCCAATCTCCGGCACTCGCCATCGGCGGGGGCGGCACGACCGGGTTTTCGTTGCGCCAAAGCATATTTGGCCTCGACGCGCGCGGCCCGCACGTACTTGGCGGGATCTCGGCCGCCGACGTGCGAGTGGATTTCTTCGGGGGTCTCGGTCAAAGCGGCTACAGCAATGCTGACGAAATCGTGCGACTGCGCACTGCGCACGCCGAAGTCAGCTGGGACAGAACCCGCGCTTTCGCCGAGATGGATCGCCCCATCGTCAACCCGAACGCGCCCACATCGCTCACCGCCGTCGCACAACCAGGCCTCGCATGGTCAGGAAATCTTTGGAATTGGGTGCCTCAGGTGGGCGTGGAACAGTCCCTGCTACAAAACAGAGGCTCGCGCGTCACGGTTGAAGGGGCCCTCGCGGATATACCCGATCCCGTTGCGCCGGGGGCAAGCAACGCAACGCTTCCGGCTGGCAGCCTGGCAGAGCAAAGTCGTTGGCCGGCGAGTGAAGCCCGCCTTGGCTACTCGCGGGGAGATAGAACGACTGGTCTTCAGTTAGGAGCTGGGGGATACTTCAGCCCTCACTCTGAAGGCAATTACTCTAACTTCGATGCGTGGGCGGCCACGATCGACTATCGCGTGCCGCTGACCGCGAGGCTCGAGGCGAGCGGCAGCGTCTATCGTGGCGCGGCACTGGGCGGACTCGGTGGAGACGCCTTCAAGGACTACGTGTACAAGCTCGAGGCGGGATACTATTCCTTCCGCCCCCTGGACGACGTGGGAGGATGGTCGCAACTGAAAGCGCGCGCCGGCGAGCGCCTGGAATTCAACGCGGCATACGGAATTGACAATGCGTTCGCGGGTGAAATACGAGACTCCTTGAACATAGGATCCAGCGCCTACCAGAGTTTGGCGCGCAACTCCACCGTATTTGGAAATGTCATCTACAGCCCCACGGCATATACACTGTTTTCCATGGAGTACCGCAGAATCGACAGCTCTCCCGCGATCGGGCTGCACTCCGTCACCAATGTGTATGGCGTCACCACCGGATATAGGTTTTAGAACCCACTGGAAAAGATGCCTCGGCTGGGCCGTACTTCCGGCCCTCTGCATCTCGATTGAAGGTGCGTTTGCCCTCCACGGGCAGGACCTGGTTGAGGTTACTGCGCATATAGAAATGCCGCGGCTCGCAGATGGCGCGAAGGGAGCGCTGCCACCGGCCGCAATCTGGCTCACTCCGCAGCACCCCAGCCGCGTTGCGCCTCTCGCAAACGATCGCACCTATACCCTGCTGCAAAAAAACAAGCGATTCTCCCCGCACCTGCTGATTGTTCCCGTCGGCAGCATCGTTCATTTTCCCAACGCCGATCCGTTCTTTCACAACGTCTTCTCGCTTTTTGATGGACGCCGCTTCGACCTTGGCCTCTATGAGGCCGGTTCATCCAGGGACGTCACATTTGGCCGGGAAGGCATCTCTTATATCTTCTGCAACATTCATCCCGAAATGAGCGCAGTTGTCATCGCGCTGACCACGCCTTTCTATTCGACGGAAGAAGCTCAGGGGCAGTTCCGCATTCCGGACGTTCCCGCCGATGATTACACGCTGCACGTATGGGTGCAGGGTGAAGACGAAGCAGTGTTGAAAACTCTCACCCGGAAGGTGCACATCGCTCGGGATCATACGGATTTGGGCGCCATAGTGCTACCGCTTCCACCGCACCCACCGGCATCTCACGAAAACAAATATGGCACCGAGTATGACCCTCGGGAGCCGCTCATTTACTAAGTGTGGTGCGGCCGCCTGGCGACGGCCACACCGAGAGGGCTTATTGGAACGTGACGGTGATCGGTACGCTGTGGGTGATGGCCCCGGAGGTTGCGTTGATCATCACCTGAACGGTTTGAAGCGTGCCTTTGGTCGTGGTACCGGCTGGGGAATTCGAAGAGCTACAGCCGTTCACCCCGAAGGCGAGGCAGGTGATGAACCCCGCCAACAGGAAGGTACTCAGCAGCAGCGAGCGTTTGCGAAAGCCTGCCAATGCAAGAAACGCGAGAGGGCCCAGAAAAGCAAATGTAATGGCTGGGTGTGCCCGGGATAACTGGGTTGTCGAGTACGGGTTCGTTGAAGTTGAGGCTTCGGCGATTGACACAGCCACGTTTTGAGTCGTTGAACTAGCCAGGGTCACGGGGCTCGGGCTGAAACTGCAGGAAGTGCCTGCCGGCAGGCCGGAGCAGGAGAGCGTGACTGCCCCACTGAATCCATTCTGCGATCCGAGTGAGAGGGTGACGGTTCCCGCCTGGCTAGCCGTGACGCTCAACGTGTTGGCCGAGGACGTGAAGGTGAAATCCCCCGCGCCGGCACCGGACGAAGCGACAGCGATGGAACCGAAGAGGCCGTCCTTCTCGCCGTTGATGCCGGCGGCAAAGTACAGCGTGTTAGGGTCACCAACGCCACTGCTGCCGAAGATAATCTCCCACAACCCGGAGTTAGCGATTGGATTTCCTGAGGCGTCCTGCACCTGCCCGATAAAGGCAAACGTGTTCGGATCGTAAGCGTTGATCACGCCATCGCCAAAGTTCCCAACGAGCAAATCGCCGGAAAGGCTGCCGAATCCAGACGGAGCAAGCGCCATGCCCCAAGGCGCATTCAGATTGCCCTGGCTTATTGCACTTTCCAGGAGATTCCCCTCCGTATCGAAGGCATCGACATAGCCCAGTCCGGCGCCAACATTTTCACGGCCCTGCGCATTTCGCTGCGCGTAAGTCACGAAGATCTTGTCACCGATTGCGTGAATGCCGAAAGGAGAGAAGCCGCTGGGAATGGCCGGGTCAGAAAACCCTCCAGTCAAGTTTGCGGACGCGAAACTGCTGTTGAACACATCTACTTTGCCTGTGGCAAAGTTTGCGGCCAGCAGGAACGACCCACTGGCGGTGGTGTCGACAGCAATATCTGTGTACACCGCGCCTTGTGCCGAGTTATCGATAACGGTTACAGCTTCGGGGGTGCTGGGATTCCAGGCCGCGATCGTTCCGTCGAGGGTGCCGAAGAGAAACTGCGCGTAGCCGCCCGAGATTGGAAACAGGGAGGAGTTGGCGTTGTAAACGGTCCCCGCTGGAGTTCCATGAGGCGAGGTCGAATTGGCCGGCGGCACCTCGACTGCAAAGTCCTTCACCCCGCTTGCGTAATCCACCAGGGAAAAACCGCTTCCCGGCGAGTCAATCCAGAACTGCGGGCCGATCGACACGCCCCAGGGATTGATAAGGGTTGGGTCCGTCTCGGCCGCTGAGACCGCACCATCTGAGATGATGTTGGTCTGCACATAGGCGCTCGCCTGTGCGGCTGCACTCAAGGGGGCAGCGAACAAAGCAGCTGCTATTAGCAGGCCCGTGACGCGCGGCCGAGAACCTTTGCTCGGCGGGTGCGTGGACCAGACGTGCGAGGCCGCGTAACCGGCGGCTCGCGAGGAAAGCGGGGACAGAAGTACGCGATTCATGTTTTCAGCTCCAGAAGTGGCTCTAAGTCAGATCAACCTTACGAATGCAGCTTGTTGCCACTCTGTTGCCAGCCTAGAAAATCGCGATGTTGAGGGTGTCACGGCGACGTATTTGTTTCGTCATCGCATTTCAATTTATGGAGTCTCGGCAGAACGCTCTCAGGTTCAGGCGTCCTACAGGGAAAAGACAATTAACTTACATCT
Source organism: Occallatibacter sp. (assembly GCA_049520675.1). GTDB lineage: Bacteria > Acidobacteriota > Terriglobia > Terriglobales > Acidobacteriaceae > Telmatobacter. The sequence goes on along the minus strand of JBEKPO010000007.1, from coordinate 34,120 downwards.
TCATGACAACTGGCGCGCCTGGCCATTCTATTTTCAAACTCGGTCGAGCGGTCGCCACCTTTAGGTTCTTCGCCGATGAAGGGCCTTGTCGCTCGTCTACGATCACAAGCCACGCAGGTCAGAGACGGGTCTGTATCGGGTAGCACCGACCGATGGTCCGACCTCGCTCTGCTCCTGACTTCCCTAAAGGAGAAATTAGTATGCAGGAAATTAGCATGCAGGTTCGCAAGATCGCAGTCGCCGCATGCCTCGGCCTAGGACTTCTCATGGTTTCGGCCCCGGCCCAAGCACAATATCACCTTACCAACCTGGTTTCGAATCAACTTGATGCGCATGCCCCGACCGTCGATCCACTGCTGGCCAATCCCTGGGGATTAGCTCGGAGCTCCGGTTCGCCATGGTGGCTCAGCGATAACGACACCGGCTGGTCGACACTCTACAATGCTGCCGGAACCGAAGAGTCACTCAAGGTTGTGGTTCCCACTGCCGGAAACGGACCGGTCGAGGCGACAGGCGGAAACGGTCCTGGCACACCGACGGGAATCGTTTTCAACGGATCGAAGACGGATTTCCAGGTTTCGGGCGCATCCTCGTCTTTCATCTTTGCCACGCTGGATGGCACCATCAGCGCCTGGCCGGGCACGAACAAGAACCTGGCGACCCTCGTCTATCCCACCTCAACCAACCCGGCTCCCAGCACAGCCAACCCGCCGAGTTACACAGGCCTGGCCATCACTAGCAACGCTTCCGGGAACTACCTCTACGCGGCGGACAACGCCAACAATCAGATCGATATGTTCGATGGCAGCTTCAACCTGGTGAAGTCGTTTGGAGATCCGGCTGTCCCATCGACCTTGTCGGTATTCGGTGTCCAGGACATCGGCGGCTGGGTTTACGTCACGTATGCCGTACCAAACGTGGGCGCTGGCGGCTACGTCGACATCTTCAAGGAGGACGGCACCTTCGTGAAGACGCTGATCCAGAGCGACCGGCTCAACCAGGCCTGGGGCATTGCCCTCGCTCCCAGCAATTTTGGGCCGCTGAGCAATACCCTGCTGGTTTCAAATAACTCCGTCGACGGCACCATCAACGGATTCGATCCTATGACCGGTAAGTTTGTGGGTACCATAAGAGACGAGCGCGGGAGGAAGATTATCCTCAATAACCTCTGGGGAATTGCCTTCGGCGGAGGAACCACAAGCAATGGGGCAACAAACGAATTGTTCGTCACCGTGGGTCAGGGGATCGGCACCAACGAATTGGCGGGTACCTTTGCTTCAATCGTCTTCAATCCAACCCCTGGTTTCAATCCGACCCTTGATTATGACAATGAGGACCACCCGAAGTAGGCGTTTCTCCGACGAACCGGGCAGCCATCACTCCCGAGGCTTCCGATCAGCCCATTCAAATTGATGCCTGTGGGGATTATCTTTTGGGAATGGCGGTTCTGCTGGGCCGGCAACCTTGTTCAAGCAAATGGATCAGAAGCGATCCAGTCGAGGTGTCTAACGCCAAAACTGGATCGTTTTTCTTGTAGACAGTATCGCACAAACCTCTGCGCAAAATCACGTGCTCACGCGCAAGATATAGACAGTGCAAATGCTGAATCGGATTCTTCTGCGAAATCCAATGGAATTCCAGGGGCACTAGACAACCTTTAGAAATCGTTCATGCCTTCCTTATGACGAGCCGTCGAACCTAGCTCCACCATGAATCCACGCTCGAAGCGTACCTGTCGCAGTGCGTCGGGTGCTCCCGGGTGAGTTGCGTCCGGTGAAACTCTTGCCGTTGGTTGCAGCTAAGGACTTACGATTTTCGGAGAATGCGGAATTTGTGGCGCACGTGGTGCGGGCCGAGCTGGGTCCGTAGTTCACTTTTCGCGGCAGACCTCTCAAAAGAGGTCGTCTCTTAATAAAGACACTACGACTGCTTTATGTCTCGCTTATGACGGCCGTCGTGTAATGGGAAAGTGAAAACGGCGACCAGCGGTTTCGATCGAGTGACTCTCTTTCATGGCCGCTCAATGCTTTCTGTCCTTCTTATGATCCGGCGAGCCGGGCGAGTATCCCCGAGATACAGACCGTCGATGCCGTATCGAGTTCAGCCACATGATAAGTCGCAAAGCGATTTCTGAGTTTCCCGCAGGAAGCGAGAGGTGAAGATGAGAAAGCTACTTCAATTTGCCGTGACGTTTGCGCTCATATTCGGTACGAGTTGCGCAGTCAAGGCACAATCGGCTCCGACAGACACAAGCTCCACGCAGCTGATCGCAAGTGCAGAACCTGGTGCCCATTCCAATGCGGATATCGATAAGACTGGATCGGCGAAGACCACGCAACCGGACTTGCAGTCGACGGTAACGCAGGAGATTGAAGCTCTAAAGGCCCGGATTGAGCAATTGGAAAACGAAGTGAAGGCGGACCATGAGCGAGCGCTCGCCGACAGTAACGATACCGCAGCTTTGAAGACGGCCGAAAAGGAACTGATTTCATCCGTAGGTGCTTCGTCGGCGTCTATCGTCGGTCCCGCGGCACTCCAGACCACTAATCCCCAGGCAGTCGCTGCGCCCGCTGCCGCAGCTCCGGCTGCCCCTGAGATCAGCGCAGAGAGACTTACCAAGGAAGCGCCGTTCCCCGGAGACTGGACCTGGCTCAATAGCAACGGACATCAGGTTGATAGCCCCATGGCCACCAAGTACTTTACGCCGGAATTCCGGGCCGATGTGAATTACACGTTGGACCTCAACCATCCGGAGGACGACTCGCTGGGTGGTTCGACAGAGACTTTCCGCTCCGACGAATTTCAGTTGGAGCAGATTAGCATCGGCGGCGATATCCGTATCGATAATGTGCGTGGGCGCATCCTCTTTATGAATGGCTTGTTCGCCACCACGACTCCCCGTAACGACGGCAGCGTGAGTCGCGGCCAGTGGAATCTCGCCGACGCTTACCGATATGTCTCCGAAGCCTGGGGCGGATATCACTGGGATGTGGCGCACGGCCTGAACGTGGACGCGGGAATCTTTGTCTCTTACATCGGCCTGTTTAGTTACTACAACTTCGACAACTGGACCTATCAGCCTTCGTTCGTTTCCTCCAACACGCCATGGTTCTTCAACGGCCTTCGCATCCAATATTGGCCGACATCTAAGCTGAAGATCGAGCCCTGGATCATCAACGGCTGGCAATCCTATGCGCGATACAACGGCCACGGTGGACTGGGAGGACAGATTCTGTGGCGCCCCAAGCCCTACCTGGATCTCGTTTTTAATAACTACGGTATGGGCGAAGACGACGCCGGCTACCCCGGGCGCTCACGCGTCCACGCCGATTACAGCGCACAGGTCAAGGTGTACGACAGGCCGTCCAGTTTCCTGGACAAGATCGCTTACACGATCACGGGCGACCTTGGCTGCGAATACGGCGGTGGGCCTGCCTCATTCGCCACTCCGGACGGCGCATTGAACCCCAAAGGTCTGTCCCCAATGACAGGCACCACCGATACCTACAACGGCGGTGTCCGCTGCCATGGTTCCGAGGCCAAGACCGGCGAGCCCAAGCAGATGTTCGCCGGCTGGATGATGTACAACCGCTTCTGGTTCAAGAAGGACCTTTACGCCGTTACGCTGGGCGGCGGCCAAATGAACAATCCCGGCCGTTACCTCACACTGCTGCCGCCAATCAACGGCGCCACGGCCGTCACCGGTACGCCGTACTATACCGAGAACGCGAACGATCGAGCTCAAATGCACGACGGCACCATCACCTTCGACTACATGCCCAGCCAGTTCATCACCATGCGCCTCGAGACAGGCTACCGCTATTCCGACACGCCTTACTGGACCGGTCGCCGCGGTATGACGCCACCAGGTGGTAACAACGGCGCGCCCTCGCAATACGCCTGTGCCACCGGCCAGGCTTCGGGTTACGGCTATGGCACAGAGAACCTTTACCTCGCGGAGCTCTTCTGCGGCGCAGGCGAAAACGCAGGTACACCCGCAGGACTCAGTTCGATCTGGTGGCCCGATCTGCGCACCAACCAGACCGTGGTCACCGGGGCAATTATGGTCCGGTTCTAATTGCCGCCAGGTCCAAGGGGGCGCGCGCTAGTGAAGGCGGCCGCCTTTCTAACCCCGCAGCACCGGGATTTCATGCACTTCCGGTGTTATTCGGGCGCATCGGTAACTTCTGCGCGGCGGCTACTCACCTGCGCATAAGTGCTGACATATGTTCGCCAGAATGACAGTGGAATGCAAGGGCAGTCACTGATGGAGTTGGCCCTCAATCTCGAATGGATGACGATGGCCACAGCGATGTGCTGGCTGTGGGTGCACCATGCGCGGCGCGAGGGCAGGGGACGCTGGGCGCAATTCACCTCACTGGCGTTGGTCCTTGTCATGATGTTTGTTGTCATCACGATGTATGACGACATGGCGATGGCGCAGAATCCCGCCGAGACACGCTGTTTCCAGCGCGAGGACGATCTAGGTACGCATGCGCACGTCCCACTTCATCCGGACAGTGCATCGACTCCCACGCCTGCCGCGCAGTTTCCTTTCAACGCGTTTCGTTTTACTGTGCCGGGCAGCCTCCTTCTCCCGGCCGTGAAGATTCACGCTCTTTCCTCCATTCAGAATCGCCCTCCTCCCGCTGCCTGACTCCCCTCTTCCTTCGGCAGAAAAGCAATGGGTTGAGTCGTTCCCAAGCAAGCTTTGCGCATCACGGCGCATTGCGCACGGGAAGGTGGCCAGCCCTTTCAGCCCCGGGTGCATGGGGCGCGGGTTGCTCCCTCTGCTCGATGCAACTTGATGGGATCTGCAAACGCAATCGCCCAAAAACTTGAGGCCCTTCAATGAAAAGCAAAATTATGCAACTTGCAATTTTGCCGGCGGCACTGATCGCAACTCTCGTCCTCAACGGCTGCAAAAGCGATAAGGTCAATGCGGCAGCGGAGGCGCCACCACCGGCCAAGGTGGTTTCCGGGGTGGATCCCTCCTTTTTCGCGGTCGAGCATCCGGAGTTGTATCCGATCGTAACGGCGACCGAATACCAGGCCCCGTCGCAAATGGCCGTGACCGGCACTGTATTTCCGGACATCTCGCGAACGGTTCCGGTGATTTCGCTTGCCTCCGGCCGCATTGTGGACATCCGCGTTCGCCTCGGCGACACAGTAAAGAAGGGCCAACTCTTGCTGCGCGTTCGCAGCGACGACATTTCGGGAGGTTTCGACGCCTACCGCAAGGCCGTCTCCGATGAGCTCCTTGCGCGCAAGCAATTAGATCGAGCGAAGCTGCTGTACGAGCACGGGGCCATAGCGCAGCAAGACCTGGAGGTCGCGCAAGACACCGAGGACGACGCCAAAACCACCCTCGACACCGCGACTGAGCATCTTCATCTGCTCGGCAGCGATCCCGACAACCCGAAGGGAATTGTCGACATCACCGCGCCTGTCTCCGGGGTGATTACCGATCAGGAAGTGGCGATCGGGGCGGCGGTGCAGGCCTACTCCGCGCCGAACCCATTCACTATTTCGGACCTGTCGACGGTGTGGATCGTCTGTGACGTCTACGAAAATGACATGGCCAACGTGCGCATGGGAGAGCCAGCCGAGATCAAGCTGAACGCCTATCCGGACAAAGTTCTCAAGGGCACGATCAGTAACATCGGCTCGATTCTCGATCCGAATATCCGCACCGCGAAGGTCCGTATTGAAGTGGCCAATCCGGGCGAGATGATGCGGCCGGGCATGTTCGCTTCGGCCACTCTGTTCGGCAAGGGAAAGCAGAACTACGCGGCTGTTCCGGCGTCCGCGATTGTGCATCTGCACGACCGCGATTGGGTCTACATCCCGGTGCAAGAGAAATTCAAACGCGTCGAGGTCGTCAGCGGTGGACAGTTGCCGAACAACATGCAGCAGATTCTATCCGGGCTGCAGCCTGGCCAGCAGGTTGTGACCAATGCGATCAATCTCGAAAATGCGATCGACAACGAATAACGCCCGACTCCGGGACTCGAGGAAGCAAGCATGATTCGCAAGCTCGTAGATTTTGCTCTCAACAATCGGTATGTGGTGCTGGCGATTGGGTTGCTTCTGCTCGGCTGGGGGGCAGTGTCGTTTCACAACATGCCCGTGGAGGCCTATCCGGACATCGCCGATAATTACGTGAATATCATCAGCCAGTGGCCTGGGCATTCCGCCGAAGAAATGGAACAGCAAGTATCGGTTCCCGTCGAAATTCAAGTGTTTGGCATTCCGCATCTCACGACGGTGCGGTCGGAATCGATTTTTGGTCTTTCTCTGATTACATTGATCTTCGACGATTCATCCGTCAACGACTGGAACCGCCAGAAGGTGCTCGAAAGGCTCACGCAGGTCAATGTGCCGGCCGGCGTGCTGCCTCAAATTGGAACGGACTGGAGCATGACGGGCCAGATCTACTGGTACACCATCCGCAGCACTAATCCGGCGTATGACCTGATGAACTTGCGGAGCATCGAAGACTGGACTCTGTACAAGGAATTCAGGAAAGTTCCGAACGTTGTGGACGTGAGCGACTTTGGCGGCACCGCGCGCGAATATCAGGTGCGCGTCGACCCCAATAAGCTCATCACCTACGGCTTGAGCATCAGCCAGGTGGAACAGCAACTCGCGAACAACAACGTGAATGCCGGCGGCAGCTTCGTGGAAGAGGGCTTGCAGCAACTGAACGTGCGCGCGCTCGGTCTTTTCCGCAATGTTCAGGACATCGAGAATACGGTGCTGACCACTTCGAATGGGGCTCCGGTTCGCGTAAAGGACATCGCGGTCGTCGAATGGGGCCCCAGAATTCGGCTGGGGCACATGGCCAGAGCCGATCATCGTCCCGACGGCGTCATTGTCGATGAACCCGACGTCATTCAGGGCGGCGTGTTGATGCGCAAGGGGGCCGAAGAAGGCCCTACACTCGACGGGATTCACAAAAAGGTGGACGAGCTTAACAATCAACTGCTGCCCGAGGGTGTGAAGGTCATCCCCATGCTGGACCGCAGCGATCTGATTCATTTCACATTGCACACGGTGTTGCACAACCTCGGCGAGGGCATGATCCTGGTTACGATCATCCTGCTTCTTTTCCTCGGCAATGTTCGCGCGGCCTTGATTGTTGCGGTCACGATACCGTTTTCCCTGTTGTTCGCCTCAATTTTTCTGAATTTGAGCAATATCCCCGCAAACCTGATTTCACTTGGCGCGCTCGATTTCGGAATGGTTGTTGACGGCGCAGTGGTAATGGTGGAGAACATCGTGCGGCACCTGAGCCGCGAATTTGGCTCCCATACCCAATTCGGAACTCAAGCCGGCGAACAGAAAACGGGAGTGACGCTCCCCAAGTCCGTCTCCGCTGTAATCCGCGAGGCGTGTCATGAGGTTCAACGTCCGGTTTTCTTCGCCATCGCCATCATCATCACCGCCTACATGCCGATCTTCACGCTGCAACGAGTCGAAGGACGTTTGTTCCGGCCCATGGCGTGGACCGTTGCCTTCGCGCTACTCGGCGCCATGACGTTCTCGATCCTGATTGCGCCGGTTCTATGCAGCTTGCTGCTCCGCGGTCAAGTGACGGAGTGGCACAATCCGGTGATGGTTTTTCTCACCAAGCGCTACCGGAACGGCGCGCGCTGGGCTATCGAACACCGCGTGATTGTAGTCACCGGCGCCCTGGTTTCATTGGCCCTCGCGCTTTTCCTGGCGTTCAGCGGTGTCATTGGCTCGGAGTTTCTGCCGCATTTGGACGAAGGCGCTATTTGGGCGCGCGGTGCGATGGCCAACAGCGTAGGCGAAACGGAGGGCACGCGCTTCACCCAGCAATCCCGCTATATCTTCGCCTCGTTCCCCGAGGTCACCAAGGTCGTCTCGCAAGCCGGCGCGCCCGACGATGGAACCGACACGGGTGGATTCGGCAACACGGAATATTTCGTCGACTTGAAGCCCAAGGACCAATGGCGACCCATCTTTCATCAGAATAAAGAGGAGCTGATCGCCGCCATGGATCGCGAACTGGAGAAACACCCGGGCGCTTTCTGGAATTTCTCCCAGCCCATTGAGGACAACGTGGATGAAACAATGACCGGCACGAAGGGCGGACTGGCTGCCAAGTTATACGGGCCGGACCTGGACGTTCTCGAGGCAAAGGGCGAACAGATCAAGGAAATTATGTCCAATATTGACGGGGTCAAGGATTTAGGAATTCAACGCGATACGGGCCAGCCGAATATCGATCTCACTGTTGATCGTCATGCGGCGGCGCGCTACGGCATCAATGTCGCCGATATCCAGGATGCAATTCAAACCGCGGTCGGCGGTAATGCTGTCAGCCAGGTGCTGCAGGGAGAAGCAGTCTACAACGTGGTCGTGCGCTATCAGAAACCGTATCGCGATACCAAGGAGGCTATCCAAGATATTCGACTGCTCTCTCCCTCAGGCGAGCGCGTCTCGCTGGCTCAAGTGACCAAAGCCCAGGTTCGCGATGACGCGTACGACATTTACAGGGAAGACGGTTCCAGGTACGTGGCTATCCGCTTTGAGGTTCGCGGGCGCGATCTGGGCACCACGGTCCGGGAATCCATCGACAAGATCGCCAAGAATGTGCAACTGCCTCGTGGCTATCACCTCGAATGGACGGGAGAATACGATAGCGAAAAGCGCGCTGAGGCCAGGCTGGCCCTCATTGTGCCCCTGACCATCTTTTTGATCTTCATCATTCTCTACGCCATGTTTCGTTCCTTCAAATGGGCGCTGCTGATTCTGGCCAACGTGGCCATGGCTCCCCTCGGAGGCTTGCTCGCTCTCTATGTGACCGGCACTTACTTCAGCGTATCTTCCGGTGTCGGCTTCCTGGCGCTGTTCGGCGTCTCCGTGCAAACCGGAGTGATCATGCTCGAATACATCAACCAATTGAGAGTCCGCGGCTACACCATTGCAGATGCCGCTGTCGAAGGCGCAGTCCTGCGCCTGCGGCCGATCATGATGACGATGCTGGTGGCTACCCTGGGGCTTCTTCCTGCGGCGATGTCTCACGCGATTGGTTCCGACTCGCAGCGTCCATTTGCCATCGTCATTGTAGGGGGGCTCATGGCAGCTCTCGCGATGAGTATCTTCCTGCTGCCAACCTTGTATGTCTGGGCGGCGCGAGACGGCGACACGCTGCCGGAACCGGAAACGGGGGCATCCTTTGAGCATTGAGCTGATCTCTTCGCACATGCGAATTCGGAAGATACGCAGAACTCTCAAAGCCGCTTGCGGATTGATCGTCGCGTCGATGATTCCGCCGGTTCTCCTTGCCCAGCAACCGTTTGACTGGGACCAGGTCAGAGCCAGGTTCGTCGCCAACAATCCGGCGTTGAAGGCCGATGCCGACAACGTCGATGAAATGCGGGCCGAGGAGATCACGGCGTTCCTGAGGCCCAATCCGCAGTTCACCCTGTCGGCGGATGGCAACCAGGTCGCGCCGCACAATGGGGTCTGGACCCCCTTCAAAGGTACAACTGAGCAGCCCAACTTCAGTTACCTGCACGAACGCGATCATAAACGCGAGTTGCGCCTCGAAAGCGCGCAGGAGGGCACGCGCATCACGCAGTCGCAGCATGAAGATCTGCAACGGAACTTGATTTTCGCGCTGCGCACGGCATTCGTTGGAACACTCCAGGCGAAATATGTTCTCGACCTGGCTAAGGCCGACCTTGCTTACTACGACAAAATCATCGACATCAGCCGCGCCCGCTTCAAGGCTGGAGATCTGGCGCAGATCGACCTGGATCGTATCGAGTTGCTTCGCGTGCAGTACGAATCCGAAATCGAAAACGCGATCGTCAACCTGCGCACGGCCAAAATCCAGCTTCTGCAGATGTTGGACGATCGCACGCCGGTGGATCAGTTTGACGTGACTGGCCTATTTGACTTCAGTGATAACCTACAGCCACTAAATACTTATCGTGACGCTGCGTTGGCCGCGCGACCTGACCTGCAGGCGGCGTTGCAAACGATTCAGCTGTCTGAGACCAACCACAAGTTAGCTGTGTCAAACGGTTCTACCGATCCGACATTTGCCGGATGGTTTACGAATAACTCGTCCACGAATAATCCCAATGGCCCTGAGACGGTCGGCGCCAGCGTGAGTATCCCGTTGCGCATCTTCGATCGCAACCAAGGCGAAAAGAAGCGGACCATGATTGACATCGACCGCAGCCAGCAGGCGAGCGAAGCAGCGCGGGCGCAGGTCTTCAGTGATGTGGACACGGCCTACGAGTTAGTTCGCAGCAACATCGCGCTCCTCAAACCGTATAAGGAGAAGTACAACGATCAGGCGTTACGTGTACGCGACACCGTAACCTTCGCCTACGAGCACGGCGGCGCGTCCTTGATGGACTTCCTCAATGCGCAAAGCGACTATCGCCAGGTGCAACTCGCTTATGCGCAGTTACTCGGCTCCTATCTGACGGCGGAGGGTCAATTGTCTCTCGCCGTGGGCACCGAAACACTTCCGTAGAAATGTTCGACACAGATTCTGTGTCCGCGTCACTTTGTTGTTGAAGTCGACCACTTAGACTCCAAGTGAGGTCAGGAAAATTGTATGACACGTGTAGAGGTCAGCGCTCTCATTGAAGAAATCGGGATCTTTCCCGGAATTCGCACGAAATCGGCCGACCATGCCCGTTACGCCGCTGAGACCCTGTATCGCGCCGGGATCCCAATAGCCGAAATCACCATGACCGTTCCCGGTGGAATCGAAGTGATTCGCGAACTGGCGCAGAAGTACCCGGATATGGTGGTGGGCGCCGGAACTGTCCTCGATCTGGAGACAGCAGAGCGTTGTCTCGACGCAGGAGCCCGTTTTCTCACCAGCACAGGCCTCGTTCCCGAAGTGGTTGAATGCGCACTTAAGAGAGACGTAGTTGCGATCCCGGGAGCTCTCACACCGACTGAGGTCATCGCCGCCATGAAGATGGGTGCTCACTTTGTAAAGGTTTTTCCCGTCGGTCCGGTAGGAGGCGGTCTCTATATTCGCTCCTTGAAGTTGCCATTGCCAGAGGTCAAATTGATCGCTGCCGGTGGTGTAGATCAACAGACGGCAACAGGTTTCATCGTTGCCGGCGCATCTGCTCTCGGAGTTGGGTCGGAATTGATCCCTCGCGATGCGATCGAAAGACATCAGGATGATCGCATTCATGAGCTTGCACGACGGTTTCTCGCTTTCGTCAAGAACGGTCGGACACCCGTCTAGGCAATACATACCGACTCAGCAGGATTGCTTTGATGGCCAAGTGCATAAACTGAAAGTGAGCAATTAGCGCCTGAGATTTGGCCATTGAAACTGGACAAGCCTTCGGTTTCAAAGAGGATACGAGCCTCAGGAGCTTTCACGTGGATCGATATTGATGTTCAGTGTGTGAGCCTTTTGAATCAGCGCCAGGCGCGTCGGATTGGTTCAGTAACGGACTGCGGCGGATTGGAACATCCTGGGAATTGGAGCTTTGGCGAGCCAAACGGTCACTTATTGGCTCGGATTGGCTCGATCACAGACGCCATGTCTTGATCGCCGTATCCGTCGGCAATCGCTCGTTGAAATAGAGCAAGTGAGATCTCGGCCGTGGTCAGTTTTACGTCGCAGTTTGCCGCTTCAGTCTCCGCATAGCGCATATCCTTGGCCATCAGCTTTAACAGAAAGTTGACCGCGTAATTGTGGTTCATCATCCGCTCTGAGATGGCGACAAGCAACGGACTGGCCGGCGCGCCGGCGCTCAAGATGGAAAGAGCCTGGCGCGGATCGAGGCCGCTGCGCTCAATCCACGCCAGGCCTTCGGCGAGAGATGCGACCTGGACTCCGCACAAGAAATTATTGATCAATTTCATTTTGGCGCCGCTGCCGGTTGGGCCGAGGTGAACAATCTCCTTGCTCATGCGCTTCAGCACCGGGGTCACCGCTTGCAACGCAGCTTCGCTGCCGCCGACCAGAAAGGTGAGTTGCCCCGACGCCGCCTGGACGCGGCTTCCCGTGACCGGAGCATCCAGCAGCTCTGCCCCGTGCTGGGCCGCGAGGCCGGCGAGCTCTGCGATCCACGCGGGGCTGGCTGTGCTGGATTCAATCAGCACAGTGCCCGGCCGAACCATGCTGAGCGCGCCGTCTTTGCCCGTCCACACCGCGCGGGATGCCGTATCGTCGGCCAGCATGCAGATGATAATCGACGCGCTCTTCGCCGCCTCCGCAGGAGTCGCAGCGAAGCGCGCGCCAGTGCTCACCAGCGCCTGGGCCTTGGCGGGGGTCCGGTTGTACACGGCCAGCGGAATTCCAGCCTTGAGCAAGTTAGCCGCCATGCCGGAGCCCATTGTGCCCAGGCCGAGTATCGCTACGCTTTCACTCATTGCCATCTCCCTTCGTCGCCTTCGATCAGGTGAGCGCGCGCACCGATACCAGGCGATTCGCGCCTTTCGTCTCGATGCGGATCGGATTACGCAGAGCCCGTCCGAAGCTCTCGTAGCGCACTTCCATCCAGTCTCCGTCGTGAAGCACGACGCCATCGCCAAAACTGAGAGAGTGGGCGCCGAAGAAATGCACATGCACATCGCCCGGCTGGCGATGGCTCTCAAACTTGAAGTGATGATGCTCGATATTGGCGAGGCTGTGGCACATGTTCTCCTCGCCAGTCGCGAGGGCCTTCGACCACACGGTCTCGCCGCCGCGCTGAATGCGCGCCTCGGCATCAATCGATCTGAAGTCGGCGCCGGCGACTAGCTCCGGCCCCACGCTGCAGGTGCGCAACTTTGAGCCGGCGAGATTAAGATAATTGCGCTTCTCGAACTTGTGATCGGAGAACTCATTGCCCGGAGTCATACCGATGCGATAGGGAACGCCGTCATCGCCGATGATGTAGATGCCCGCGATCTCAGCCTCTTCGCCGCCGTCTTCGGCGTAGGGCGGCACGGTCAACGGCTCGAACGGCCCGCGCAGAATGGAGCCGTTGCCTTTATAGAACCACTCCGGCGCGATGCCGGCTTCACCCGCTTTTGGATGACCGCCTTCGACGCCCCATTGAAACATTCGCATGCTGTCAGTAACCGTTTCGGCGGCTGCTGCTTTCGCGGCTGCTTTCTGCGCCTCGGCAGCGTGCATGGCCTGCCTCTCCTTCGCGCTTCCCAGATGGGTCAAGCCGGTCCCCGTGATCATCAGTCGCGACGGATTTCCCGGTACGTCAATCGGCGCCAGCAGCCGCCATTCAGAAACCCCCGCATAAACCATGTCATAGCCCAGCGTTTCGCCGCGAGCCAGCACGAGCGTCTCATCGCTGAGCCCGCGGCCGCTTTTCAGGCAGCGCTGTGCGAGCTGGTAGACGCTGTCAACTTCAGTGAGGCACCGAAGGTTTGGCTCTTCCACCAGTGCGACGCGCCGTGACTGGCCGTTATGAACCTGTACGAGATGAATCATGACGTTTGCAGTTTCTACTCGATAATCTTGAAGCGCTTCAAAGATTCCTCGTTGACCGTGAGGCCAAGACCCGGCGTGTTCTCATCAAGATCGATGCAGCCATCGACCGGCTCGGGCTCGCCATCGAAGATATACCAGAACAGTTCGTTGCCGACCTCCACGTTGACCTTTGGAAAGAACTCGGCCATAGGCGAGTTCAGGCTGGCCATCACGACGTGGTAGTTGTGCATCTGTCCCGCGTGGGGAATGACCGGCACCTGAAAGGCTTCTGCCATCGCCGAGATCTTGCGGGCCTGGCTGATGCCGCCCACTCGATTGGTATCGAATTGAATATAGTCGAGCGCGTTGGCTTCGAGCAGGTCGCGAAAACCGAAGACGGTGAACTCATGCTCGCCGCCGGCAATGGGGACGCGCCCGTATGCTTTCAGTTCCTTGTAGCCGCGCGTGTCGTCTGGAATGACCGGCTCTTCGAGCCATCGAAGGTGGAATGGCTCGAGCAACGGCAGCATGCGCTTCGCGTAGTCGAGAGTCCAGCCCATGTAGGCATCGGCCATCAGATCTATACCGTGGCCAATGACCTCGCGGACCGTCCTCACCAGCTCAACGTTTTTTTGCATACCTTCCGCGCCATCGACGGGGCCCCATCCGAAGCGCAGCTTCATGGCCTTGTATCCCTGATCGAGATAGCGCTGCGCCTCCTGCCGCAGCTCGTCCACCGGCATGCTATAGAGGCGGCTCGCGTAGACGGGAATGCGCTTCTTCGTCCGGCCACCGAGCAGCCGGTACACGGGCTGCCGGGCCGATTTTCCCAACAGGTCCCACAGGGCGATATCGACCGCGCTGATTGCAGTCATCCCGATGCCTTTGCGCCCGAAGGCCATGGTCCGTCTGTACATCTGCTGCCACAGGAACTCGATGTCCCACGGGTCGGCGCCAAGAAGCAGACGCTTGAGATAGTGGTCGATGCAGGATTTCGTCCCCAGGGGCGACAGGGCTGCATTGCCGAGGCCAACCAGCCCAGCATCGGTGAAGATTTCCACGAGGAGCCATCCGTGAAACGCAAAGTTGCCCATGGAGGCCTCGCGGAACATCACCAGGTCCATGGGATTGGTGCAGAAATGCGGAGGCAGCGGCGTGGTTTCGCCCTCCCATTGAACGACGCGCGTGCGAACTTCGGTGATCTTCATAATGGGCTCACTTTAGGGTACAGGTCCCGGTTCTTAAGCGGCTCCACCGTGCCGGCGAAGAATAAAATCGCAAAAAAGGCGATGAGGTGGAAGGTGCCAACGATGAGAAAGAGCGTGCCATAGCCAAATCCGCGGCTCAGCAGGAATCCCGCGACAACGCCGAAGATGGCCCCGCCAATGGCGCCGCCGAAGCCGACCAGTCCCGCGATCGTTCCCACCGCAGACAGCGGGAAGATGTCCGCCGGGAGGGTCATGATCAACCCGGACCAGGACTGCTGGCAGAAAAACGCTATGCAAAACAACCCAAGCGCCCACGCAACCGGCACGCGCGGCACCAGGATCACGACCGGCATGAACAGCGCGCTCAGCCCGAGGACGAACTTCCGCGAGAAGTCCAGCGACCGTCCCCGGCTTAACAATGCGCTCGATAACCATCCTCCCAGAAAGCTCCCGATCCCGGATGCGGCATAGGGTATCCATGCAAAGTAGCTCACCTGTTTTATGTCGAAGCCGCGCGCGTCATAAAGATACTTGGGGAGCCACAGCAGGTAAAAGTACCAGGCCGAGTCGCTCATGAATTTGGCGAAGATCAGCACCCGCACCGGGCGCATGCTTACCAGATCGAAGAACGAGAATTCCTGCTCGACCGCCCTCGCATCGAGGGTCGCTGCCGACGTCTCGCTGCTTCCGCGGTAACCGAAATACCACCACGTCACCCATGCCAGCCCCACCGCGCCCGAGATAAAAAACACCATCCTCCATCCGCTGGTCAGAAGCACGATCCCGATGAGCGGCGGCGCCAGCACAGAGCCCACAGCGGTCCCTGCGTTGATGATGCCCATCGCCGTCGATCGCCGGCCGACGGGAATCCACTCCGCCACCACTCTGGTTGCCGCGGGAAATCCTCCGCCCTCGCCCATTCCCAGCAAACAGCGCGCAGCCAGCAAGAAGCCGAAGTTCATGGCCAATCCGTGCAGAGCGCACGCGCCCGACCACCACAGCATGATCAGCATGAATCCACGCCGGGTTCCTATCGTATCCAGCAGCCGCCCTCCCGCCGCGTACATCACGGCATAGGGAATGAGAAACGCAAACTGCAGCCACGAAAACTGCTGGTCGCTCAGCGGGATGGTTCGCTCGATCGACGAGATGGCTACGGGCAGGGTCTGCCGGTCGAAGTAGCTGATGGCGATCGCCGCAGTGACCAGAGCGACAAAATACCATCGCGTCTCAACAGTGCGAGACTGCGCCGTTTCCCCGGCTTCTCTCAAGAGCATTGCCACCCGGTCACCATTTCAAACGCACCAGCGACGTAGCCTGTCGGGGAAGATTGGTTTCGATCGTCACCTTCCCGTCGCGCACGTCGAGCCACTCCGGCGAGCCCAGCAACTCCAGTTGCCCCGCTGCCTTCAGCTGCGCGTACTGCTCCGGCGTGGGCGACTGAGGAGATCCCATCGCCTTCCACGCAGCGTAAGAATTGCTGTGTGTGTCATCGATCTGGTAGTGCTCCAGCAGCACTCTCTTCACTCCTGCCGGAATCCCCGCGACAGTTACCTGCACCTCAGAGCCAGGGGCCGGCACATCGTCATCGTGATAATTCCACACGATCACTGCCGCTTCATGTTCCGTTTTGGTCGCGAGAGCATCCACGTCAGGCGCCTGAGTTACGCCCTTGCTGAGGATGTCACCAAGCGGAACCTCGCCGTCGCTGCTCGTCGTCACCCGCTGTCCTGACATCAGGCCGGCCATGCGGAAAAAATCGAGCACCGGCTTGTCGATGCCGTTGGTCGCCAACGTGCGGAATCCTTCAAAATAGTCCTTGCCCTCGAACTCGAAGGACCAGGACAACATCGCGATCAGATTTACTTTTGAGCGGTCCTGCAGGTCGAACAGCGATTTCATCGCCGCGGCTGTGTAGGTTGCATAGAGCGGCCCATTGCGATACGCATTCGCCGGATTCACCTTCATCGAGCAGGCCGCGCATCCCTCGGGGTCGGCCTCGCTGATGATGATGGGAAGATTGCGAACCTTCGGATACTTTGCGACGAGCTCGAATCCCTTGGCCGCGTCCCTCAGCTCATTGGCGAGTCCCATGCGCACATGACCATCAACGATCTCCGGATGGCCCTTTGCGTGAAACGAAATGAAGTCCAACGGAACGGACCCGCCAGTTGCAGCGCTCCTGCCGTGATCCACATGCGCGAGAAAATCGTCAAGAAACTTCGCTGCCTTTGGGTTGCCTGGCCCTGTCGATGCGGGTCCGCCCACCCTGGCTCCCGGCAGCGCCGCGCGGACTCCCGCGACGGCATAATCGTAGAGTTTCCAGTAGTCTTCGGGCGTGCCGTGCCAGTAATCGATATCCGGTTCGTTCCATACCTCAAAGTACCAACTCAGTACGGTCTCTCGGCCATAGCGATGAACGAGATGCGAGGTCACCACGCGAACCAACTCGCCCCACTTGCGGTAATCTTTCGGCGGATTATTCGATGCTCCCGAGGTCGTTCTTTGCGGATAATGAACCTGGTAGGGTTCGCTCCCACCCGCGCCTTCCGCCGCCAGATCCTTCGGCATGAATCCCAGTTCCACCATGGGGCGCACACCGGCGGCTTTGTACGCATCGAAGATGCCGTCGAGTATTTTGAAGTCGTAGACCGGATTTCCGTTGGCATCCTCACTGTAGACATTTGTCGAACTCCATTTCAGCTCGGGAACTCCGTTTCCGGATGTCAGCAGATGATGAGCCCGAATATAGACAGGAACCTCGCTGAGGTCATGCAGTTCGCGCAGTAGTTCGACACCATGGCGCATTGTGGTGTAATTCGCCTCGTCATAACCAAACCACCTATAGATCGGGCTATAGGTCCCCGTCGGCTCGGCGAGATCCACTCGAATGACCACCGGTTTCTCAGCGGTCTGCTCGGAAACGGGCGGTGCTGTGTTCCGATTGACGGCTGCTTGTGCGCATATCTTGCCTTGCTCGGGAACTGGCAGCACAAACTCAAGAAAGGAAGCGGCAAGAAACACGAGCGAAAACTTCGATGCAGTCTTCACGCTAATACCCCCCCGGCGCTTGAAGAAGGTTGCATCCTCATAGTAAGGCTCAGTCAGATCCTCCAGTCTGGCCATTTCTTCAGGAGCGAATGGCGCGAAGGTGCGAGCGATGCGCACGATCTCTTCCAGTTCGGCAATTGTCTTGATACCGACGATCACTGTGCTCACCGGAAGCGTAAGCACGTATCCCATTGCCTGCTCCATGGTTGTAAGGCCATTCGGTTTGAAAATGTTTCCCAACGCCGGAACTTTCATGCCAACGATACCCATTTTCTTCTCGGCAGCCACCGGCAAAAGGGCATTGAACGCCGATGTGCATCTGGACGGAACCGGCAAACTTCCAGTCCCGGCCAGTTCTAAGCATAGGGTTCATCGCATTTTGCATAGCATCGAGGTCGCCTGTCAACGGCAGAGGACTATGGGATCGGCTCGCCTCGTTCATTCAGAGGCGTTCCGTAGCATGCATCCCTACGAAGGGGATTGGGGTCGATCTTTTGTGGCCAGACATATGGCTTATGTCGAATGGATCGTGTATCTCCCAGCACCAGTTCAGTGCTCCAGGAAGGCACGTTCTCTATCGGCCGGATCGAACCGTCCTCAGAGAAATGCAGCGGAGGGCTCCAATACTGAAGGTCGTGTCCCTTGATGCCATCTTTTCGAGAGCGCCAGAGATCGCCGATCCAGATGAACTGTGGCCCTTGGGCAGTTGGGATAGCAGCAATGTAGGCTTGCTGGGCTCCGATGGCCGGTTTGCCAGCGGCTTCGCGGTTGATGTCGCCGATTTGCTTATAGGGTCCGAGCGGGTTGGTAGCAATAAGTACGCGCGCATCTGATCCGGCGCCGCAAAAACAGCACGTATGGCCGAACACGGCATAGTAATACTGGCCGCGGCGGAACAGCGCAGGGGCTTCGCACTGCTCACCGAGAACTGAACTCGATTCGCCGGTAGAGGAAAGATAGTTCCCGGTCAAACGCTCGACGCGAATCGAATGGTTCTGCCCGATGACGGTGTAGATGAAATATGCGGTATCGTCATCGTCAACAAACAGGCTCCCGTCTCCGGGGTGATCATTCGCCTGCGAAAGCTGCACATGCGTGTTCTGGATAGTGAATGGCCCTACGGGTGTTTCGCTCGTGGCCACACCGATTTCGCCGTCCCAAAGCTTCTTGTACCAGTTGTACCAGAGAATGTATTTGTGGGTTCTCCTGTTGTAGATGACGTACGGGCGATAGTAAACGCCGTCCGGCGGCGACTTCAGCAGTTCGCCTTCGAACTTCCAATGCGTGAGGTCGACTGAGCTGTACACGCGAAAGCGATTGTTGATCGTGTATCCGGCTGTCTTTCCGTATGCCTCACCGTACAGATAATAACGGCCTTCAAAGAAATGCAGGCAGCCCCCGTGCGCATCGATGATGTTGCCGTCGACATCGCGGCGCGGCTTTGTGTTGTCGATCGTAACGATGCGCGTTTTCAACGGCTGCTCCGCCTTCAGAATTGAAGCTGCACCCGTGAGGGGAATCAGCGTCAGCACCAGTCCGCGAAGGCAGTGCGATGCGGCGCCTCTTCGCGCCTGCAGCGGCAAGACAGGCGGGCGCTGGTCACAAGAGGAAGACCTCCTTTCTGCGCCGGGCCTCTGCATCCACATCACACTCATGGTCATTTCATTCAGCCTCACTCCAGTGCCGTCGAAAACGTATGCCCTCAAATCATTTCCAGGACTAGCAGATTCCAGTCAATGAATCCCTTGTGACTCAGGGCTGCACCGGTGTCGGGATGGTAGTACTCATTCAGTGAGCCGCTTGCCTCAAGGTCCCTCGACAGGAGAAGGATAGTCTTGTCGGCCAGCGCATCGGCTTCATTCTTGTATCCATAGCGCTGCAAGGCTTTCCATACGAAATAGTTCACGATGATCCAGATTGGCCCAAGCCAATTGCTCGGGTTGGCACTAAACTCCAGAGAGTACATCGTCTCGCGAACCGAAAGCGACCTCACACCCCATTGCGCGCAAAGGCGATCATCCGCGAGGTAATTTGTGCTAATGAGTTTCTGTGCGTCCTGTGGCGGCGCGATGCCGCACCACAGCGGCAGGAAACCGGTAAACATCTGGAACCTCATGGGCAGGCAGCTCCACGACATATCCATTCCTCGCGGCACGGTTGGGATGAGCTCAGCTCGCCGATCGACACATTGAACGTCGACGGTATAGTAGTAGCTGTCTCTGGGATCCCAGCAACACCTCCGAATCCGTTGCGCCAATTCTGCCGCCTGGCTTGAAAGCCGATCACGATCCGCCGAGCGTCCAAGCCGCCGTGCCAATTCAGCCGACGCCAAGAGATCCTGATAGAACAGGCAATTCAAAAGCAGGTTCGCCGAAGAAAAGAAAGGCCGGCCAAATGTGCTTGGGTCGTTGTCATCACCGATTGCAACATCGTCACCCCACACCAGCAGGCCGACGGGGGACGAGTTGTGACGTGTCCAAGAATCATAGAAACGGAGAATCGAATCAAAATGCGATTCCAACCAATTCACATCTCCGCGTTGATCGCAGGCGAGCAGCCCGAGCTGACCGAAAACCGGCTTGGCCTGGTTTTTCGATGTCAGGCTCTTGCCCAGGATCCTGAAGGGATCCGGGTCGTCTCGGGTCATCATGATTGGGATTTGCCCACTCGCAGAAGCGTGCTCGAGAAAGTTCAACAGACTGCCGGAGACATGCTCGCAGAGCTTTTGCTTGAGCGACTCATCGCGTTGCAGCGCGGCCAGTCGAAAGAGTCCCTGGCTCGTCCAAAGCGTGTCCCAGTCCCAAAGATCCGTGGAATACGTTTTGCCCGGCAGGCTGGGCGCAACACTAGGGTGCTTCAGGATGCCATCAGGAGGGCGCAGGAGATGCGGCGCGTTCGCCGCAAAATAGCGGAGTAGCGCATCAGCGCGTTGACGGCGCTCGTCTTGCGAAAGAATCGGTGCGTCTGGTTGACCTTTCGAATCGTCCGCAAAGCCTTTCGAGGACGAAACCGAAAGTGCTCCCGAGGCTGCCAATCCAGCCAAAACACTACGCCTCGAGATATAGTTCAGATCTTTCATTCTGCTCACTCTGCTCCTTAGCCCAGGCGCGTTTAGCCTTTGTTACCGAGTTGCGGCAACCCAAACAGGTTGCGCTTGTGCAGGCTCACCTCTCCTCGCCCGCGAGCCGCAGCCCCTGCGTCCCTGCGTGCAGCGGATATTCGTGCGTTCCCCACACCAGTTCCCCGCTCAATCCCGCCGGCAGCGTCACCGTTGCCTTCCAGCTCGCGCCTTCCAGTTGATACACCGTGTGGATCGCCCCACCCTCATGGGGCATCGACGCATCCAGGTGATGCAGTCCGCGCAGATGCGGCGCAATCCGCACTCTCCTGAATCCCGGTGCGTCCGGCCGGATGCCCGCCACCAGCGTCAGCAGATCGTAATTCGGGCTGGCGCTCCACGCATGGCAGTCCGACCGCGTCGGCTCCGGATTCTCCGCCCACGTGCTCAACCCCAGACGCAGCATGTCGAACCACGGTTGCAACTGTTGCAAATACACATCCGCCATCCCCGCATGCTCCAGCGCGCGGCTCAGATAAAACCGGAAATAATACGTCGGTACGGACATCGCCGGAATCGCCCTGCCTTCCACCGTCGTCTGTGCATCCGGCTTCGATGCCAGTACCCGGCGCAAAATGGCCGCCTGCTCCGCGCGCGGCGCAACGTCCAGCCAAACTGCCAGCACGTTGGCCTCGATACTCCAGGACTTCTTCGCCGGCGTGTCCGCATAGAGGCCGTACCGCGCGTCCCAGTTTTGCGCGTTCAGTGCCGCGGTGGCCCTGCGAATCCTCGCCGCGTATTGGTGCGCGCGCTCCTGGCTTCCGTATGCCAATTCCATTTCTTCGGCGTCGTGCAGCCCTTCGATGAACTGCAGCGTGAGGAACGCCGATCCGCCATCGGCTTCCTGCGGCGGCACGCCGTCGGGATAATCGACCGTCCAGTCCCCAAATTCCCACCACCGCAACCGGCCCAACAGCCCGTCAGGGCGCTGCTGCGCCGCAAACCAGTCCAGCACTGTGCGCGTATGCGGCAGAGTCTCCTTCACCAGCGGCTCATCGTCCACGTACATCCAGTAGTCGTGCAGCATGCTCACCCACAGCAGCGAAAACGGCGGGATGAATTGCGGCAGCGCGGAAGGATAGCGGCTCTGCGAAATCCCCTCCGGAACGCGCGAGTTGTCAAGGTTCACGATCGCCTGACGCGCCAGCCGGCTGTCGCCCGTCATGACATACGAGATCAGCGCCTGGATGCGCGTGTCACCCACGTACTGCAACTGCTCCCAGTAGGGCGCATCCATGTAGGTCTCATGCGCGCACAGGCGCGCGGTCCGCCAGCCCGTCGTCCACAGCCCGTCCAGCTCCGGAATGTCGCCTGCAATCGCCGCCTTCAGGTTGAAGGGATACGCAGTGAACCAGGCCCGCAGCCCATCCAATCGCAGCGGCTCGGCTTTCGTTATCACCTCGATCTGCATGTAACGCCACGTGCGCCACCAAAGCGGCTCGAAGCGACGCGCCGTCCCGCCGTCCGCGACGAACTCATCGGTGAGGCCGTCGATGTGCCGCTCCGCAATCTCGTTCCGGTTTCCTTTCCGTCCCTGCGCGTCGTAGAGAGCCTCAGAGTAGGTCAACCTGATCGCCGCGTCTCGTCCGCCGCTCACCGTCAGCTCGGGATATGCCGTCTGCAGTACGCGATGATCGAGCAGCAGCGTCACATGGGTGTTCGCCGGAATCTCCAGCGGTTGCGCGGGAAACGCCGGCAGCCCCGGCAGTCCCTCTGCGCGCACCGGCTCGCCAGCGTCGGTCAGCTCATGCTCCATCGGCGGCAGCGTGTCCTGTTCGAGCTCCCAGTTGGTATTGGCGTCCTGCGCCTCGCGCGTCGCGGCAGGCCCAATCAGCTTCGGAGCCTCCCAGCCGGAATCTCCGTCACCCGGCTGATCCCAGCTCCAGTCGAGCACGCGCCCGTCGATCTCTTCCGGCGGACCTGCTGCGTAGTATCCAAGCGCTCTGGCGTTGCCAAGAGCCCCACGGCCTGCCTCCTCGCGGACTCGCCATTCCAGGCTCGTATTCACTGCCGCTTCCGCCTCGGTATCGCCCTGCATCAAAAAGCCGGTGCGGTTGCTCATCTGCGCCACCGGCGCCGCTTCGCCAAAGTTCCAAACCACCGCCGCAATCACATTGTTCCCGGCGTGCAACAACGGAGCCAGGTCCACCGTCTCAAACCGCCAATGAAACAGATCGCCGCGCGCTGGCCCCTCCGCCGCATACTGCCCGTTCACGTGCAACACGAACCGGTTGTCCGCGCTGACGTGCACCCAGTAGTGCTGCGGCACGGTCGCGAGCGCGACCTCTCGGCGAAAGTAAAAGACCCCCGGAGCCTTCGCCGGAGCCGAACGGCTGGCGATCCAGTTCGCCGGCCACTTCGCCGCCACCAGATCGGGATTCAGCGGCGGACTCTGCGAACGCGCGGACACGAGCTCGCCGCATCCCCCCAGCACGATTGCTATCCACAGCACAGCAGACCACGGCGTGCGTCGTCTGTTCGCCGGATTGCGGGTCTGATGGTTCGGACTTAGCGGGTCGGACACAAATTTCCACAATTCGCTGGGTGCGTTTGCTGACGGGGAATCCATGGCTGAGTGGTTTCGATTGTTGTGCATGATTGGTTGACTTTACACCCCGCCCCTTGTGGTCTCATCTGCATTCGCGATCTCTCCATGGCAATCCAGCGAAAAAGATGCCTATCCCGGCTGGCTCTTGAGCCAATTCGCCTCGGCGACGGCCCTCGGCATATTGCCGGAGCTGCGATAAAGATGGAGCAGGCGATTGTGAACAGCCCTGCTGGATGGATATTCCGCTTCTGCATTTGAAAGAAGAGAAATCGCCTTGCCCGCCTCTCCCAACTGTTCAAGCGCCTCCCCGAGATCGAGCGATGCCCAGAGCGGCGCTACACCTTCTCGCGCGCGCGGCGCAAGGAAGTCACGGAGCTCTGTCCATCGCATCAACTGGACCAGCGCTTCACTCACACGTGCAGCTGCGCGTTCGTCCTTCGGATTAGCGGAGATCTCATCGCGAAAGACGGCCAGCGCGTTGTCCCACTGACCCTGCTTTCTGTAGAGCATGCCCAGGTCGTGGCGAAGGTCCGGCAGTTCCGGATGCGAGCGGAGTAACTCTTGGAACCCGCTGACCGCCTCATCTTCCCTTCCCTGGTCAGCGAGCATCTCAAACCGGAGCTGAGCAAGATAGGGAGACTGCGGATACTGCTGATCGCAGAGTTCGATTTGCCTCATGCTCTGCTCTCCGCTAATTACAGCCAATTGATAGAGCAGAGCTGAATCGTCCTGGTGCTGATGCCAGATCGTGAGAACCGCGTCGAACCCCAGATCCACGTGAAAACTCGGAGATGCGCGCTGCGCCATGGGGAAGGCGCTTCGCGGATCGCCGGCGGTGCTCGCCTGGCCAAGCGCCGCGAGATATACGTTACTGCCGGGATGCTCCCGTAGCTTTGTGACGAAGAATTGCGCAGCCGCCAGATACGACCTGGCCAGCCGGATCAACGCAAGGTCGTGCGGATAGGCCTCGTCCCGCAGCAGAATTGTGTAGGCCCTCACCGAGTCCACAGGCTCATCGAGATCGAGGTAGCACGGAGCAACGGTAGCGATGGCTTTGGCGTCTCCGGCGTATTCGCGAATGATCCTGTTCAGCATGGGCCGCGCGCCATCCAAATCTCGGATTCCACATTTCTCTTCTGCGAGCAGCGCATAGGTGCGCGGCGAGCTCTTCAACTTCAAAGCCTGTTCGAAGGCATGGATAGCGTCGGTGGATCGGCCTTGCAATTGAAGAGCAATACCAAGATCGGTGAGTAATTCCGCAGAGCCCGGGTATTGAAGCAGGGCTTGGCGGTATAGTCTCTCAGCGGAAAGATAGTCTCCATGTTGAAGCGCTGTCCGACCTGGGTCCGTCTGTTCTTTCGACTGGCCATTGGCGCAGCAGCCAAGCGAAGAAAGAATGGCCGGAAGGCACAGGATCATGCAGCGGCTCAATTGTGCTGGCGAAGTCATTGTGAGACTCTGAACATCCGATGTGGAGATGAATTGCGGGACCGCTTTAAAGATGCTTGCATGTTGAGTGTAAGCAGAGGGGCGCGAAGCGCCCCTCTGCTTGTGTCTGACCTGGTACAGCGCTTCGCCTCCTCAAAAAGTGAAGCGCCCGGATATCTGCAATTCGCGTGCATTGCCTTGGTAGTTGTTGGGTAAGATATTTGCCACAGTTGGATACCCGTTGGGCTGGAGGGCTGTATCGGTCATCGTGTCGTCGGGTTGTCCTGGATTCCAATGGTTGAAGGCATTGAATGCGTCGAACCGTAGCTCAAAGGCCGACTTTTCCACGATGGCAAAGCTCTTGGACAGCGATAGATCGGCGAGGATCAGCCCAGGCCCGCGGATCGCATTCCGTGACGAGTCCCCATAGTCCCCCCACGCCGGCTGCGTGAAAGTCTTATCGGTTGAACCTGAGACATCGTCGGAGCAGAACCATTGCGCGTGCGATTTAGGGCATTTGGGCGCGTCGGGATTGAAGTTGGCCCTCTCCGAATAGGTATTGTTATTGCCGTTATCGGCCCCAACGATGGTGAAGGGAATCCCTCCCTGGAAGGACGAGAGGACGCCGAACCTCCAACCCCCGATGGCCTCATCGACCGGCTTCGATGAGTTACCAAGGATCTTCTTCCCTTGGCCGATGGGTAGGGCGTAGACGATGGTGACCGCCAAGCGGTTTCCCACATCGTAGCCGCCTCGAGCATAGTCCGAAGCTATGTTGTGACCATCCTGAGGTCCAGCCCATCCCGCATTGTCCGAAACGCCGCCGCCGCTGAGGCCGGCAACACTGGATTTGGTGTCGAGCGCCTTGGACCAGGTATAAGCCGCCACCAGGTCGAGATCGCGCGCCCGATGCTCGACTTTGACGTCCAGCGCGTTGTAGTTGGCAAAGTCGTCAAAAATGGCGTTGACCAGCGTTCCCAGGTTTTGGTAGGGCACGCGTGAAGCGACCGGCACAGAGGGCCCCGCCGACGATGCAATGCAACCATTCTGGGGGATGCACTGCGAGGGCGCGTTGGGGTTGGAGCGTCCAAACAGGTTGGTGCCATGGTTGCCGATGTAATCGACTTCGAGCTTGCTTGCCCCAGGCAGTTCCCGCTCAACGCCAAGGTTCCATGCCAGGTAGTACGGGTTTTTGTAATGGTCGTCTTGCCAAACCCCGAAACCCAAATTGCCCGTAGTCAATTGTCCGTTCGGGGAAGCATTGGGCAAGCTGTTGGTGTTGCGCAAGGCAGGATAGGAAAGTGCCGCATCCGGGCCATCGGCAAAGCCAGATGAACTCGGATAAGGGTTGACGTTACCCTGATCCAGTTCGTTGTCTTCAATGGAGTCGAAGTACTTGCCAAAGCCTCCGCGAAGAACCGTCTTATCGTCTCCAAAGAGTCGATAGGCGAAGCCGAGACGCGGCGCAAAGTCATCCTTCGGAGCTGGCCCGGGGCCGCGTTCTCCGCCCGGAGAAGGAACATAGAGTCCGGTCGATGGGTCGAGAGGATTCACACCGCCGTATTCCTTAGCAGTCGTTGCATTCGCGATGTATAAAGCACCTCCCGGCGCGCTGAAGTCGGGCCAGGTGAAGCCATTCTGCTCCTCATATGGAGTGGCGATGAACTCATAGCGCAGGCCGAGATTCAAGGTCAGTCTGTCGTTGACCTTCCAATCGTCCTGCACGTAGGGCGCGTAGCTGTGGAAGACCAGGTGGGATAGCGTTCCCAGGCTTGCATTGGACGTAGGGCCCACCTCGGAAATATCGACGCCGGGCGATGCGCCCAACAAGGAATCGGCGAAGGTGTCGCCGGAGTACTCCCCGTTGTAATTGACCCGGCCCAGCGAGCCGCCCGCCTTGACGCCATAGATTCTGCGATAGCCACCGAAGCCAAGGCTGACGGTGTGCCGCTTGATCGTCCATATAACCGATTCGCTGTAATCCCAGTTGGAGGGAATTTCTGTGACTGTCGAGCCAACGAAGGCGCCGCCGCCGCCGTAGTTATAGCCATCGTTCAAGTTGCTGCCGTCGTACTCGATGCGCGGAAATCCCTCGCCCGGCGTATGGAAGGGAGCGGGCCAATTGAGCGCATTTATCTGTGCCGATGAAATGGTTGCGGCCGGGCCTTGCGTCCATTCTTGCCGCGACCAGCCCACACGGACCTGATTGGTTATATTGGGCGAGAAAACGTGCGTTTCCGTGAGGGTGTAGAGCCGAGCGGGCTGAGTCGTAACCGTTTCGTTTACGGGAGTGTCCGCCCCATTGACCTCGTTCTCACTGTGCCAGGTCATATGGAAGAAGATCTGGTCATTTGCACCGATGTTCTGGTCGATGCGATAGTTCTGCTGGTTGAAATTCAAAGTGGTAGCGGAGTTGTACGAGTAGTTATTTGTACCGAGCGGGGCGTTCAGGTTCGGCCCTGAGGGGAAATAGAGGCCGGGCGTCATAATCAGCTGGCCCAGATTTGAAAGGATATTGGTGGGAACCGTGTAGCTCGAGCCCGTTGAAAAATCGGTCAAAGGGCAGCCGGCGACAATACCCAGGCTGGGGTAATTAAACGGGGCGAAGAGCGGATGCTGCTGGCCCGCCTGGTAGGTCGTTCCGCACTGCGTGTATCCCACACCCGGGGGGGCTTGAGCCACCGTGAAATTTCCCAGCACGCTGGCGTCGATTATGCCTTTCATCTCATCGTCGCTGGGAACCGAAGTTAAACTGCTGCCGGCATTGTTCTTCCGGAATCCCTCGTAGTTGGCGAAGAAGAATGTCTTGTTCTTGCCGTTATAGAGCCAGGGAATGCGAACCGGGCCGCCCAATGAGCCCCCGAACTGATTTTGCTGCAGCAGACTCGCGAGCAGCTTTGACCCGGCGGGCAATTGGTAATTGGCCCCGTGAGGGAACGCGTCGACATAGTTGTTGCGCAGATACTCGAATGCCGATCCGTGATAGCTGTTGGTCCCAGATTTGCTCGTGATATTGATCTGGTTCATGCTGTAGCCGTAGGCGGCCGAGTAGCCCTTGGTGAGCAAATCGAACTCGGCAATGTCGTCCAGGGATGGAGAGAACATTGCATCGTCGTAACCGAAATCGAGGATGGATGTGCCGTCCATTGTGTAGCCCTCGGAGGAGCCGCGGGACCCGCCAACACTGACTGAACTGAGGTTGGTGCCGCTGATGCTAATCCGATACTGCGTTTGTTCACCGCCGGGGTTGTTGACGGCCCCAGGCGCCAGGAGCATAAGATCCTCGAAGTTGCGGCCATTGAGAGGCAGTTCCGAAATTAGTTGGCTTCCGATGACCTGTCCAACGCTCGCGGAATCTGTATCGATTGCGAGAGCCGTGGCGTTGACCGAAATCGACTCGGTTGCAGTCCCGACGGTTAGCGTAGTTTCCACACGGACGGTTTGATCGACGTCGAGGACGATGCCTGAGGTCTTCTCGCTCTTGAACCCCCTCTCCGTGACCTCTACCTCATAATGCCCCGGCTGCAGGACTGGGATCGTGTAATCTCCCGCCTCGTTCGTCGTCACCGTTCTAACATCGTGCGTGTCTAGATTTGTGACCGATACCTGGGCACCTACTATCGCGGCGCCGGCTGAATCTTTGACGTGCCCAACAATTGAACCCGTCGCGTTTTGTGCTGTCAGCAAGCTTGCGCCGACTAATCCAAGCAGCAGGATCAACAAGAGTTGCTTCATGCGTCTCCTTGACATTTCTCCTCCAAATTGTGGCTCCCGTGGGCCAATGAATTGCCCATTGAAAGCCTGTGAGCTGCGTGATCCTTGCGGAGGCGTTTCCTAGCTACGCTCCGATCCCAAACAAACGGTAGCCAGCTTCCCCAAACCGAATTTCAGCCGTGCGCGAGTATGGTTTCCCAGGCCGGCGTCCACTTGATACGGCTGAACCCGAACCGGTCAAGATTGCTACGGTAGCTTTGGCGTTCAATACCTGGCCGCGATTTGATGCGTGTCGCAAACCATTGCTGGAAAGGCGGTTGTTTGAATCAGTTGCGAGCCGTATCAAGGCGGTGTTACGTTGAGATCGGCCGAATCTGCTGGCGGCGGGATGAGACCCATGGCTTCCACTGAGTCAGTGACAGGTACCTGGCGCCCCAAGACAGAGAGCGAAAGACAGCTCGTGCGCTCACAACTCGAGAAAATTGTGAGCGACAGTAGATTCGCCGCCAGTCAACGCTATCCGTCCCTGCTCCGGTACGTCGTGGAACAGACCCTTGCAGAAAACGAAGATAATTTGAAGGAGCGCACCCTCGGAGTGGAGGTATTCCATCGGCCGCCGGATTACGATACCAATCTCGATCCTGTCGTGCGTCTCTGTGCGGCGGAAGTGAGGAAGCGGCTCGCCCAGTATTACCAGTCATCGGCGCACGTGGGCGAACTAAGAATTGAGTTGAATCCGGGATCCTATGTTCCCGTGTTCTTGCAACCCGCACCGGAAACGCCTGCTCTCGAGACAATTCGGACCGATGTTCCCTCTAAAGTCGAGCAGATCAGTCAGCCCAAGAGGACGAGAAGCATCTATTGGCCGGTGGGTTTGATAGCCTCGGTCGCGATCATCGCCGTGACGTTAGCCTTGGGCGCTCGTTATTGGAAGCAATTCGAGAAACAAAAGTCCTCTCTCGAGAAACAAGAATCCGCTCTCGAAGAAGTCTGGTCTCCGTTGCTCACCAGCAGCAAGCCAATCTTGTTCTGCATCGGTGGAACCGAGTTGTTGCTGGCCCCAACGGATTCCCCGCTGACTCAGCTCCAGAGCGGGGCCGATGACGACTCGTCCCTTCAGGCACTCGAGGACAAGAACGACTTTGTTCCTCTTTCTGACGTGCAGATTCTTAGCAGATTCGTGTCTTTGGCCGGAGCTCACGGACATGCTTTCAGGGTTCAGAATTTTCGGACGACAGTTTCCGCTCAACTTCGGGAAGGACCGGTAGTTCTGATTGGAGCGATAAACAATGACTGGACACTAAACAGAACGTCCTCACTCAGGTTTCATCTGGAAGGGCCTCAGGGCCCAGATCGGGTTTACTGGATTGCGGACACACAGCACCCCGAGTCACGCGCCTGGCAAGTCAGATCACTGGCTCCGAGGAGTGACGTGGTCAAAGACTATGCAATAGCCGCCCGCTTCACTGACGAAAGCACCGGCCAGGTAGTTCTGGTCGCGGCTGGAATTGCGGGCAGCGGAACCAGAGCTGCCGGCGAATTCCTAACCGATGAAGCAAGCCTGAAACAGTTGGCAGATGGCGCTGGCGCCGACTGGGCTAAAAGGAATTTCGAAGTCGTCCTTAGCTCGCAGGTAGTCAACGGAATGCAAGGCAAACCCAAGGTAGAAGCCAAAGCATTCTGGTGAGTCGAAGTGGCGCGTAGCCAATGCGTTATCACAGGATTTCATCCTGCACAGGAATCACGTCGAAAGCAAAATATCAGAACTAGCCAATCTTGTTTAGGTGCGCCTCTCGCACCCATCTAGGGCTCAAGTGATGGTCTGCCCGGCGAAATCTATGTCGGTAGGAATGAGAGAAACTGGGGTGGTTGAAGGGCCCCGGAAAGTCTGTATTCGACAAAACCTTCAACAACCATAAGGTTCCACAGCTCAACGAGCATATTCTCATCGTGACTGTAGACGATTTTGTAGCTGTCACTGCATCCCGATTCTCAACGAATACTCAATAAAGACGCGCCCTCTCGCACCAGAGCACCTGGGCCACTACCAGAGGGTCTACCAAGCCAGTCTGTAAACTATTGAAGATAATGGTCGGGGAGAGAGGATTTGAACCTCCGACCCCCTGGTCCCGAACCAGATTCAGGCATTTATTGATGTTTGTTGAAATTGAGTGGAATTAACTGTTTTCGATTGAATACGTTGCGGCCATGCTATTGAAAGCTGTTGCTCTGAGTGGTTCCAGGGTGCTTTGACCGCTACAAATTCGACTACACCTATGTCTCACTTTGCGGGGTCGGCCTGTGCCTCTCGCGCTTCGCTGATTTCACCCTCAGTCCCTCACCGAAGCGCACTGGTGAGCGATGCAGTGATGGCGTTGAATGCCTGGGAAAACAGTAAATCAACATCCCGATGAACGGTAATCTGCCAGGAACGACGCGGCCGCTTCCATGGATTGCGACGGAAAGTTTACTGCAACTTGGCGCTAGTCGAAGCGAGAGGTTTCATTCACCTGGTTCCGGAGTCGGAGCCGCTGCTGTGTGTGAGATTGCACTATTCTGCGGCGCAGGATCGACCGGCCTGAGATTGCCGGCAAAATTCATCACAAGGCCCGCCAACATGAGCACAGCAGCCAGTAGCTGAGACCCGCTCAGTCGCCGACCCTCCAGAACAGCTCCGAACACGAGTCCCACAATGAAATAGATGAAAAGATAGCCGAGCGGAAATGCCTGGGTAAACGACCATCCACTTCGACCAACTGTGACGGTAAGAATCCCGTACACCGCCATTGCTCCGATTGCAAGAGCATACTGGCCCCACGCGTTTCCTTTGGCGATGTATCCGGCAGCATCGCCGAGGTTTTCAAAAATTGCTGCCGCCAACAAGACTGCGCCTAAGAGTGCGATTCTTGTCACGAAAATCAATCCTCCTGGGGATTCGCCCGGGGTAAGAGTTGATAAACCAAGTATGCGAAGTGCAACCGAATGTTTCAGATCGACTATGGGTGATCGAATGAAGAGGCCAGGTACATCGCCGCATAAGCCCGCCATGGCCGCCACCGATCACTGCTTTGAAGGTGGTCTCTCTCGGGGAGCTTGCCAATGCCCCGCGCAACGAATTCCTTTAACGCCAAAGGCTTTACAGGAAATGCGTCGGGTTCGCCAAAGACGCGCAGAGCTACGTATTCCGCAGTTGTTCTGTCAATCCCAGGAATCGCCAGCAAGCGTGAAATTGATTCCTCCAACGATCTTGATGCTTCGAAAGTCAGCCTCTTCCTGTTCACTGCCCGGGACACCGCACAGATGGCAACGGCTCGATCACCACGTACTCCGATTGATGAAAGTTCCGTAATTGAAAAGTCTTGCGGTCCGGGAAAAACGTGCGTCAAACCACGAAATGCGGATTTAACTGGGCACCCGAACCTCTCGACGAATCGCTTGATCAACTTTCGATTCATCCGAGTCGTGGCAAGCGAATCACCCAGGATCGCGCAGATACAGGATTCAAAACCGTCCCATGTTCCGGGAACGCGTAAGCCGGGATGAGCGTTCAGCAGCGGCTCTAAACGCCGGTCCCGTCTCAAATGGTTTGTGATTTCGAGTGGATCGGCACGCAAGTCAAAAATGCGTCTCACCCGGTCAACGATGGACATCAAGCCTTCATAACGCGGCAAACGAATGCGCACAACCAATTGCGACTGAGCCGGATCGTCCTGCACCTCCAGCTCACCATGGACGCCGTCCATTTCAATGGTGCGTCGGTAGGACTCTTCCTCGACGACTTCTATTCCAGGTACAGCGCGAAGTCGGAGGAAACGCAGCATGGACGCCCAATCAAAGGGAGGCCTGTACGACAGCCGAATTGACAAACCACTCGCCTTAGAAGCTGCACCGATCTTTTGCGCCTGCCTTCGTAGTCTTCTGGGTGGCTGTCCGTACGTGGTTTGAATGGCGTGATTGAACTGACGTATGCTTTGAAATCCAGCTGACATCGCTATGTCAGTAATTGGCAGGGCGGTCTCCTCGATCAGGGTCCGAGCAAAATGAACTCTGCGAGTGATTGCGATCTTAATCGGCGACGCTCCCATGTGCTGCACGAACAGTCGGCGCAGTTGACGTGAGCCAATTCCAACGCGTTCGGCGAGCTGGTCGACATTACCGGAATCGAGACCTCCTTCCAAGATCAGCTTGAGTGCTCTCGACACAATTGCCGAGGTTCCCAGCCACGCCGGTGTTCCTGGAGCCGCTTGAGGCCGGCATCGCCGGCAGGGTTGAAAACCCTCCGCCTCGGCTGCAGCCGCTGATACGAACCACACAATATTGTTTGGCTTTGCGAACGGCACAGGGCAGATCGACCGGCAATAGATCTTCGTAGTGACGACGCCCGCAAAAATGCGCCCATCAAACCGCGCATCACGGCTGTAAAACGCGGGCCAGAAAATTGAGGTATCGACATCACCCTTGATGTCGGTCGGGTTGTTTTCTGCGCGCTCCATCATCCGCCCACATCATTCCCTTTTAAGCCTTCTGCCGTGCTGAACCGTCTCTGCGTTTCCGGCCTAAATTGAAGGTAGGCGAATCTCCCTCAAATAACTAGCAATATTCGGACGCTACGCTTCCTTAACGAATCCCTTACAAATCATTCACGAATTCATCAGTTGCATCAGTGCCAAGTAAACAGGGGCATTTTTGGAAAAAATGAATTAACTAGCAATTTTCGGACATCATGTCCGATGCGAACCCCATCGCGTCCGAAAATTGCCAGCTTTGTTGCTAGGCGGGGTTAGAGTCATGAATGAAGTTTTGAAAAGGGGCGACAATGACGTTGCAAACTCTCCTGAAAAAGCTCGTCTCCGATTCTTTACGCACTGGAGTCAACAGGTCACTTGCACTGCACCGGAGAGGCGAGGTGAGGCAGGACGGACTGACTCTGACCAAGGCGTCTTACCACCTTGAAATTGAATGGCGCGCCAGAGAGATTCATCCGTGGGACCGAGGCTGCTCGCCTCGAGAAGAAATGCGCTTGTTCACGGAACAGTGCTTCTCCGACACTGAGGCAGCGATCTGCCGACTCTTCGCCGCACTGCCCGTTGTCGATCTGATTCAATTCCATGTGATTCATCCGAATTCAGAGGATCAACTTCTCGGTGGAACCGTTGCGCGATCGGTTCTCAAACAGGCGAAATCGGGTGCGTCCACAAGGGGCAGATTATGGCAGATGGGAGTGGACGTCGGCGCATTAGCGATTAACCAGCCAATCGCGGTTGAAAACTCACCCTACAGGCACCCTGTTTCGTCAACGAGCGGTTCAGTTTCCCACGCCCGAGGGTCCGTTCTCGCATCTGACTGTCACTCCGAGAGAAAGCCGAACAAGTGACACGTTAGAACCGCCGCTTTTTTCGGTGTGTCAATTGGTACGCAACGCATCCCAAAGGAGGAGATTGAGTGAAGCGAATCAACGCGATCATAAGGTCGAACAGACTCGATGAGGTGAAAGAGTGCCTTGTCGATATTGGCGTCGAAGGAATGACGATTGCCGAAGTCCGTGGGTTTGGCAGGCAGAAAGGGCATACAGAAATCTATCGCGGTTCGGAGTATTCGGTCGATTTCGTTCCCAAAAT